>CAZMPY010000029.1:0-5818 GCA_964568665.1 uncultured Thermoplasmata archaeon | reverse complement strand
TATGCTCTTTATCTGCCTCAGCATCAGGGGGTATGTCTTGCACTCCTCGAGGACGCGCTGTACCGCGTGGTCCTCGCGGTCCTTATGCACGATGTCCACGAGCGCCCAGTACCTGACGGACGGCGACGAGCTCTGGAGGAGCTTTCGTGCGGACTCGTCGACGACCCTGTTGATGTCCGATGCTAACATTCCATGTGGTACAACGCGTACCCTGTTTGAATGTCTTTTGGAGTCAGCCGGCACCCGGTTGTCATCGGCGAGGTGCCCCTGGATCATCTCCTCAGCCGCGTGTACATGGGTGGCCCCGACGGGACAACGATTGCTCTGATGGTCTGATCGACCGGCCGTTGTGCTCGTCAGCGCCAGGCGTGGTTCGGGTTAGTCCAGGACCCCGAACTTGTCGAGGGACGCGAGGATCTTCTTGATCATCGGTCCGGCGTCGAAGTCCAGGTCGTACTTCCTGAAGTACGTGCGGAGCGCATGCGTCCCACGCTCGAGCGCCGTCCCCGCCTCCTGGAGCCGCTGCCAGTGTAAGTTCCCCGTCCGGTCGACCCGGATCGCCTCCGAGAGGTCGATGAACCAGGGCTCGTCCTCGTGCACCAGGATGTTGAAGGCGCTGAGGTCCGAGTGCACGACGCCGGCCTTCGCGAGCGACTCGACGCCCGTGAGGACCTTGGTCAGGAACGCCTCCGGCTCAGCGAGTTCGAAATCGTGCAGCCTCGGTGCGGGGCCGTTACCGTCCCCCAGGTACCTCATCGAGAACATGTTCTCGACGCGTCTCGCAGGTGCGGGGACGCGCGCCCCGCCCTTCCAGGCCTGCCTGGTCATCTCGTACTCCCGGGCCGCGAGCCAGCCCGTCGAGTCGAGCTTGATGGGCCCGCCTCCACGGTGCGATGTCCGGTAGAGCCTGTAGGCCTTGATGGCGATGGGCGCTCCGTTGTATCGGGCGAGATACACGTCAGCCTCCTTGCCCGAGCTGATCAGGCCGACGACCTCGGTCGCCAGGCCCGAGGATAGGATGGCCTCCTGTGTCGTTCGGTACCCTGCCTCGTGGAGGTCCAGGGTGCCAGATCTCATGCGCCAGACGACGCTGGCGTCCAGATATGGATCGTTCGGCATGTCCGTGTGTGAATGTATGGGTGCGTTCAGTATGCGGGCACTGCTAGGCAGCTGGACGCCGGACGCCAAAAGGACTGGATCACGCGGCTCCCGGCGCAGCTCTGAAAACCGATTCGGACATCATCACCGGGAACCTCCTAGTCACACGACCATGCGGTTAATCGACGAAGGCCTAGATGAACCTTCTGCCTTGGCTCCACGGGGTCGTCGTCCGTCCCGGTGGACGCCCCCTTACTGGGTGCCGTTCCTCGCCTTCAGCTCGGCGATCGTCTCCTTCAGCTGCGACCGGGTCGGGAACGATATGGCCCTGTCCGGGCAGAAGCTCCTGCAGCTGGACTTCCCCACGATGCAGTTGTACGGCCTGACGACCGTGGACCTCCCCTCGGAGAACGCGAACACGTTCTGGGAGCAGAACTCGACGCACGAGCTGCACCCCTCGCACTTCGAGACATCGACCTTCGGGAACCAGGGGATATCCGACCTGGGCACACCCTGATGGATCATCTCGACGTCCTCCCTCCTCCTCACGCTCAGGTCCCTGAACTCCTTCCAGAGGGCCTTGAGGTAGTCGTCCTCGACCGAGCCCGGGACGTAGTTCCTCGCCTTGAGCTCCGCCAGCAGGACCTCCTTGACCTCGCCGTCCGTGCGGTCGAGCCGGTCCAGTGCCTTGTCCATGATCTCGGCCATGCCCACGATGCCCACGCGCTCCCCGCCCACTTCCAGCGAGTTGGGAGGAGGCTTCTTGTAGCAGTCAGAGAGCCAACTCAGTCAATCCCCACCTTCGCCCTCAAGGCGTGCCCCGCGCCGAGGGACATTGTCCGGAGCTCCTAAACCCCGGGACGGCTCCCCTGATTGCGCCCGGCGGCTTTGTGCTTTTCCATGGATGGTCGCTCACTTGCCAGCCATATGGGCGTGGCCCGCGCCCGGCGGCGGATCGTACGTGCACGCCGGGTCCTCCCCCATCCAGTCCCCTGAGCTGAAGAGGGCGCGCTTCCTGCAGCCCCTGCACACATCGGTGTAGTCGCACCTCCCGCACTTGCCCGTGAGGCCTTCGCCTTCAACCGGACCTCCCGATATTGACCTTTTCACTCGACACGAGTCGTGCACAGGCCAGAGTGGCACTTGTCGATCTCGGACGTCGAAGCGGTCGGGACGCCCGTCATGTCGGCGCTCACGCTCCAGGCGATGTCCCATGCCATGGTCGCACCGTCCAGCACGCCGTCAGATGTACGCTTTCTCGCCGTGCTCGGCCTCGTCCAGCCCCATCTCCTCCGAGGTCTGGTCGACCCTGACGGGGGTCACCTTGTTGATCGCGAACAGCATGATGTAGGTGAAGACGAACCCCCAGGCGGCTGCGAGCGCGGCGGCGCCTGCCTGGATCCCGAGGAACCCCGGGTTCCCGTGCAGCAGTCCGTCCTTGCCCGCGGCGTTCATCGAACTCCAGGCGAACACCCCGAGGGCGACGGTGCCCAGGATGCCTCCCACCCCGTGCACGCCCCAGACGTCCAGCGCGTCGTCCCACTGCCTCCTGGTCTTGAACCATATCGCGCCGTAACATACGACGCCGGCGAGCAGGCCTATGACAAGCGCGGCCGCCGGTGACACGAACCCGGCACACGGCGTGATGGTCGCCAGTCCCGCGACCGCTCCCGTGAGCAGCCCGAGGAACTTCGGCTTCTTCTCGAAGAACCACGCCATGCAGAGCCATGTGATCGCGGCGACGGATGCGGCGAGGTCCGTGTTCAGGAACGCCAGCGCGGTGACCTGGTCGACCTTGAGCTCGCTGCCGGCGTTGAACCCGTACCATCCGAACCAAAGCAGGCCCGTGCCCAGCGCGACCAGGGGGAGGCTGTGCGGTCCCGATTCCTTGACCTTCCTGCGGCCGATGAAGATGACAGCCGCCAGGGCTGCCATGCCCGCGGTCGCGTGGACGACGATGCCACCCGCGAAATCCTGGACGCCCCATTCGGCGAGGAGCCCGCCCCCCCAGACCATGTGTACGAACGGGAAGTAGACGAACAGGGACCAGCCGACGAGGAACACCACGTACGCCTTGAACTTGACCCTGTTGGTGAACGCCCCGCTGATGAGCGCGGGCGTGATGATGGCGAACATCATCTGGTAGGCTATGAACACATAGAGGGGTATGTGCGCTCCCCCCTCGAAGTCGCCGTACTCGGAGGACGGGGTCACCCCGTGCAGGAACGCCAGGTCCAGGTTGCCGTAGACATCTCCCGCCCCGCCGCTGAAGCAGAGCGAGTAGCCGACCGCGAACCAGAGTATGTCCACGATGCCCATCGAGACGAAGCTCTGAATCATGATTGCCAGGACGTTCTTCCTGCCCACGAGCCCGCCGTAGAAGAACGCAAGGCCCGGAGTCATGAGCATGACAAGGCTGGTCGCGACCAGCATGAAACCCGTGTTGCCCGTGTCTATCAGTCTAACCCCCCCTCAGGGACCGTGACGGTGGGACTGGTGCGTCGCCTGCGCCGAAGGTCCAGGCGTGGGCAGAGTCTGCGCCCTCTTAGCCGTTATCTACATAGATTACGTAGTGCTCATCCGTTATCGTCCCCCCTTTCCCGACCGGCGGGCAGACCCAGCTTCCTGGGCGCGTCCCCTCGCCTCCCCGTGGCCGACCGTCGGTCATTTGTGGTCGTCGCGGTCAATACCTGTGAGCACACATCTCATACGATCGATGTCGAAGGATGGCGGTGACGAAGGCCCGTCTGCGGTCACGGGGCCCGTAGCCGACAATGGATGGAAATCGAAGTTCTTCACGATCTGGGGAGGACAGTGCGCCTCCCTCTTCGGGAGCCAGCTGGTCCAGTTCGCCATCGTGTGGTGGCTGACGATGGAGACGGGCTCGGCGACGGTCCTGGCGGGTGCGGCCGCAATGGCCTACGCGCCGCAGATCGTGCTGGGCCCCATCGCAGGGACGTTCGTGGACAGGTGGCACAGGCGCAGGGTGATGATCGCATCCGATTCACTCATTGCGGGAGCGACGGTCGTGCTCGCAGTCCTTTTCGCCCTGGGGGTCGTCGAGGTCTGGCACGTCCTGGCGGTCCTCGCGGTCCGGGCTTCCGGCTCGGCGTTCCATTGGCCCGCCATGGCCGCAGCGACCTCGATGATGGTCCCCGAGAAGCACCTGTCCCGGGTGGGGGGCCTGAACCAGGCGATCGTCGGCCTCGCAGGGGTCGTCGCGCCCCCCATGGGAGCGGTCGCCATCGCGGTCCTCCCGATGCAGGGCGTCCTGGTGATCGACGTGCTGACGGCGGTCCTGGCGGTCTCGGTATTGTCAGTCATCAGGATACCAGAGCCTGTCAGGAAGGACGACGCGAAGGGCGTCCGGGCGACGTTCAAGGATATGCGCGACGGGTTCCGGTTCATCAAGACCTGGCCCGGAGCCGCCCAGCTGATTGGTCTCATACTGCTCGTGAACCTGTTCTTCGCACCTGCGGACGCTCTCACGCCCATCCTGGTGACCCAGAGGTTCGCGGGGGGCGTGGTCGAGTTCGCCACCCTGCAATCCTCGATCTGCGTGGGGATAGTCGCAGGCGGGCTGGTGCTCGCGGTCTGGGGCGGGACCAAGAGGCGCATCGTGACCGCCCTGGTCGCCCTGATGCTCGCCGGAGTGGGCATCGCGGCCGTGGGGCTCAGCCCTCCGACGATGTTCCTGGCAGCGGTCGTCGCGATATTCGTGGCGGGGTTCGCCGTCGCAATCACGAACGGCTCGCTGAACGCCGTCCTCCAGGCATCGATCCCCAAGGACATGCAGGGGCGCGTGTTCTCGCTGCTGTCCAGCATGTCCGTGTCCGCGGCGCCGATCGGCCTGGCCTTCGGCGGGCCCCTCTCGGACGCGTTCGGCGCGGCCGTGGTCTTCGTACTCGCGGGCGTGGTGATGGCCGTGGGCGGCGGCGTGGCGCTGTTCATGCCGTCGATCATGCGGGTGGAGGACAACATCGACGCGAAGGATGCCGAGCCGGCCGCGTCCGGGACCAGGTCGGCGACGGCGGATGATGCCTAGGTGGATCGCATGGCCGCCGACGGGCGCACTGGAACGATTGGAGGACCGCGCCCACATGCTGCGCGGGCCCCCCCCTCCATGGGAAAGGAGATATCCGGGCTACCCAATCCGCTTGCAGGGATTCCCATGATTGTCACGACCAAGCGGCTGGAGCTGAGGCCCCTCGAGACGAGCGACGCGCAGTTCCTGGCGGACCTCATAAACGACCCCGAGGTCAGATCCAGCCTCGGCGCGTACGACCTGATCGCACCGGTCTCCATCGACTACGAGGAGAAGTGGGTCGAGAACGTCGCGACCCGCAACGACCAGACCCATCTCATGATCCAGACGAGACGGGCGTCGAGGCCGATCGGCATGGTCTCCACGAAGGACATCAACCGGAGGACCGGTTCGGTCCATGTCACGATCATGCTTGAGAGGGCGAGCTGGGGGAAGGGCTACGGCGAGGAGGCCCTCGGCGCGCTCGTGGGATTCCTGTTCGATTCGATGAACGCTCACCGCGTCTGGCTCAGGGTTGACGCCAGGAACGAGCGCGCCATCAAGTGCTACGAGAAGTGCGGGTTCAGGAAGGAGGGCACGCTCCGCGAGGACAACTTCGCCGACGGCCAGTGGCAGAGCTCCCACATCATGTCCGTGCTCAGCCGCGAGTACGGGGGTGGGAAGCGATGATCCGCG
>CAZMPY010000028.1:0-1977 GCA_964568665.1 uncultured Thermoplasmata archaeon | reverse complement strand
CGCGGATCATCGCTTCCCACCCCCGTACTCGCGGCTGAGCACGGACATGATGTGGGAGCTCTGCCACTGGCCGTCGGCGAAGTTGTCCTCGCGGAGCGTGCCCTCCTTCCTGAACCCGCACTTCTCGTAGCACTTGATGGCTCGCTCGTTCCTGGCGTCAACCCTGAGCCAGACGCGGTGCGCATTCATCGAATCGAACAGGAATCCCACGAGCGCGCCGAGGGCCTCCTCGCCGTAGCCCTTCCCCCAGCTCGCCCTCTCGAGCATGATCGTGACATGGACCGAACCGGTCCTGCGGTTGATGTCCTTCGTGGAGACCATGCCAATCGACCGCGACGCCCGCCTCGTCTGGATCATGAGGTGGGTCTGGTCGTTGCGGGTCGCGACGTTCTCGACCCACTTCTCCTCGTAGTCGATGGAGACCGGCGCGATCAGGTCGTATGCGCCGAGGCTCGACCTGACCTCGGGATCGTTGATGAGGTCCGCCAAGAACTGCGCGTCGCTCGTCTCAAGAGGCCTCAGCTCCAGCCGCTACGTCGTGACAATCATTGGAATCCCTGCAAGCGGATTGGATAGCCCGGATATCTCCTTTCCCATGGATGGGCACCCTCGCCTGCCGTGTCAGCCCGGCCGATCCGCCTTGGGCATCTCCTTCATCCCTGCGATCGGCGAGAACACGATCCAAAGGACCGCGAACAGCCCGCCCACCACCCCTACGATGATCGCGTCGCGCAGGCCCAGGGCCTCGCCCAGGAACCCCGCAAGGAGGCCGCCCAGAGGCATCGTCCCCCAGATCATGAACCTCATGCTCGCGTTCATCTTACCCATCTGACTGTCCGGTGTTATCGTCTGGCGGAGGCTCACCTGGCCTATGTTGTAGACTGTGTTCGCGAGACCTGACACGAGCATGCCAGCAGCGAACAGCAGGAAGGCCAGCCCAGGGGAGACCAGGACGAACAGGAGCCCGCCGAGCGCTGAGATGAGCGAGCCCAGGAGGATGGACCGGCCGAGACCGACCCGCTTCGAGAAACCCGCGGCGAGCAGCGCACCCAGCACGGCGCCGACGCCTCCGGCTCCGTAGACGATCCCGATGTCCATGGAGTCCAGGTCGTACATCTCGACGGCGTACAGGACGAACAGCGCAGCGACTATGCTCCAGAACAGGTTGGCGGTCGCAGTGCAGCCAGCGACCGCCCTCAGGCGCGGGTCGCGGACGATGAGCGCAACGCCCTCGCGGATCTCCGATGCTACAGAAGGGTGGCCTTTCGACACGGGTTCAGGCTCGTCTCGCGTGACCCGGAAGAGGAAGACCGCGGAAGCAAGGTAGGAGAACGAGTTCACGAGGACCGCGAAGGGGGCCGTCAAGACCTTGACGACAAGGCCCGCTATGCTGGGGCCAAGCGTCTGGGAGACGGATCTGCTCGCCTCGAGCTTGCTGTTCGCATCCACGAGGTTCTCCCTGTCCACGAGCGACGGCAGGTACGACATGTAGGCGACATCGAAGAACACCGTGAAAACCCCGGCAGCGAAGGAGACGACATACAGTACAGGCATCGAGAGCGCGTCCAGGGCCCATGCACATGGAACGACGGCCACTGCGGCGCACCTGCCCAGGTCGCTCATGATCATGATCGGCCTGCGCTTCCTCCTATCGACCCAGACGCCCACGACCAGCCCGAAGAGCAGGAACGGGAGCATCTCGACCGCGAACAGGACGCCCATATCCGCCGCGGTCGCATGAAGCAGCAACACTGCCGTGAGCGGGATGGCGAGCAGGTAGAACTGACTCCCGAGGACCGAGATGGTCTCGGCGGTCCACACATTGATGAAATCCGAGTTGCGCCAGAGAGGACTACGTCCGCGCCTTCCGGTTGACTCGCTCGCTCCCGTGCCCCCGCTCAAGAGATGCCCCCGGACCACAGCGAGCTTGAGATACATGAGACTTGCCCGTCCGGTGCAGATAGACTGGAACCTGGA
>CAZMPY010000027.1:0-107798 GCA_964568665.1 uncultured Thermoplasmata archaeon | reverse complement strand
CCGGCGAGGATCACGAAGAAGTATGTGTCCAAGTTCAGCGACAGCATCACGACCGACAAGCTCGGTTCCCTGATATTCTCGAAGAAGGGCACTTCGGCGAGCCCGGTCATACTGCTGCCCGGGCACATCGACGAGGTCGGGTTCATCATATCGTCCATCAACAAGAACGGCTTCATGACATTCAACCCGCTCGGCGGATGGTTCGACCAGGTCCTGCTGGGCCAGAGGGTCTGGATCAGGACCTCGAAGGGGATGGTCGCAGGCATCATCGCCGCCAAGCCCCCGCACCTGCTCACCGTGGAGGAGAGGGCGAAGATCGTCACGAAGGAGAAGATGTTCATCGATGTCGGCGCCTCGAACGAGGAAGAGGCCAAGGAGATGGGCATCAGGGTCGGGAACCCGGTGGTCCCTGACTCCTGCTTCTCGACGATGGTCAAGAAGGTCTACAGGGATGGCAAGAAGAAGGGCACGGACATGCTTGCCATAGGCAAGGCGTTCGACGACAGGATCGGCACGTTCATCGCGGCCGAGGTCGTGAGGACCCTGGCCGAGAAGAAGATCGCGCACCCCAACACGGTCATCGGCGCGGCCACCACGATGGAAGAGGTCGGGCTCAGGGGCGCCAGGACCACCGCCTACGTGACCAAGCCCGATGTCTGTCTCACACTGGAGGTCGACATCGCGGGCGACGTCCCGGGCATCGAGGCGAGCGAGGCGCCAACGAAGATGGGCTATGGAGCATCCCTCACGACCTACGACTCGTCCATGATACCGAACCAGGAGCTGCTCGAGTTCGTCATCTCAACGGCGGAAAAGGCAAAGGTCCCGTACCAGCTCTCGCAAATCGCGAGGGGGGGGACGGACGCGGGCGCGGTCCATCTGGCCCACGCCGGCTGCCCGAGCCTTGTCATAGGCGTGCCCACGAGGCACATCCACGCCCACGCGGGCATACTGAGCCTGAGCGACGCCGAGGCGTGCGTGAAGCTCATCGTCGAGGTCGTCAAGAAGCTCGACAAGAAGACCGTCGCAGGGTTCACCGAACTGTGAGACGGATGCCGAACCACCTCGAGCCCATGCTGGTCAAGGACCTTACCGAGGCCAAGGCCGCACTGGCGAGGCACGGCATCGTCATACTCAGGTCGATCGAGGCCGAGCTCGGGCCCGCGATCATGGCCGAGGCGAAGGCATCGATGTACTCCAGCCCTGGCCGGCTCGCAAAACTCGACGAGGACGAGCTGGACCGGTTCATGGAGGAGCTGCGCGTGGTTGCGACGAGGTCCGCGACCGATCTCAAGGAGCTCCACACCCGTCTTCTCTCCAAGCTAGGCACCGACTACATCGTGGATCTCGTGAAGGAGCTCGACGGCATCGGTGAGAACTTCACATGGGCGCGCATAGCGCGCGCGGTCGGGCCCGTCAACGGGATGCTCGATGAGAAAGGGTTCAGGGAGATCTCCCTGACCGGCCCCGAGAGCGTCTCGGACAACTTCGGGCTCGAGCTCCAGGAGAGGTGGCCCCCCGCGTTCGTCCGGTTCAAGGGGCTCGCGGAGAAGGCGGCCGATGTCCTGAGGGAACAGGCGAAGGATGCTGACAGGCCCAGGCCGAAGAGGGCGAGGAAAGGGTGACCCGGATTGGCCGTGCTATCAGACACTGACATCCTGGCGAGGCTCGCCGACGGGACGCTCAAGATCGGTTCCTACAGCGAAAGGAGCCTGACCCCCAACGGGTACGATGTGACCGTCGAGGAAATCTGGATACCGTCGTCGGATGTGCGCGTGCGCGACGGGAAGGCCGTCGTCCCCGGGGGCGAGTGGTTCGTCATAGGCACGAAGGAGTACCTCGAGTTGCCCTCGGATCTGGTCGGACAGATATGGATCAGGACCACGTGGGTGCGCCGGGGGATACTGTCCTCTTTCGGTAGAATCGATGCAGGGTTCCACGGCAACCTTACCTTTTCCGCAATCAACGCGTCCAAGGCGCCCGTGGAGGTCCCGATAGGCGAGAGGTTCGCCCAGGTCGTGTTCGAGGAGCTGCTCTCGCCGCCGCAGAAGACCTACAAGGAGCGGTCGGGGAACTACCACGGACAGCGCGGGATAACGCTCGCGCCCGTGGGCGACAAGAAGCAGTGACGTCCCGTCAGAGGAACTGCAGGTCGAACGCGTAGAAGTTCATGGTCGGGGAGTAGCTCTTGACCTTGCGCCTCGCGAGCTCCTTGAGCACGCGGCCCTCCCTGACCGCCGCGTCCGCGAGCGCGTGCGTCCGGGCTTCGAGGTCGCTCTCCTCCATTATCTCGTAGAAATGTATGACGCCCCCGGGCTTCAGAGCGCGTATCGCCTCGGGCAGGAAACCCCGCGCGTCGTGCGGGAGGTTCATGATGATCCGATCGGCCTTCTCGAGCTTCGTGACCTCCGCGCGCGCGTCCCCCTCCACGGGCTGTATGACGGGGACCTTGTTGAGCGCGATGTTCTCGCGCATGTACCTGACAGCGTCCGGGTTGGCATCTATGGAATAGACGGCCTTGGGCGAACCGGTCTTCGCGATCAGGATGGAGAACGGCCCTATGCCAGCGAACATGTCGATGACCACCTCGCCGGGGCTGACCTGCTTCGCCACTATCTCGCGCTCGCTCGCGAGCCTCGGTGAGAAGAAGACCTTGGACACATCGAGCCTGAAGACCATCCCGTACTCCTTGTGGACCGTCTCCGTCGTCCTCTCGCCTGCCACGACCTTGATGTCACGGGTGCGGTACTCCTCCACGACGCCCGCGTCCGCGCACACGGTCCTGATCGCCTTCTGCGTCGCTATGATGGCGTTACCTATCTGCGTCGCATAGGGCATGACCTCGTCGGCCATCTTGACGACGGCGATCGACCCGAGCGTGTCGTACGACGACGGTAGCAGGGGCCTCAGAGCCTCGGGGAGGTCGACGAGGACCCGATAGTCCTTCACCTGCTCGTCAAGCTCCTGGAACTCCTCGGTCTCGACGGGGAAGCCGAGGTCGACCCGCTGGTTCACGGGGAGGAATACGTTCTTCGCGTCCGCGCGCACGTGCAGATCCTTCCTGAGGATGCCCTTCTCCAGCAGCCTGCGCCTGACAGGTTCGGCCTTCTTCCTCGGAACGACGACGCAGAGGGACCTCATCGGGCTGCAAATCACCCTGAGGGATAATAAAGGCCCCTTGTGGACGAGCATCGGAGAAGACTACTTTACCGCGGGTGTCATTCGGACGATGGATGTCGGGGAAGAAGGGCCGGCTGGCGTTCGTCGGGCTCGGGCTCCATGACGAGCACGGGATAACGCTCCGGGGACTCGATGAGCTCGGAAGGTGCGACGAGGCCTTCGCCGAATCGTACACCGCGATGCTGTCCGATGGGGCGGTCGATAGGCTCGGGCGCCGGGCCGGGAAGACCGTCGAGACGATGGACCGCAAGGTCGTCGAGGACGGGACGCGCATCCTGGAGGCTGCGAAGAGCGCGCACGTCGTGCTGCTCGTTCCCGGGGACCCGATGTCCGCGACCACCCATGTGGACCTCAGGCTCAGGGCGGAGGCTGCGGGGATCGAGACGGCCGTGGTCAACGGGGTCTCGGCCATGACGGCGATACCTGGCCTGCTCGGGCTCCAGCACTACAAGTTCGGCCGGACGACGACGCTACCGTTCCCCCAGGAAGGCTACTCGCCCACGAGCCCGTACGAGGTGGTCGAGGAGAACCTCGCGCGCGGGCTGCACACGCTCGTCCTGCTCGACATAGATGCGGAGAACTCGAGGTACATGACCGCGAACGAGGGGCTCCACCTCCTGCTGGACATGGCGGGGAGGGTCGGGCGCCGGGCGGTCGACGAGGACACCGTCGCGTGCGTCGTGGCCAGGGCGGGGGCGCCTGACTGCATCGTCCGGGCCGGCGCCGTGAGGGAGATGCTCGGAGCGGACTTCGGGCGGCCGCTGCACTCGCTCGTGGTCCCTGGCAAGCTGCATTTCATCGAGGAGGAGGCCCTGCAGGTGCTCGCAGGCCTCACGAAGCGGTCATGAGCACAAGGGAGGAGTCTAAGATGGATGTCGGTGAGGCGATTCTGAGGAGGAGGTCCGTCAGGAAGTACGATCAGAAGCCGGTCCCGGAGGAAGCGCTGGCCCGGGTGCTGGAGGCGGGAAGGCTCGCGCCTTCGGCGATGAACTACCAGCCATGGCACTTCATAGTCGTCAGGGACAAGGCCACGAGGGAGAAGCTCTCTGGCGGGAAGTACGCCCGGTTCCTCGCGGAGACCCCGGTGGTCATCGTCGGCTGCGGGGACAAGAAGAAGTCCGCCAGATGGTACGTCGTCGACACGACCATAGCGCTCCAGCAGATGGTCCTGGCGGCCACGGCCGAGGGACTCGGGACCTGCTGGATAGGCAGCTTCGAGGAGGACGTCATAAGGGAGGCGCTCGGCATCGACGAGAGGCACGCGGTCGTGGCGATGCTCGCGCTCGGGTACCCGCTCAACGAGGCCGACCTGCAGCCGAGGAGGCCCGAGACGTTCAACCGGCGGAAGCTCTCCGAGATCGTCAGCTACGACACCTACGAGACCTAGGCGGCTGGCGCATCGTCCTCGAACACCTGCAGGCCCTTGGCCGGCAGCCTACGCAGAACGGACTCAGCTGGGAGATGCTCGGGGACGGACAGCCCCACGCGCTCGAACTCCCCTGACAGGATCAGCTCCGCGCCCACGGCTCCCCCCGTGCCCACCAGGAAACCGGTGGCGTTGGACCGCGCCCTCCGATGAGACTCCTCGTGCGACATGCTCGTCCAGAGGCGTATCCGCCGCTTGGCGCCGTCCCTCCATCCGATCACCTCGACCACGATGCCCGAATGGCCCCGGAGCTTCCCCGCGACCCCGAGCGGCCTCGGCATGAGCGCGGCCACGACATCTATCGGCCTGACCTTGACACCTTTGACATCGACCAGGTCCGCGCTCGCCATGCCCATCTTGCGGAGCAGGTTCGCCATCTTCACGAACTCGTCATCGATCGCGATCTTGAAATCGGCCTTCCGGATCCCCTTGATGTACTTCGGCATCAGGAAGGTCTCCTCATGCGATGTGTTGTACACGGGCAGTGGGCCTATCGGGGGAGGGAACTCGTAGATCTCCCGTCTGTGCAGCGGGGGCAGGTAACTGATCTTCCCGTCGCGGAAGATCGCCGCAGGCATCGTCGCCTCCTCCAGCATCTCGAGCGGAGACCACACCGTGAAGTATCCCTGGCCCTCGGCCGTCCCGTTGTCCCCGTCCCTCACGTACGCCTCCTCCGGCGCATCGAGCTTCGAGGCGGCGTAGCGCGCGAAGACATCCGATATGCCTGGGTCACATCCCATGGCCGTGAGAGCGGTGATACCACCTTCCCTGCAGCGACGGTCGAGGTCGCTGAACGCCTCCACGGACTCCCACGACATCGAGAAGTCCACGTAGTCCACGCCGGCCTTCGCTGCCGCCTTGATGACCCGTATGCTGAACGCGCTCGGGAGCGCGCTCACGAGGATGTCCGCGCCCCTGATCAACCGCTTCACCGCGTCCGTGCTGGCCGCATCGACCTTCTTGACCGACACCTTGTCCCCCTTGAGGCGCGAGGCGAGGGCGTGGGCGGCGTTCGTAGCCGCATCCGCGAGGACGAGCTCGTCCACCTTCCGGTTGCCGTTCAGGTGCTGGGCGCAGACGATGCCTGTGACCCCGCAGCCGAGCTGGACCACCTTCATGACCCCGCCCTCCCGTAGGTGCCGACGATCTCGGCCTTGGCCAGTACGAGCCCTTCGATGGCGACCATCAGAGCCTTGCGGTCCGCTCCTGGCGCAAGGTCTAGGATGGAGTCGAGCGCGTATAGCCTGAAGAAATACCTGTGAGGCTTGCCCCGCGGAGGGCACGGGCCGCCGTACCCCACCTTGAGCCAGCTGTTCCTGCCCTGCTTCGTGCCGTCCGTGAGCAGGTCCTTGCGCGGCACGTCCTCGGACAGGCCCGTGCGGGCTCCAGGGATGTCATAGGCCACCCAGTGGATCCAGGTCATGACCGGGGCGTCAGGGTCGTCGCAGACGAGGGCATAGCTCTTGGTACCCTTCGGCGCGTCCGACCACTGGAGCGGCGGGGAGACATCTTCACCGTCGCACGTGTACTTCCTCGGCATGGGCCCCCTGTCATTGAACTCCGGGCTCGTGAGGCGGAACATGGTCTACCGATCCTCCCTCGAACCCCAAGTGGAAGAGCAACTGGCAAGGAGATAACCCTTGCGCCTGCCAATCGAAAGATCGGCCGCGTCCGCGCGGTCCGGGGTACGAAGGTAATCCCTGCCCCCTGCGAGGGAGCCTTTTTCAGCCTGCCCGCACATGCCAGACCGGGTCTGGCAATGGGACGGAAGGCGGTTCGCAGGCAGCGCAGTGATGTCACCATCGACGAGGACGAGGTACTGAGGCTCTCGCGGGAGCTCATCCGCATCCCGAGCGTCTACACGAAGGAGCTCGACATCGCCAGGCACGTCGAGGAGAGGCTCAGGGACTGGGGATTCTCCCCGAGGACCATACCCGTGGACGGTCACGGGCCCGATGTCGTTGCGGAGTTCGGCAGGAAGGACGACCCGGCCATCGTGTTCAACGGACACATGGACACGGTCGACGTCATGCAGGGCTGGAAGCACGACCCGTTCGACGCCAAGATCGAGCGGGGGATGCTCTACGGCCTCGGCTCGCTGGACATGAAGTGCGGGCTCGCGGCGATGATGGTCGCGTTCAAGGCGCTGGCCAGGTCCGGAGCCGTCAAGAACCACCGGGTGAAGTTCCAGGCTACTGTGGGCGAGGAGGACACCGGCGCTGGCGCGATTGCCCTCATAGAGAAGGGCGAGTTCAGGAAGGCCAAGGCGGTCATAGTCGGCGAAGGGTTCGGGGGGCTCGACGCGATCACGGTCGGCAGGAGGGGCGGGACCTACTACGACATCGATGTCGTCGGCAAGTCGGCCCATGGGGCCACGCCCGAACAGGGCGTGAACGCGGTCGTGGACGCGGCTAGGCTGGCATGCGCGTTGGACGACATGGAGATGAGGAGCGTGGAGGGGATGCTGGACGACAGCTTCGCCCACCTGAGGGAGGCGCAGACGGTCCTCAAGATGGACGGCGGAGGAATCAGCCTCAGCGTGCCGGACAGATGCTACCTGAAGATCGTCAGGTGCACGGTCCCCGGCGGCAAGGTCGATGTGAAGGATGACCTTGAGGCCGTCGTCAGGAGGCTCGCCCTGAGAAGCAAGGTGGACATCCGGCTCAGGGTCGGACCGGCGGACCCACTCCCACCCCATCTCACCGATCCGTCCTCAGGGCTGGTCCGGGCGGCGAAGGCGGCGGTCGAGGCGTGCACGGGACGCACGCCGACGCTCGTGTGCGGCGTGTCCGAGGCCGACGACAACATCATCGCCCAGCGGACCGGGGTGCCGATCATATGCGTCGGCCCGGGCGAATCCGGAACCCGTGCGAGATACCACCAGCCCGAGGAGGCCGTGCGCGTCTCCCAGCTGGGGCCCGCGGCCCGCATCTACGTCGACACGGTGCTGAGGCTCGATGGCGCCGCACAATCTGTGAGGAAGAAAAAACAGACGAAGGGTGCTGGACCCCCGGTGTGAGAGGGATCGGCAGCGCACTTCCCAGCATGACCGCGTACCGTGCGACTGCCTTTTTGCGGTCTCTCTTCCCGCATATTGCCCGCGACGCGCCTCTGCGAGAGGGGCGCGGGCCTAAACCTGGCTCCGCTCCATACCCTCGTTGATTCCCCGCTGAGGCGTGATTGTTAACACCATTAAAAGACGATTATGGTTCAATCATCAAACCATCTGCGTGATGCCAGGACCGCGCAGCGGCGCCCGGACTATGTCGCCGGTCTGTTGCAGAGCACGAGGCTCAGCCTGATGCGGTCGCCGAGCGCGACGTCCTGGTAGGAGCCCCAGAGTATGCCCGCGTTCGGCAGCCTGGCCTCCAGGCCGGACAGCACCTTCCCGATCTCGGCCTCCCACGGGTCCGCGGACGAGTACACCGCGATGGCCGAATGCACCTGGCCCAGATCGAAGTCGAACCAGGGGGAGCTCAATGCCTCCTTCACGGTACGTTCGACCCGGTCGTCCCCCCTCGCGAGCCCCAGGCCGAACCTGCCCGATGTGGCGTTCCCCACGACCTGCCTGAGCAAGCCCATGTCCGACCTCGAGACGGTGGATATCATGTCCATCACCGGCCGCAGCATGATGCCGTTCATCAAACCGAACGCACGGGACATGGGCATGTTGGGCGCCAGGTCCGAGAGCTTGTCGTTCGAGAACTCTATGCACAGCGCGGAGGTCCTGTGGAGCTCGTGCAGCATGCTCATCGCGAGCTCGCGCCTACGCTCGCTCTCCGCGGAGAACGGGACCGCGGCAAGGACGATGTCCACCGTGCCCCTGGACTGGGCGACCGATGTGAACAGCTTCGCGCCGATGCTCCCACTCACACCGCCAAGGCCGCACATGAGGAACGCGAGGTCCGTGTTGTTGAACAGGTCGACGACCTCGTGCCCGGCGATCTCCGGGAGGCGCTTGAGTATGGAATGGCCCGAGTGGGCCGCGCCTATGAGCCTGTCCTGGCCGAGGAGTATCTTCCTGTCGGCATGCGAGCGGGCGATGTCAGCACTCGACGTGGAGAACGCCACCGTCGGGAACGGGGCCCCCTCGATCATGTTGCACCCCGCGCTGCCCAGCCCGAACAGCTTCATCCTGACGGGCTGGTCGTCGGGGAACTGAGACAACCTGGTCCTTTTGTTCGCCATCCCGGGCAGGTCATGACCGTACCCGGACTTGAATTGTCTCATGCGCACGGGTCCGGGCGCCCGCTGGTGACCAGGCGCCAGAACCAAAGTTAATGTAACACTAGTCGTATCCCGACATGCCAGCGCATACGGGGGACCGCATGCGTGAGGCGCCGCGGAAGACCAGAAGGATGCCCGCGGAAGGGAACGAATTACCACGGTGCAGCTAGAATGGCAGACCTGCAGACTGACTTCGTAATGAGCATGGCTGTGGTCATAGCCGCCGCTGCAGTCATCATCATCCTGTTCCACCGGTTCCGGCAGCCGCTCATCCTCGGGTATCTGCTCGCGGGCATGCTCGTCGGACCGTTCGTCATATCGGCCAGGGACTCGGTCGAGCTGCTCGCCAAGCTAGGCATCATCCTGCTCACGTTCTCGATAGGCCTGGAGTTCAACCTCAAGAAGCTCCGGAAGATCGGCGTCACGGTCATCACCGCGGCCAGCCTGGAGATCGTAATGATGATAGGCTTCGGGTTCCTGCTCGGGCGCGCCCTCGGCTGGACCGCCCTCGAGGCGACGCTCCTGGGCGCGATCCTCTCGGTGGCGTCCACGATGATCATCGTGAGGTCGCTCAGGGAGAGCGGGGGCCTGGACAACGACCGGGCGCGGCTGATCGTCGGCATACTGATAGTCGAGGACTTCGCGGCCGTGCTCATACTCGCCGCCGTCTCCGGCCTGATATCGACCGGAGGCGTCGACGCCCGCGAACTCGCCATGCTGGTCCTCAAGATGGCGATCTTCATCGCCGCGTCGATCGTGTTCGGAGTGGCGGCCCTGCCCAGGCTCGTGGACTACGTCGGCAAGCAGCGCTCGGGCGAGCTGCTGATCGTGACCGTCCTGGGGCTGTGCTTCTCGATGTCGTACTTCGCCAAGTACATCGGGTTCACCGAGGCGATAGGTGCGTTCATCATGGGCATCATCATCTCGGAGTCCAAGTACATCGGCGATGTCATCCGCAAGGTCGAACCCGTCCGGGACCTGTTCGGAGCCATATTCTTCATCACGGTGGGCATGCTGGTCGACCTCTCGCTGTTCTACGATGTCGATGCGTTCATAATCCCAGTGCTCATCGTCACGGCGGTCTTCGTCCTGGCCAAGATGTTCTCGTGCACCTTCTCGACCTTCCTGTTCGGCTTCGGCTCCAAGAACGCCATAGGGACGGGCCTCGGGATGGTGGCGATCGGCGAGTTCTCGCTCATGATCGCTGCCACGGCCATCGGCTCCAGCGCGATCAGGGAGACCGTCTATCCCATAATCGTGCTCGTGACGACCATCACCGCGCTCATAGTGCCCTACTCGATCATGTCCACGGGCAGGGTCACCAGGTCGCTCGAGGGGAAGATGCCGAGGTCGTTCCTGATTCTGACGCAGTACCTGAACCTGGTGCTCACGACCGCGAGGAGGCGCTCGAAGTCGTCGGTCCACACATCATACGAGATGAGGAACAACATATCGATCCTGCTCGTGAACATAGTCATCGTGGTCACCGTCCTGCTCACTCTGTCCCTGCTCGTCCCGAACGCCGACGACTACTCCTCGCTGGTAGGAGGGGACAACAACCTCATGCTGGCCCTGATGGTCGTGGGCGCGTTGCTCCTGATATACCCGGCACTGAGGAGCATATACTACCGCTCGATCCGCCTGGTGGAGGTCTTCACCAGCGAGGCGATGCTGGGGACCAGGTCCGCCGAGTACGTCGGCTACAACGCGACCTCGAGGGTGATGAAATCCATCCTGGTCGCGATATACGTGCTCATAGGGCTTGTCGCCGTCTACCCGCTGTTCCACTCGCTGCTCCAGGAGAGCCTCCTGTACGCCGCGTTCGCGCTGGCCATCATCGCCGTGATCGTCCTCGCACTGCGCAGCTCGATACAGACCGTGAACGAGAAGGTCTCCGAGGTCTTCGAGCGCCGCGGGTCCCAGGTCGAGACAGATGATTTTTCGCCGGACCTCGCCGAGATCGAGGCGATCATCGCGGAGATGGAGCGTGAACAGGTTTGAGGATAGTCCATCTCTCCGACACGCATCTCGGGTACGGGACATACTCGAAGCTGGACCACAACGAGGGCATCAACCAGCGCGAGGCCGACTTCTACAACGCGTTCAGGCAGTCCATCGACAAGGCCATCGAGCTGAAGCCCGACGCGATCATTCACGCGGGGGACCTGTTCGACGTGGTCCGCCCGCAGAACCGGGCCATCGAGTTCGCCATGAAGCAGCTCCTCAGGCTCTCCGAGGCCGGCATCGAGACCGTGCTCATATCGGGGAACCACTCGACGCCGAAGATGAAGGAGACCGGGAGCATATTCGGCATATTCGAGCACCTGCCCCACATGCACGCGGTCCACGACTGCGGGACCACGCGCGTGGTTGTCGGCGACATGACCGTGCACGCCATCCCGCACTCGACCTCACCGCCGCTGGCCCAGCTAGTCTCCGAGCTGAGGCCGTCCAAGGAGACCAGATACAACATCGCCGTCCTGCACGCGGGCATAACCGGGTCCAAGACCTACAAGATGGACGAGTTCAACGAGCAGGCCGTGCCCGTCGAGGCCGCCCCCGCGGATTTCGATTACATCGCCCTAGGGCACTACCACAGGTACGCGAAGGTCCGGGAGAACATGTACTACTCCGGCTCGACCGAGAGGCTGGGGTTCGGGGAGGTCGACCAGGACAAGGGCGTCATCGAGCTCAACCTCGCGACCAGCGGCATGAAGTTCCACAAGCTCGCGATCAGGGACATGATCGACCTCGAGGAGGTCGACGCGAAGACCATGGTCGCATCCGAGGTGCTCGCCACCGCCAGGGACAGGGTCAGCGGGGCGGTCATCGACGACAGGATCGTCCGGCTCGTCGTCACGAACGTCTCCCAGGAGGCCTACAGGTCGCTCGACGTGCCGGCCATACGGAAGCTGGGGTCGAGCGCGGTGCACTTCGAGCTCAAGATAGAGCGTGCCGAGGCGGCTGCCAGGCGCGAGGCGGAGGATGCCCAGATCGGGTCCCTGACCCACGAGTTCCAGAGATATGTCTCCGGCCTGGACCTGCCGGAGGCCAAGAAGAAGGCCCTGCTCGAAAGGGGCGGCCCGTACTTCACGAGGGATGACGAATGAGGATCGCCACCCTGGAGCTCAGGAACTACAGGCGCTTCAAGGAGCTCAGGATCGAGTTCCCCGACGGCGTCGTCGGCATCCTCGGGCTGAACGGGGCTGGGAAGAGCACGCTCATCGAAGCCGTCGGGTGGGCGTTCTTCGGGAACGTCGAGGAGGCCGTGCGGACATCCCGCGAGAGCATCAAGCGCGCCGGCGCCGGCCAGGGCGAGAACGTCTATGCGGCCGTCGAGTTCGAGCTCGGAGGGGCGGAGTACAGGATCACGCGCGAGATGGGCGGCAAGAGCATGACCATGAAGGCCGAGCTGCGCACGAAGGAGCGCGTGCTGGCAGAGGGGGACAAGCCCGTCGGCAAGATGGTCGAGAAGCTGATCGGGATGGATTACAAATCGTTCTTCACATCGGTCTTCGCCAGGCAGAAGGAGCTGAACGCGCTCCAGAACGCCCGCGCAGGGGAGCGCAAGAAGGCCGTGCTCCGGATGCTGCGGATAGACGGCGTCGACTCGGTCATCCAGCTGGTCCGGGACGACGCGAGGGCGGTCAAGGAGCGCATCAAGGGGGCCATGAGCGCCCTCGTGGACGAGGACGGGAGGGAGCGCGAGGGCGTGCTCAGGGAGAGGCTGCCCGGTCTCGAGCTCGCGGTCAAGGAGACCTCTGAGAGGCTGGCGGCCTCCGACGCAAGGGAGAAGGACGCGCTGAAGGCGGTCGACGAGGCGCGGACCAAGAGGGACACGCTGAAGAAGGACGTCGACGCGTTCAACTCATCCGCGAAGGACCTGGCGACCAAGAGGACCACCGTCACCGAGCTGCGGAAGCGCGAGGAGAAGGTCCAGCAGAGGGTCCGGGAGGCCGAGGTGCGCGTCGCCAAGCTGCCCGAGCTCGAGGTAGCCGAGAAGGCGTGGGCCGCGGCCGTCAAGATGCGGGAGGCGCTCGAGGCCGAGAAGGGCAGGAGCGACAAGGCCAAGCACCTCAGGGAGGACATCACGCTCATCGAGAAGGAGGAGGGCAAGGCCCTCGAGGAGGCGAGCGGGCTCAGGCAGCAGCTCGCGAGACCATCTGACATCCAGGCCAGGACCGAGGAGGTCGACCGGCTCAAGGTCGAGTGCGAGGTGAAGAAGGCCGAGATCTCCGGGCGCATGGGGGAGCTCAAGGCCAGGGCCGCGGAGAGGAGGCAGGCTGCGGACAAGGATTCGAGGAAGCACCAGGAGATCAGGGCGGCCGGCCAGGACGGCGTCTGCCCGACCTGCGACCGCGTCCTGGGCGGGTCGTACACGGTGCTCATCCAGAAGCTCGAAGCCGATGTCGCGTCCGCGAGGAAGACCGCCGACGAGTCGGACGCGGTCATCAGCGGGCTCCAGGGGGACCTCGTCGCGCTCGACAAGCGCGAGGACGCCCTCAGGAAGAAGCGGAGCGGGCTCGAGCAGGAGAACGCGAAGCGGAAGCAGCTCGAGACATCCGTCGAGAGCGCCGAGAAGCAGCTCGCCAGGACCAGGGAGCGCCTGGCGCAGAAGAGGAAGGACCTGGAGGCCGTGGGAGAGGTCAGGTTCTCGGAGCAGGATTACGCCGCGGCCAAGGCGGAGCACGACCGGCTCAAGCCGATGCACGACGAGTTCGTCCGGATCAAGAGCGTCCAGGAGGACCTCGGGCGGGCGAGGCACGAGCTCGGGGAGGTCGGGGAGTCCATCAGTAAGAACTCGCTCGAGGAGCAGGCCATAAGGAGCATGGTCGACGCGCTGGAGCCCAAGAAGAACCTGTACGACGCGGCGATCAAGGACCTCGACGCGAGGTCCGGCGTGCTCAACCTCGCGAAGGACGAATCGAGGCGGCACCAGAGCGCGAAGGAGAAGGCGTCCGCCGAGCTTGACAGGACGGGCAGGGAGCTCGAGAACATCGCCCGCGTGAAGAGGACGATCGAGTCGGAGCGCAAGGCCTCGGACGAGCTCGCGGCGCTCGAGGACATCATGGTCACCTTCCGGGACCATCTCATAGGCAAGGTCGCGCCGACGCTCTCGGAGCAGACCTCCAAGTTCATGGAGGCCATGACCGAGGGCAGGTACTCGGGCGTGTCCCTGGACGAGGACTACGAGATCCAGCTGGACGACCAGGGCGTGCTGCACCCGATAAAGAGGTTCTCGGGGGGCGAGTCGGACCTGGCCAACCTCGCCTTCAGGCTCGCCGTCTCGAGGATAATTGCGGACAGGACGGGGGCGAGCCCGATCAACCTGCTGATACTGGACGAGATCTTCGGCTCGCTCGATCCGAGCAGGAAGCGGAGCGTCATGACCGCCCTCGGGGGGCTGTCGAGCCAGTTCAGGCAGATATTCCTCATAACCCACATCGAGGACGTCAAGGACCTGATGAACTACGTGATAAGGGTCGAGGAGCGGGAGGACGGGACGAGCGTGGCCACGCTCGTCTGAGGTCGCATCCCGATCGCAGACGCCTCACCTCACGAGAAACCGCCCAGGGTCATCTGGTCCTGGATGTCTATGTCCTTCTCCTCGTGCGGTATCCCCAGGATGCCCATCATCTGGAAGGCGTTCTTGACGGCCTTGGCCCGCCCGTGGTTGTTGAAGTATATCCAGGCCTTGTCGCAGTTGGAGATGATATCCGACAGCCTCTGCTCCCAGGCGCTGAGCTGGTCGTGCGTGTAGAGGTAGTCGTACTTGTTGATCCTGTAGTCGTCCTCCGCCTCCTCCTTGAACCAGATGTCGTAGTTCCGCCCGTGGAATCGCACGTACGCATGCTTGGCAGTGAGCGAGCGGGTCATCGGGAAGCCCGGGCCGTCTATGATGACGTTGGCGACCTTGAACTCCTGGAGCACCTCGGCGGCGTCGGAGGATATCTCGTTCCCCTTATCGTTCAGCCAGCTCCTGTGCCTGAACTCCACCGCGTACCTGTAGAGGTCCGTGTCCAGCATGCCGAGGAGCGCCCTCAGCTTCCCGAGGCTCGCCCTGTCCTCGGACCTGAAATACGGCGAGAGCTGGATGAGGACCCCTCCGAGCAGGCCGGCCTCGGATAGGGGCTTTATGCATATCTCCTCGAAGCTCGACGCCTGGGCGGAGGCCTTCTCGGGCCCCTCCTTCAGGAGCGACTCGTGCGTGATGATCTGCGGGAGCTTCACGGAGAACTCGAACCCGAGCCTCTGCTTCCCCTTCTCGATCCAGGATTTGACCATGTACTCGTTCGGCACGCGGTAGAACGTCGAGTTGATCTCCACCGTGGGGAAGTACCTGGAGTAGTACCGGAACCACTCCCCCTTCCTGCTCGCCAGCTCCGCAGGGTAGAACCTGTCCACCCAATCGTCGTAGGACCACCCGGAGCAGCCGATCAGCGCGGCCATAGGGTTTTAAATGCCCTACGGCTATAAAAATCATTCCGAAGGGAGGCCGGAGGCCTGGCCCCGTGCTCACTGGCCCCCGTGAACCACGGGCCGATACGGAGGGAAAGTGATATATCGGTGCTAACGCCTGGCCATGGATGCCTGGAACAGTATGCTGCTGAGCTACATGATGCAGTGTTCCGACACCAGGCGACAGCGCGCTGAATGTGGGTCCCTCCATGAACAACCGGCTTGAAGCCGGGACATGTATGGAGGACAACACAGCGCTCAACAAAAAACAACCCCCAGGAGGGTCAGGGCGGCGAGAGTGCCTTGGCATGCCGTGAACCGCACTGTTACGCCTGGGGGACAATCCAGTGCCCGGACCTCTTCTTATTGGACCTTGCCAGCTTCGAGAGCCACTTCTCGGCCTCGTCATACATCGAGAACTGCCGCTCCCGCTCCCTGAAGTCCTTGGTGTGATGTATCCGCCGGACCTGGCTACCCTTGGCCTCCATGATCCCGTGGAGGAGCTCGTGGTACACGACGAACTCGAGCACGTACCTCGGGACCTTCTCGGAGTCGAGCACCTTGTTCACGGCGAGGAGGTTCAACGCCTCGAAGTAGAAGCCCAGCCTCGCGGACGGGGATTCCTTGGCCCATGCTAGGTCCGGGAGCAGGAGCTTCCCGTCGAAGTAGCAGCCGTTGACATAGTCGAACACCGGCCGCAGGTCCCTTGCCTCGCCCCGCGGCCTGAACGACAGGAACCTGGCACGCGCGATGTATGTGTCCTTCTTGGGCACCCAGAGCTCGCGCGACCTCGCAAAGCCGAGGTACTTCTCGGCCATGCCGTCCGGACAGTCCTTCTTGTACGCCCTGCACAGGAGGTACCAGGCGAAGGCCTCGATGACATCGTCGGGGGCGTGGTCCAGGTAGTCGCTGACCCTGAGCGTGAGTGCGCCGCCCCTGTGCCACCAGGTGTGCCGCAGCTCCGCATAGGGGTAGAAGGAGACCGACATGCGGCCGCCCGAAAGCTGCTTGTTCACCTGCTTGAACGTCCCATCCAGGTCCACGGCGTCGAGTATGGCTGGATTTACTTAAATCATTCGTTGCCCATGTTCCCCGGGACGCACCATGGACCGCTGCCGCATCCGTCCGAGAGGGCTCACCGGGCCCGCCTGCAC
The DNA here is from genome assembly GCA_964568665.1 of uncultured Thermoplasmata archaeon. Lineage (GTDB taxonomy): Archaea > Thermoplasmatota > Thermoplasmata > UBA10834 > UBA10834 > CAWBDD01. Next base: position 91,352 of record CAZMPY010000027.1, on the reverse strand, counting down.
GCATGCATGTCTGGCACTCCTGGTCACCGGGGCGTTCCTCATGACCGGGGTGGGGTGGGGCGCGTCACGGTCCGATGGACCCACGCCGCTCGCCATGGACCTGGCAGCGTCGGTCTCGGGCGAACGCATAGCAGGGACGATCATCACCCTCCAGCAGCTGAAGTCCCGGGAGTTCCACCTTAACTACACGCTCCAGGCCGCCCAGTACATCCACGACGAGTTCGAGGGGTACGGGCTCGATGCGGAGTATCAGGAGTTCCTCCTCGATGGCATCCTGGTCTCGAACATCGTCGCCGTGAAGCCACCTGCCGAGGACGAGGGCGAGACATACCTGTTCGGCGCGCACTACGACTCCGAGAACGAGGATGCAGACACGTTGGAGCTCGCATACGCCCTCGCGGCCCCAGGCGCCGACGACGACGCGTCCGGGATCGCGGTGGTGCTGGAGCTCGCCAGGCTCCTCGCGGACGAGGAACTCAACGCGACCGTCAAGTTCGTGGCGTTCGTCGCGGAGGAGTACGGCTACGACCACGAGGGCGGGCTGGCCGGGAGCAGGTACTTCGTCGCACGCGAGATCGAGGCGGGCGTCGAGTACGAGGGCGTCGCGATCCTCGACATGGTCGGATACCGCACGGGCGAGGCGAGCAAGGCCTCCCTCGTGGTGCGATCCAGCGGGGACGATTTCGCAGAGGATGTGGAGGAGAGCGTGGACCGCAGCTCGGTGCCGCTCGAACTCGAGACATTCGTCGCGCCTCTGGCCAGGTACAGCGACCACGAGTCCTTCTGGGAGGCCGGGTATCCGGCGGTGCTCGTGTCCGAGGAGATGCAGTTGACAGGGTCCGTGCCCATGCCCGTGAACCCCAACTACCACACCGCGAACGACACGCTGGACACGCTCTCGGTCGACCAGATCGTCGCGGTCACGCAGGCGCTCATAGGCACCGTCACGGGAGATGGCCCGTCCGGGGAAGGAGATATAGGCCTCTACGCGATTGCCGCGATCGGCGCGGTGGCCATGGCCGCCGTGGTCGCTCGCATGTTCTGGAACAGGACAAGGAAGGTGGACTAGATGGGAGAGGACACGGACAGGCACCCCAGCAGGGAATACCCGAACGCCCCGCTCGTCGGCGTCGGCGCGGTCACGATCAAGAACGGCAAGATACTGCTCATCAAGAGGGCATTCCCCCCAGGCGAGGGTATGTGGAGCATACCGGGAGGGCTCGTGGAGGTCGGGGAGAAGCTCTCGACCGCCTGCGAGAGGGAGACGGAGGAGGAGACCGGGATCAAGATCCAGGTCCTCGAGCTCATCAACGTCTTCGACCTCGTGGAGCACGACGACGCGGGGAAGGTCCGGTACCACTACGTGCTCGTCGACTTCCTCGCGAAGGCCGTGAGCGGCAAGGAGAGGCTCAGCCCGGAGGTCACGGAGATAAAGTGGGTCGACTACGACGCGGCCAAGGGGATGGACCTGACGAAGAGCGCCAGGAAGGCGCTCGATGAGCTCTTCGGCGGGGCCGTGTAGTGAGAGGTCACATCTTGGGCGGCCCGAGGTGCCTCGGGAGCGACTTCTCGACCCTGGCCGTCTTGATCATCATGACGGGGACGTCCACAGACTTGAGTATCCGGTCATAGACCGTCCCGAAAAGCGTGAGCTCGAAGGCGGTCTGGGGGCCGGCGCCCATGACGAGCAGATCGCAGGCCTGGGCGCGCTCCAGGACCGTGCTCACGAGGGACTTGGAACGCACCGTCTTGAGCTCCGCCGGGACCTTGACCCTCTCGCACATCTTCATGAGCCGATCGGCGTTGCCCCTGGCCAGCTCGATCGCCTTCTCGTCCGTGATGACCGTCAGGATCTCGACGCTCGCACCGTACTCCTTCGCGATGGGCAGTGCGAGCAGGAGCGCCTTCCTGGTCTCGAAGTAGCCGCCGGAGACGAGCAGGATGTTGTCGATGTTCTTGTCCAGCCTCTTGGTCTTGATGATCGCGATGTCGCAGGGGGACTTCCTGACGACCTCGTCCAGGTTGCGCCCGAGTATGGTCCTCCCGAGCCTCCTGGTGCCCTTCCAGCCGACGACGAGCAGGTTCGCGGCGTCGTGCCTCGCCTGGTCTACGATGGCGCCTGCGACGTCGTAGGACACGGAGACCACCGGTCGGACCTTGACGGTCGACGGGGCGACCTTCGCGGTCTTCTTCAGGCCCATCGATATCTCGTCGATGTAGTCCCTGCTGATGGCCTCGAGGGGCATCGCCCTCGGCACCTCGACTATCGTGTTGATCGTCAGCTCGCCCTTGAAGTACCTCGCGAGTATGCCGGCCGCCTCGACCAGCCTGAGGTCGCCCAGGTTCTCGAGCGCGAGGAACACCCTGTAGCGCTCGATCTGCTCCTTCGACAGGGGCTTCTGCGGGATCCTCTTGCGGTCCACGATCGACGCGACCTCGGCCTCATCGGTCGGCTTGGCGAACGCGGAGAGGCCGAAGCCGAGGCCGATCCATACCGCGGCGATGTACCAGGCGTCGGGCATGAACCACCACATGAAGGCGGCCATGCCCAGAGTGGACACGAGTCCGACGGCTGGGAAGAGCGGGAAGAACGGCGTCTTGAAGCCCATGTCTATCTCGGTGAGCCTGCTCCTGAGCTTGAGCGACGCGAGGTTCGCCATCGCGAACAGCAGCAGGAACATGATGGATGCCGCCCCCACGATGAGGGTCAGGGGGAAGAACAGGGCCATGAACATCATGATGAAACCCGTGATGAACAGCGCCTGGTGCGGTATCCTCCGGACGCGGTGTATCCTCCCGAACACCTTCGGGAGCGAGCCGTCCCTGCCCATGGCGAAGCTGACGCGGGACGACGAGAAGACGGTGGCGTTGAGCGCGGCCATGGCCGAGAGTATCCCGCCGAATATGACCAGGGGGCCGCCGACATACGGTATGATGTCCTTCGCCGCCTCGATGACCGCGTTCTCGCCCTCCGCACCGAGCCACTCCGGGCTGAAGTTGACCAGGCAGGCGAAGGTCACCGCGACGTACAGCAGGGCCGCGACCACCACCGATACGAAGATCGCCCGCGGGATGTTCCGCTTGGGGTCCTTGACCTCCTCGCCGCACTGGACGATGATCTCGTAGCCCTCGAAGGCGATGAACGTGAACCCCATGACCATGAATATGTCCGTCATCCCGTTCCCGGCGGGCAGGGCGTCCTTGAACGAGTCGAGGAAGTGTATGCCCCGCATGTCGAGCGCGTAGATGACCGCGAACGAGATGAAGAACGACACGATGAGGATCTGGATGATCGTGATCGAGCCGCCGGCCTTGCCAGTGGCGCCGACACCGGCGTAGTTGACGCCCACGAAGAACAGGATCGCCGCCGCCGCGAAGAGCTTGATGATGGCTTCCTCGCCCAGCCCAAAGAGGTCGATGTTCATCACGCTGAACAGGGCGAACATGGCGTAGCCCATCCCGAGGGCGTAGTAGCTGCACGCGACCGTGTGTCCGAACCAGGACATCCAGCCGGACATGAAGGCTGCAGGGTGGCGCAGCGACTTCTTGGCCCACAGGTACCCCCCGCCCGCCTCTGGGAAAGTCGACCCCAGCTCGGCGTACGTGCCTGCCGTGAAGAGCGCGACGAAGCCGTTGAGCGCGAACACGAGCATGGCCGCTGCCCCGACCTCGTTGGCGACCACGCCGATGAGCACGAATAGGCTCGTGCCGATCATGGCCCCCACGCCTATCATCGTCACGTCGAAAAGCCCCAGGTCGCGCCGGAGCGTGACGGTCACAGACTGGCCGTTCGAACTCGACATCTGGGTGGATGTGATGATGTGGTCCCTGTATAAGCCTTTTCGATGCATGCGGATATCAGGCCCTCTGGGACAGAGGATGCATGCCCATGCCAGGACGTGGGGCGGCCTGCACAAAACGCAGTTATAAGGTGTGCGTCAGGTGGTCCTGGACGGAGGATGAGGCGGCTGCCTATCCCCAGAGCGCCGAGTGCTTCATCTCCAGGTACCTGACGAACGGCTCCGGCGTCAGCGACGAACCCGTGACCTTCATTGTGAGGGCTTCAGGGGTGTAGAGGGCCCCCCAGTGCTGGACATGGTCCTTCAGCCAGGTGACCGCGACCCCCGGTCGGCCGTTCGCAGCCTCGTCAGCCCATCCCGGGATGTCCTTCTCCAGCTCCCGCAGGAACATGCTGCCGTACACATTGCCCATGGCGTAGCTCTGCCAGTAGCCGAAGGCACCCGCGCTCCAGTGGATGTCCTGGAGCACGCCCTCCGCGTCGTCGTCGAACCGCACCTGCAGGTACTTGTCGTAGAGGTCGTTCCACATGTGCGGTATCTCGGACACCTTGAGCCTGCCCGCGAACAGCTCGCGCTCGATCTCGAACCTGATGGCTATGTGAAGGGCGTAGGTGACCTCGTCCGCGGCAACGCGCGTCTTCGAGGGCTCCACCTTGTTGACCGCACGGAGCAGGTCGTCGAGTTGGAGGTCCGAGAAGGCGCTGCCGGTCATGCCCTTGAGCCGGGGCAGGTAGAACGTCCAGAAGCCCCTGGAGAGCCCGATGATGTTCTCGTTGAACCGGGACATGGCCTCGTGCACCCCCATGCTCGCGGCGCTCCCGACCGGCTGGTACATCCAGTCGTGGTTTATGTTCTGGTCGTACATCGCGTGTCCCGCCTCGTGCATCCCGCCGAGCAGGGAGTCGATGAGGCCGTCCTCGCGGTACCTCAGGGCGATCCTGACATCGTCGAACATGCCCGTGGTGAACGGGTGCGTGGTGTCGTCCATCCTGCCTCTGGCCTTTTCCGAGGTCGTGTCGTAGCCGATGAGGCCGACCGCGTCCCTGACAACCTCGCGCTGGACCGCCAAGGGGACCGCGCGCCTGATGCACGACGGGTCCACATCGCGGGACGCCTCGCTGTACTTCCTCACCAGAGGCGCGAGCGACATCCTCAGCCCGCCCAGCAGGTCGGCCACCTGCCCGTTCGTCATGCCCATCTCGTAGTCGTCGATCATGGCGTCGTAGACGCAGGATGCGTCCCTGGCATCCATGGTGGCCTCCGCGCAGGCGATGCTGAGGTCCACGACCTTCTGGAACTCGGGCTCGAAGACCTTCCAGTCGCGGGCGGCCCGCGCCTTCATCCATGCGTCCCGGGAGATGGCGGTCTGGTTGGCCAGGGCAGCCACCAGGTCCTCGGGGACGCTCACGGCTATCTCGCGCTCCCTCCTCAGCAGGTACAGGTTCCGCGACCGAACCTCCTCCGAAGCGTCAACCTCGGCCTCCGACTCCTTGACCAGACGAGCCAGCTCGTCGCTGGTGAGCATCCGGTGCCTCAGGCGCTTCAGGAGTCCCAGCTGGTCGGCCCTGAGGGCCAGGCCCTGGGGCGGCATGTGCGTCTCGAGGTCCCAGTCCAGCAGTCTGGAGGTCGAATCAATCAACACGATCTCGCGGTACTTCCCCATCAGCCTGGAATAAGCAGTCATCGTGGTCCAACCCGGTCCTCCTGCGCCGACAAGGCATGGTGGTCGTCCATGCATGGCGGAAGAGGTGTGGGGTGATTGCGATGCCTCGTGATTAGCGTTGCCGTGGGAGGTCTAGCGGAAGAACACCGTCCGAAGACAGTGGAGATGGCGACGGGACGGCGTGCGGCCGAATGGGCCGGGCCGGCCTAGGCCTCCTTGTCCAGGATGTCGACCCACTCCTCCTCGCGCATGCCATCCTCCTCGGTCTGCCAGACGCCGGGCTTGAACGTCGCGGACATGTAGGCCTGGAGCATCTGCTCGACGCCCTTGAGGGACTTCATCATACCGTTCCAGCGCTCGATCCGGCCCTTGTAGCGCTCCTCGATGTCGCGCATGAGCATGGTGAGCGTCTCGAAGACGTCCTTTGGCGGCCAGCCCTTGTATATCATCGCGATGTACACGGACCGCCCCTTCTCGATCAGGATGCTCTTGTCACCGATCTCCAGCTTCTTGAGCCCGACCTCGCCCTGTTGGAAGGAGTCCTTGACGAACTCCTGGACCGCGGTGAACATCGCGCTCACGACATCCTTGTCGATGGTGGTGTTCTCCTCCTTGGTCACATGGGCTATGAGCCTGCCGTCGTTGTGTATCAGGAACACGTTCTCGAGCGCGTAGGGCCTCGGGATCAGCTTCATCCCGAAGTACCCCGCGACCGCGGCTGCGAGCAGCACGAGCGGCAGCGAGAACGGATATCCGATGAGCTGGGCCATGGTCTTCTTCACGCCGATCTCGAACGTGACCTCGTTGGAGCGCACGCCGTCGGAGTCGACCGCGTAGACCGTGACCGTTATGACATCGATGCCGTCCGGGAGGTTCACGTAGAGTGTCCCGCCGACGATCTCGGCGTTGGCCGACTGCTCAACGACGATGCGGAGCTCCTCGACGGGCGTCTCGCTGTCGTAGAAGTACGAGCTCAGCAGGTACTGCATGCTCCTGGGCCCGCCCGTCACGATGCGGTCCGGTATGGCGTACGCCACGGGCGCGTCGTTGACCGGTATGACCACGACCGTGGCCATCCAGGACGACCAGGCCCCGTGGGGGTCGACCGCCATGAACGTGATCTGCTCCGACCCGGACCAGTTGACGCCGGCCGTGAAGTTGACGACCCCGTCATCATAGATCACCGGGTAGATGTCCGTGTAGTTGGATGCGAAGAACGCGAGCCCGTCGTCGTCCTGGTCCTCGAACAGTATGGAGAGGTCGAGCGAGCCGTTCAGGTAGGTGTCCTCTGGGAAGGAGAACAGGTCGTAGTACGGGACCGGGGTCGCGATCGTCGGCGGGTAGTCGTCGCTGACGAGCACGAGGAAGCTGCTCGTGGCGTGCGCCCCCAGGGGGTCGGTCACGGTGATGCTGACGCGGACCAGGTACGGGTCCGTGAACGTAGGACCTGTCAGGTTCGCAGGGAACAGGAGGACGAGCTGGCATTCCACATAGGTCGCATGGGCGTCGCCGAACTCGACGGTGAGCTCGTCGAGGGCGTGGTCGGGGTCCTCGATGTAGAGGTTCGCGCTCAGATAGTGCGCCACATCGTAGCGCACATGGACCGTGCCAGGGCTCGTGATCGCAGGCGGGTCGTTGACCGCGATGACCGTCACCACGATCGTGTCGGTCTTCAGGGCGCCCGTCGGGTCCGTCGCGGTGAGCGTGCCCTCGGTGGAGCCGGACCACTCGGTGGGCGCGGAGACGAAGACCTCGTGGGTCGTGTCGTTGATGTAGATGACTATGTCGTGGAACCCGTAGGAGTAGACGAGGAAGTTGTCGTCGATGTCGAAGAAGTAGTCGTCCAGGTCGAACACGAGCACATCCATGTCGCCCTCGTACACGGTGACGTCCGGGAGTGGTTCGACGAGGGACGGCGGGGTGTCGTCCGTGACCCTCACCACGAGGCTAATCGTGTCGGAGTTCGTCTCGTCCGCGAGAGAGGCGGATGCGGCGTCCGTGACGGTCACATCGACGATCTCGAAGTAGCTGTTGGTGCCGTCCTTCGCGGGGAACAGGAAGGTCGCGATGAGGCTGTCGAAGAAGATGTTGGCCGAGCTCGACGCCATCCCCAGGTCGGTCTTCGGGGTGTCGACGTCCTTCACATAGTAGATGTATTCGAACGTGTACATCTGGTCGAAGGTCACGTAGAGCTCCGCCGGGGGATTGTTCACGAACCTCGGCCTGTCGTTGACCGACTGGATGCTCACCTGGACGTCCTGGTAGGCCGAGAAGCCGTCGGGGTCCCTGACCCACAGGCGGAAGGTGTCGTCCCCGTAGGCGTCGGGCTGGGTGAGGAACTTCATGAGCGCCACGGAGTCCGGGTCGTGGAGCACGATGTAGAGCGATGTGTCCACGCCCTCGACGAACCATCTGAGGTCCGAGGTGCCGTTCGTGTGGTGCCAGTAGGTCGTGAGGCTGAAAGTCCAGTTACTGTCCTCGGTCGCGATCTGGATCGGTAACGTGCTGAGCCAGGGTCCGTTCATCGCGTTGATGACGGTGATGTCGACGATCGCCCTGATGGCGCCGACGGCGACCTCGACCGAGCCCACCTCGGGTACGAATCCCGCGGTGTAGACCGCCGACGGCCCTGTGCCGACGACGCTGCCGGAGGTGTCGGTGCTCCAGGCCGCGCCCGTTATCGGGACGGGGTTGCCCTCGGAGTCGTAGCCGTACGCGGTGAGCGTCTGGGACTGCCCCTCGCGGATGGTCAGCGGCCCGGCCGGGACCACCGACATGCTAGCGAGGGAGCCTGCGACGACGGTGATCTCCACCGAGGCCGACGCGTTCGACTCGTCATCCTTGCATGTCAGGTTCGCCGTGCCGGCGGTCGATGCTGTGAATGTGATCGTGAGGCCCGAGCCCGAGATGGAGCCGGCCGTCCCGTCGAGGGTCCAGTTCGGCTGCCAGGTGGTGTTGGTGTTGCCGAGGGCGTCCGTGCCGACCGCGGTGAACATCTGGGACCCGCCTGCAGGGACATCAATCAGGCCCGCAGGTGCGATCTGCACCGAGACGACGGGGCCCGCGCGGACCTCCATGGAGGAGCTCCAGCCCTCGTGTACTCCCGCGTACGCCCTGACGACTATGGTCTCCTCGGCGTAGCTGTAGGTCTGGTTTGTGAACGCGACCTGTCCGAGGTCGCCCACCGTGATCTGGACTGAGGATATGTTGAGCGAGCCGGCGCCCGGGGTGGCCATGTCCGGCAGGAACGCCGCGAGGGACACCGTGCCGACCCAGTCGGTGATGACGGAGCCGGAGGCGTTCAGGGCGGCGACGGTCATCGAGAACTCCGCTCCGGCGGTGACCGACTCCGGCAGTGTGACGCCGAAGTGGTCCGCGGACACGACCGAGAAGGCCGCGTCCAGCCAGGTCGGGGCGCCCTGGGGGTCGTACGCTGTGACATTGATGATGTAATCGCCGCTCGCCAGCCCGTTCAGGTCGAGCGAGAACTCGGCCCAGTAGGGCACCGCGGACGGGTCCAGGACATCGAGGGCCATGGCGGTCGATGGGACCACTGTGGTCCCGTTGCCCGAGAAGGCCACCTCGGCCGTCGCGCCGACGATCTCGTAGGCGCCGAACGGGTTAGAGACATTGGCCATCACGGTCACGGTCTCCGCGTCGGAGAACACGCTCCTGGCGGTGGCCGAGGAGTCCTCGGTCCAGACGGAGCCGACCGAGATGAGGTCCTCGGTCTCGAGGGTGACGTATGAGTCGTACATGGTCTGGTCGTACATGATGACCAGACCGTCGTTGACGCTGTCGCCCCGCTGCGCCGTGAGGACGAGGTAGTGGCTGGACGGGAGCACGTAGTCCACACCGGTCACGGTCCCCGTGTAGAGCTTGAACTCCGAATACACAGGCCCGGTCAGAGGCACATCGACGGACCCGATGAGCGTCCAGGCGGCGGGGTCCGTGAGCTGGGCGGCCGATGAATCCGAGAACGTCAGGGTCATGATCCCGGACTCGTTGTCCCTGGACCGCGCGTTCATGTTCGCGACGATGTCGCCGACCAGGTGGACGTCGACGCCCACGGCCGGGTCGAGCACCCAGAAGTGTCTCCAGTGCTCGGACGGGTTCCACTTCCTGAGTGTTATGCCCGCCAGGCCGTCGCTGTCGTAGTCGTACGCGGTCGGGTTGTATGGGTCGGACGAGTTCATCCAGTCGTAGTAGCTGCTGGACAGCACCGCGCCCTCGTGGAGATGGAAGACACGCTCCCAGCTCGGGAGCGAATAGGCCGAGGCGTCCATGGACGGACCACCTGGCAGGGGGATGAACGGGGATGCGAGGAGCACAAGTGCGAACAGCGCCGCCACTAGCCTACCGGGCATCCGCGGACGCTCCGAATCCCTCGATCTGTCAAGTCCATCCATATCCCAATTGGCCCCTGCTCTCTTCTCGGCAGAAGTCTAAATAGCCTATGCTGAGGTTATAAGCATTCTCAGACTGTTATCACTTCTGGGAACGGGTACTGGCGGCCTACTTCGAGGCCATCTTCTCGGCCATCGCCTTGCCGAGCGCCTTGAACAGGGGCTCGACGTTCTGGCCGGTCTTGGCGCTCGTCAGGAAGGCCTCCGTCTTGTACTTGGATGCCAGCTCCTGCAGGTCGGCCTCGTTGATGACGCGGTCGTTCTCCATGTCGGCCTTGTTCCCAGCGAACACGACCGGCACGTCCCCCGCGACATCTGTCAGGGCCTTGATCCAGTACCTGAGCTCCTCGAGGCTCTCCTTGTTGGTCATGTCGCACACGGCTATGGCGCCGTGGGCACCGAAGAAATAGGCCTCCCGGAGAAGCTCCCTGAAGCCCTTCTGACCCATGATGTCCCAGACGAGCATCATGACCTTGACGTTGTTCCCGCTCTCTTCGACCTCGACGATCTTCTTCGTGACCTTCGTGCCAATGGTGGCGATGTATCTGTCATCGAAGACATCGAGCACGAATCTCTTGATGAGGCTGGTCTTGCCTACGCCCGCGTCCCCGATAAAGCAAACCTTGACTTTCATGAGGTCGTCATCATTCATCGAAGTATCCTCCACACATTGGAGTCTGAAGCTGAATCTTCAGGTAAATATGCTCAACAGCTTTTAAGCCTTTGGTAGTATCTGGCTGGCCATCTTACGGTCGCGGTGGCCATGGCGCGGGACGCCTACTTCTTCCCCAAGCAGCCCAGGTTGATGGCGATTTCGGAGATGTCGGCCGAGTACAGGGCGGTCCTCTCGAGGCTCTCCATCACCAGCGCGAACGGCACGGCGTACTTGCCCTTCTGCTCCATCAGCAACCGTATCAGGGGCTCCCTGCGGACCCTGATCGCCTCGGACTCGTCCACCACCGTGTTGGCCTTCTGCAGGTCCCCTTTCAGCAACGCATCGACGGACATGTCGAGCACCGCCAGGACCGATGAGCTGTAGTCCTTGATCTCCTCCATGACCTTCAGAGGGAGCTTCTCGCCCGAGAACGCCTCCGCCCTCATGGCGATCCTCGCGGCGTGGTCCGCGATCCTCTCAAGGGCCTTCGAGGCCTGGAGGTAGAAGGACGCCTCCGGTATGCTGACGCCCATCTTCCGCGCGATCACCTGGTCCCTGACCATCATGCTGTGCTGCTTCGCCATGAACCAGTAGAGCCTGTCGATCTCGTCGTCCCTCGCCACCACGTCGCCCCCGAGGTCGCCGTTGCCCTCGGACATCGCCTCGATGGCGTCCGAGTGCATCGACCGGGCCATGAGGTGCATCCTCTTCAGGATCTTCCGCATGTCCAGGTGGGAATGGTCCGCGACATCCTGGATGGTTATGGAGATGCCGGACTCGTCGACGATCTGCGGCCCTATCACCCTGCGCGTGAAATCCCTGACCGCCTTGCGTATCTCAGGCGGTATCCTGGTGCTGGACCGCACGACGATCTCGTCGTAGCCAGTGATGTACAGGCCGATGAGCCTGCGCAGGAAGTGCAGCGAGTTCTCGTCGTCGTCCACGTACACCTCCGCCTGAGAGGTAGTGCGCGTGCCGCCCAGGGCAGGGCCTATGAGCAGCAGTCCGGTGCTGTCTATGGTTATCGAGACCTGGTCGCCCTCCTTGAGCTTGGAGTTGACCACCCAGTACTTGGGTAGCGATACTATGTAGGTGGACCCGCCCGTCTTCTGAAGCTTCCTCGTCTCCATACCTGAGCACATCCTATGGGACCCGCCGCCTGCGTCCGTAGAGACACATATGCGAGGGGCCTAATCAGCCTTGCCTATATAGATTCCGCATGGACCGCATGTCCGAGGCCCCGTCCGCCGCCTCCCAGCGTTCCCAGGAATGCAGATATGGTAGCTTCCGAAAGGTCATTATACCCGGTGTTAATACAGGCCCGAAGGAGTGAAACGCGATATGTGCGACAAGAGCTGTGTCGCAGTAGCCGATTTCGAAGAGCTCAAACTCTTTGATGACGACGACTCGACAGACAACCGCTGGCTTGATTTCAAAGATAAGTGATCCGGGAAGCCGGTCGGAAGCACTGCAAACCCTTTAACCCTGACAATTTTTGCGCACTCACAAGAGGCCTGGTGCTGGACCGCAGGGGAGTCCCACACCGGCGGCGATGGCTTTTTGATACCGCTCGGGCGTCAGGGCCGTGCACATGAACTCCAAGAAGCTGACCGACATACTCACGGCGTCCGTCAGAAAGACCATCGGGAAGGAGAAGGAGGTCGCGGTCGCGTACTCCGGCGGCGTGGACAGCTGCATGGTCGACGCGGTCGCCAGGAAGATGGCGGATGTGACCTGCTACACGTGCACCACCAAGGGGGCGCACGACGGTAGGAACGCCATGGCCTACGCCAACCTCGACGGGCGCAGCATCTGGCTGATCACGCTCACGGAGCGGGAGATACCAGGATATGTGGCCGAGGCGGCGGCCATCCTGGGCACGACCAACCCAGTCCATGTCGCGTACACGATTCCGGTGCTGGCGGTCCTGGACAAGGCGGTGGAGAAGGTGGTGCTCGTCGGAAGCGGCGCGGACGAGCTCTTCGCCGGATACGCCAAGTACGAACAGACGGCCTACCCATCGGACATGATGAGAACCGACCTGGAGAAGATGCTCGCGGAGTCGAACCGGCTGCAGGCGGCGGCCAAGGCGAAGGGGAAGCGCATGGGGTTCCCGTTCGCGTCCAAGAGCATGATCGCCTTCGCGGCCAAGGTCCCGCTCGATGAGAAGATCGGTCCCGGGGGGAGGAAGCTGGTCCTGAGGAAGGCGGCGAAGGAGATGTTCCTCGCGGGGCACGCGAGGCCGAAGAAGGCGTCGCAGTACAGCTCCGGGGTCATGAAGGAGATGGACAGGCTCGCGAAGAGGGACCGGCTCCCCGTCGGCAGATGGGTGGAGCGCATCGCGGCCGAGAGGCGCGCAAGTCCTTAATACGCGGGTCCGTTTCCCCAGGATTATGAGCTATTCCGAGCTCGTTAGCTGGATGTTCGGCCTCGAGCGCTTCGGGATCAAGCTCGGCCTGGAGAACATGGAGGAGTTCCTCGCCCGCGTAGGGGACCCGCACCGCGCCTTCAAGACGGTGCATGTCACAGGCACGAACGGGAAGGGGTCCGTGTGCGTCTTCCTGGCCGAGGTGCTCCACGAGCACGGCCTGAAGGTCGGGCTGTACACTTCGCCACACCTGGTCGATTTCAGGGAACGCATCAAGGTGGACGGGCGCATGATCCCCGAGGAGGACGTCGTGAGGATCGGCAGCGACCTCCGGGGCGTCATGGAGTCCATGGCAAAGGAGGACGGGGAGAAGCAGCTCACTTTCTTCGAGTTCACGACGGGCCTGGCGTTCCAGTACTTCAAGGAGAGGAAGGTCGACATCGTCGTGACCGAGGTAGGCATGGGCGGGAGGCTCGACGCTACGAATGTCGTCACGCCCGAGGTCTCCGTGATCACGCGCATAGGCCTGGAGCACACGAACTACCTGGGGCGGACCATACCGGAGATCGCCCGGGAGAAGGCGGGCATCATCAAGAAGGGCGTCCCGGTGGTCACGTGCGACCGGAGCCCGGAGGCGCTGGCCGTCATATCCGGGACGTGCAGGAAGAAGGGCGCGAAGCTTGTACGCATCGGGCACGAGTTCGATGTCACGGGCACGAGGATGAGCCTCGACGGGGTGGATTTCGATTACAGGGGCGCGAAGGAGTACAAGGACATCCACTCGAGGCTCCTGGGGACGCATCAGGCGCAGAACGCAGGCGCGGCCGTGGCGGTGGTCGATGAGCTGGCCCGGAGAGGGATAGAGGTCAGCGAGCGCGACCTCAGGTCGGGCCTGAAGAAGGCGGCCTGGCCGGGCAGGCTGGATGTGGTCTCGAGGAGGCCGCTCGTCATACTGGACGGCAGCCACAACCCGGACGGCATCGGGACGACCGTGAAGGCGCTCGAGGCACTGGATGTCCTCCCGCTCACGTATGTGCTGGGCTGCATGGACGACAAGGACGCCGAGGGGATAGTCGCCGCGCTGGCCCCGACCGCGGCCAAGATCCTGGTCACGCAGGCCAGGTTCAAGCGGGCGCTGGCGGCCGAGCGCCTGGAGGAGGCCGTGAAGCGGCACTTCGACGGGCCCACGGAGACCCTGAAGGACCCGGCCGCGGCCTTCGAGTGCGGGCTAGCCTCCATCGAGGGGAAAGGGCTGTGCGTCATCGGGTCGCTGTACCTGGTGGGAGAAGCCATCCCCTGGTGGGAGGACAGGCGGCGAAGGCGCGCACACAAGGTATAAATCGCCCCTGTGTATTGAGCCTCACACCAGCAGGCGATGGTAGTGTAGATTGGTTATCACTTGAGCTTGCCAAGCTCAAAACTCGGGTTCAAATCCCGACCATCGCACTTCAACAATTTTCCAGGCGACCAATGGTCTTCCTCAGAAGGGATATGATTCGGATTCCGACATCTGGCTACCTCGTGGGGCTTTATCGAGTCCTCAAGCGCCACCCCACAGGGGCCTATGCGGAACTAGTTGCTCCCCGTCCGGTCGGTCGTTCTCAGATACCCCACTGCCAGCTCGACGCCACCGGCCATCAACAACCGCATCATGTTCGGCTGCTTCTTGATCCCCCGGTTCGAGGCGAGCATCTTTCCCAGGATACGGATACTATCGATGATGTTCAGATCAGGGTCCCCGCCGAACTTGAAATTATTCAGGTCCACGTCCAGGTTGATGGTGCTCAGGTCAGATTTCCCTGGGATGACTTGGATGTAATCCACCCCGTCCCGTGTGGTCTTCAGGATCCAGCTTGTGACAGCCGTCCCATCGTTCATCACCGTGAGCTGCACCGTCTGATCACCGAGGAGTCTCAGGAACGTGCTCATATCGATGAGGTTGTGTACCCCCACCTTCCTCGTGTAACCTTCGACACCGGGGTCCGCTGACGCCTCTATCACCGCCAGCACATGTTTCCCCAGGTTCTTGTTCTGGAGCTGCGCGCCCATGTCGACCGAGAAACTCAGCTCATGCATCCTTTCGGCGATGAATTTGGCGAGTGACCTCTTGGACGCATGCCTTATCATATGCATCCGTTCCTTCTCGAGGAACGTGTCCACAGTCCAGAATCTGGCCATGCAGATGGAGGCCAGCTCTTCGGTCCGTTCGCGGGAGATGTGTTTGGACGTGAATACCGAGTGCATCTCATCAAAGCGGTTCCAGTCGGTCTCGAAGATCAGCCCTTGGGCATTCAGATCCTCATAGAATCGAGTGCCTGGAAAAGGCGTCGCGATGCCGTAGGCCGTGCTCGTAAGCCCTAGCTCCTTGGCATAGGCGGGGAATCCCAGTATCTGCTCTTCGGTCTGATCGGGGAGGCCGATGACGAACGTCCCGCCCGCATTCCCACCCCATTTCTTTATGTTGTTGACCGCGTGGATGTGCACGTCCGTACTCAGGCCCTTGGAGGTGGATTCGAGGTCCCCCATGTGCGGACTCTCTATGCCCATCTCGTAGCCCACTATCCCCACTGCGATCATCTTCCGAATGATGTCAGGGTGCTTCGCCACCGTGTCGGCCCGCACCTTGACGCCGAAGCGTATGTCGAGATCATGCGGAGCCAAGAGGTCGCACAGCTGCTCCGCCAGCGCAGGTCTCCCCAGGAAGTGAGGGTCGGTGATATCCACGGTGAGGGGCCTGTGGTTGTGGAAGGAGTCCATCTCCAGGATCTCCTCCATCACCTTCTCTGGAGAGCGGAAGCGTTGACGACCTTTGCTCATGGTCGGTTCGCAGCAGAAAGTGCATCGGCCGTAACACCCTCTGGATGTCGTCAGGACGTCGTACTCTCGGCCATGCGTCATCCTTGATGCATAGGCATATCTCCTGAGGTGCCGAGCGGGAAAGGGTAGGCTGTCCAGGTCCTCGATGAACTCCCGGTCAGGGTTATGGATCGTCTGCTCCTTCAGCCTGTACGAGACGCCCCGAACGCCATCTGGTCCTCCTTTCTCGACCAGCTCCCGCATGGTGATCTCGCCCTCGCCACGGACCACCAGGTCCACCTGGGGCTGCGATAGGAGCTCATCGGGGATGGCCGTTGGATGATACCCGCCCAACACGGTCATGGCCCCGTGGCTCTTGGCCAGCCGTGCGATCTCCAGACCTTCGCTGTGCTCCGTGGCGGACATGGTTATCCCCACGAGGTCTGGGTCCAGGGTCGTCAAGGACTCCTTGATGACTTCCTCGAAAGGCCTGGGCTCCATCTCGAGGTCCAAGACGGTCACATTGTCCACGGCGTCCTCCACCGTTGCAGCGATGTACTCGAGCGCAGTGGGGATCAGGTCGAACGCATAGGAGAGGCCATGCCTGCCAGAAGGCTTGACCAGAAGGATTCTTTTGAATGCCATGACGGGGTTCACCTATCGCTGCTTGACAAGAGCCACCGATATAAATAGTAACCGAGAACAGCCAGAACCGGTTCGCGCTCCGATGACTCCAACAAGATGATTCTGAGCCATCATTGCGTTTTCCATCATTCGCCCACTCCGCCATCGTCTTGATGATCTGGACAGGTCGGGACTCGAATCCCGACCACCGCACTCACTCCTCCACCTGATGCCCGTGCGGATGCGCCCGTCGGCCCACGCCCAGCTAGGATTAAGGACAGGCAACTGCATCCGGCCGAGGGGATCACAGATGGCTGCCCGGACGGACAAGGCGCTCAGGGGGATCGACCGACAGGCGAAGGCATGGATGAAGGCCAACGGCGTGCCCGGGATGTGCCTGGCGGTCACCGGCCGGACCCGCACCCTCAAGACGGGGGCATACGGTTTCTCGAACATCGACGCGGGGAGGCCCGTAACCCCGGGAACGCTCTTCCAGATAGGCTCCATCAGCAAGTCGTTCGCGGCCCTGTGCGCCGTGCAGCTCGCGGAGCAGGGCAGGCTCGACCTGCACAGGCCGGTCAGGGACTACCTGCCCTGGTTCGAGATACGGTCGAGGCACGCGCCGATCACGCTCCACCATATCCTGACGCACACATCCGGGATGGTGACCGGCTCTGACTCCCTGATCCAGGGGGTCCCGGAGGCGTACTCCCTCAGGCACACGGAGGCGTCCGCGCCCCCCGGGGAGCACTTCCAGTACTCCAACGCCGGATACAAGGTCGTCGGTCTGGTGCTCGAGGAGGTCACCGGCCAGCGCACGCCGGACATCCTCTCCGAGCGCATATTGCGGCCCCTGGGCATGCGCTCGACCGCAGCCGAGATCACGAACGGGCTGAGGCCGAGGTTCGCCGAGTCATACATCGATGAGCTGGACGACAGGCCCCGGCCGCTCGACGGAGGCCTCGTGCCCGCGACCTGGATCGAGAGCGAGACCGCGGACGGGTCGATATCCTCCACGCCGGGGGACATGGCGAGATACTTGCGCATGCTCATGGGGCGAGGTAGGGTCCCGAAGGGCCGGATCGTGTCCGAAGACAGCTTCAGTCTCATGACACAGAAGGCCGCGGCCTACGACGAGACGGCCGGCTACGGCTACGGGTTGGTCGTCGAGGACTGGGACGGGCACAAGCTCGTCAGGCACACCGGCGGCATGATAGGGTTCTTCTCGTCCATGGTGATGGACATGGACCTCGGCATCGGGGTGTTCGCGTCCATCAACGGGCCGGGCGAGCCCGAGCGGCTGACGAGGCATGTCCTAGGGACGATCAGGGCGGCCATGGAGGGCCGCACGGACGCCGGGATGCGCGGTCAGCTGGACCCGTACGCCGTCCCGGACGCCGCCGCGTACGCGGGCACGTACTCCGATGGGACGCGCAAGGTGCGGTTCACGGCCAGGGGCGACTCGCTGTCGGTCGTCCTCGGCAGGAGGACGGTCAGGCTCGACATGCGCAGCAAGGACGCGTTCTACGCGCACGACCCGGCGCTGGAGATGTTCCTCCTCAGGTTCGGCAGGTCGGGCGGGAAGGTCGCGGAGGTCGCACACGGCCCGGACCTCTTCACGAAGGAGGGCGTCAGGGCGCGTGGGGCGAGGACTTCTCCCAAGGGATGGGAGGCATTCACAGGGCACTACAGGTCGCACAACCCGTGGATGTCGAACTTCAGGGTCGTGTCGAGGCACGGGGCGCTCGTGATGGTCCTGCCCTCGGGCTCGGAGGAGAAGCTCCATCCCGCCAGGGGCGGGATGTTCAGGATCGGGGACGACGTCAGGTCCCCCGAGAGGATCGCCTTCGACATGGTCGTCGGCGGCAGGGCGCACCGCGCGCGCGTCAACTGGGGAGAGTACGCGCGGACATTCACTCCGTGACGCGGACTGGCGCGACGTGCTTCCGCAGGAGCGTCTTGAGGAAGTCCCTCTTGCCCGATATGACGCCGTAGGACACGCGCTTCACGACGCCCACCTGCGCCTCCACCCTGAGCCCGGGGAAGAGGCCGGCCACCTCGCCCTCCTGGAAATAGTGCGTCATGATGCCGTTCCCCCTGAGGAACGAGGCATCCTCGGTGGGCTCGCCCTCCCCGTAGCGGATGTCGCCCCTGCCGAACACCTCGACGAACAGGTACCCTCCCGGCCTGAGCACCCGGACCATCTGCCCCGCGGCCTTGGCCCGGTCGTTCTCGCGCATGTGCGAGAGCGCATGGACGCACGAGACGACATCGAACTTTTCCGATTCAAATGGCATTTCGGTTATGTTGCACTGTACCAGATTCACCTTACGCTCCGGGTCCCGCTGCGAGCGCAGGTGAAGGAGGGCCTCACGGGAGAAATCACACCCCAAAACCTCGGCGGTCCTCATGAGCTTCTCCGTCGTCTTGCCGTCCCCGCAGCCCACGTCGAGGACGGACATCCCGGGCCGGAGCCGCGCCTCCAGCAACCCGAGCTCCCCTGAGCCCCCGTACTGGAGGCCACGCTTCGAATACAGCTTCTCCCACGCATGCCTGGCCTTCCGTCCCTCGTCAGCGCTCAGAACAGCTCACCCCACTGGCTTAGTACCGTATGGATTAAAATAGTACAAAAGACTAACTCGGACCGTACACAAGAACAGGAAGCTTGGAAGAATGGATTTTTCAGCCATAGTCAGAAGCGAAGTCGTGATGAGGGCCATCAAGGAACTCGAGTGGGATGAACCCACGCCCGTGCAGGAGCAGGTCATACCCCTGCTGGACACGGGAGCCGACGTGATGGCCCAGGCCCAGACCGGGACGGGAAAGACGGGCGCGTTCGCCATACCGATCATAGGGAAGCTTGAGAAGAACAAGAAGATACAGTGCCTGGTGCTGACCCCGACGAGGGAGCTGGCGGTCCAGGTGTCAGGGGACTTCGACGATCTCGCGAAGTACTCCAACCTGCGGACCGTCGCCATCTACGGCGGCCAGTCCATCAACCTCCAGGTCGACAAGATCCGGCAGGGCGTCGAGATAGTCGTCGGCACCCCCGGCAGGCTCATGGACCTCATGAGGCGCGGGGAGCTCTCGTTCGACGGCGTCAAGCATGTCGTGCTCGACGAGGCCGACAGGATGCTCGACATGGGGTTCATCGACGACATCGAGTGGATCCTGCAGCGCGTGCCGAAGCAGAGGCAGACCATGCTCTTCTCGGCCACGCTCCCCGAGGCCATCAGGGAGCTGGCGCAGAGGTACATGAAGACCCCGAAGGAGGTCATGATCAGCCAGGACACGCTCACGGTCGACAACGCGGAGCAGAGCTACATCAGCGTAGGCCGGAGGAACAAGCTCTGGGCCCTGTGCCGCATACTCGACCAGGAGAAGCCCCAGCTCTCCATGATATTCTGCTCGACCAAGCGCATGGTCGACACGCTCGCGTACAAACTGCGCGCGTACGGCTACTCCGCGGACGGGCTCCACGGGGACCTGTCCCAGAACTCCAGGGACAAGGTCATGGGCAAGTTCAGGACGGGCAAGATCAAGATACTCATAGCCACGGACGTCGCGGCCAGGGGCCTCGATGTCGAGGGCATCACGCACGTGTTCAACTACGACGTCCCCGACAACCCGGAGGACTACGTCCACAGGATCGGCAGGACCGCCCGCGCCGGCAGGACCGGCAAGGCGATCACCTTCGTGACCAAGGAGGAGCAGCACATGGTCAAGCAGATCGAGCGGTTCAGCAGGTCCACGCTCGAGCAGGACGAGGTCCCCGAGGGCAAGGGCAGGGACACGGTCAAGAGGCAGCTGGACTTCGACGAGTACGCGGACCACTTCGGCATGGTGCCGTTCAGGGTCAACCTCGGCAAGAAGGACGGCGTGGACATGGTCAACCTGGTGACGTTCATCGAGAGGAAGACCAGGATCTACGAGCACCTGATCGGCAACGTGCAGGTCGGGGAGGAGTGGAGCAGCGTCGAGCTGCACAAGTCCGTCGCGTTCGGCGCGATGAAGGACCTGGAGAACTGCTCCGTGTACAACAAGCGGGTGAAGATCGATCTGGTCAGGAACGATCTCAGGCGTTGAGCGTCCTGTTTATCTCGTCGGCCCGGATGTGGCCGACGACCTTGACGTCGCAGCGCTTCATGCCGTCGATGAGGAGGACCTGGTCCTTGATGGCCCTGGCGAGCTCCACGCCCACGGGGCAGAACGGGCTCGTCGGCATGAACGTGAGGCTCACGGAATCCTGGGAGACGACGATCTCGGAGATGAGGCCCATGTCGTAGACGCTCACTCCCGTGTGCGGGTCGAGGACGCACCTGAGCGCCTCGACCACGAGTTCATTGCGGTCCATGTCCAGTGGACAATCGCTGTCGCGGTATTTATTACAGGCAGTCACGGGGCGGAGACGCGATCCTTCGGCCGGGAACGCCTTGACCAGGAAGGACCACTTACTACCGGAGTTGCTGCTTCGATGGTCCCGATCAGAGTCCACTGAATCCCTCGCCGTGGTGCTCGCTGCGCTCAGGATAGGCCTTCACTGTCACCAAGACGCGTCGTCTTCGCCACTCCATAGGTGAACCACCTCGAAGCCGTCCTCGATCAGTCTCTCCGCGATGATCGAGCGGTGGCACCTGGAGAAGTCATCCTCGAAACACATCATGGCGACCGACTCCTTCGAAGTCAAGTTCTTTAGGCCCTCATAGTGCTCCCGGTTGTCGTCCAGCCGCTTCGAATACATCTGAGCCAGCCTGTCGAAATCGCCAGTCCTTCGATACTCCCTGCGGCTCTCCTGGTCCGTGCCGAGCAGGGACATGTGCACATACGAGATACCAATCCGGCCCAGCTCCATCTGGAGGGGTTTCTTTGAGAATCCCTTCTTGAAGCTGAACGCGTTCTGACGGACGTCGACCAGGAGCGTCACCTTGTTGCCGACAAGGAGGTTCATGAAGGCCGCTACGTCCCTGCCTTCGTATCCTATCGTAAAGACCGGCGGGCACTCGCGGGCCAAAGGACTGGCCTTCTGGCAATCCTCCGTGCCTGGTCCGTCGCGTTCAGAGCGGATGACCGCGCCTGGTCTCTGCCAGTCAACATCTCTTTCCGTCAAGGTCTCCGCCCCCAGGTCATGTCGATAGTTCGACCACCGCATCATACTTTCGACCACATCGGTCAATCAGGATGACATGCATCAACATGAGCACGGGGGATGACCGAAAGTAGTCCGGCGACCGGTGTATGGCGCTCGGGACGGCCCGCCCTCACCTGTACACAAGCACCGTCAGCCCGGCGACCGTGACGGACTCCAGCTCGCCCCGCTCCGAGCTCATCTTCCTCTCGACCTCGTAGAACTCCGGCTTCAGCTCGATGGTCCTGCCGTCGCCCAGGTCGATCGCGATCCCCTTGTCCAGGTCGGTCAGCGTCTCGAGGGGCAGACCCGCGAGCCTCTCGACTATGGCCCTCACGTCCTTCTTGAACGCCGGGCCCAGCTTGGAGTGCACGGGCTTCACCCGGGAGACCGTCTCCCTCAGGTCGACTTTGTCCAGGAGCGCGAGCTCCATGACCTTCAGAGTGGCCTTGATGTCCTCCTCGGACCCGGCCATCAGCCTGACCGCCTCGGCCCCTACGGCCTCGATCCTCGCGAAGGGTGAGTTGAGGGACATGCCGTTCGCGGCCTTCCACGCCCGCACGCCGGCGACCAGCTCCTTGACGGCCTCGCCCTTCCGCTCGGCGTCCGCATCCGCGGCCGGGGCCTCCGGCCACGCGGAGACATGGATGCTCACTTCGGGCTCGAACTGCCTGAAGGTCGTCTGGTAGGCGTCCTCGGCCACATGCGGCATGAAGACGGAGAGCATCTTGAGCAGGCCCAGGCCGACGGTGTACAGCGCGTACCTCGCGCCCTCGTCCTTCTCGGCGTACGCCCGGTGCTTGACGAGCTCGATGTAGTGGTCCGCGAACTCGTGCCACAGGAAGTCCTGGACCAGTGCCATCGCCCGGTCGAACTGGTATTCGCCGCAGCACTTCTCGACATCCCTCACGAGGGAGCCGAACCTGCTGAGTATCCATGCGTCGACCGGGTGCATCGTTTCGGGCTTGGCGGGGCGCGTCTTGCACGCGCTCCCGACCATGCGCATGACGTTCCAGGCCTTGGTCGCGAGCCGGCCCCCGCGCACGAGCTCCGGCTCCTTGAACGCGTGGTCCATGCCCAGGGAGCATGTGGCGGCGTAGTACCGCATGGCGTCGCCGCCGTACTTCGCTAGCAGAGGCATCGGGTCGATGACGTTCCCGTCGGACGTGTGCATCGGGCGCCCGTCCGGGGCCATTATGAAACCGTGGATCATGACCTCGTCCCAGGGGCGCTTGCCCGTGAGGTGCATCTCCCGCAGGATCGTGTAGTAGGCCCATGTCCTGATGATGTCGTGGCTCTGGGCCCTCAGGGACATCGGGTAGAGCTTCTCGAAGAGCTTCGGGTCCCGCTCCCAGAACGTGTTGTACAACGGGGATATGCTCGAGTCCATCCAGGTGTCGAACACATCCGTCGCGCCGATGTACTTCCCGCCGCACTTGCATGCGGCCTTCGCCGGGGCCGTCTCCGTCGGGTCGACGTAGCAGCCCTTCTCCTCGGCCAGGAGCACATCGCCGCACTTATCGCACTCCCAGAGCGGGATGGCGGTCGCGAAGTACCTCTGCCTCGACACGACCCAGTCCCAGGCGAGCGAGTCGATCCAGTCCTTGATCCTGAGCTTCATGAACTCGGGCTTCCAGACGATCTCGTCGACCTTCGCCAGGACCTGCGCCTTGAAGTCCATGGACCTGACGAACCACTGGGGGACCTTGAGGAACTCGATGGGCGTGTGGCACCTCCAGCAGGTGCCTATGTTCTGCTCCAGGGGCTCCTGCTTCACGAGCAGGCCCTGGGCCTTCATGTCCTCGATGATGGCCTTACGCGCGTCAGCGACGGCCATGCCCGTGTACTTGCCCGCGAGGTCGGTCATCCGACCGTCCTCGTCTATGCCCTTCTCCAGGGGCAGCTCGTACCTCATGATCCGCTCCAGGTCGTCCTTGTCGCCTATGGAGCAGACCATGAGCGTGCCCGTGCCGAACGCCGGGTCCACCTTCGCGTCGGCGATGACCTTGACCTTCCGGCCGAACACCGGCGTCACGAGCTCCCTGCCCACGAGGTGGCCCTTGGCCTTGTCCTCCGGGTTCACGGCCACCAGGAGGCATGTGCAGAGCAGCTCGGGCCTGGTCGTGGCTATGAGGACCTCCTTGCCCGTGTCGGCCTCCTTGAACCTGATGTAGTTGAGCTTCGTGGTCCTGTGCTCGTAGTCCACCTCCGCGTCCGCGAGGGCGGTCCTGCACCGGGTGCACCAGTTGATCGGGAAGTGCCCCTTGTAGACGAGGCCCTTCTTGAACATGCGTATGAACGATATCTGCGTCAGCCGGCGGTAGTAGTGCGCGTCCGTCTGGTAGTAGATGGTCGGGTCCATGCTCTGGCCGAGCATCTCGAACTGCTTCGTCATCTCGCCTATGTACTTCTCGGCGAACTCGGCGCACATCCTCACGAACTCCTTCCTGGGGACGTCCGTGGCCTTGACCCCGTGGACCTTCTCCACGCGCACCTCGACCGGCGTGCCGTTGGTGTCGAAGCAGAGCGGGTAGAACACGTTGAACCCATTCAGCCGCTTGTAGCGCGCGGCGAAGTCTATGACGGTGTAGCCGTAGGCGTGCCCCAGGTGCAGCGCACCGGAGGCGTACCTGGGTGGGTTGTCTATGCTGTACACGGGCTTCGCCGAGCTGCGGTCGAAGTGGTGTATCCTCCACTCGTTCCACTTGGCCTGCCACTTGGGCTCGGCCTCCTTCCAATCGTACTGGGCCATGATGACTCATCGGACAGACGGATGGGCATAGATAAAGGTTGTTCAGACAGGACTGGCCATGCGCCCGGCGCCTACTTCTTCGGCCGCTTCTTTCTGAACACGTTGGCCAGGATCAGGTCCTCGACCTCCGGGGTCATCGGCCCGGTCCACTGGTCCAGCTCGAACAGGCCGTCCACGAGGCACCTGATGAGCAGGGACATCTGGTGCGGGCAGAAGTACCCCTTCTCACGGAAGTCGACGCACTCGCAGGCGGTGTCGATGTCCTCCGTGGTCTGGTTGACGAACCTGACGTTGTAGACCTCGTACCCGTCCGAGCGCCTGAGCGTGAAGACGCCGTTCGCCACCTCGCTGCTGCTCGCCGGGTCCAGGTCCACGATCTTCCTGTTCGCGGCCCACTTGATGGCCTTGGCCATGTTCTCGACGAAGTAGATCTCCTCCTGCTGCGCGCAGAAGTCTTCGAGCACATCCTGGTCGATGTTCTGGAGGCAGAACTGTATGAGGTCGTCCTTGAGGAGGTTCGATGCGCCCTCGACGTCCCTGGCGTCGCACAGGTTCCTGAGGCTCTGGACGGTCAGTCTGGACAGCCTGAAATCCAATTGAAGGTCTTCCTGCATGGTTCCCATCCCTTGCACGGACGTTATCCCCGAGGCCTGAGTTAAACCTAGTGGCCTCGGACGCCTTCCCGCCTGTGGCAGCTGCATGAAGGCGAGGGGGGTCAGCGTCGAGGGCTCATCACCGGCGTCGAGCTGGGATTGATGGCCCACCTATCCGAGTGGACCGAGAAGTGCGACAAGGTCCATTCGTTCTGAAGGATGTGCTGGACGGTCACCGCCCGCCGAGCGTGAAGCTCGATGGAGTCGCATCCGCCGGGGTCCTCGAGGGCGACCCGCTCCGAAGACGGGCGGCAAGGTCGCGGACCTTCGACTCGATCGTCATCGCAACCTCGCGATACTTCTCGCGGGGCCCGCCGACAGGGTCCTCTATCCCCCAGTCCTCGCTCGGGACCCCAGGGACCGTTAGGCAGCCGCCCGGTTCCCCGCACCCCATGTGGACGACGAGATCGAGGGAAGAGAGAACTTCCCTCGGGAGGGTCTTGGGCCTTGCGTGGGAGATGTCGATCCCGAACTCCTTCATGATCGCGACCGCGCCCGGGTCCACTTGCTCACCAGGCTCGGTGCCCCCGCTCACGGGACCGATGACGTCGGAGGCGAGCATCCTGGCGAACGCCTCGGCGATCTGGCTCCTGCAGGAATTCTTCACGCAGACGAATGCGACCGTGTAGCGCCTCTCCCCGTCGGTCATGGTCCTCCCGTGTGAATCAGGATGCGTACAGTTCCGGTTTGCGCCTGTCAACGCGACCCAGTCCGGGACCGCGCTTTCTCGGCGAGGAGCTTCGCGGCGAGCTCCGACATGGAGTCGTCGCCCGCCTTGCTTATCGCCTTGGCGAGGGCGACCGCCGCACGGATCTCCTTCGTCTCGACTCCCAGCTTCTTCGCGGCCTTGACGTGGTACCTGAGGCACGGTTGGCAGTGCCCCGCGACCGATGCCGCTATCCCCACCAGCTCGAAAGTCCGTTCGTCCATCTCATTCCTCCTTTCGGGTGGCAGCCCCGCCAGGTACTGCGCTCCCCTGTTCCAGCTTCCCCATCGCGCGCCTCAGGCCCCGCAGCCCGGACAGGACCTCGTCCATGCGGGCCATCGGGATGCCGACGTACATCTCGTCTTCCCCGAGCTTCCCCGCCGAGCGGCAGCCGTAGCAACCGAGGCTGAAGTTGACGTTGCCTGTGAGGATCGGTATGGCGGTGACATCGCCGCACGACGCCTGCATGCCTGCGAAGTTCGCGGTTATCCGCGGCCCGCCGGTCCGGAACAGGAGCGAGTTGGCCACCCACATGGCCTGCTTCGGCCTGCAGATGACGATGACGACGGTGGGCGGCTCCGGGAAGTCGGACAGGGGGGCCACCGCGCTCCCCGAACAGGTCCCGAGGGGGAGTTTCGGTATCTCCGCCATTATCCTGGATGCCGTCGCCTCGCTGGACGCGAGCCCGTGCATGTAAGGGACCTTCCCGGACCTGACCTTCTCCGGGAGCTCAGCCATGCCGAGGGCGGCCTTCGCAGCCGAGCACGCGTGCTGCGAGCCCGGCACATGGATGGCGGCCCCCAGGGAGGCCATGTGGATCGAGACACAATGCCTCAGGGGGGCGTCCATGCGGGCGAAGCCTGCAGGGACCTCCGACTCCTCCTTCACGAGCTTGACCCCGACCGGCGGCCTCGAAAGGCCGAGCAGGGACACGAGCTGGTCGCTCATCCCCCTGAGCTCCGCGGACCCGACGGGCCTCTTGGCCTGAGCCGCCAGTTTCGGGCGACGGCCGATGGCTATCGCGTGGGCGGGGCATTGGTCCTCGCACACGCCGCACTCGGTGCAGAGCTCTGGATGGGACAGCCTGGGCCCGTCATCGGCCATCTCGAGCGCGTTGTTCGGGCATATCTCGACGCATATCCCGCACTGCGTGCACTCGCCGCGGTCTATGACCAGTTTCTCCAACTGGCTCACCATCCCGAGGTCTTCCTCCTGATGTCTTCCTTGATCCTCTTCGCGTCCGAGTCCTCGCACCTCAGGACGGGCATCTTCTTGACGCCATAGTCCCCGGACACCTCGACGGCGAGGTCCGGCGTCCGGCCTCCGCGCTTGAGTATCTCAGTCGCGCATCTGACTGGACAGCCCTCTACGACGAGGACACGGCCGGCGTTGCTCACCTTCTTCAGCGAGTTCTCCTTCCCTATGGCATAGGCGGGTAGGCAGAGCATGTCGAACCTCTCCGGGTCCTCTGCGCACAGCTCCGTCGCGACCCGACCTGCCAGCACACCCGTGTTCGACGCGCCTATGCATGTGACTACGACAATCTTCTTCTTCGCCTCAGCAGCACATTGGTCTGACAAATCCATCACGTCCTTTGTTTGAGCCCATGGGATTCGGACGACTCATCCGTTCCCCCTGGTGCTCACCCTCTTCCTAGGGAGACCGGCCTCCCCGTAGTACCTCCGCTTGATCCAGAGCGACACGTTGACCAGGCCGATGAGCACCGGGACCTCCAGCAGAGGCCCGATGACCGTCGTGAACGCCTCGGTCGACGTTATGCCGAAGGTCGCGACCGCCACGGCGATCGCGAGCTCGAAGTTGTTGCTCGCGGCAGTGAACGACTGCGTCGCCGACTGGCCGTAGTTGAACCCGAGCTTGAACGAGAGGCCGAAGCTCATGAAGAACATGATCAGGAAGTAGATCAGGAGGGGCAGAGCGACCCTGACCACATCCCAGGGCTGGTCCACTATCTTCTCTCCCTGCAGCGAGAACATCACCACGATCGTGAAAAGCAGACCTATCAGCGCGAGAGGGCTGATCTTCGGGGCGAACACGTTGTCGAACCACTCGCGCCCCTTCCTCCTGGCAAGGAAGTACCAGGTGACCACGCCCGCGGCGAAAGGTATGCCCAGGAATATGAGGACGTTCTTCGCGATGTCGGTCATCGTTATGTCCACGACTATCGACTCCGAGGACGGCGACATCACCGGGGTCATCACGGTGATGAACACGTACGCCAGGACCGAGTACATCACGATCTGGAACACCGAGTTCAGGGCGACAAGGACGGCGCAGTACTCGCTGTCCCCCTTGGCCAGCATGTTCCACACCAGGACCATCGCTATGCACCTGGCGAGGCCGACGAGGATCAGGCCGTTCCTGAAGGCCGCGTCCTCAGGCGACGGGAAGAACAGCCATGCGACGGAGAACATTATCAGGGGGCCTATCGCCCAGTTGAGCACGAGCGAGGTGCTGAGCATCTTCTTCGCGGCCTTGAGCTTCCCCAGCTCGTCGTACCTCACCTTGGCCAGCGGAGGGTACATCATTACGAGCAGGCCGACCGCGATGGGGAGGGAGACGTCGAAGACCTTGACCGAGTCGAGGGCATCCGCAATCTCAGGGAAGGCGTGTCCGATCCCCACGCCGATGCCCATTGCGAGGAATATCCAGACCGTCAGGAACTCGTCCAGGGAGGAGAGCTTCTTCTTCGGGGCCTCGCACTCCTCGCCGGACGGTCCTGACAGGATCAGAGCCCCCCTCTGAGTATCCCGAACTCCTTCCTGAGCCGCTCGAGCGTGTCCCGCATCTCCATCAGCGTCGGGAAGGTGATCGCGTTGGCATCGCACTGGCTGGCGCACCCTGTGCAGCCCACGACGCAGCTGAACGGGTTCTTCACCACTGGGCCATCATCGGTATCGGCGTACACCCCGTTGTGGCAAAACGAGACGCAGCTTCCGCACTTGGTGCACCGGTCCGTAGCTATCGTCGGGTACCATGGGATCCTCTCGCGGGGGATGCCCCCGTACTGCCCGGCCGTCAATTTCAAACCCTCCTTGCCTTCACCATCTCCTTGATCTCGGCCACGGGTGGCACCCGCCCCGCCGCGACTATCTCGCCGTCTATGGCGAGTGCCGGCGTGGACATGAGGCCGCGCTCGACCATCTCGTCTATGCTAGTGACCTTCACTACCTCGGCGACAGCGCCTAGCTCGCCCAGCGCCTTCTTCACATTGGCTTCCAGCGTGTTACATTTCGGGCATCCAGTGCCAAAGATCTCGATCTTCATTCGAACACCTCACACTCCGCGTTTGGACCTCTCCTTCACGAATTCCCTCCAGATGCCTTCAAGGTACTCCCCTTCGACAGGCCCTGGTACGTAGTTGTAGATCTTGAGTTCCTTGAGGAGCATCTGCTTCAGCTCCTCGTCGGTCGCGCCCTCGGCCGAGAGGGCCTTCCCGATGATCTCTTCGTAGCCTGAGATCCCGATCTCTTGGCCGCCGACGGATATCCGCCTTGTCGCGACCCGCCCTGGACAACACTGCCCTGGTACCATCCTTCGTCATCCTCCTACCGCGCCGAATATCAGGCCGGCCACGATGCAGAACACGGCAACGAGAGCCACGTACACGGCTATCTTCTTGGTCCCGAGTATCTTGCGGGTGACCAGCACGCTCTGGAAGGACAGCTCGGGGTCGGAGAGGAGATAGGCGAGCAGGGGGCCCCTGCCCATGCCCAGGTCAAGGAACATGCGGGCGATTGGGACCTCCACGAGGGTCGGGAAGTACATGAATATCCCGAAGCCCACGGCGAGCGCGTTCGCCCTGACCGAGTTGTCCCCCAGGTACTCGCCCACCACATCGGCAGGGATGAGCTCGGAGGCGACCCCCGCGATGAAGACGCCAGTCAGCAGGAGAGGGAGGATCATCTTAACGAAGAAGTAGGTCTCCCTCGTCCAATCCTCGTTCTCCTGCCTGGAGTTCATCTTGAAGGCCCAGATTACCGCGAACACGGTGAAGGAGAGGACGATGGGCACCCTCAGTTCCATCGCCAAGGGGGAGGCGCCCACCAGGAGTATGACCATCAGTAGGATGAAGAGTATGAGGACACGGGCCTTCTGCAGCCGGCTGAGCAGCGTGACCGGCTCGTTCTCGCGGTCCGCATACCCAGCGGATGGAGCGCTCTTGACGACTGTGGGCTTCGTTCCCCCGGCTGGTTTGGTGCGCGGCTTCGTCCTCTCGAAGATGAGGCCCATGATCAGGCCTATGGCAATGCCGAAGACGATGGACAGCACGCCCCTAGCCGCAGCGATGTCCCAGCCGATGAGGCTCCCAGTGTAAAGGATGGCGAGGACATTGATTGCAGGGCCGGTGAACAGGAATGTGACGGCTGGCCCCAGGCCGGCCCCCTTCTTCCAGATCCCTGCGAACAGGGGCAGTATGGTGCACGAGCAGACCGCTATGAGAAGGCCTGCCGCCGACGCGACCGGATACGAGATATAGCGAGGGGTGTCCGGGCCCAGGTATTTCGTGACCGCCTCTTTCTTGAAGAGTGCGGACAGGGCACCGGCGATAAAGAACGCTGGCACAAGGCATAGCAGCACGTGGGCAGAAAGGTACTCGACCAACCCGTTGACGCCCGCCTCCAGGAGATCAACGACGACATCACTTGCAGACATCCTCGCGCCTCGGTATTACCACAAAATTTGAAATAGCATGCGCGATATATAGGATTTGTGGTTTCAAAGAAGATTGAAATCCCCTGCTGCGGGGCGACGGTTGAGGGAGTGGCTGTCCCGCCGTCGGTCATGGCCAATCTGGAACGGGTCGGCGGGATCGAGGGGCTCATCAAGAAGGCCCCCGGAGAGAAGCTGCTCAGGAAGGAAGCCCTCCGGAACCAGGCCCTCGCCGACAACACCCGTTTGAAGATCCTCTGGGCGGTCTCCACGACGGAGCTCTGCCCGTGCATACTCAAGGTCGTCACTGGCACGTCGGATTCGAAGCTGTCGTACCATCTCCATGTCCTCGAGGACGCTGGCATGGTGAGGTCGCGGAGAGTCAAGAACTGGGTCCTCTACTCGATAACGGACGCGGGCAGGAAGAGAATCGATCTCGACAGATACTGAGGGGCAGGGACCCACGAGGGGGGAGAGCGTGGCGAAGCGGAGGTACAAGAAGCAAGAGAAGCGGCAGAAGATGCTTGACCGGGGCTACACCGAGTGCAAGAAGTGCGGGGAGCTCTCCCAGCCTGGCGCGCTGATGTGTCCTGGCTGCCACAAGCTCTCGCACACTGGCATGAAGGTGCTTGCCGTCGGGGTCGCCCTGATCATCGTCGCGGCAGCCCTTGGAATATACTTCACACAGCCGGACGACAGCTACAGGAACCCGACCGCAATATACTCCGTCAGCCCGACGAGCGCGTCCGCCTCTACTTCCTCCCAGATAACCGTCACCTTCACAAGGCCGATGGACAAGAGCAGCGTGGAAGCGGCATTCTCGACATCACCGTACGTCCTGGGGACGATCAGCTGGTCTGGCCTTGCTCTGGTCTTCACCCCGTCCACCGCACTTGACGAAGGGGTGACATACACCGTGACCATCGGCAGCTCCGCGGTCGACAGCGAGGGCGAGGCCCTCGACTGCGGGATGTTCAGCTGGAACTTCGTCACCTCTGGAGGCGCGGGGACCATCAGGGACATCGGGACGGGGGCGGACGACTTCTGGTACACATATCCCTCGACCCACCCGGACTCGGGGGCGGCAGTCAGCCACCCGATATGGGTCCTGGACGCGCTCGCCAACGGACCCGTCATGGCTCTCGTGCACAGCGAGGGGTGCAGCCCGTGTATAACCCAAACCGCGATATGCGAGCAGGTCAGCGCGGACTTCTCAGGGCAGATTGTCTACTTCGACCTGCTCTCCGGCACCGACGAACCAGAGGCGTCGCAGGGG
Source organism: uncultured Thermoplasmata archaeon (assembly GCA_964568665.1). Taxonomy (GTDB): domain Archaea; phylum Thermoplasmatota; class Thermoplasmata; order UBA10834; family UBA10834; genus CAWBDD01. Next base: position 59,857 of record CAZMPY010000027.1, on the reverse strand, counting down.
TTCGATGTCTACGACCCGAACGGCGGGGTCAACTACATACCCCTCCTGATCGTGGTCACCTACGCGGTCAACCCATCGGACGGGTCGACGATAGTGGTGTGGCACAGCTGGGAGGGGGTCGTCTACGAGAGCATCCTGACGAGCTGGATAAACGACGCCATCACCCATTGGGATGAGTGCTGAGCTATGAGGCTGGGAAGGAGGGCATTGTACATAGCCACGGTCGGGAGCATCACCGCACTCCTGCTCGTGACCGTCCTGGCCGTCGGGATGCTCGGAACCACACGCTCCCAGGTCGAAGCGGCGCCGGACTTCACCGTCACCGACTACCTCGGCGACAGTTTCTCGCTGTCCGACTCCCGAGGGAACGTGACGGTGCTGCACATCACGCAGCTCGAGAACCCCCTCTGCATAGAGTGCGAGGAGCACATGACCGGTCAGATATCCGAGCTGGCCAGGCTGGTGGAGATGGACGCGGGCAACATCACCGTGCTGTCTCTCAACGTCCGGAAGAACCCATACTCGGAGGACGGGTTCACCATCGCGAACGAGTACTACGGGCTCAACATCTCGTGGCGCTGGGTCGAGGAGTTCGAGCCGTTCGTGGCATCGAGTCAATACATGGACTACTGGATGCTGGACGGCGGCTTCGCGAACCCCACGATCATCCTCATAGACCAGGAGCAGGACATCGTCGCGGTCAGGCACGTCTACTGCATGGGGAAGGGAGAGGTGGACGGCATCCAGACCGCCGAGATGCTTCTGGAGGATTCGTCGCGCATCCTCTCGGGCGAGTGGGGAGACGACTTCAGCGGCACGGTGTCGGATGCGGGCATGTCCGCGGGAGGGATGTTCCTGCTGGGCGTGGTCACCGCGTTCTCCCCCTGCTCCATAGCCCTCATGATGGCCGTGATCTCGTACATAGGCAGCATGAGGGTGGACCGCACAAGGCGAGGCGGCGATGGCGACGGCCTCGGCGTCAGCCTCACCATAGGCGTCTGGTTCACGATCGGGACATCGCTCGTGTTCATGGCCATAGGGCTCTTCCTGGCGTACATAGGCGGGCTGCTGGAACTCTCATCGACGTTCTACCTTGTGACGGGAGCGCTGCTGGTTGTGGTAGGGGTCAACGCCATCTACCCCCTGAGCCCGTTGATCGAGGGACTCAAGTGGCGGCTCCGCAGCAGGCAGGGGAAGGGGGCATCCTGCGCATCAATGGTCGGCGACGGGGCACCCGACGAGAAGAAGAGGGTGCTGAACAGGCTGAGCGCGATGCCCCCCGCAGTTTCTGGCCTGGCGCTCGGCATACTGTTCTCGGTTGGCTGGGCTCCGTGCGCGATATCCCTCGTCTTCCCTGTCATAGTGCTCGCCCTGACCCAGGAGTACACCCTCCTTACCGGCGCCCTGATGCTCTTCGTCTTCGGGCTGGGCCACGGTGCCGTGATCATCCCGTTCTGCGCGGTGACCGGCGAGGCGAAGGAGAGGGTGGGCAGGAGATTCGCGAACACGGGGATGTGGGTACAGGTCGTCTTCGGCCTGGCCGTCGTTGCGATCGGTATCATCTTCGCGCTCAGGTTCGTCGGGCTCAAGCTCTGGTGACCGGACCATACCGCCGCATGTATCATATAGCCGCACTCCATTTAGTGTGAAAAGTATGAAATGTATGAAAAGTGTGATACACATGAACCCACACAGCATGGAGGTCTACGGCACGGTCAAGGTCGGGGACCGCGGCCAGGTAGTCATACCATCGGGGGCGAGGAAGAAGCTGGGCATCAAGCCCGGGGACTTCATGCTCGTCGTGCGCACCCCGCAGGGGGACGGCATAGCCCTCATCAAGGCCGACGTGGTCAGGGAGCTAGTCAGGAAGATGAGCATCGGGCTCTCCCAGACCGAAGAGGCGAAGCCGAGGGCGCGGGCCAGGAAGGGCTGACCCTACGCCGCAGGCGGACGGTCGACATATCACATTCACTGAACACAGGTGAGACGATGAGTGACAACATCATAGAGGTACAGGGACTGACCCATTCGTTCGGGGATTTCAAGGCGGTCGACGACATCAGCTTCACGGTCGAGGAGGGAGAGATATTCTCGTTCCTCGGACCGAACGGGGCCGGGAAGAGCACGACGATAAACGTGTTAACGACCCAGCTCGCGTGCCAGAAGGGGACCGCGAAGGTCTGCGGGTTCGACGTGAAGAAGAACCCACACGAAGTGAAGAAGTCCATAGGCATAGTGTTCCAGGACGAGGTCTTGGACAGGGACCTGACGGTCAGGGAGACGCTGGAGTTCCACGGCCGCATCTACTCGATGCCCAAGGACCAGAGGCTCGCGAGGGAGAAGGAGCTCATAGAGCTGGTCGAGCTCGAGGAGAAGATCAACGAGAGGACCAAGAACCTGAGCGGCGGGATGAAGAGGAGGCTGGAGATCGCAAGGGGGCTTATGACCAGGCCCCGCGTCCTCTTCCTGGACGAGCCGACGATCGGCCTCGACCCTCAGACCAGACTCCGCATATGGGATTACATCAAGGGGGTCAACGAGGAGGGGACGACCATCTTCCTCACCACCCACTACATGGACGAGGCGGACAAGCTCAGCGACAGGATCGAGATCATCGACCACGGGAAGATAATCGCTTCGGGGACGGCCGATGCCCTCAAGAACACGCTCGGCAAGGACATGATATATCTGGAGACGAAGGACGACGAGAAGGCCCTGGTGATCACGAAGGGCGTGCCCGAGGTCACCCAGGCGAGGCGCATGCCCAAGGGACTCGAGCTGATACTGAGTTCTGACGGCAGCCGCGTGATGCCATCCGTGCTCCGATCGGTCGAGGACGGGGGGATCGAGATCCTCAGCGTCAAGATGAAGAAGCCCTCGCTGGACGATGTCTTCGTCCACTACACGGGCAGGGAGATCAGGGACGGACCGGCGGAGAACGGGATGCCCAAACTGCGGATGGGGAGGCGGTGAGCATGGGCAAGGAGTTCCTGACGATCTACTGGAGAGAGATGATCCGATTCGTGAGGTTCAAGGGCCAGCTGTTCGCCGCGCTGGTACAGCCAGCCCTATGGCTGCTGCTGTTCGGCGTGGCCATGTCGAGCAACTTCGACAGCAGCATGATACCGACGATCCCGGGGGTCGTCTCGGTGGACTACCTCACTTTCATGGCCGCGGGCGTGATGGCCATGACGGCTCTGTTCACCTGCCTCTTCGGCGGGATGGGCCTCCTGTTCGACAAGAACTGGGGGATCATGAAGGAGATGCTGGCCAGCCCGATGCGGTCTTACCACATACAGCTGGGGGTGGGGCTCGGAGGCGTCACGAAATCCCTCATCCAGGTCGGCCTCATAATGGGGTTCGGCCTCGTGCTGGGAGTCGAGTTCTTCTCTGGCTTCTCGGCGTCCGGGACCCTGTGGGCGGTGCTCGGCATACTAGCGTTCGTGACCGTCTTCTCGGCGGGGTTCATCTTCCTCTCCGCGGGGATGGCGATGCGCGTCGAGAGCATGGAGAGCGTCCAGGCCATCATGACACTCCTGACGATGCCGCTGATGTTCTCGAGCAACGCGCTCTACTCGACGGCCTCGTTCCCGGGGTGGCTCCAGGCGATCTCGAACGTCAACCCGCTGACGTACTTCGTCAACGGCATCAGGTACTTCGCCCTCGGGAGCGACTTCACCGCGCTGGGGACGCACTATCAGTACACAGAGGGGGACATCCTGTCCTCGTTCGTCGTGCTGCTCGCGTTCACAGGACTCACGTTCGTCTTCGCCTGGCACTCGTTCAAGACTGCCAAGGTGAAGTGAACAGGTCCTGGATGACAGCACGCGACCGCAGAGGTCGTTCAAACTCCTTCGCATCATCATTTCTCTGCTTGAGCACATGGGAAGACCCGTTCTGAGGCGCGGTGGTCGAGAATGGGAGAAGAGGGAAGGTGATTGTAGGGTTTGGTGGGGAGATGCTCAGTAGATGCTCCCGCCTTCCTGGGTCGACGTGAGGACGTCATCCACCGCAGACAGGGTATGAGTCCGTGCCGCCGACACCTTCCCGTACGGCCTAGCCCCGTCTGTCGTGCTCTGGGGGGGATGTGCACCCTCCAGGAATTCACTGAGAGCCCTCTATGTGGCCGCGAGCCTCCTGCTCGTGAACGCATGGGTCGAGAAGAAGGTCCAATGGCATCGGCGCTGACGCCCTCTGCAGGGCATCCGTCCGAGTCAATGACTGCTGCTCCAAATCGTGACCAGGAACAGATTCAGGGCTTGAACCCTGACCCTCGCATGCCGTTCACATATTGGAGTGAATGCTTCACCGATGTTCACATGCGAACTGGTCGTTCTTCCCGAGCTGATGCAAAACACAAGGGATGTCAGTTAGGGTTCCGTGGCCGCCTGTGGCGTAGAATGAAGATGCCAGCGATTCCCGCCGTCAAACCTATGCTGGCGCAGATAATCACAACTAGATAGAGCTGGTCATTCTTCACTTCGGTGTTGAGGGGCTGCATCAACGGATATCGATCCTGGAAGATTTCATCAGTATCCTGGCTACTTCCGATGACAATCGGATCGTCGCCGATACCATCCTTGTCCGCATCCTCAAGCGTCACCGCTCCCCAGTAGTTGCCACCCTCTGGATAACCGTTGTCGAAAGAAAGATTGACACAACCCAGATTGATCTCTATTGGACGACTGCCTGACATGAAGTCGTTGTGGTAGATCAGCGCATCACGCGCTTCTTCCAGTCGGATTGATCTCGATTCCGTGGTGAAGATGTTCTCGAATACGATCGAATTCGAAGTGTTGAAGATGTAGACTCCTTCACCCTCCCCAGAGAAACCGTTGTTGTTGACAAGAATGTGATCGGAAGTACCGAGGTTCACACCAGTGGCAGGAATGCCTGTGAACTCGTTGTCTGCTACCACGCATTCTGAGCACAGGCCAAGGAGTACTCCTTCGACCACGTTGACGAATTGGCTATCAGAGACTGTGATTCCTGAGCAACCCAGGGCCCTAACGCCGGCCAATCGGTTCGAGAACTCACAGTCTGTCACTTGCGTGTCTTCGCAGAACCCAAGGGAGACATCGGTACCTCGCTCAAGGGTGCTGGCGCCACCTGGGAATACCGGTCCGACGAAACCTCGTATGACGGCGTCTGAGACGTTGGCACATATGACCTGTCCGTATCCTGTGCAGTCGAGAGTAATGCCGCGCTGATTCTTCATGAACAGAACTGGCAGACCGTTTACGGAGTTTGTGTCAGAGATCTCGAAAGTGATGAAGTGCTCGAGCCTGTCCCCTTGAACATCGATTGTGCAGTTCGAGAGAGTGTTGCCGCGGGCTGTCGTGTTGGTGGAGTATAGTATCTCCACACCTTCACCTTCAGAGACTCGGTTGTCTGACACGTTAACATCCGACGACTCATGTATCCAGAGGGTGCCTTCAATGATGTTGTCGTCGATGATGATGTTGCCGTGCGATCTGTCGACATAAACGCCGCAACCATCGAATGTGTTCTTTGATATGGTAGCAGACGAGCCGCAGTCTCTCAGGTTTATGCCCATGTACGACGCGAAGCTGCATTCCTCGACCGTCAAGTTCTGGACTGTATCCGCTTCAAGCCCTGCGTGCAAAAGGTATCCTTCGAATGTGACGTTCTGGATTTTCGCATCGGTGACGTTGACCAGTCTGATACCTGAGGCGAAGCCAGCATAGGCAGCAAGGTCGCTATAGGTTATTTCGCACTGCGCCACAATGAAATGAGAACGAGTATTCACAACGGACAACGCGATGCCGCTCTCATTGGTGGCAATACTCCAACCTTCGATCATATACGGATCAACGGATGTCCCGCTCCCTCCCAAGACTCCGTTCGCGGCAGTGAAATCATCATCACCGTCGATGAGTATTGAGCCATGGGAGATGTAAGCAGACACTTCCACTGAAATCGAGACCGTAAGACCCTGTCCCAACGAAACCAACATCATCATGATTGCAGAAACGCCCCACAGTATTCTCCCGCGCACGCAACCAACCCGACCCTGACCCCTATGTGAAGGCCCCTACTAATTTGTATCTTACACGAGACGGGCACGAGGCTGTTGAGAGAGTCGGCATTGACCACAGGAACCGGATCATGAGTCTATGCCGTAATCGAGGACAAGGAGTTCGTCCATGTTCAGTTTGCTCAGGAAACGGCCTGCATCCTCCTTTCCGATTCTTCGTTCATCAGACAATGTGAACTGTCTTCCGAAGACCATATACCTTCCAAGCTAAGAGCGCCATTGCGAGAAGGAGAAGGTGGAATAGGGTAGCCTGCGCCACGGGACCCATAATCGTCTCTATGTTGGGACTTCATTACCTTTGCTTGTCTCTCACCCCGTCTTTTACAGTTCGTCGAGCCAGATGTCCGATTTCATCCACGATAGGGCGCACACGGCTCATCGTGAGAAAGGCTCTTAGGGAAGGAAAGGCGGTACACGCGCGGGAGAGATGGCGATATGATCAATAGGCTCGGCTCTTACCTGGCTTCAAGACCTAAGGGGGCAGCAGTCCTCGTTCTGGCTCTTGCGGTTGCTTTCGTTCTCGTGCTAGCAGGATTGGCGCTTGAGCTGTCGCACTCCGGTCTAGCGCCCTACCCCTCAGAGGAGATCCCACTCAGCCTTGTCCTTGTCGATGACAAGGTCATCTACACGCAGCACGATACATTCGGGTTTCAAAACGAGAGTTACGTTGGGCCTTACCCCTACACAGGGATGAAGATCCTCTTCCGGGTTACCTATGCCGGAACCAGCAGTACGACGCCGGTGGCGGATTTCGGAAACCACTCACAGCTGAGCACTAACATCTCGGCAACGGTACACCAGGTGTTGATGACGTCATCGTGGGTCGACGCGAGCATGAACATCACGGATTCTGCGGGTGACGGAACCTTCGGCGAAGGAGACACAATCGCTTTCGATATGGTCCCCCTGAATGCAGACATGGTGTTCACTGTGGGAGTACTATGGACTGATGGCGAAGGGGGAGGTGCGATGATGGAAGTCAGTTTTGTCGTTCACGATGGCAGGCTCTATGCGTGGTACAGCGAGTATCTCAACGACTGGTATAACTCGTACTTGTTCGGGTAGAAAGGGAAAGTGGTTTGTGAGGGGCAACTAACCCCCTTTCCATTACCCTTCCCGAGATGCCATTCTGGAAGGACTGTGTTCCTTTCTCACCCGAGCCAGTCGAAAACGTGGGTAGAAACCCCCTTCGGTCCGATCTCATTGGACATACTCAAGACCCAGAACGGCAGTTCAAATGCGTTAGGATGCACTCTAAGAAAAGGCCATAGGGGAGGAAAGGCGACAAAAAGGGTTAAATCCCGGTGCACAAAACCCTCGGATTGAGAAATGGCCAGGCATCTCGTTTCATCCACGGCTCCCTGCGATTTGCCAGCCGACGGTTTCTGTAAAATAAGTCGGCCAGGATGTCTGTGAGGACGGAGGAGCCACGAAGACAACTACATGTAGCGGTTCGCGATTACTGCTCCCGAAGAGGGGAATGGCGTGGCCGGCAGATTGACAAATTACCTGCGCACGAATCCTAGGCGGGGCGCGGCGGTCGTGATCGCCCTATCGGCAGCGGCCGTCGTCCTTGTCGCAAGCGTGCTGGGGTCGGGCCTGATGGATCAGCAGTATCCATCCGAAGTCACACCGCTGAGCCTCGACGCCAGCGGCGACGTGTGCTGGACCGGGACCGTCAACATCTCGTTCGTGAACGGTCACTGCATCCCGAGCGCCGATGAGCCCATAGTGGGGTGGAGCTGCAACTACAGCGAGCTGAGGTTCTATCTGGGCGGTGCACGCTCCGGTTGGAGAGGCATCCCCGTCAACGCGACCGAGCAGGAGGAGCTGACACGGGGATCTGAGACCACGGTCGTTACCCCCCTCGGTGAGTTGATCCTCACGGGCGCGCCGGACATCCAATACGAACTCGTGATCACCGACCTCCTCGGCGATGGCGCTTTCGGCTGGGGAGACAAGATCGCCCTCAGGGAGTCGCCGCATGCGGACTACCACGAGGAGGACGTCACGTTCACATTCGCCCTGACGTACGAGCACAACCTCTGGAATCTGTTCGGAGAGTACAGCTATGCGTTCCACGACGGCGAGTTCTACTCATGGAGGAGCTCCAACCTGGACTGGGACTCGGAATCGCCCTGGTACGCCTGAGCACAGAGGGGAAGGGGGTTTGGCATATCTCTCGATCTTGCGCCTCGGCGATGATGCCCTGACAAGGGCATCTTGAGGTGCGAGCCAATCAGTTCCGTGGCCCCTGATCCCACACGGTCCACCATTTCTGAGAAAAGGCCAAAGGAGCAGAATGCCTGCGGAAGGTCCTCAAGCCCTGGAGAAGGACGTCAGCAGGTGAATCAGGCTGAATTCTGGTCCAGAGAGACCTGCCGAAGACAACAGTCCCGCCCGAATCACTACGGCACCGCTCGCAATCGGCCTGCCCTATCTCTTCTTAACCGCGATCACCGCGATCTCGCCGCCCGTCTGCGTGACGTCCATGGAGCTCTCCATGACAACGTAGCCATTCTCGGGCATCTTGACCTCTTCCACCACGTCCCCGAAGAAGTCCCTTATCCTCGCGATAGTGACGCCCTTCCTGACCCTGTCACCTGGCTTCACAGTATACTCGACGATGCCGCCCTTCTCGGAAAACACGTCCTGCACGCAGTAGCCTTTCTCCCGGATGACGATGCAGGACTCGATCTTCTGAATCGTGCCTTTCACCACTCCCACATGGACCAGCACGTTCCTCATCGCGAGGTATCCGGCCTCCACGCTGCCCCAGTCTATTGTCTTCCCCCCTCTCAGTTCGACCGTCACGTTCGGGATGTTCGCAGCGCTTGCGACAGAGCCAAGGCTCGCCGCAAGGTTCTGGAGGGCGAACTCTTCCGGTGCATGCTCCTCGATGACCGTCAAACCAGTCGCCTCCGCGAGCAGGTCTGTCTTCACTTTCAGATCACCTGAGAGGCGGTCGATCATAATCATCGGTACGCCCACACCCAGCGTATGCAGGTCGATTATGACATCGTGCTTCTTGGCCACCTCCCAGATCTTGGCCGTTATCCTCTCGGAGATGCTTCCGTCCGCCTTGCCCGGATAGAGCCTGTTCAGGTCGACGTCCGTCTCGGGTATTCCCCTGACGCTGAAGCTCAGCCCTTCAGGGTTCAGCACGGGCATGATTGTGACGGTTCCCTTGATCCCCCTGCCCTTGAGGAAGTCGTAGAGCCTCCACAGGCTCGCCTGGCCTGTCAGTTCGTCTCCGTGTACCGCGGATCCTATGAACACCGATGGGCCAGGCCCTCCCTTGTACTGGATGATCGGAAGCGCGATCATGCTCCTGTCCGCTCTCTGTCCAATCTCGAGCACGTCCCTGGTGACCTTGACAGACATGGTACGACCTGCACGATAATCGACATCATGTCCTTAAACCTCTTCAGAAGGCGCTCACTCTCTCCGGAGGAGACCATGAGGAAGGAGGAGTCGGGAGTTCTCTATCGGGAGCGAACGCTCAGACCTTCTGTCTTCCTGTCAGCAAATCAGTCCGTCTTCAGATTTTAATAATGATATCGGGATTATTATCTGTGATACCACAATACCGTGAGAGGTTCTGCGACAGGCTATATGCGGGCTCGGCTTTTCCGGCCCATGCTTCCTCGAGCTCTTCGAAGGCCGCTTCCCCGAGTATATGCGCGTAATAGGTTTCGGCCGTCTTCGTCGTCCGATGCCTCAACGCTTTCGACACGGTCTCCATACTGGCGCCGCGGCTCTCAAAGGCAGCCCGGGGGATGCAAAGGTCCTTGTGACAGCAAGTTGAATCCGCCCGCGAAGAATCATGTCCAGACGGAGGGTCGTGCTCTGGGCGCTGGTCGCCGTGGCGTATCTTGCGACCGCGGCACCGAACGCGCAGGCATGGAGCAACGGCGGATATTCGGCCGACCAGTACGACCCCGACTACGGGACCCATGACTGGATAGCGGACAGGGCCCTGGAGCTGCAGACGCAGGACGTGACCTTCCTGGAGAGCACCTATCATACCAGGTTCCTGCTCGGGACCGAAGCCCCCGACAACCCGGACTACATCGGCGACACGACCAACCACCATGTGTACTTCTACTCGACCGGGGACCTCCAGGACGATGTCTGCGCGGTGAGGGCATCCACGGTCTACAACACCGCACTCGGGTACATGGCCGACGGCGATTTCGAGGAGGCGGCCTACGACATCGGCGTCCTCGCGCACTATGTCGCGGATCCCGGGGTCTTCGGGCATACGATGGGGGCGTACACGGACTGGGGCGCGGAGGTGCACCACTCCGACTACGAGGACGAGTTCGAGTCCATGCTGGGCTCGCTGGCCGAACCGACCGGTGTCGTCCTCGAGGACCTGGACGCATACAACGCGACGCTCGGGCTCGGCGAAACAATCACATTCGGGGACGGCGCGATACAGCCGAACGTCTGGATGGACACGAACTACGACTGGTCCGACGACACCTTCGCCGCGAGCGCCATTGAGTCCTTGCACGCATCCGTCGGCGCGGTAGCCGCGGTCATCAACCACTTCATGATAGAGGCAGCGGCATCGGCGTCTGTCCCGACTCCCGAAGCGCCCGAACCACCGACCAGCTTCACAGCGGCGGTGGACGGGACGCACGTGGTCCTGACATGGGCCGCGCCCCTGAGCAACGGAGGGGCGGACATAACAAGATATTTGATATTCCGGGGAACGGACCCAGGGACACCTTCGCAATTGGCCGATGTCCCCGCGAACGCACGGACCTGGACGGACGAGTCCGTCGAGCGGGGGACCACGTACTATTATTGGCTTGTCGCCGAGAACTCCGTCGGCCGGAGCGACATGACCAGCCTCGCGTCGGCGAGGGTCCCGGAGAGCATCGACACGGTGATGCTGTACATAGTCGCGTCCGCGGTCTCCGCTGCCCTGGCGTCCGGAGGGACTCTATACTGGCGCAAGAGGAAGCGGGGCAAGCAGCTGCGGTGACGGCCATCTGCACGCCGAAGGACGGCCGACGCCTTCGATGACACGACTCAGCGGCGAGACCCGGATATCTCCCGATGGCGGTGACAGTCCACCGTGTGGTCGTTGACCATGCCCACGGACTGCATGAACGCGTAGCATATCGTCGGGCCCACGAACCTGAAGCCCCGCGCCTTGAGGTCCTCGCTCATCCGGTGGGCCTCCGGGCTCGCGACCGGGATCTCCGAGATGGCCTTCCACCGGTTCACGACGGGGCGGCCGCCGACGAACGACCACATGTAGGAATCGAAGCTCCCGAACTCTGCCTTGACCGCGAGCACCGCCTTCGCGTTCGCGACGGCCGACTCGACCTTGAGCCGGTTCCTCACGATCCCCGGGTCCGACAGGAGCAGCGCGACCTTGCGCTCCCCGTACCTCGCGACCTTCACCGGGTCGAAGCCGTCGAACGCGAGGCGGTAGTTGTCCCTCTTCTTCAAGATGGTGCTCCAGCTCAGGCCCGCCTGGGCCCCTCCCAGGACCAGATGCTCGAACAGCCTCCGGTCGTCGTGCACGGGCACACCCCATTCGGTGTCGTGGTACTCCGCCATCATCGGGTCGTCGAGTATCCACGCGCACCGCTTCTTCATGTCGTCACCAGATGCTACGCCCGAGACGCCTCTGCGCTCAGAGCGCGTCCTTGGCCGGCTTCCCCGACCGCTGCAGGACCAGTATGTAGTCCCGCTCGATCCGGCTGTCGTTCCACCGGGGGATGTCCAGGTGCCGGTTGATCACGTCGTACACGAACACATCCTTCATCTCGAACCCCGCCTGGACCGCGATCCTGGACAGGATGAGGTAGGTCGGTATCCGCACCTTGCGGAAGGTGTTCTCCCCGACGACGATGCTGTACACCCCGTTCCTCTTGAGGACCCTGTTGACCTCGCAGAGGTTCCGGCGCATGTCGTCGAAGTACTTGTACACGATGTACGCGCTCTTCTTCTCCACCGCCATGAGCTCGCCCAGCACCGTCCTCAGCTCCGGGATCCCCGTCCTCGGCTCCCAGGGCCTGTACTCGGACACGTACGCCCGCGATGTGCCGACGATCTGCCCGTCGAGCTCGCCCAGGTCCTTGAGCAGGTCCAGCCAGTACATCTCGAGCTTGTGGACGCTGGCGTAGTGCACCGCGCTCGCGTAGGGCGGCGATGTGACCGCGAGGTCGACCGAGTCGTCCTCGAGCGCCAGGTCCCTCGCCTCCCGGCCGATTATCTGGATGGTGGGCGGCGTCCGGTACTTCTTCCGGACCTCACCCGCCAGGTGCCAGAGCTCCTCCGAGTCCACGGTCTTGTTCCTGACCGCGTTGTCGAACTTGCCTATGACATCCGACGATGTCTTGCCCTGCTCGTCCAGCTTCTTCCTGAAGGTGGTGACCTCCGGTATGAGCGAGTCGCTGTCCGAGTTGGACATCTTGCGTATGATCGACGACAGGCATATCTTGAAGAAGTCCTGGGCGTCACCCTTCCTCAGGGCCCACACATGCTTCTTCACGGTCGCCAGCTCCCTCAGGACCTCGGGCTTGAACCAGTGGTCCCTGTTCGGTATCTCCGGGACCCAGTCCGCGTTGTCCGTCCGGTCCGCCCGTATCTCCGCGAGGAGCGTGTCGCCCATCGCCTCCAGGCGCCGCGGGTCGACGGGCGTGACCTTGACCTTGGCGATGAGCCTGGCGAGCGGGTGTATGTCCACGCCCAGGCTGTGCCTGCCCGTGATGAACGATTCGAGTAAGGTCGTGCCCGACCCCATGAACGGGTCCAGGACCGTGTCCCCCTCCTTCGAGTAGCCCTCGATGCAGAAGCGCGGGATCTGCGGGATGAACTTGGCAGGGTAGCGATGGATGCCGTGCGTGGCGTAGCTCACCTGCTTCCCGATGTACTTCGCGAGCTCGTCAGAGAGGTCGACGGGCTTCGATAGGGTCCCGCCGCGCTTCCTGCAGACTGGGTTCTCCTGCCGCATCTGAGTTCCTTGTCCCCCGGGATGGTCACATGCCCTTGAGGGCGCCCAGGCCGGCGCCCGACAGCAGCTTCACGACGGCCGAGGACACGTTCTCCGTCCTAACCCTCACCTGCTCGGAGGAGTCGCGCTCCCTGAGTGTCACGGTCCCGTTCTCCTTCGTGTCGTAGTCGACCGTGATGCAGCACGGGGTGCCGACCTCGTCCATCCTCGCGTAGCGCCTGCCGATGGAGCCGCCGTCGTCGTAGAACGCCTGTATGCCGGCGGCCGCGAGCTGGTCGTACACCCCCATCGCGATCCCGTCCAGGCCGTCCCTGGACATGAGCGGGAACACGCCGGCCTTGATGGGCGCGACGCGCGCCCTGAGCTTGAGCGTGACATAATCATCCTTCTTCTGGTAGGCGTGCTCCAGCACCGCGTAGAGTATCCGGTCGACGCCGTACGCCGGCTCGATCACGTGCGGCACGAGCTTCCTGCCCGAGACCTTCTCCTTCTTCAGCACGGCCTCGAAGCAGCTGGAAGGCACCTTGACGGTCCTGCCGTCCACGGACACCTCGACCTCCGCCCGGCCCCGGACCTGGTTTGCCGGGAGCTGGGCGAGCGCGTCCGCGACCTTCTTCGTGTCGCCCTTGAACAGCTTGCCCAGGACGTCGAACCTGACCTTGACGACCTCCGTCTCGACCTCCTTCGGCTCGTCGAACTTCTCAAAGGCCGTGAGGTCTGCGCCCGAGTGCTTGATGTGCGCCGAGAGGTCGTAGCAGCCCCTGTCCGCGATGCCCACGAGCTCTATCCAGCCGTAGCCCAGCTCCGCCTCCAGGTCCCAGCAGTCGCTCGCGTAGTGCGCCATCTCGTTGCGCTCGTGCTGCCTGAAGCGCATCCGCTTCGGGTCCAGGCCCACATCCAGCGCGAACCTGTGCGTCAGCCAGATGAAGTAGGCGAGGACCTCGTTGACTATGACGCCCTCCCTGACCGCGTCCTCGAGGGACATCTCCCTCGGCCCGCCCTTGTTGGGCACGAGCGAGAGCCGCTCGTGCTTCACCTTCGGGTACCTGGGCCAGGTCTTGTCCTCCGGGTGCACGAACAGCTCGGCCTCCATCTGGTGGAACTCCCTCAGGCGTATGAGGCCCTGCCTCGGGGAGATCTCGTTCCTGAAGGACGTGCCGACCTGGACCGCCCCGACCGGGAGCTTCTCCCGGCCGTACCTGTAGACCTGCTCGAAGTTGACGAACATGCCCTGGGCGGTCTCCGGCCTCAGGTATCCCACCTTGGCCTTGCCCGCCCCGATGGATGTCTTGAACATGAGGTTGAACCGCTTCGGCGCCGTGAGCTCGCCCTTGCACGCCTGGCACTTGACGCCGTTCTCCTTCAGGAGCGCGCCCAGCTGGACCTCGTCCAGCGTCGCCGGGTTGGCGTACATGCCCGCCGCCAGGTGGTCCGCGCGGTACACCTCGCCGCAGGCCGTGCACTCGACGTACATGTCGGAGAACGTGTCGAGGTGGCCCGACGCCTTGAACACCGGCTCGGGCGCGACCACCGGGCAGGCTATCTCCTGGAAGCCCTCCTGGAGCACGTACAGGCTCCTCCAGTGGTTCTCGATGTTGTTCTTGAGCGCGACGCCCAGGGGGCCGTAGTCATAGAGGCCGGCGACGCCGCCGTAGATGTCGTACGCCGGCCATAGGAAGCCCCTGCGCTTGCAGAGGGACAGTATCTCCTGAGGGTCCATTTCCGATCACTTTGTAAGCGTTGATACGACATCTATGTCATAAATCATCGCCACGAGGTTGTCCTTCGAATCGCGCACGGGCAGCTGGCCGAAATCGTGCTTCCGCATGGTCCTCGCCGCGTCCCCGACCAGGGTCTTCCTGAAGACCGTCATCGGGTCCTTGATCATGATGTCCTTGACCGTCAGCTTGGGCAGGTCCACCCGCGAGACCTCGTACCAGAGCTTCATGACGTTCCTGAGGCCCTCCCAGGTCCAGTTGTCGTCCTCGTCGCTCATCCCGAGGTCGCTCATGGCGACCGTGCTGTCGACGATGGTCCGGTTGAACATGTCCCTGTCGGTGACTATGCCCACGAGCTTGGCGTCGTCGTCCAGGACCGGGAGCGCGTAGACCTTGGCCGCCCTGAAGGTCGCGAGCGCGACCGCCAGCGGCGCGTTCTGGTAGATCGGTATGCAGGGCGACCGGACGATGTCCTCGACCGCGATCTGCTGGTTCTCCTTCTCGACGACTATCAGGAGGTCCGTGGGCGTGAGTATCCCGAGGAGCTTGCCCTTCTCGACCACGGGCAGGTGGCTCAGCATCTGGTCGACCATGATCCTGGCGGCGTCCTTGACGCTCGCGTTCGGCCCGATGGTCGGGTAGTCCCGCCTCATGACGAGCGCGAGCTGCTCCTCCTCGGGCTTCGAGAAGATGTCGTGCCTCGTGACGAAGCCGGCGAGCGTGCCGTCGCTGGACTTGACAACGGGCACGCCGGTGATGTTGTGCTTGACGAGACGCTTCAGCACGTCGGTCCTGGTGCCGGGGAGCTCCGCGACTATCGGGTTCTCCGTCATTACCTCCTTGACCTTCATTCCCGGAATCACCTCTTCTTGGACCTCACGACGAGCACCGGGCAGGGTGCGTACCTCGTCACGCGCTCCGCGACGCTGCCCATGAAAAGCTTGGATATGGCCGACTTGCCCAGGGTGCCCAGGACCACCAGGTCGAAGTCCGCCGCCATCTCGATGATCTTCCTGGTGGGGGACCCCTCGGCCACGACTATGGCCACCGGGACGCCCAGCTCGTCCCCCTCTTTCTTGACATCCTCGACCGCGCGCTTCCCCTCGTTCTCTATGAGCGAGTAGACGCTGACGATTGAGGAGTCCATGGGGAAGTTCACATAGGAAGTCTGATCGACGACATAGAGCGCGGTGACATGGGCGCCCAGGATCTTGGCGAGCTTGAGCCCGGTCGTCACGGCGTCCTTGGTGTATTCAGAACCGTCTGTCGCAATCAGGATCCTCTTCATCTCGTCCAATTTTCCGGCCTCCGTAACCGTCCTTCGTGGATGACCGCGGATATGTCCTGCGACCCCGCGGATGTCACCACCTCGTACAGAGGGTCGTCCCCCCTGACGTTCACAACGGCGAGATCGTCTTGGATTTCGATTTCCGTAGTTATCTTCCCTTCCGCATTTAATACTTTGCGCCCAGCGTATGTCGCCAGATGTACAGTCTGGGCCGGTGTCAGACGCCCCTCCGACAGGCGCGACCTGAACGCCGCCTGCAGCTCGGTGAGCATGTCCGGGCGGGCGACCATGCCGTTGTCCGTCCCGAGGGCGACGGTCACGCCAGCCTTCAGCATCCGCGGGATGTCCAGCCTCAGCCCGAAGAACTCGCTCGAGCGCGGGCATACGACCACGGGCACCCCGGCGGAGGCACACGCCACGAGGTCCTCGTCCGCCGCCGAGGTCATGTGGACCAGGAAGTCCGGCCGGAGGGCGAGGACATGGTCTATCTCCTCGCGCACGGCCTCGCTGGCGTGCATCGCGAACAGGCGAGACGACGAATGAGCCTTCGATGACATTCGCCTGAGCAGGTCGATCGGCCAGTCCCTGACGGCGCTTGCCCCGAACCCGTCGCAGCTCGCGAGGACCTCGCCGAGCTCCCAGTCATGCGCGTCCCTGCCGGAAGGCCTGCCGAGGACGACCGGGCGCGGCATGTGCCCCGGGTGCGCGGCCAGCAGGTCCATGACGCCTGCCACACCCTCCTCCCTGAAATCGATGAACGTGCCAGTGCCAGTCGCCGCCATGATCTCTATCGCGTCCCGCATGGCCGACACCTTCGAATCCCTGCCGACGGTCCTCAGCATCCTGTGCTTGTAGCCATCAGGAGGGCCGACGACCTCCTCGACCGTCCCGCGCGGCGCTGGGTACGCGAACGAATCGCCGATGTGCGTGTGCGCGTTGACGAACGCCGGGAGCAACACGGCCCTCGAGGAGTCCGGAGGCGCCTTCCCGGCGCAGACCTCCACGACGGTGTCCTCCTCCAGCCTGAGGAAACCCTCCCTGAGCCCCTCCTGCGAGAAAAGCCACCTGCCGACATGTGTGTTCTTCATCGTCGCCTTGGGCAGAATGCGAACACGCGGCTAATATCTTGTCGAACGATGTCGCGACATGGCCGGGAGGGGCGGTGGAAACACCTGAAGCCAGAATTTGATATTGACGGTCGAAAATAAATCATGTGCTCCGCGATTCGGTCAAGAAGATTTATATGGAAGGAGGCTTTCACGACAACCAAGTACCACCGGAGGTAGTCAGATGCCTGCGAAGATCACAAAGGACGAGTGCGTTGCCTGCGGCGCTTGTGTGGATATCTGCCCTGAGGGCGCGATCACCGTGGAAGACGTGGCGGTTGTCGATGAGAAGAAGTGCCTCGACTGCGGGGCCTGCGTCGACGAGTGCCCGAACAACGCGATCAAGCTAGAGGAAAAGTAAGGCCTCTGGCACCCGCGTCCGGGACCCGGTGTCCCGCAAACCTCTCCAAACCCACATTCCCTCTTTGACCGCTTTTCTGGAACCGCCACCCAAGTTTGAAATAACTCCGGGCCGCTCCCATGCCTCGGGACGCAGATGGACCAGTGGATTCTGAACGCCGGCATCGTCATCCTCGTGGCGTTCGTCCCGTCGCTCCTGTACCTCGTGTGGATAAGGAACACCGAGCGCTTCTCCCGCGAGCCCTACGGGCGGCTCCTGTGGGTCTTCTCCATAGGCGCGATCCTGTCCGTCGGCGTCGCCATCGTGTTGGAGATCATCCTGTCCGCGCTCTTCGACCAGAACATCGAGCGCGTGTACCAGTACCTCGGCGAGAACCCCAACCTGTCGAGCCTCGTGCTCGCCTGCGTGATCGCGCCTGTCGTCGAGGAGCTCGCGAAGGCCCTGGGCGTGTTCCGCGTCCGGAGCGCCCTGCATGAACTGGAGAACGGGATCGTCTACGGCGCGGCGGCGGGCCTCGGCTTCGCCGCGACGGAGAACCTGCTCTACGAGGGCACGGCGTTCATAACAGCAGGCACGGAGGCGTGGATCGCCACGGCCGCCCTCAGGAGCGTGTCGTCCGCGCTCCTGCACGCGAGCGCGTCGTCGGTCGTCGGCTTCGGCATCGCCAAGAGCACGCTCAACGGCAGCAGCTGGGTGCCCTACTACATCATCGCCGTCCTGATGCACGGGTCGTTCAACTTCGCCGCGTCGTTCGGCGCCCTGTACGCGGACCAGATGGGCGATGCGGCCTACCTGATCGGGCTGGCCGCGGCGTTCGCCATCGCCATCATCGGCATCATCGCCGTCAGGGGCAAGATACGCAGCCTCGACCGCGGACGCGGCTGGCGCAGGCCTAGGAAAGGCTAAGACCGCCCTGCGCGATGCCGGACCGTTGAAGTTCAGGGCGTTCATATCCGTCGACGCGCGGCCGGACCAAAGGCTCGCGTCGCTTCTGAGGGAGCTAATCAGGTCGAAGGCGGACCTGAAGGTCGTCAGGCCCGAGCTGCTCCACGTCACGCTCAAGTTCCTCGGGGACACCGACGAGGACCTCGTGGGCAGGATCGCCGACGGCATGACCAGCGCGGTGGACGGGATCGGCCCGTTCACGATGCGGTTCAAGGGCATGGGCGCGTTCCCGTCGCTCTCCTCCATCAGGGTCGTCTGGGTCGGGATCGAGCAGGGCGAGGCCCTCGGCGAGATCGCCAGGAGGCTCGACTCTGAGCTCCAGCCGCTCGGGTTCGGGCGGGACGAGAAGGGGTTCAAGCCGCACCTGACGCTCGCGCGCACGCGCATCAACCCGAGGAACAGCGTGGCCATCCAGGAGATCATCCAGGCGAACGGCGCGACGGACTACGGCGAGTACGTGGTCGACAGGATACTGCTCAAGAAGAGCGTCCTCGGCCCGCAGGGACCGGCATACTCGACCGTGATTGAGGTCCCCCTCGTCGTGAGGGCGTGACCGCCTAGCATCACTTCTGCACGGACCTGGAGAGCAGGTCGACCAGGTCGACCACCTGGACGGACGGTGCATCCCCCTGGCACTCCCTCAGGCTCTGGACGCACCACGGGCATGACGTCACGAGCACCTTCGCGCCCGCGGCCTTCGCCATCTCGATCCGGTCGCGCGCGATGGCAGCCGACAGTTCGGGGTGGGCGCTCTTGACGCCCGAGCCGGAACCGCAGCACGCGCTCTCCGCGCGCGTGCGTTCCATCTCGACGACATCTTCGCCGGCCACCGCCCTCAGCAGGGCCCGCGGCTCGTCGTAGACCCCGAGCTCCCTCCCGAGGTCGCACGGGTCGTGGAACGTCACAGGGCCGATGAGCCCGGCCTTGGACAGGCCCATGCGCCCGATGCGCGCCGCCAGGAACTGGGACAGGTGAAGGACCTTGATGCCGTGCCTCTCGACGAGGTCCGCATGGCGGGCGAGCGCGGATGCGCACCCCGGGCAGGAGGTGACGACCGTCTTCGCCCCGGCCTTCGCGAAGTCCTCGAAGCACGCCTCGGCCTTCTGGCGCGCGAGCGCGTCGTCGCCGAGCTTGCGCGCGGTGGACCCGCAGCACTTCTCCGCCTGGCCCAGGTGCGCGGGTTCGACCCCCGCGGCCCGCAGGACCGAGACGGCGTTCCTCGCCGTGTCCGGGAACAGCAGGGCGGTCGAGCAGCCGGAGAAGTAGAGCACCTCGCCCTTGGTCTTGAGGCCCATGCCCTTCGCCCACCTGCCCTTCTGAGCCCTCGGGACCTGCCAAGGATTGTCGTAGTTCCGGACGCTCGCGAGCAGCGCGGAGTGCTCCGGAGCATCTGCCTTCTTTGCATCTCTAGCGTTCTTTCTCACAGTCATTATGCCCTTTTTAGTGTCAATGGACGACGGGCAGACCTCGCGGCAGGCACCACACGACGTGCAGAGGGCGAGCCCGTCCTCCACGGCCTCGTCGAGCTTGCCCGTCGAGCCCGCGAGATAGACCCCGATCCCGCCCATGTGCCCCGAGCCGCCGAACACCGGGCCCACCACGTTGTACGTGGGACAGTGCAGCAGGCACATCCCGCAGCCGATGCAGTACTGCGCCTCCTTGTCGGCCGCCTCGAGGCGGCCGTCGTCCACGAAGACTATCACGACCTCCTTCGGCCCGTGCATCCCCTTGAAGACCTTCTTCTCGATGTCGGCCGTGTAGCTCGGGCCGGTTATGACGTTGATGTAGGAGCTGATGATCTTGCCCGTGGAGAGGTAGGTCTGCAGCTTGGTCACGTTGACCGCCTCGTCGAGGTCGGGCACGACCTTCTCCGGCGTCGTGACGATTATGTGCTTCCCGGGGACCATGGCGCACCTGGCGGCGTTCCCCTCGTTGTGGACGATCACGACCGCCCCCTCGTTCGCGGCTATCGCGTTCGCGCCCGTGATGCCGACCCCCGCGCGGTCGATGTACGCCGCGATCTCGTCGCGCATGACCGATGTGAGCTCAGCCGGGTCGTCCGAGATGGTCCTGCCGAAGTGATGCGAGAACAGCTCCGAGATCTGACCCCGGGTCAGATGGCACGCCGGGCCCGTCGGATGGGCCGGGAGGCATCCTGCGAGCTGCACGATCCTGTCGCCCAGGTCCGTCTCGATGACCTCGACGCCCACCTTCCCCAGCTCCTCCGCCAGGTGCAGCTCCTTCGTGACGTTGGATTTGGATTTCACGACGAGGTCGTTCCCCTGGACCTCGTCCCGTATGACCCTGACCGCGGACTCGGCGCTCTTAGCGAGGATGACCCTGAAGCCGTTCTCCCTCAGCGTCAGGAGCGCCTTGGTGAAGAGCTCGGTGTTCCCGACCGACGACTCCTTCGTCTTCCTGAGACGCTCCTTGCGGGCTCCGAGCTCGGGTATCCGGCAGGCGTTCTCCCGCTGCCGGTCCTGGATCGTCCTGAAGGACCGCCTCATGCCTTCGAGAGACGAGCGTTCGGCGACCGCCTTGGAGACCTTGTCCTTGACCGTCATCGTGCCCACGACCTCGCGCACGGGACCTCACGCCATCCGGGGCCATTAAGGTTCGGCCGACGAGAGCTTGTCCCACTCCACGGTGTGCGTGACCCCGCCCTTCTTCAGGATCTTGCTGAGGCGCTCGGCGATGCGCACGATCTCGGTGGTCTTCGAGTCGGCCCTGATGTACATCTCCTTCTTCGGCCCGCAGATCGGGAAAACCAGCTTCATGCGGCCGCGCCTGTTGAACCCCTCGGGCTTCCGGTTCTTCTCGAGGTCCATCATGTTGACCCTGAGGAACATCTGGAGGACCTCCTCGTCCTCCGGCTTCTGGTCCGTCTCGTCGAGGAACGCCACCAGCAGCTCCTCGAAGACACCGGCCAGGTCCTTGTACTTGAACTTCTCCTTGAACAGGATGTGACCCGACTCGGCCTTCATGGCGACCGTTGCGATGGGCTGACGCGTATTTAACGGTAGTGTCCCAGAAGGGCCGGTGCTGGGTGCACTCGCTGGCCTGGCACTCCGCAAACGATTTATCGGCATGAATGCATCAAGAGCGCGATGGCGAACGCCCTTACGATCGCTGGCTCCGATTCCGTGGGAGGCGCGGGCCTGCAGGCCGACATGAAGGCGTTCGAGGCCGTGGGCGTGCACGGCTGTTCGGTCGTGACATGCGTCACCTCGCAGAACACCAAGCGCGTCTCGGCGATCTTCCCCGTGCCCCCGGAGCACGTGGCGATGCAGCTCGGGTCAGTGCTCGAGGACGTCGACATAGGCGCCGTCAAGACGGGCATGCTCTACAGCGCGGAGATCGTCAGGACCGTCTCGAGCGTCCTGCGGGACTTGGACGCACCCGTGGTCGTGGACCCCGTCATGGTGGCGACGACCGGGAGCGAGCTGCACATCGCAGGATTCGTCGAGGCGCTCATCTCGAAGCTGCTCCCGATGGCCGCGCTGGTCACGCCCAACCTGGACGAGGCCGAGCGGCTGACAGGCATCAAGGTCAAGGACGGACGCAGCGCGCGGCGCGCGGCGGCCGAGATACTGGAGCTCGGCCCCGACGCGGTCCTGCTCAAGGGCGGGCACCTGAAGGGCGACGAGGCCGCCGACTACCTCTGCGCCGACGGCAAGGTGCTGAAGATCGCGTCGCCCAGGGTGGACGCCGATGTCCACGGGACCGGGTGCACGATGGCGTCCCTCATAGCCGCGAACCTGGCGCTCGGGCTCGAGCTGGAGGACGCGGTCAGGAGATCCAAATCGATGATATACAAGGCGATCCTGTCGCGCGAGACCGTCGGGAAGGGCGTGCCCTGCGCGAACCCGCTCGCCATACTCAGGATAGAGGCGGGCAAGGCCGCCATGCTCGGGCAGCTTGAGGATGCCGGGAGGGCGCTCGAGACGATGCTCGACGCCGGGCTCATACCCGAGGTCGGGATGAACATGGGCTACGCGGTCCTCGGGGCGCTCGAGCAGGACGAGGTCGCGGCGTTCGACGGCAGGGTCGTGCGCGTCGGCACGAGGGCGAGGAAGGTCGGGTGCGCCAGGTTCGGCGCGTCGAAGCACGTCGCGAGGATAGTCCTCGCGGCGTCGTCGAAGGACCCGGCCATGAGGTGCGCGCTCAACGTGAAGTACTCCGAGGAGAACGTGGAGGCCTGCAGGAAGGCGAAGCTGAGCGTCTCCTCGTTCGACCGCGCGAAGGAGCCCAGGGGCGTGTCGTCGATGACCTGGGGCGTGCTCTGGGCGATCGACAGGGCCGGGATGGTGCCTGACATGATCTTCGACGAGGGCGGCCCTGGCAAGGAACCCATGATCAGGCTCATGGGCAGGGACCCGGCCGACGTCATGGGGAAGCTCAAGAGGCTGGATTCGAAGCGGCATAGGTAGGTGGGCAATCTGAAGATCATGATGTTCGCCGACTCGTTCCACCCGCACACGGACGGCGCCGTGATCGCGATGGACCGGCAGGCGGAGGGGCTCGAGAGGCGGGGACACGAGGTGGTCGTCGTCGCGCCCGACGCGCCGGGCAGGAAGCCGTACCCCCGCAGGGTGCACTATCTGCCCTCGGTGGGCTTCAAGACCTACGCGGGCTACAGGATCGTCCACACGCCCGGGGACGTGATGGAGTTCGTCAGGAAGGAGAAGCCGGACATCCTCCACTGCCACGGGCTCGCATCGATGGCCATCCTGAGCCTGACGGCCGCGAGGGCCACGGAGATCCCGCACCTGATCACGTTCCACACGATGGCCAACGAGGCCGTCAAATACTACTGCCCCCTGCCGATCCGGGACGACATGATCGTCCCGATGGTCTGGCTATACCTCAGGGGCATGCTCAAGCGGACCGAGGTCGTCATCGCGCCCTCGAAGCCGATCAAGGACGAGCTCGAGGCGAACGGCGTCTGCATGAACGCCTGCGAGGTCGTCCCGACGGGCGTCGACACCAAAGTGTACTCGCCCGACAATCACGACAAGGACTTCCTGAAGAGATTCGGACTCGACGGGAAGCCGGTGGCGCTCCATGTCGGCAGGCTGTCGCACGAGAAGCGCCTGGACATCGTGCTCGGCGCGATGAAGGACCTCGCCAGGGACGAACCGGACCTGCACCTGCTCGTGGTCGGGAAGGGCCCGGCGGAGGGGCACTACAAGCGGCTCGCATCCGACCTGGGGGTCTCCGACCGCGTGGTCTTCGCGGGGTTCCTGCCGGACGGCGACCTCGCGACCGCGTACGCGAGCTGCGACATGCTCGTCATCGCGTCGACCTTCGAGACCCAGGGCCTCGTCGTCCTCGAGGCGCTCGCGTCGGGCATGCCCGTCGCCGGCATCAGGTTCAGGGCCATCCCGGAGTTCGTCCACGAGGGCGTGAACGGGTGCCTGTTCGACGAGGAGTCGTGCGCGGAGGCCGTCAGGCGGTGCCTCGCCAGGTCCGATTCCATGAGGATCAACGCCCTTGCGACCGCGCGGGAGTACTCCGTCGATGCCTGCACGGAGAAGCTCGAGCGGGCGTACGCACTGGCGGCTGAAGTGCTAGCCAGGACCCACTGAGGAGGGCACGCCCAGACCACCGGCGCGCATAACTATTTCTACGGGCTGACCGGATTGCGCCCCGGAGGAGGACCGAGGTGCCGCTGTCGTATCCGACGTTCATCGCAGCGTACGTCATCTCGATGGTGATAGGGGTCCTCCTGGGCCTCCTCGTGACCGTCGGCTGGAAGGACCTGTTCTGGAGGAAGGCGCTCGAGTCGGCGAAGTTCAACCTGCTCTACGTCGCGATCGTCGTGGGCATGCCGCTCATCACCCTCGCCGAGAACCTCATCAGGGACCCGGCGGAGGCGACCAGGGAGATCATCTACACGAACTGGATGTTCAGCATCGGCGGGAGCGCCATCAGGTCGTTGCAGAACCGGCTGGACTACCAGTTCCTCGCGGACTTCTTCATAGTCGTGTATGTCTGGGTCTTCACCTACATCATCTACTTCACGCCCGTGCTCATCCTTGCGAAGGACGACAGGGCGACCTTCAGGCGGTACGCGATCGCGATCCTGTTCAACTACGCCATCCTCCTGCCGTTCTACATCTTCTTCCCCGTGTCGGTGTCCGGGTTCTATCCCGACTCCGGGATGACCCCACTGCTGTACGTGAACTCGAACTGGGGGCACATGGTGACCGGGGTGGACCCGCTGAACAACGACTTCCCGAGCGCGCACGTGAGCCTGATCGTGACGACCGTCCTGGTCCTGAGCTCGGCCCGCGTGGACTACAGGGGGTACTACCACTTCGTCGTCGTCGCCGCGGTGCTGATAACCTTCGCGGTCCTCTACCTGGGCGTGCACTGGCTCCCGGATGTCTTCGCCGGTTTCGCCCTCGCGGTCGGTGCGACGATCGTGTCGAGCAACGAGAGGGTCCAGGGAGCGTTCGACAGGAGGGTGCGTGCGCTGACCGCGAAGATCTTCAAAGAAGCGGGGAGCGCACCGTGAGGATGCCGGGCTAGGCCTTCGTGACGCTGACGACCCATAACTCGAAGTACAGCGTCCTGCCCGATATCTCGCCGTTGTAGCCGGTGGTGGCGTCACTCTTGTGTATCTGGAACGTCTGGTTCGCATCGTCGTACCCAGACACCACGAAGGTCACGCCGTCGTTCGTGACGCCCTTGACCTCGTAGACGTCCTGGGCGGTGATATCGTTCCTGACGGTCACGGTGCCGAAGCCCGTGTCCGCGTCCCAGTCATAGGCCTCGACGACGCACGCCCACCCCGCCGGGTCCGTGTCAGAGAACGGGTCGCCGTACGGGTAGACCGTCTCGCCCACCGTCGGCGTCGACTTGACCGTGACGACACCTGCGGTGACGTCCATCACGAGGACGTCCCACTGCCACTTGTAGTGCGCTACCACCTGGAGCTCGACGGGCTCGACGCCGAACAGTGTCCTGAAGTCAGCGTCAGAGTACACCTCGGTCGCCTGGACCTCCTCGACGACTGACCAGTTCTCGAGCATCGACTCGTCGACGGCGTAGCCGTCCGCGGGAGCGATCTCGATGGTCAGGTGGTCCCCGGTCTTGAGGCCGATCACGCCGAGCGCGAAGCCCTTGATCGTGCCGCCTGACACCCCGTAGAGGCCGGCGGTCATGTCGAACGACGTGTAGGACGTGTTCTCCCTGAGAGTGAACGTGAGCGACTTCTCGTAGGTGGCGTTGTCCTCGGCGACCGACCAGAGGCTCGTGTCGAAGATCCTGCCGTTGTCGAAGGACCCGGTGTAGTCCAGGGTGACCGTGTCCCCGTCCGCGATGACATCGGACGACGACGAGGACGCCTTGGAGTTGTCGTAC
Organism: uncultured Thermoplasmata archaeon; assembly: GCA_964568665.1. Classification (GTDB taxonomy): domain Archaea; phylum Thermoplasmatota; class Thermoplasmata; order UBA10834; family UBA10834; genus CAWBDD01. The sequence goes on along the minus strand of CAZMPY010000027.1, from coordinate 34,034 downwards.
ACGACATACCCGACGGCACCCACGGCGACGACTATCACCGCTGCGATTATCACAAGAACTGTGTTAAAAGGGTCTCTGGGCACCTTTGCCTGGGACTCGCCCTGCATCTGAACTCCTGGAGCGCGGTTATGGCCTGACCCGATATAAACCTTACCGGTGACCTCGCCCGGGCGGTCGGTCCCGGGCTCCGTGTGCCAGCTGGCAGCGCATCGCCGGTCATCCTCCGGAGACAGGGGGGAACACGGCTATGTCGTCCCCGTCGGCGAGCCGCACGGGCGCGCCTGCCGACTGGCGCGCGTTCCTCCCGTTGACGAGCACGACGAGCCTTTCTGGCTCCTCCTCATACATGCGGAGCGCGGACGACAGCGCCGGACCGAACATTCTGCCGAGCTCGGACAGGAGCGACGCCAGGTCCGCCGCATCTGCCTCGCACCCGGCGACGCCCGCGGCCTCCCGTACTGTAGCGAAGAACCGCACCCTGACCCGTGCCATCGATCACGACGGAACGGCCTGCGGGTAGTTAAACAGTCCCGGTGGACCCGCCGAGTGACCGTCCTGTGGAAAGAAGTGGCCGATTGGGGAATCAACTGTGTCCGCGCATAGTGAGGCTCAGGTAACACAGGTGACCATGATGAGGTTGGACAGGAGCATGACATTGGCGGGCGCGGCGGCTTGGCCGTTGAGCGGGGCCATCCGCTCAGTACCGGACACTGCGAACAGGACAGGATTCGTGCCTTCAGAGAGGCACTTTAATTCATTCATTTCGAGGATGATTCGGTAGGCATAAGCCCTTTTATCGGCAACAAACCCTTCGGCATCCCCTCACGGCGGCACCGCCTCGAACGGCAGGGGCAACCGATATCCCGACCGAGGTGCATCGCTTAACCGTCGTACCGTGCGCGCGCATACGAGGTGGGAGGATGGCTAGGAGGAGCAGAGGGCGGACCGAGGGATCGGTCAGGATCAAGGGCATGCACTGCGCCACGTGCACGGCCGCCGTGAAGGACTCGCTCGAGGCGCTGAAGGGCGTGGACGACGCCAGCGTCAACCTGGCGACCGAGAAGGCCACGTTCGTGTACGACCCGTCCATGGTCTCCATGGACGACATCGGGAAGGCGGTCAACGCCGCCGGGTACGAGGTCGCCAGGGACGAGGTGTCCCTGACCATCGGCGGGATGCACTGCGCCACATGCTCGACCACCGTCGGGGACGCGCTCAGGGAGGTCCCGGGGGTCGTCGACGCCAAGGTCAACTTCGCCCTGGGGAAGGCGGTCGTGGAATACGATTCGCGGGTCGCCTCACAGGTCCTCCTCAAGAAGGCCGTCGAGAAGGCCGGGTACAAGGTCCTGGAGGTCGAGGGCGTCCTCGCGGAGAAGATCGCACGCCAGAACGAGCTCGACGAGGGGCTCAGGGACCTCAAGGTCGCCGCGCTCTTCGCGGTCCCCCTCGCGTTCATATCGATGACCTACGACCTGTGGATGACGGACCTGCTCGACATGCAGCTCAGGAACTACATCCTGTTCGCGCTCGCGACGCCGGTCCAGTTCTATGCGGGGTTCAGGTACTACAAGGGGGCGTACAGGGCGCTCGTGAACAGGCGGTCGAACATGGACACGCTCGTCGTCCTGGGGACGACCGCCGCCTACGGCTACAGCCTGCTCGTCACATTCCTGCCGGACGCGATCGGCTCGATGCACGTGTACTTCGACACGTCCGCCGTCATAATCACCCTGGTCCTGGCCGGGAAGTACATGGAGCTCAGGTCCAGGGGGGCGACATCGGAGGCGATCGTGAAGCTCATGGACCTCCAGCCCCCGAGGGCCATCGTGGTCCGCGACGGGCTGGAGGCCGAGGTCGCCGCCGACGAGCTGGCCGAGGGAGACATCGTGGTCGTCAAGCCCGGTGAGCGGGTGCCGGTCGACGGCGAGGTCGTCTCGGGCACGTCCTCCGTGGACGAGTCGCTCGTGACCGGGGAGTCCATCCCGCAGGAGAAGGTCGCCGGCTCGGCCGTGACCGGAGGCACCGTCAACATAGGCGGGATGCTCAGGGTGCGGGCGACGAGGGTCGGCAGGAACACGACGCTCGCGCAGATCGTCAGGCTCGTCGAGGACGCGCAGAGCACAAAGGCGCCCATCGAGCGCGTGGCCGACACGGTCTCGGGGTACTTCGTGCCAGCCGTCCTGACGGTCAGCCTCGCGACATTCCTCTTCTGGTACTTCATCGGGTCGGGCATGTGGGATGTGGGCGACGCGCTCACGTTCGCCCTCACGGCGTTCGTGGCCGTGCTCGTCGTAGCGTGCCCGTGCGCCCTGGGCCTCGCGACCCCGACGGCGATCGTGGTCGGCACCGGCAGGGGCGCCCAGCTGGGCATACTGATCAAGGACGCGGGCGCGCTCGAGACGGCGCACAAGCTCACGACGGTCCTGTTCGACAAGACCGGGACTCTGACGAGGGGCGAGCCGAGGGTCGTGCGCACCGTGTTCGGCACGGCGAGGGACGACAAGGAGCTCCTCGGCGCCGCCGGGAGCGCTGAGAGGGGCTCGGAGCATGTCCTCGCGCGTGCAGTCCTCCGGGCGGCCGAGGAGGCCGGGGCCGCGCTCGAGGCCCCCGAAGGGTCGCAGGTGGTGCCCGGCGAGGGCGTCACGGCGACGCTGGCCGGCAGGACCGTCTCGGTCGGCAACAGGAGGATGGTCGCGCGGCTGGGCGTCGGCCTCGGCAGGCTCGACCGGGAGATGGAGGCAATGGAGGGTGAAGGCGTCACCGTCATGGCGTGCGTCTCGGGCGGAGAGGTCCTCGGGCTCATAGGCGTGGCGGACACGCTCAAACCCGGGGCGCGGGAGGCTGTCGACGGCCTGAAGGCGCTCGGCCTGAAGGTCGTCATGATCACCGGGGACAACGAGCGCACCGCCAGGGCGATCGCCGCCCAGGCGGGGATAGCCGAATTCAGGGCACAGGTCCTGCCAGGTGACAAGGCGGAGGCCGTGAGGTCGTTCCAGGAACGGGGGGAGGTCGTGGCCATGGTCGGCGACGGCATAAACGACGCCCCTGCGCTCGCCCAGGCGGACATAGGCATCGCCCTGGGAGGGGGCACGGACATCGCCCTCGAGTCCGGGAACATCGTGCTCGTGGGCGGGGACCTCAAGGGCGTCGTATCCGCGATCAAGCTCAGCAGGCGCACGTTCAGGAAGATCCGGCAGAACCTCTTCTGGGCGCTCGCCTACAACACGGCGACGATACCGGTCGCGGCGGGCGTGCTCTATCCGCTCACCGGATGGCTCCTGAGCCCGATGATAGCCGCTGGCGCCATGGCGTTCAGCTCGGTCTCGGTCGTCACGAACGCATCGCTCCTGAGACGGTTCAGGCCCTGAACGGGCCGCGCGGCCCGGCCGCCCGGTCGAGCACGGGGCGCAGAAAAGGTTATGTTCAGGCTTCCCGATAACAACGGGACGCACATTGGGACCAGGCGCGGGCGCACGTAGGAGCGCGCCGCGGGGGCCTGTTCTCAGGACCAGCGCTTCGACACCCCCGTCGGATGTGGTCTCATGTTTGGAAAGAAACTAGTCAAAGGATTTCTCGTCGACACGAACGCCGTCCTCATGAAAGAGTTCCTGTTCAGCTCCAAGGGAGAGGTGACCTACGACCAGGTCAGGGCCGGTTTCCAGGGCAAGGGCAGCCTCGCCACGATAGGGGCGTTCGAGGTCGGCAAGCACGTCGCGACTGTCGTCAAGGGCGACAAGATGAACTTCATCGCCGTCGGGAGGGACGTCATGGACGACGAGGACGTCACGTTCCTCAAGGAGCTCCTGAGCTCCGTCGAGAAGTCGTTCGACGCCACCATCGAGGTGCGGCTCAGATCCGCCACGGAGGCGGAGCAGAAGGCCATCCAGGAACAGCAGAAGGCCAAGGACTCCACCAACGCCCTGGACTCCGAGAAGGCCGAGCTGGCCCAGGAGGCGGGGGAGCTGGAGACGCTCAAGACCGAGCTCGACCGGCTCCGGAAGGAGACCGAGACCTGGCAGGAAGAGCTCAAGGGGTTCGAGGTCCAGGTCAGCGACAGGCATTCACAGATCAACGAGCGCGTCACGCTCCTGCTCGAGAGGGAGCAGGCGCTCATCCGCAACCAGCAGGCGTTCGAGGCAGCCGTCGAGGCCAAGCGGGGCCTCGTGAGGAAGATGCAGCAGGGCGTCGCCAGGTCCATCGAGGACTACGAGGCGGGGTACTCGAAGCTCACCAGTGGGAGGGCCGAGCTCGCGGCGAAGGCCGCGGAGCTCGACGCCGCCCAGCACAAGTACTCCGAGGACCGGGCGGTCTGGGAGAAGGAGGTCGAGGAGACCAAGGTCCGGCTCGCCAGCCTGGACCGGGACAGGGAGGAGCTGAACTCGCGCGGCAAGGAGATGGGCGCGAAGGAGCGGGCGGTCAGGGAGTTCGAGGAGCAGCTGAAGGCCCGCAAGAACGACCTTGACGCGGGCGCGCAGCAGCTCGAGACCGACCGGAAGAACTTCGACCAGGAGACCGACGAGCTGAGGGCGGACCTGGCGGAGACCGAGACCAGGCAGGCCGAGCGCGGGAAGGCCATCGCCGATGGCGAGGCGTCCCTGAAGGCCAGGCACGAGGAGCTGGACAGGTCGTTCGCCGAGCTGAAGCCCAGGAAGGACATGATCGAGGCGCAGGCCGAGGAGATCTCGAAGCGCCTGACCGAGCTCGAGAGCCGCGAGAACGCGCACGCCCAGGAGACGCGCGAGCTCGAAACGAGCCGCGCGGAGATGGGCAGGAACGCCGAGACGCAGCAGACCGAGATGGCGGCGGTCCTCGCCAAGATCGGCAAGGACAACGAGTCGCTCCAGGCGAAGGTCGCGGAGCTGGACTCGCTCGAGAAGGTCCTCGTCGAGCGCGAGGCGAAGGCGCGGGAGAGCGAGGAGCGCGTGGAGTCCCTGCTCAGAGACCTGACCAAGAAGGAGAAGGACCTCGAGAGGCGCGAGGCGACCGTCCAGGAGGCCACGGCGGGCAGCAGCAGGAACGCCCAGGCCATATCCGAGCGCGAGGCGGCCATCGCCGCGCGGGAGCGGGAGCTGAAGGGCAAGGAGGGCGACCTCGCGGAGCTCACGGCCAAGCTCGATTCGCGCGCGGACGAGCTGGCGAGGACGAGGGCCGAGCTCGAGGGGGCCAAGGCCGAGCGCGCCAGGACGGAGGCCGCGCTTGCGGACCGGGTCAGGTCCATCGAGGAGCGGGACGAGAACACCATGAAGGGCCAGGAGGAGCTGGCGGGGCGCGTCGGGGAGATGGACAGGTCGAAGGCGGACCTCGAGGAGAAGGTGAGGGCGCTCGCCGAGCGCGAGACAGCGGTCCATGAAGAGGTCGCCAAGGCGAAGGCCGGGGTCGCGGACGAGATGTCCAGGCTGGACGCCGAGCGGAAGCATGTCGCCGGCAGGCTCTCGGAGCTCGAGGCGAGGGAGAAGACGCTCGCCGAGAAGGACGACGGGCTGGCCAAGGCAAACGCCGACCTCGACAAGCGCGAGATGGCGTTCAAGGAGAAGGTCGAGGAGATGGAGAGGCGCCGGGAGAACCTCGCCGAGGAGATGGACAAGCTCCATCACGAGAGGGCGAAGGTCGAGAAGACCAAGGAGACCCTCGAGAAGCGCAGGCAGGTCATAGGCGAGCAGGTGGACAGCATCTCCGAGATCACCAAGAGGATCGAAGCGCTCAAGGCGAAGCGGGCGGCGGACGCGGCCCAGAAGAAGGACGCGGAACAGGCGAAGCAGTAGAGAGGCCGGGCCAGGGGGCCGGCCGTGCCGTCATGACCGAACTCAGACCAGCCTGGGCCATCCCTTCTCGAGGCGGTCCGCGACCTGGGTGAACCCGCGCCTGTAGATGGGCTTCCCGGTGGTCGCCTTCCGCAGATGCTTCGCCACGAAGGGCCGGCAGCTCTCGACGACCTCCAGCCCCGAGACCGCCTCGTAGCCTTCGAGCAGGCGGAGGCACAGGTCGAACTTGATCGGCGTGAAGAACGGCTCGCTCCCGAGGATGGCCGCGGCGGCCTGCCCGACGTCCTCCAGCGGGTCCCCGTGCCGCGAATCCTCGAGGTCGAACCCGAGCACGCGCCCGTCCAGGTACTTGAAGTTGGAGAGCACGGCGTCCCCCATGATGGTGTCGGGGTCCTTGTTCATCAGCTTCTCGTGGTACGTCGCGAGCCAGCGGCCCAGCGCGCCGGCCGCGTCGGTGCTGAACAGGTGGTTGACCATCCGCTCCAGCGACTCGCCTCCGATGTACTCCATCACGACCAGGTCGCCCTCCAGGAACAGGGGATAGGGCACATCGACCCCGGCCGCCCTCGCCTTCACGAGCGCCTCGAACTCCTCGGGCGCGTGCCCGGCCAGCGAGAGCTTGACGATGAGCGGCCGCACGTCGGTCTCGACGGCCCACACCCTGTTGCGCTTGCTCGGGAGGAGCCGGCTCGTGACCACGACGACGCGCCTGTTCAGGGACCGTCTGATCGGCTCCCATGCGAGCGCGTCGAGCCCCGTGAGGTCGGTCTGCATCGCTCACGCTAACGACGCATGCACGATAAGAAACCTCCCTCCCGCATCTCACTTACCGGAGGGGAAAGGGTTGTCGGAAGCGGCCGATCTTCCCTTGGCCCAGGAGACCGAGTCCTCCCTCAGGATGTCCATGAGCTCCTTCGTGAGCCGCAGAGCCTCGTCGGGGTCTTTGGCGTGCAGGGCGCGCATCGCGCTCTTCATCCGCAGGAGGTAGCCCGAAACGTCCACGCCGACACCCTTGCCGACCATCAGGTGCTCCCTCGCCTTCGCGAGTTCGGACCTGACGAGGTCAGGGATGCTGGGGGCCATCAGCTCCTCGGTCTGCCGAGCGAACGTGGAAACGAGGTTCCAGTCGCCGTCCCTGCAGGCCTCCCACGCGCTACCGATCATGCGTCTCGCCCTGGAGGTGTCCGTGCCCAGGGAGCTCACGTCCGAGATCAGGTGCTCGATCTCCTCGAGAAGCCTCGCCGAGCCGGCGAATCCGCGGAGCGCCTCCTGGTAGAGCATGTCCTTCGACTTCGCCCTCCTGTTCAGCAGCTCGAACACGTCGAACTTGGCCGGCCTCACTACCTCAGGCTTCTCAACCGCTTCCTCGGCCGTCCCCTCGGACGACAGCGGCCCGTCAGCGAATATGGCACCGCAGAACGGACAATATGGGTCCGATCCCTTCACGATCATGTCGCACTCGGTGCACTGAAACTGGGGCTCGTCGTCCTGGACGGCCGATGCAGGTATCACCAGCTCCGGTGAGAGCGTCGCTGCCCGCTGCTGTCCCCCTAGGAGGCCTGGCCCGTCAACGCCTGCGTTGACTGGGCGGTCTGGCTGCGACCGGAGCGTCCTCTGGAGCCTCCGGCGGGACCGTTCTAGCTCGGTCTCGCCGTTGATCCCCGCGGAACGCCTGTCCGCACCTTCTTGGGCGCCAGCCTTGGGCAATCTCGTTCACACTCCGTTGGTTTTTACCTACTATACTAAGTCCCCCCAGCGGGTATTTGAACGGTCCCCCCTGGCTATCAGCAAACGAAATGAACCGGGGTCCGCGCCCGGCAGGCTCAGGCCTTCCCGACGAGCGTCAAGAATGCGGCCTCGTCGAGGACCGCCTTGCCCATCGCCTTCGCCTTCTCGAGCTTCGACCCGGGGTCCCGGCCAGCGACGACATAGTCCGTGGCCTTTGTGACCGACGGGCCGACCTTGCCGCCCAGGGACTCGACGAGCGCGCCCGCGTCGTCCCTCGACATCGATTCCAGCTCGCCCGTGAACAGGAACACCTTCCCCTGGAGCGGCCCCACCGGGCGCTCCGAGAGCTCCATGGTCAGGCCCGCTGCGCGGAGCCTCCCCACGAGCTCGCGGTTGCTGGGGTCCTCGAAGAACGACCTCACGGTGCTGCCCACGACCCCGCCCACTCCCTCGACCCTGGAGAGAGCGTCCAGGTCGGCCCCGGCGAACCGGTCCATGTCGCCGAAGGCCTCGGCAAGCGCCCGAGCCGTCGCGCGGCCCACATGGCGTATGCCGAGGGCGTAGAGGACACGGTCGAAGTCCCTCGTCCGGCTGCCCGCGATCGCCCGTAGTATGTTCTCCGAGGACCTCTCGGCCACGCCCTCGAGCGAGAGCAGGTCGCCGGCGGAGAGCCTGTACAGGTCCGAGACGTCCGCGACCAGGCCCCTGTCGACCAGCTGCTCTATGAGCGCCGGGCCGACCCCTTCGATGTCCATGGCCTGCCGGCTGCAGAAGTGCGCGAGCCGCTCCTTGACCTGGGCAGGGCAGGACGCGTTGACGCACCTCCGCACGGCCTCGTCCTCCCCGCGGACGGCATTGGACCCGCAGACCGGGCAGACGGACGGCATCGCGAACTCCCGCTCCCCGCCCGTGCGCCGCTCGACGACCGGCTTGACGACCTGGGGTATGACCTCGCCGGCCCTCTCGACCAGCACCAGGTCCCCGATCATCAGGCCCTTCCTGGCGACCTCGTCCTCGTTGTGCAGGGTCGCCCTGGAGACCGTGACGCCGCCGAGCTCGACCGGCTCCAGCACGGCCACGGGCGTCAGGGCGCCCGTCCTGCCGACCTGGACCTGGATGTCGACGAGCCTGGTGGTCATCTGCTTCGGCGGGTACTTGTACGCGATCGCCCAGCGCGGGTTCTTGGCGGTGAAGCCCAGGCGCGCCTGCTGGTCCAGCGAGTCGACCTTGACGACCATGCCGTCGATGTCGTACTCGAGGGCCTCGCGCCTCGGCTCCCAGGAGGCGATGTGTCCGATGACCTCTTCGATCGAGCCGAAACGCAAGGTATGCGGGTTGGTGCGCAGGCCGGCCTTCCTCATCGCCTCCAGGCAGAGCGAGTGCCGCTCCGGCATCCTGACGCCGTCGTAGCTGAGCGTGTAGAAGTAGGCGTCGAGCGGCCTGCCCGCCGCGACCTTCGGGTCGAGCTGCCGGATGGAACCGGCGGCCGCGTTCCTCGGGTTCGCGAAGGCGGGTTCCCCCACCGCCTCGCGCTCCGCGTTGAGCCTCCTGAGGCCGCCCGTGGGCATGTAGACCTCTCCCCGCACCTCGACCGTGCGCAGGCCGCCCTCCGGCTTGAGCCTCAGAGGTATGCTCCTGATGGTCCGTATGTTCGTGGTGACGTCCTCGCCCACCCTGCCGTCGCCCCTCGTGGAACCACGGACGAGGACGCCGTCATCGTACACGAGGGCGATGCCCAGGCCGTCGATCTTGAGCTCGACCACATACTCGACCGGCTCGTCCCCGAGCCACTTCCGAACGCGCGCGTCGAACTCCCTGAGCTCGTCGGCGGAGTAGCAGTTGTCGAGGCTGAGCATCGCGACCCTGTGCTCCACCTGGGGGAACTGGTCCAGCGGCTTCCCGGAGACGCGCTTCGTCGGCGAGTCGGGGAGCACCAGGTCCGGGTGCTCCTCCTCGAGCGCCTCCAGCTCCTTCACGAGCATGTCGTACTCGAAATCTGCGATCTCCGGGTCGTCCTCTACGTAGTACCTGGTGTCGTGGTACGAGATGGCGTCGACCAGCTCCCGCATCCTGCTGCTGGCCCTCTCATCCTCCGTGCTCATGCCCTTCTCCCCCGGAGCTCTCCTGCGATCCTGTCACCCGTCATGGTGTTGAGGACATTATTCTTTTCCAACCAGCCGCGTCTGGCGGTCATGACCCCCAGGCGCATGTTCGCCATGTGCTCCGCGCTGTGCGAATCGGTCCCCAGGGCCACCCTGACGCCGTGCTGCTTCGCCAGCCGGCAGTGGAAGTCGGCCAGGTCCAGCCTGTCGGGGAAGCAGTTGACCTCCATGCACACCCCGGCCGATCTGGCGGCCTCGAGCACCTCCTCGAGGTCGAACTCGTAGGGCGCCCTCTGCCCGATCAGCCGGCCCGTTGGATGGCCGAGTATGTCGATCATACCGGAGCTCACGGCGGCGACGATGCGCGCCGTCATCTCCTTCCGCTCCATCTTGAAGCGCGAATGGACCGATGCGACCACGATGTCCAGGTCCTTCAGGAGCGTCGCTGGGAAGTCCAGGGACCCGTCGGCCTTGATGTCGACCTCGCTCCCCGCAAGGACCTTGATCTTCCCGCCCGCCGCGTCCTCGGCCTTCCTCACCGCGTCGACCTGCATCCCGAGCCTCTCCGGGTCGAGCCCGTTGGCGATCCTGAGGCTCTGGGAGTGGTCGGTGATGGCGATGTAGTCGTACCCGCGCCGGACGGCGGCCGACACCATGTCGTCGATGGTGTCGCTCCCGTCGCTCCAGTTCGTGTGCACGTGGAAATCGCCCCGGATATCCTCCGGCATGACCAGCGTCGGGAGCGTGCCCTCCGTCGCCGCGGCGATCTCACCCTGGTCCTCCCGCAGCTCCGGCGGGATGTACCCGAGCCCGAGCGCCCCGTACACCTCCTCCTCGGTGCCCCCCGCGACCAGCTTGCCCGAGTCGCGCTCGAACAGGCCGTACTCGTTGAGCTTGAACCCCTTCTCGGCGGCGATGCGCCTCAGGGACACGTTGTGCTCCTTGGAGCCGGTGAAGTACTGGAGCGCCGCGCCGTAGCTCTTCACCTCGACCGCCCGGAGGTCCACCTGGAGGCCGCGCTCCAGGATGACGCTCGACTTGGTCGGGCCCCTCATCAGGACCTCGTGGACCTCTGGATAGGACACGAACGCATCCATGACCGCGGAGGGCCTGTCGCCCCCCACGAGTATGTCTATGTCCCCGATGGTCTCCTTCCCGCGCCTGAGGCTGCCTGCGACGCCTATCCTGTCGATGTCCTGGGCCTTCTTCAGATAGGCGACGTACGCCTCGGCCACTGGCAGGGCCTCGCCCAGGAGGACCCTGCCGCCCTTGGCCTCGACCGTCCTGATGCCCTGGAGGATGCGCTCCTCGGTCTTCTCCCCGAACCCCTTCACGCCGTGCAGCCTGTGGTTCAGGACCGCGTCCTTGAGCTGCTCGACCGAGGATATGCCCAGCTCCTTGAACAGCAGCATGGCCGTCTTCGGCCCCACATCGGGTATCCTTAGCAGCTCCATGAGTCCCGGCGGCAACTCCGACCTCAGAGTCTCCAGATAGGGTAGCCTGCCGGTCGTCACCAGCTCGTGTATCTTCTTCGTCATCGCGTCGCCCACGCCCGGGATGTCCGCCAGGCGGCCGTCGGCCACCACCTTGGAGATGTCCTCGTCGAGCTCCTCGATGTTCCGCGCCGCCCGCCTGTAGGCCTGTGGCTTGAAGGCCACGCCCTGCAGTTCCAGCAGGTCGGCTATCTCGTAGAGCACAGCTGCGACGTCGCCGTTGTCCATCTCGTATCCTCTGACCGCTCCAAATCCCCCAGCGCTGGAATATAGGTTTGCCTCGCGCGCACACGCATCGTGGCGAGGGGTTTTATGATAGTTCGCTAATCAGGCCCCGGGGGGAAGCCGCATGAACATCCAGAAACCAGCGAAGCTGAAGAAGAACTCGACCGTGGCCGTCATATCGCCTTCGAGCAACCCGGACCATTTCGGCATCAAGCTGGGGGTGGACCTGCTGAAGAAGATGGGGCTCAAGGTGGTCCTGGGGGACACCACGAAGAAGCTCCTGACGGTGGGGACGCTCGCCGCGGACGATGAGACGAGGGCGAAGGACTTCAACTGGGCGTTCGAGGACGACTCCATCGAGGCGGTCCTGTGCGCCACGGGAGGCTACGGCTCACAGAGGATACTGGACCTCCTGGACTACGACATGATCAAGGACCACCCCAAGGTGTTCCTCGGTTTCAGCGACATCACCGCGTACCACACCGCGCTCAACCAGCTCTGTGGCATGATCACTTTCCACGGACCGGTCGTAGACATCGAGATAGCGAAGGGCGAGGAGGACATCCGGCTCCAGAAGGAGGACCTGGAGAGGGTCATCAGGCAGCTCATGGGCCAGGAGCCCATACGGGAGATCGCGAATCCGCCTGACGGCATGATGCTCATGACGATTAACGACGGGAAGGCCTCGGGGAGGCTCTGCGGGGGCAACCTGACGCTCCTCACGGGCACGCTCGGGAGCGCCTACGAGGTCGACACTAAGGACAAGGTCCTTATGGTCGAGGAACTCCGGGAGAGCTACTACTACATCGAGGCGCACCTGACCCAGCTCCGACTGTGCAAGAAGTTCCAGCAGGCCAGGGCAGTCATCGTAGGGGAGATCTCGGAGATGCAGAAGCCCGATCGCGCGTACCCGAGCGTGGAGGAGATCGTGCGCGAGCGCGTGGGCGGTGTCGGCAAGCCGTCGGTGTGGGGGCTCTGCTGCGGACATGGCAGGCGGAACATGCTCCTGCCGATGAACGCCAAGGTCGCGGTGGACGCGACGGAGAGGGAGATTCGGGTACTCGAACCGGTCCTCGAGTAGCCGAAACCGCGCTTAAGTGTCCCATTTTCTGACGATACTGGCCGTGCCTTATGCGTCAAATCTTTATACCAACAATGGTATGACCGTACCACTTGAGGTACGATTAAGTTGCTCAGCAGGGAGTTGATCGTCGTACTGGCTAGGACCGGGAGGATTGAGGTCATCCGCACTCTTAAGTCCTATCCGGACGCTGATTTCACCGTTAACGAGTTGGCTAGGGCGGCCAAGGTCCCGACGATGACCGCTTGGAGGGCGGTCAAGGACCTCAAAAGGGTCGGACTGGTGAAGACGAGGAGGCTCGGGAACGCATTGGGGGTCTCCATCACCGACGACCGGGAGCGGCTGCGGATCCTGAGGCTGATACCGGAGACCGACCCCCAGAGGAGCGCTGCGAAGCTCTACGCCAGCGCGCTCGGGGAGCTCCCGTGGGTCAACGAGTGCAGGCTCTTCGGGAACATAGGGCGCGGGGAGCACGCGCCCGGGGACGAGGTCGACATCGCGGTCGTCTATGACGACGGGGCCGTCCAGGAAGACGCCGCGAGAAAGGAAACCGCGGCGGTCGCCGACAGGATCAAGGCGGAGACGAACGTGACAATCGTCCCCCTCTGCGTGCCGCAGAAGGATATGAGCCGCCGGGGCGGCCTGGCGTCCGAGCTCAGGGACAAGGAGAGCATCTGGAAGAGGAAGGCTTAGCCGCTTCGTCCATCATTCTTGAGAACTTGGGCGAGCCAACATTATAGAGCGCGATGACCATATCCCTGCAACAAGGAGGGAACCCGATGCAGCTCGCCTTGCCAAGGACTAACCGGGGCGCATTCATCTTGGCCGCCCCAATCGTAGCAGCCATAGGAGCGGTGCTGCTGCTCTTGGAGCCGGACTCGGCGGCACTCGTCGTGGACTCCGTCGTACCCATCATCTCGACGGTCGTCGCGGTGCTTTCGGCGGCGCTCTACTGGACCAACAAGAAGACCTCGTTCCGGAGGATAGGGCTCCCGTTCGTGGCTACATTCTCGCTCTTCGCGCTCGGATGGATCCTGTACACGGTCCAGGACAGGTTCATGGAAGGCATCTCCACCGTCGCATACGCGGACTACGCCTGGCTGGCAGGTTACTTCATCTTCGCGATGGTCCTGCTGATGGTCGCAATGGGCAGGAAGATCGAGCTGTCGAAGGGGATCATCCTCGTCGAGGGGATCTACGGCGCGCTGGCGGTCTCGTTCGTGACCTATTCGGTCTACATATCCGTCGGAGCCGGGAGCACGCCCTTTGAGACGGTCGTGTACGGCCTCTACCCGATCCTCGACGTGCCGATACTCGGGCTCCTGATCATGCTCATGTGGTATTACAGGAAGGGGCAGCTCGAGGACTATTGGTTCTTCATCACCGTTGCCGCTTCGTTCTGGATGGCCGGAGACGTCGTCTACCTGGTCGAAGCCGCCGCGGACACCTATGTGACCGGCTCGCTGTCGGACGTCCTGTTCCTCATCAACTACAGCTTGCTCGCGATCGGCTTCGGGCTGCTGGTCCTGGGGAGATCGGTATTCACATCCGACGCTCCTGCGAGTGCGACGCAGCCGAAGGGCTACGGCAAGGTGGCGAGACTGGAACCACGGAGGGCGTACCTTGCCTGGGAGCCGAAGTCTGACAGGGGCATGGACATCATGGTGGACAACCTCAGGTCGGGACTGGAGGGGCTCATCATCTCGAGGAGGGCGCCCGAGCAGATTGCGGCGCAGTACGGCCTGAAGAGGACCCAGATGCTGTGGCTGTCGACCGCCACCGGGTCCCACGGCATCCACCCGTCGAACCTCGGCATCATGACCGACACCGTGGTCAGGTTCATAGAGAACGGCAAGAACACCGTCGTCTTCTTCGACGGCTTCGAGAGCCTGTGCACGTACAACGACTTCAGGAAGGCGCTCCAGGTGCTGGACCACATGAAGGACCTGGTGGCCGCGGGTAGCTCCAGGCTCGTCGTGTCGATAGACAGGCGCACGCTGAGCGACAAGGAGGCGGCGCTCGTGGAGATCGGAACGATGCGGGTGTGACCGGTCACATCGCATTGACGTTCGCGAAGTGGTCGTACACGAGGCGGGCGATCCTGGCCTGGGCCGTCCGCGCCTTCCCGATGTTGCCTTCCTCGATCTTCTTGAAGAACACGCACAGGATGACGTGCGATGTCGATGACATGTAGATGATGCTGGCGTTCGTCAGGGATGCGGCGGACACGCCTGACTTCAGCGCGACCTGTATGTCAGGGGAGATGAGCGAGGCCATGGCGGCCGGGTCCTTCTGCATCATGAGCATCGAGATCATCTTCTCGCATGCACGCTTCGAGACCACCTCGTTCTTCAGGATCTTCTCGAGCAGGATGCCGATCTCCCTCGGGGTCCCGATGTTGTCGAAGACCTCGTCGTAGACGCGCTGCGTCTTGAACTTCTTCTCGGCCTTGTGCCCGTAGATGCTCTCGTACCGCGCCCGGAAGTCGTCGATCGAGAGGTTCATGGCCTCGCGCTCGGTCTCGTTGAGCGCCTTCATCCGGTCCATGTCACTGAGGCCCTTCCACTTCCTGGCGGCATCGGGTATGGGCAGGGCCTTGAACGGGCCGTACCCCATGGACATGAGGAAGCTCTCCCTGTATGGTATGTAGATGGATGTCTTGGCGAGCCCCAGCTCCCGGATGAGCATGTTCACGCGCTGGATGCCGATCCGCTTCCAGAGCATCTCGGAGGCGGTGTTGTCCGTGGCGACGATCATGAGCGACAGCAGGTCCTGGACAGTGGGCTTCAGGCCTGGCTGCATGTATTGGAGGACACCTTCGCCTATGCAGTAGTGCCTCGGCTCGAGCTCGATCCGCTCCTCGAGGGATAGGATCCCGTCCTCGACCTGCCTGTATGTCTCCACCATGACGGCGAGCTTGAAAACGCTCGCGAGCGGGTATATCATGTCTGCGTCGATCGCGAGCTCCTTGCCAGATTGGACGTGCTTCATGTAGAGGCCCATCTGACCCTTGACCTCCTTGGCGGCCTTCTGGATCTCGGCCCTGAGCTTCGAGAGGTCGTGGTCAGCAATGTATCGTGGCTTCTTGGCGTCCGTCAAGGTTCATCTCCGTTGTTCCTGGCAGCGGAGGACGGGTACACCGACATGGTGCAGTCCGCCCAGACCGCGGGATGAAAGGATAGAAATGTCAGTATTTATCCGCTTTGCTGGAACATCTGGAAGGTGAGAGCGGCATCTGGGGGCATGCTGGGTGTCCCGCTCAACGTCGCGATTCGTCCAATCTTAGCGAAAAGCCTTAGAAAACCTCGGGGATTACCCCCCGGAGGAGGGATTCGACATGGTGGCAGGGGACTTCCAGAGGATGAGCGTGCGAAAGCCAGGGACGCAACTGATCGACAAGGGGTCGTTCGAGCGTCTCCACGACGCGACACTGGACGTGCTCGAGAAGGATGGGCTGAGGGTGCACAGCGGGAAAGCGCTCGCGCTCCTGCATGAGCACGGGGCGGACGCCGACCGCAAGTCACTGGTCGTCAAGTTCCCAAGGCACATGGTCGGGGACGCGCTCCGGTCCGTGCCCAGCGGGTTCACGCTCAGGGCGAGGAACAGGAGGTACGACCTCAAGCTGGACGGACGGCACGTCTACTTCACGTTCGATGGCTGCGGCGTCCAGGCGATAGACCTCGACACGGGGAGGCGCAGGCCCGCGAGGAAGCAGGACATCGTCGACACCGCGAGGATAGCGGACCATCTGCCGGGAGTCGGGTACTACACGCCCCCTGTGGCCCCTCAGGACGTGCCGCTCCACGCGCACGTGCTCCACCAGGTCCACACGGGATACATGAACACCGAGAAGTTCGTCATGTCGGAATCCACGACGACCGCCCTGGAGGCGAAGCTCCAGATCGAGATGGCCACCGCGGTCGCCGGAGGGGAGAAGGAACTCTGGCGGTCCCCGAGCCTGTCGGCGGTCGTGTGCAGCGTCTCGCCGCTCATACTCGACGGGGGCGGGAGCGAGGCCGCCATCGAGTTCGCGAGGGCCGGCATCCCGATCAACATCATGAGCATGGCCCAGGCGGGGGTCTCGAGCCCGGCCACGCTTGCAGGGAACCTGCTGGTGAACAACGCGGAGATGCTCGGGCTCCTCACCCTGGCGCAGTGCGCCAAGAAGGGCGCGAGGGTCGTGTACAGCTCCGCCCTCGCGATGACGGAGCCCAGGACGGGCGCGTACGTGTCTGGGGCTCCTGAGGCCGTGCTCACCTGCGCTGCGGCCGTCGAGCTCGGGAAGCATTACGGGATGCCGACCCAGGCGTCTGCGTTCGGCACCAACGCCCTCGAACCTGGCAGCCAGGCGGCTGCGGAGCACATGATCACGGCGTTCACATGCGTCAACTCGGGCGCGGACATGCTCAACGGGTTCGGGCTCCTGGAGGGGTCCACGGTCCTGTCCTACGAGCAGATGATGCTGGACTACGACATCGTGACCGAGCTGCTGGCGACCTTCAAGGGCATCGAGGTGGACGGGGAGACGCTCGCCCGGGACCTCGTGTCCGAGGTGGGCATCGCGGGGAACTATCTCGCGAAGAGGCACACGCTCGAACACCTGAGGGAGGCCTGGCAGCCGCTGGTCTACGAGTTCACCAACTTCGAGGACTGGTCCAAGAGGGGCGCGGTGTCGCCCGTCAGGAAGGCAAATCAGATTGCGAAGGCGATCCTGCGGGAGCACACGCCCGTGCCGCCGGATACCGACACGGTCAAGGAGCTCGACGAGGTGCTCCGCCGGGGCGAGAAGGAGCTTGCCAAGGCCAGCACACATTGAGCGCGCGGTCGCGGACACGTGGCCGGCCCGTCACGGAATGGAAAGGGGACGGAGGTTGAAGGAAGGCCTGGACCCGTTCAGTGGGGTCTGATGGGGGGGGAGGATGATATGCTGACTCCGGGTCCCAAGGAAAATCAATGTTTCCTTCTTCCAACCTCGTAATGCACCAATCGGCTCGGACCGCACATATACCTGTTGCCTCTGGAATCAGGCATGATAACATCGGCTAACTGTCAGGCGAGACATGAAGGTTTAATCCATCCGCATGGATACTGGGCTACCATGGCACATGAGGCGGACGGGGGCGCCGCGCCGCGGGTGCCCGCCCGGCTACGCGCGGTCATATTCGACCTCGACGACACACTGGTCGAGTCCACGGTCGACTTCGGCAAGTTCAAGCGGCTCGTGGTCGAGAGGATCGTCGCCTGGGGAGAGCCGATGCATGTGTACAGCCTCAACGAGACAGTAGTCAGGATCATCGCACGGTTCGAGGACAGGATGCAGGCGGCGGGGCTCCCTGAGGCCGAGCTGAGGGCGCGCGTCGCAGAGCTCGACCGGATCATGGACCGCGTGGAGCTCGAGCGCGTGGCTGAGACCAGGCCGGTGGACGGCGCGAAGGAGCTGCTCATGCTCCTCAGGAGGAAAGGCATCCGCATAGGCGTGCTCACGCGCGGGTGCAGGGAGTACGCGGATACGGCGCTCGAGGCCACGGGCATGGCGGGACTCGTCGATGTCGTCGAGAGCAGGAACTCGGAGACGAAGCCAAAGCCGCACCCGGACGCCTACCTGAGGCTGGTCAGGGCGCTGGGCGTCGGGAAGGACGACACGATCTTCGTCGGAGACCACGCCATAGACGCTCACTGCGCGGGCAACGCGGGCGTGGCGTTCATAGGCGTGCTCACGGGGGACGTCCCCGAGAAGACGCTCAGGGAGGCCGGGAGCGCCGAGGTCTTCGACGGTGTCGGACAGATGGCCGAGTGGTTCGGCCGGTTCCCTGATGCTTGAACCATTAATGGTGCAACGGAATGCGCTAATCCCGCATTTGAATCATAATAAGACTATCTCGGACCCACGTCCAGGATGCGGATCTCACCCGCGTCCGGCGCGAGGATCGGCTCCTCGTGCACATCGTACGGCCTCGGGATCACGGGCTCCATGTTCCTCTCGAGCAGCGCAAGCTCCCTCTCGGACATGGTGCGCGGGTCGATGGGGACGATCGTTATGCAATCGTTCGTCGCGACGATGTCCCGGAGCTGGTGCATGAACTGCAGCATCCGGTCGTAGGTGTTGAGCGATATGAGGTACTCCAGCCCGTCGACCATCACGACGCTCTTGCGGTGCGACTCGATGAACCCCCTGACCTGGCTCATCAGGATGCCAGTTGCGGTCGGGTTGATCCGGCCGTCCCCTACGAGATTGGTCAGCCAGACGATCTTGCAGGAGTGGACGCCCTTCTCGCCCAGGAGCTTCTTCGGGAACTCCCTCGTTATGATGAGGCCCGCGTGCCCGCACGCGATGGTCTGCTCGAGGACGTCATAGCTGCACCTCGGCCTCTTCTCCTCGATGAGATATACATTACCTGGACGTGGCTCAAACACTGGAGGTGAGCCAGCACCATAGACAGCGGTCACACTGCATCCCATCCGCTGCTTTCCTATACGAACTTCGTTCGTATATAAACCTGTTGACATCATGATCTCATCGTCCAACTCAGCTGGCACTGTCCCGTAAACCGGTGTTATGTCCGCGAGGGCTTCAATATCGTTGCGCTCCGGCTGCCTCCACTGAGACATAGGGGTGAGTGTCAGGGGCGAGAATGAGCCGTCTGACCCGGGAGCCGGAGCACAGCCGTTGGCCCCCGCGCCGCCCGGAGGCAGAGGCTGGAAGGAGCGCTTGATATCATAGGCGGGAACGGTTCACGAAGGTTTTTATCAGCGCATTCCGCATAGAGGATGAAACCGTGTGAGCACTAGCTAGTCTCGCCGGGCCCCCCCCTGGAGATTCTGATGTCGCCGAACTTGGAAGTTGACAAAGAGAGGCTCGTCGCGGACATTCAGGACGGGGTCTTCGTCTGCACCAAGGCGGGAGAGATGGTCTCCGCCAATCCGGCGTTCGCGCGCACGCTCGGATATTCCAGGGAGCAGGTCATGTCGAAGCACATGGCCAGGGACCTGGTCGACCGCGAGCTCGAATGGAAGGCCCTCGTCTCGCTGCTGGACCAGGGCAGCCCCATCGTGGACTACGAGGTCAGGTTCAAGAAGATCGACGGCACCAAGCTGTGCATATCACTGTCCGCCACGCAGTTCAAGGACGACAGGGGCATGCCGATTGGCATCGCGGCCGTGGCCAGGGACATATCCACTAGGAAGGGGGTCGAGAACGACCTCAGGGACAAGGCATTCAGGACGGACATCCTGAACAAGATCGCGAAGATCACGGGCGCCAATGTGGACATCAGGCACGCGCTCATGCCCATATGCGAGGAGCTCAGGAAGCTCATCAACTTCGACGCGCTCACCCTCGGGCTCACCGAGGAGAAGGGCAGGCATGTCGAGCTGGTCGCCCCTGACAGGAGCAAGCCGGACCTCGCCAAGGTGCTCGGGAGGGTGCCCTTCGAGGGGAGCCTCGTCGAGAAGCTGAAGCTGGGCGGTGGCGCGCTAATAATCGAGAAGGACGCGGGCAGGAGGCTGTTCTCCGAGTTCGGCCTCCTCGAGACCGAGCGGATCTCGTCCATGATCGCGGTGCCACTGACGAGCCGCGGACGCATCCTCGGGTCGCTGAACGTCGGCCATTCGAAACCGGGCGAGTACAACTGGGAGAGCGCGGAGACCGTCCAGATGATCGCCGACCAGGTCGCCGGCCTCGTGGACAGCACGACGCTGCTCCAGGCATTCGAGAACAAGGTCAAGCTGTACGAGACCCTCAGGAGGTCGGGGGTCGAGATCCAGAAAGCGATCAGCACGGCGCAGATCTACGGCACCATCGCGAACAACATCAGGGAGGTCATCCCCTTCAAGGACATCTCGTTCTACATCGTCGACTGGCAGAAGGCCCTGATATTCCCCGTGTTCGCCGAGGGCGAATACACGGACGAGGTCATGGACGCGCCCGGCGGGCTCGACGAGGGGATAGTGGGGGTCGTTGCCAGGACCGGCAGGGCCGAGTTCGTGGACGACGTCGACGCGGACCCGCGTGGCGCGGTCGTGCCCGGGACCCCGCAGGACCACTACTCGATGCTCGCGATACCGCTCACGGGGAGCGACGGCGTGCTCGGGATCCTCGAACTCTACAGGGAACGGGGGCAGGTGTTCTCCGTCGCGGACCTGGAGGCCGGGCTGCTGTTCGCCCAGCAGGCGTCCGTCGCGCTGGCCAACGCCCAGCTCGTCGCGAAGCTCCAGGACGCCAAGAAGGAGATCGAGATGCTCAACGACCTCATGTTCCACGACATCAACAACTACAACTTCGCCACGCTGAACTACATCGAGATGATCGCGAAGAGCCCGGGAGTGTCCGACGCGCACAAGGCGTACCTGGACAAGTCCCTCCACCTGATCCGGCTGAACGCGAAGCTCATCGAGAACGTGAAGAAGCTCACGAAGATCGGGGGGATGAAGTCCGAGGAGTTCGTCCAGGTGGACCTGTCCGATGTCCTGAGGAAGGTGGCCGCCGGCGTCCAGAACGCCACCCCGGACAAGGAAGTCAGCATCTCGCTGAAGGTGCCGGAGTCGGGCGCCCACGTCATGGGGAACACGCTCATCGACGAGCTGTTCGTGAACCTGTTCAACAACGCGGTCAAGTACGACCCCCACCCGGAGGTGGAGATCGACGTCGACATGGTCCGCGTGCTCGAGGACACGAAGGTCTGCTGGAAGGTCTGCGTGGCGGACCACGGCTCGGGCATCCCCGACGACAAGAAGGCGAAGCTCTTCCAGAAGTACGTTCGCCTGAAGCCAGACTCGAAGATCGCCGGGACGGGCCTCGGGCTCTCGGTGTGCAAGGCTCTCGCGGACAAGTTCGGCGGGCGCATCTGGGTCGAGGACCGGGTCCCTGGCCAGAGCGACCAGGGCGCCAAGTTCTGCATCGTGTTCCAGGCGGCCAAGAGGAACGAGGATGCGAAGACCTGAGCGGGGGGATGTCATGAGCCGGTCGGCAGGTCCTGAGGGGGTCACGCAGCCGGACGCGGTTTTCACAGTCTCGGCCATGCGATGCGCTGGCTACGGCCAGGAGGAGGTCTCCAGGGCGGTCAGGGCTGCCGTGGACGAACTCGGGGGCATCGGCAGGTTCGTCTCCGTGGGCGAGACCATCCTGATCAAGCCGAACATGCTCGCGGCCAGGAGGCCGGAGCAGGCCGTCACGACGCACCCGGAGGTCGTCAGGCAGGTCATACGCCTGGTGAAGGGTGCCGGGGCCACGCCGCTGGTCGGAGACTCACCGGCGGGTATCGGGAACGAGGGCGCCCTTAGGAGCCTCGCAGAGAAGACCGGGATAGGGAAGGTCTGCGCCGAGGAGGGCGTCGAGTTCGTCATGTTCACCGAATCGCATCGGATCCCGTACCCGGACGGACGGGTCGTGATGTCCTTCGAGCTCACGACGGCCCTGGACCGCGTCGACGGCATCATATCGGTGGGGAAGCTCAAGACACACACGTTCACGGTGCTCACCGGGGCGGTCAAGAACCTCTTCGGGATCATACCTGGCCTCAAGAAGGCCGAGTTCCACCTCAGGCTCAAGGAGGTCGACGGATTCTCGGGGATGCTCGTTGACCTCGCGGAGTGCGTGAGGCCCAGGCTCACGATCATCGACGCCGTCATAGGCATGGACGGCGAGGGCCCGTCAGGCGGAAGGCCGCTGAAGGTCGGGCTCGTGCTCGCATCCGACAACGTGCATGCGCTGGACGCGCACTTCGCTCACATGGCGGGTGCGGACGGCGACACGGTCCCGTCGGTCAGGATCGCCAGGTCCAGGGGGCTGGGGCCGGCGGACCACTCCCATGTCCGGGTGCTCGGCGACGGCGCGGGCGTCGACCACATCGAGGGCTTCAAGCTGCCGTCCACGACCCAGCGTTACGGCGGGATCCCCCACGTCCTGGGAAGGTTCATAGGCGAGAGCGTCACGAAGAAGCCGGTGTTCCTGGAGTCACGGTGCACCCGCTGCGGTCAGTGCATCGAGGTGTGCCCCGCGGAGGCACTCGTGCAGGGCGACAAGAAGCCGAAGATCGACCGCGCGCTCTGCATCAGGTGCTACTGCTGCCAGGAGGCCTGCCCCAGCAGGGCCATAGTCCTCAGGCGCCAGCCGCTCAGGTCGCTCGCGAGGACTGCCGCGTCATGGTTCGGGAAGCGGCTCGGACGATGAGGCCATAGTAGGGCGCGGGCTGGACAGTCAGGGAATAAGAAGAATGGGAAGAGGTTTGTTCGGTTTCTCCGTTCGGCTGCCTACTGCTCGCGCCTTCCTGTGCAGCCAATGACCGCCACGGTCATGACCAGCACCGAGACGATGCTCGCCATCGAGACCATGCCGGACGCCGGTGTCGGGCCCAGGTTTTCCACCGACGCGGTGGAGGGCGCAGGAACGTACGTGTTCTGTTCGACGGACAACGACTTCAGTGGGGTGACGGTGAACTCGATCCACGGAGCCCCGTGGTAAAGCTGGCCCGTGCCCCAGTGGACATTGTCGTATGTCGCGGAACCGGTCAGCGTTATCGTGTTCCCCACCTGGGTGAGGACCGCACCTCCGGTGTAATAGTACCCGAGGGACATGGTCCCGTCACTCCTGATGGCGTCGAAGGCGGTGGTATCCCCCCCGGTCAGCGCAGTGTAGTCCGCATATGTCAGGCCCACGCCCTCGTATCCCGCGCATGTGCCCGTCGGAAGCTCGAACGTGAATGTCTCTCCCGGGAGCAGGGTCATCGCCCACGGGGTGTACTCGTACTTCACGTTCTCGCTGAAGAGGTTGTCCCCCGCGTTCCAGCTATGATAGTAGAGGCCGTCATAGGGCAGATACTCCGATCCTGACGTCAGGGCCACGTAATCGATGTGGTTCGGCTCCCACGCCCATGCGGACCCGCTCGCGGTCCCGTTGGCCTTGACCGCGTGCAGGCTGTACTGGGCCACCGAATCCATCGTCACGTCCGAGAGCACCTCGGTGAGGTCCATCGTCATGCTGAAGTCCTCGTACCATGGCTCGAGGTTCGGGGACAGGCCGGCCGAGGCCATCCACCGGACCATGAGGACCTCGTACCCCCAGCTTATGTGCCCGACCGTCAGCCTGACCGTGTCCGTCACGGAGTCGTACGTCAGGTCGGACATCGTGTACAGCGCGTAGTACGGGTCGTCGTACCCGTCCTCGATGTTGTACACGTTCATTGCCTGATCGTACACCCAGGTCAGCCAATCGGCGTCGTAGGTCGCTGCCTGGGCGTCCCACCAGGTCGCCGGGTCCGCCTCGGTCTGGGGCAGGAGCAGCCACTCATCGGCCGCCTCGCGGTTCAGTGTTATGTTATACACCGTGCCCATGAGGTACCCGTCCTGCATGCTCCCGAGGTAATCCGGGGCCGACGGGAAGTCCGGGTTGCCCGACCAGGTGGCCATCCAGTAGTCCGTCCACCAGTCCGTGTAGAGATACTGGAAGTATATGTCGACCGACGCCTCCGCGCCGGCAATCGGAGCCGTCCCCTTCACAGGCATGACCACGGGATCGTGGACGTTCAGGCCCGTGAAGTTGGACACATCCATCGCGTACCTGTACGGTGCGTAGATGAGCCCCTGGTGCGGCGCCGTCTTCGCCGGCGTCCCGACGTAGTAGCCAGTCATGAACAGCGCCGTGTTGGCGTTCGTCCCGCTGGAGATGATCAGGTCGCTGCTGTATGTCCATCTCGGGACCCACCATTCGCCCCAGGGCTCCGCGAGCATGTCGTATACGCGGTAGTTGGCTTCGTAGACCGATGGCTCCTGGACATCCATGCTGACTGTGTCCGTGAGCGCCGAGTCCGACACGTCCGCCACGGTGACTGTCTGCGCTCCCGTCACCGTCAGGATCAACTCATCCGCGAACTCGTGCGTCCCAGCGTCGCCTACCACGAAGGTGTAGTCCCCAGGAAGGGTCGCGCCGACATCGCTCGATTCGAACGCGACCGACCCTGCGTAGGCCGCATACAGGGACCCGTACTGGTCGTACACGGATACGGTCAGCGAGAAGGCAACGTCCTGGATGACCACTCCGGGGGCGCCCTCGATGGCAAGCGTAGTGGCGACAGGGATGCCACCGACGACGATGTCCGTCTGCGTCCCCGTGGCCGCGCTGACCACCGTGTCCGTTACGGTCACGCCGTACACGCCCGCCTCCTCGAACATCACCTCGGCCGTGAACACATGCACGCCCAGGTCAGTCGCCGGGACGAACATGTAGTCCGCGGGCAGGGCACCGGCGCCAGTCGCGTTCGTGCTGAACGTCACCGTGCCATCGTAGTCCGTGAACACCGTGCCGTACTGGTTCCATGCCGTCACCGTCACATCGGAGTAGTTGAACTCCCACATGTCTGTGATGCCCTCGACCGTGAAGTGGTCGATGACCAGGGTTTCGGTCACCACACGCACAGATGCGCTTCCGGTGATCGCAGAGTCGACGGTGTCCGTGCAGTCCAGCTGATACCATCCACCAGCCGTGAAGTGCAGTTCATCCGTGAACACATGCACCCCGGCGTCACCCACCACGAACGTGTAGTTCGCAGGCAGGGTCAGCTCGGTCCTGTTGCTGGTGAAGTTCACAGTACCAGTGTAGTCCGGGAACAGCACTTCGTACTGGTCGTAGACCGTCACCGTCACGCTCACATCGGTGTCGTTCATCACCGGGTCAGGTATGCCGCTCAGCAAGAAGTGGTCCACCGCCCTCGGAGCAAGCACCGTGATGCCGCCCTGGAAGCCGGTCAGAGCCGGATCGATCGTGTCCGTCGCGGTCACGCTCTGCTCGCCCTCGGTCGCGAACGACAGGCCGGAGAACACATGCACTCCCGCGTCCGTCGCAGGGACGAACGTGTAGTCCGCCGGCAGGTCCGCGCCTGAGTCGGACGAATTGAAGTGCACCGTACCAGCGTAGTCCGCGTACACCGCACCGAACTGGTCGTAGACCGTCACCGTGACTTCCGTCGTGTCGCCCGGTATGATCGGGTCGGTTATGCCCGCGACGACGAAGTGGTCCGCGACCGGCGGCTCTATGACCTCGATGTTCAGCTGCGAGCCCGAGATCGTCGCGTCGACCGTGTCGATCGCGGTGAGGTCGTGCCAGCCAGCGGTCCAGAAGGTCACGCCGTCGACGAAGGTGTGCGTACCAGCGTCGGCCAGCGTGAACGTGTAGTCCGCAGGCAGGTCAGCAGCCGTGTCGTTCGATACGAAGTGCACTATCCCGGTGTAGGTCGGATAGACGTCACCGTACTGGTCCAGTACCGTCACATCGAAACTGGACGGCACGCCCGCGTCGACGGGGCTCGTGGCGTTCTCGACCCAGAGGTAGGTAGGGGCCGGTGACCCGATCATCTTGAACTCGATTGTCGGCATGCCATACGGCAGAACCCCGATCCGGTCCCATTCATCCGCCAGCGCCTCGTGCGTCGCCTGGTCCTTCGACCAGGCCCACATGTCTAGGGGTCCGACGAAGGTGATGGTCCGAGCGGTCTCGTCCACAATCACCTGCCCGGGGAAGTCCCCGGCATCGGGCTCCGAATACAGGCAGGCCATGTCACCGTAGACCTCCGCTGCCACGCCCGGCTCAACATGACTGTAGAACATCTGCTCGCCCGCAGGCCATTCCACGGACATGGTCTCGCCCTCGGAGAGGTTGTGCACGCCCGGCGTGTAGTCGTAAGTCATCCACATACCGTACAGGAGGCTGCCAGGGGCCTTGTTCTCGTAGGTCAGGGTCGCGTATGTATCGAACAGGGAGACAGGGTGCGCGAGCGAAGATTCGAGATAGTCCCCCATGAGGGCCTCCCATTCCCAGCACGGTTCGCCCTCGAGCGTGGTCTCGTACGCGTACATGGCGTACACGACCGCCGTGTCGATGTCGATGTCCGCCGACTCAGGCCCGATGGTCGCGTGGAAGTTCATGTCCTCGAAGTACCACTCGGTCGGCATGAACGAATCCGCCATCCACCTCGTCATCAGGGCATCCATGCCCCATGTCACGAAGTCGTAGTGCAGGACGACCTTCCCGTCCACCATCTCGGCGTCCAGGTACAGCGCGAGTATGATGAACGAACACTCGTACATGTTGTATATGTCAAGCCTGTCGTTAGCCTCCCCCTTCAACCACTCACCGTATGCGTTCGTGACGGAGGATTCGTTGTCGGCCCACCAGGTGTCGAAGCCCGCCAGTCCGATGGCATCGATGCCTAGGACCGCCATGGCCGCCTGCTCATCCATCGTGACGGTCCCGTTCAGGGATATGACCCATCCGTCCAGCCAAGCGGCCGTGTTGTCCGGGAACCTCGCCATCTCCTCGGGCGTCAGGTACTGCATGTACCAGTCGATCTCCGCCGTACCGCCCCTGGCCGTGCCGAGGAGCGGGAGGAACTCCGGGTTCTCGTTCATGTTGAGCTCCGGCATGTTGTCGCCGGTGATGGTCAGCCTCATGTTCGAGTAGTACCAGGTGTTGCTCTCGTTGCCGTACCATCTGAATATGTACGGGTATGAATCCGTCAGCGGTTCCTCGACCTCATAGTAAGCCCACCTCAAATCCCACCAGGACCCGAAGGGGACGTTGAACATGTCGTACCAGTAGTAATCGACCGCCCTGACCGCGACATCCGATGTCACCGTGACGACCGCGCTCGATGTGGCGCTGTGCCCGTCGAGGGTCGCTGACGCGTTCAGCAACGCGACGCCATCACTGGCGGGCGTGAACTCCGCGGATGTCGAGTTGACCGTGGTCAGGGTGTAATCGGACGATGACATGTTCCAGACGCTCCAGGTGAACGTCACTCCGGACATCTCGCCGCCCACTGTGTCGAACGCCGCGGCGGAGAACGCCTGGGTGTCGTCAGGAGCCATCGTCTTCGAGGCAGGGGTGATCGTTATGGAGGCCAGGTACGGGTCGGCCACCGTGAGGTCCACGGAAGCGGTCACGTTGACGCCGACATCGTTGTAGGTGACCTTGCACGTCACAGTACCAGTCCCGCCAGCATCGCCCGCGGTCAGCTCCACGGTCTTGACGGCCCTGAGGTCAAACGAGCCCAGGGCTATCGGGCTGACGGACCAGAGGTAGTCGACGTCGGCATCGGTGCCGAGCGCATCTCCGCCGTACTCGACGTTGACAGTCAGCGTCACGCTCGCTCCTGCACCGACACCTATCGGGTCCGGGTCGATCTCAGCAGTGAGCTCGAGGACGGGCTCTTCCCCGTCCCCGCTCATCAGCACGATCGCCGCGGAACCGATCAGGAGGATGGCGACGATGACCGCTATGATCATCAGCCACGGCTTCTTCTTGTCCTTCTTAGGTTGGACAGAAACGGTCTGTGGCTGCGCAGTTCCACTAGAGGTTGCACTAGAACCAACTTGTTCGCTCATGTTAGCTAATTCCCCCAATATGGCTCAACCAACAAGCTGAGGGCGTAAACTGAATATGGCTATATTAATCCTGTTATTTTTTGACACGCGGCGCGAATGCTGGGTTTCCTGTGGAACGATGAATGTTTGGACGAGCATGCTCATCGGACCGCACGTTTTTCGAACAGATGACAATTTTCTGCCAAGAGTCGCAATATCGAGGCGCAAGGTTCGGATGTGCTCATTGGGGGGTCGCCAGTCGCTGCCTGGAATGAAGAATAGAGTTTGTCGGAGAGAGTGTACAGCACATCTTGGACGGCAAGCCAGCCGCATCATCGATGACCCGGACGCCGCCTTCACCACAGAATGCGCACATCCGCAACTCGTCGCATTATCCACTATAACGTACACCGACCCGACCACAGACAACTCAAGAATCTGTTCATTCTTCCAATTTCGTTTCATGTCCGAGGCCGATACTCGAACGAAATCGCATCCCACCAATCATTGTCGCAATGTTCTTATACGACGCTAATCATTCAATGTCGGGTCCGACCAGCGGGGCGAAATTCCGAGGCTGTGGGAGCCTCGAGCGGGGGTCGGACACAGGATGGGCCTGAGGACGCCTTTCCGGGGTCTTGCTTAGACCTTCGATGGAATCGAGTGTGGGGGAACAACGGTGGATAGTCGAATCAGCAGATTGCTTTCTCTGTGTGCAGTCATAGTGAGTGCGACCGTGTTGTCCGTTCCGATTGCGGGGGTTTTCGGGATCATCCAACCAACCGAGGCGGTCGCGGCGGAGGAATCGGTCCTCAGGATCGGTTTCATGCAGAAGATCGACAGCCTGAACCCGAACATAGGGTTGACCGACGCCGCGTACGTGTTCTACGGACTCGTGTACGACGCGTTCCATTCGGTGGGCGACAATTTCGAGACGGTGGGGAACCTCGCCAAGGAATGGAGGGCCGTGCCTACGACGGACCCGGATCTCGTGGCGAGCGGCGAGCCGCTGGGTTCCGTCTGGGAGTTCAACATCACCCTCAACGCGTACTGGCATGACGGAGAGCCGTTCACCGTCGATGACGCCATCTTCACGATCAACCTGAACGCCCAGAACTACGATGAGCTGTGGGCGTACCAGCCCTACGCGTTCTTCATGAACTACGCGGAAGCGATAGACGAGGACACAGTGAGGGTCCACTTCTACGACAGGGATTCCGGAGAACCGATGGCTTGCGCATATCCCGAACTTGTCTGCATACCGATGCTCCCGGAGCACCTCCTGAGGGACAGGACTCCTTCCTACATCGGCTTCGAATGGGAGGGCGTGTTCCTGGATTCTGACATACCGATCGTCGGCACCGGGCCGTTCATGGCCACGTCGGACATCTACGACGAGTTCATCAACGGCGACTACCTCACGCTCGTCAGGAACCCGAACTACCACTGGGCGGTAGACAAGGATGAGGAGGTGCAGTTCGACAAGCTCGTCCTGAGCTTCTACGACGATGCGACCGCGATGTCCACCGCGCTCAGGAACGGAGAGCTAGACGCGGCCCAGTTCCCGCCGCAGACCTACAACGCAATCAAGAACGCGGATTACGCAAACATCACGTGCTACGACGGCCTGAAGGCCACGCAGTACTGGACCGAGATCTCTTTCAACATGAACGAGGCCGGGCCGAACCCATCGAGGCTGGACCCGGACATCAGGACGGCCATCGCGATGGCGACGGACAAGGACTACATCGTGAGCCAGTTCTACCTGGGCCTCGCGGAGCCGGGCACGACGCTCATCTCCCCGGTGAACACGTACTGGCACTACGAGCCGACGGCTGACGAGATCATAGACTTCAACATCGACGCGGCCAACGACCTGCTCGATGCGGCCGGCTACACCGACGAGAACGGCGACGGCATAAGGGAGGTAACTGCCACCAGCCTGGCGTTCACAGAGGGCTGGGCGCCTCTGGAGAAGCCTCTGCAGTACGACATGATGATCAGGCAGGAGTTCCCGGAGGAGGTGTCGATCGCGAACTATCTCGAGCAGAAGTGGCACGAGATTGGCGTCGACATCAACTACAGGGTCATAAGCGAGGCGCAGCTCGGCACCGAGGCGTACGCGTACTCGTACGACACGATGATATGGTACTGGAGCGCCGACCCCGACCCGAACTTCATGCTGTTCTGCCAGTCGGTGAAGTCCTGGAACGGCTGGAACGACAACTTGTACACCAGCCCGGCCTATGAGGACAACTACAACCTCACCGTCACGACGCTGGACCCCGAGGAGAGGAAGGTCTATGTGGACAACTGCCAGAGGGTGAACTACGAGGACTGCGGATACATCCTGCTCGCGTACGCGTACCAGACATACGCCTGGAGGACCGACACCTTCACGGGCTGGGGCGACTGGGACGCGAACCCCGGCCGGAGCCTTGACGCCTTCTGGACGGGCAACCCGCTGTTCTTCGACCTGCAGGCGGTGAACAACACCGTGCCCGTGGACACCGACGATGACGGGGGGACCAACTGGCTGCTGATCGGCGCTGCGATAGCCGGAGCCGGCGTCATCGTCGCAGCGGTCGTCCTCCTGAAGATGCGGGGCGGCAAGAAGGAGAAGGACGGCGGCGAGAGCCCACTGGGAGACTGATCGAGGAACAATGACCACAGGAGGCCCGGACGGGCCTCCACCATTCAGTCTCGGAGCGAAGGTATCAATAGAGTTGGCGCGCTAGAGAGGGGAGACGGATCGCATAACGCAGAAGGAGGCGGCCGGGGGACGGGAGCAGGCGACCGGCATGGGGTCTGAAGGAGGCGAGCCGAAGTGGACATGAGATCCTTCATCCTGAGGAAATCGGTCTATCTCGTGATCACGCTCTTCGCCATCATCGCGTTCAACTTCTTCCTGTTCAGGATCATGCCCGGGGACCCCGCAGCGGTCCTCGTGCCTAGGTCCGGGGACGAGGCGCTGAAGGACCTCGTCAGGGAACGGTTCCACCTCAACGACCCTCTCCTGACGCAGCTCTACTACTACATAATCCAGGTGTTCTCGGGGGACTTCGGCGTGAGCACGGGGGTCCTCAAGAACGCGGAGATATCGACCATCCTCGGCCCGAAGATCTTCAACACTGTCATCCTGGTGGGGATCGGGACCGCGCTCGCGATATACCTCGGCGTGCTGATCGGCAAGGTCGCCGCCTGGAGGAGGGGGAAGCTGGCGGACACGTTGGGCATGGGCTTCGCGCTCGTGTTCTACTCGATGCCGACGTTCCTGTTCGCGCTGGTGTTACTGATGGTCTTCGCCGGGACCTTGGGGTGGTTCCCGCTCAAAGGAGCGACCTCGCAGGACTACAACGAGTTCAGTCTGATGGATAAGATAGGCGACCGGGCGTACCACCTGGTCCTGCCGGTCATAGCGTTCACGCTCGAGATCATGGCGGAGTTCGCGATCATCATGCGCAACTCCCTGACCGATGTGCTGACGGAGGACTACATAACGACCGCGAGGGCCAAGGGCGTGCCCAGCAAGAGCATCCTGAACGACCACGCGATGAAGAACGCCCTCCTGCCGGTCGTGACCGTCATGGCCATCAGCGTCGGCTGGGTGCTGGGCGGCACGATCATGGTCGAGATCGTCTTCTCCTACGACGGCCTGGGGAAGCTCACATGGGACGCGGTCCTGAACCTGGACTACCCGCTGCTGCAGGCGCTGTTCCTCCTGATGGCGATCGCGGTGCTCGTCGCGAACTTCGTCGCTGACATAGTGTACACTTACCTGGACCCGAGGGTCACAATCTGAGGGGATAGATTGGTCCAAACCGAGAAATACAGGCTGATGGTGAAGAACGCCAAGAAGACCTGGAAGGTGTTCAGGTCCAACAGGCTCGGCTTCTCAGGGTTCATCGTGCTCATCGCCTTCGCCGTCATAGCGATCTTCGCCCCGTGGCTGTCCACGGTGCCGCAGCCGAACAGCATCGACAGCATGGAGGACAACCTGCTCGACCTGGGCTGGGTCAACCCGCTGCCCCCGTCGTTCAGCCCTTCGCCCTACACGGGCTTCGTGCACCCGCTCGGCACGGACCACATAGGCCGCGACGTCTACAGCATGACGCTGTACGGCACGAGGGCGTCCCTCGAGGTGGGGCTCATTGCCACGCTCATATCCGTCGCGCTGGGCGCGTCCATAGGTCTCGGGGCCGGGTACTTCGGAAGGGTCACGGACGAGGTCCTGATGAGGGTCACCGACTTCTTCCTGGTGCTGCCCTGGTTCCCGCTCATGATCGTGATGATGTCCATCCTGGGGAAGGAGTTCATATGGGTCATCGTGGTCATAGGCATAACCGGGTGGCCGTCGACCGCCAGGATCGTGCGCTCGCAGGTCCTGACCATCAAGGAGAGGCAGTTCATCGAGAGGGCCAGGGCCGTGGGAGCCGGGGACGGGCACATCATACGCAAGCACATCCTGCCCAACGTCATGCCCCTCATGTTCGCCAACACCGTCCTGCTCATCTCGCTGGCGATATTCTCCGAGGCATTCCTGGACTTCTTCGGGCTCGGGGACCCGAGGGTGATCAGCTGGGGGTCGATGCTCGAGGCGGCCTACGCCAACGGGGCGTTCGACAACAACGCGTGGTGGTGGATATCCGCGCCGGGCCTGGCCATCGTCCTGATGGTCCTGTCGTTCTCGCTGGTGGGCTACGCGCTCGACGACGTGATGAACCCGAAGCTCAGGAGACGGTGAGCGGCGGGTTGGACACGCCGAAGTGACCAACAGAAACAGAGACAAGTGGTTTGTGGGGTTTCCAGGCCTGCATCCGGCCTACTTCTTCTGCGCTGCCGCGGCGATCTCCGCCTGCCGTCTCCGGTACCAGGTCAGGTAGCCCATGGCGTACTTGTCCTCGCCCCAGAACAGCTTCGACGCCTTGAGCGCCGCCTGCATGTTCGGGTCGTTCGGGTTGCCGATGAAGCAGGTCATGCCCTGGCCTCCGCACATGAGCATGAAGTTCGCGTTCAGGACGGGCCTCTCGGGGAGCCCGAAGGACACGTTGCTCAGCCCGATGGTCGTGTTGACCCCGAGCTCCTGGGTGCACATCCTGATCGTGTCGAGCGTCGCCTTGGCGCCGCTCTCGCCGGTCGCGCAGGCCAGCGCGACGCAGTCGATGATGATGTTGTTCCTGTCGAGGCCGGCCTTCTCAGCGCGGTCTATGATCTTCCTGGCGATCTCGACCCTCTTCTCGGAGGTGGTCGGGATGCCCGCGTCGTCGATGCAGAGCCCCACGAGGGCCGCGCCGTACTCCGCTGCCAGGGGGACGACGACATCCATCCTCTTCTCCTCGCCCGTGGTCGAGTTGATCCCGGGCCTGCCCACCACATGCTTGAGCGCGATGGCGAGGACCTCGGGGTTCGATGTGTCGATCCACAGGGGCACGTCCACTGCACCCTGTACGATCCTGAGGGCTTCCAGCATGGCGTGCTTCTCGTCGATGCCCGGGACCCCGACGTTGATGTCGAGGACCTCGGCACCGTTGGCGATCTGCTTCTTCGCCTCGCCTTCCAGGATGTCGAACTCCCCCGCCTTGAGCTTCGCGATCAGCTCCTTCCTGTTGGTAGGGTTGATCCTCTCACCGACGAGAACCGGTGTCTTTCCCGCACCTATCTTCACGGTCTTGCTCGTCCCCTTGAGCTCGATGACGGGGACACCTGCGCTGGGCATTTTTGACCCTCCTATGTCGGGGGAGAATGCCTCCTCCCTGAAAAAGTTTCCTCCAATCCGGAGCCCGGATGAGCCGTTCGCCGGCCTGTTTTTCTTTGACAATATTTTTATTCACATCACACTATGTATTGCCAGCATGCGCCTTTCCGCGCCGAGAGCCGCGTGCAGAAAGATTAATTAGGGTATCGCATATGCCGGTTTAAATCGGAGGATGACGGCCCGGTCTTGCGACAGGGAGTCGACCCTCCGAAAAGAGGTCCCGAGGAAAGTGGTTCCGGAGGACGGCAATTGGGGGTAACACCAATGGAAGATGCAGTAACACGGCTGAGGAATGCTGTGATAAACTACGAGATGGAGACAATCGCAGACCTCGCGAAGCAGGCATTGAAGGACGGCGTGAACCCGCTCGTGGCCATCGAGAAGGGCCTCGCGGAAGGCATCAAGACCGTCGGCGAGAGGTTCGGCAAGGGCGAGATATACCTGCCCGAGCTGGTCATGGGCGCCGAGGCCATGAAGTCCGCGCTGGCGGTGCTTGAGCCCGCGGTCCCGAAGGGACAGCACAGGGCGAGCGCCGGC
>CAZMPY010000026.1:0-151994 GCA_964568665.1 uncultured Thermoplasmata archaeon | reverse complement strand
G
This sequence comes from uncultured Thermoplasmata archaeon, assembly GCA_964568665.1. Taxonomy (GTDB): domain Archaea; phylum Thermoplasmatota; class Thermoplasmata; order UBA10834; family UBA10834; genus CAWBDD01. The sequence goes on along the minus strand of CAZMPY010000026.1, from coordinate 151,993 downwards.
AGTATGTCTGGTGACCTCGATTTGGACTTCGCCCCTCCATCCGAGATCTGCCTGACCGTCATCTCGGGGCTGAGCTCCACGACCCTCGAGGACATGCTCGACACCAACCTGTGCAGTTCCACATGCACGTCCTTGTCCATCACGAGCACGGTCATGACAGGCTTCCGATTGCTGCTGTTCGCCACCTCCACGTATCTGATCAAGAACACCCTCAGGCTGTCCAGGGTGTTGTATGTCAGCATCGTGGAGACGTTGTCTATGAGTACGAACTCGGCCTCCGAGAAGTTCGCATTGGCGGGATCTGACCCGTTTGAGCTGCGCAGGAACTCCGGGAGGGCCTCCACATGGAATGGGCCATGCTGGTATTCGACGGCCGCGCCTCCAGGCTTGGTGTCAGACGCGTGAGCAGCGATGGCGTCTATGAACGATAGGTTGTCCTGGCCCACTCCATGGAGTTGAAGAAGGTGGGACAGGTACTGGTGCGGACGGTCCACTGTTATCACTATGCCCTTCAGTTTAAGACCGTCGAGCAACGCCTTCAAGATGACCAGGTTCACGCGGACTATGTTGGTGTACTTCGTGGACACCAGGTACAAGAGTGATGTGTCGCCCGCGCGAAGCTCGGTACCCAGAGCGCTGGCCAACTGAAGGTCTCTATCGTTCACTAGAACCACCCAGTGCTTGATGCTGAATGTCGTGTGTCGGATATTAAAGTAATCCCCACGAGCATCGCCCGCAGGGACTGCCGCGCCAGTGGCCTCGCGTCGTCATCTCGTCCACTCGACCTCCGCAAGACCCAGCTCCGAAAAGGATATAAACAGGACCCATTATTGTCCTCTCCGCGTCCAGACTGAATGCGCGTTCTGAAGGCGTTGGTGTCGTATGACTGAGCTGATTGGAGACCTCGAAGACAAGCGTTCTCGCCACAATTCGGATGCCGAGATGCACAAGCGGCTCAGGGACGAACTGAACGAGAAGACCAGGGAATGGGCCGAGAAGCGAGACGGCCTTAATGCCCAGGTCAGGAAGTTCATCGAGGAAGCAAACACCAAACGCGAGAGCAGGGACAAGCTCAACGCAGAGGTCAAAGCGACCAAGGCGAACAGGGACGAATGGAACCACAAGTTCAACGACCTCAGCGACAAGGCCCAGATGCTCCGAAGGGAGAGGATGCCCAAGAGCGGCTTGTCGATCAGGAAACTGAAGGTCGAGCTCAGGGCCCTCGAGAAGAGGCACATGACGTCCGTGCTCACCCCCGAGAAGGAGCGGGCGTTAGTCGAGGAGATATCTGCCTTCTCCGGCAGGATTCAAGCGATGGAGAAGGAGATCGAGGAGTTCACCGAGGTCAAGACCGCCGAGACGGAGGCCCGGGACGCCAAGGACAAGGCGGAGGAATTCCACAGGAAGGTCGCCGAGCTCGCGGAGAAGGCTCAGGCCGAACACGACGCAATGCTCAAGCTCTACGAGGAGGCGGACAGGCTCAGGAGGGAAGCGGACGACGCCCAGGAGAAGTTCATCGAGACGAAGCTTGCCGCCGACGAGGAGCACAGGGAGCACATAGAGCACATAAGGCAGGTGCACGACTTCGACAAGCTCATATCCGGCATACGGGACAAGGGAAGACGCGCCAGGAAGGAGCGCGACGATACCTCCGCGAAGAAGGAGGCGGAGGAAATCTTCGACAAGTTCAAGAACGGGGAGAAGCTCAGCACCGAGGACATCATGGTCCTGCAGAATTCGGGGTACTTGTAGGGTGCACCGGCAGCAGATGAAGCGCAGGGGTGCGCCAGTATGAAAGGCGACGTTTTCCCCTGGGCATGCTGGCTATGCCCTCCTGGAGGGGGGCGGGGACCACCGGAATATATAACCTCCCGCTCGACAAGTATATATAGTGCACCGCCAATATATGACTTGGGAAATTTTGGGCTAGTTGTTAGAGTGCATCCCATCCCTTCTGACAAGGCTAGCCCTTCCCTTCCCTTTTTTTGTTCGTTGGTAGCTCGTTTGCACAACCTATTTATCGCGGCGGACACTTAGCGCGTGCGTCGGGACATATGGTGCTAGACAACCTTGGCCAGTCACTTCGCGACGCTATAAAGAAGATCGCCAACGCGTCACATGTCGACCAGAAGCTGGTCAAAGATGTCGTCCGCGATGTACAGCGCGCGCTTCTCCAGGCCGATGTGAATGTCAAGCTCGTCCTCAGCATGACCAAGGAGCTCGAGAACCGTGCGCTCACGGAGAAGCCCCCGCCCGGGATGAGCTCCAGGGAACATGTCATCAAGATCGTCTACGAAGAACTCGTCAAGATGGTTGGTAAGGCAAAGGAGATACCGGCCAAACCTCAGCGCATACTCATGGTCGGCCTGTACGGCCAGGGCAAGACGACCACATCCGGGAAGCTTGCGAAGGACCTTCACAAGCGCGGCATGAAGGTCGGGCTCGTAGCGGCGGATGTGCACAGGCCCGCGGCGTACGACCAGCTATCACAGATCGGCAAGAAGCTCAACATACCCGTGTACGGGGACCCGAAGGAGAAGAACGCCGTCAAGATCGCGAAGCACGCCCTGAAGGAGTTCGACGGGTTCGACGTGATCATATTCGATACTTCAGGCAGGCACTCGCTTGAGGGCGACCTCATCAAGGAGATCGAGGACATCGCCAAGGCCGTGAACGCGGAGCAGAAGATCCTCGTGCTCGACGCTCAGACAGGACAGCAGGCCGGGCCCCAGGCCAAGGCGTTCCACGAGGCGGTGGGGCTGACGGGCGTGGTGATCACGAAGCTCGACGGCACCGCCAAGGGCGGCGGTGCCCTGAGCGCCGTCGCGGAGACTGGCGCGCCCATCTGCTATGTCGGCGTCGGGGAGCACATGGAGGACTTCGAGAGGTTCGACCCTGACAGGTTCATAAGCAGGCTCCTCGGGATGGGGGACATCAAGTCCCTTATCGAGGCCGCCAGCGAGGTCATGGACGAGGGCAAGGCCGAGGAGTCCGCCCGGAGGATGATGTCCGGGAAGTTCTCGCTCAAGGAGATGTACGACCAGATGGAGATGCTCCAGGGGATGGGGCCACTGAAGAAGATCGCGGCCATGCTCCCTGGCCTGTCGGATAAGCTCAAGGATCAGGACATGGAGGCGACGCAGGAGCGCCTGCGCAAGTTCAGGGTCATCATGGACTCCATGACCGATGAGGAGCTAGAGGACCCGAAGGTCATCAAGTCCTCGAGGATCGTCAGGGTGGCCCGCGGGAGCGGCACGTCGCCCAAGGACGTGAGGGAGCTCCTGAAGCAGTACAACATGTCCAAGCGGGCCATGAAGGGCTTCCTGGGGAACAGGAAGATGCGCCGGCAGCTCATGAAGCAGTTCAAGGGGACGGATTTCGCAAAGGAGGCATGACACTTTGAGACGGTTCATAGTCCTCGGACACAGAGCCATCACGTCCGCGGATTTCAAGCTCGACGACCTGTGCGGCTCGACCGGCAGGCTGGACATACTACTCAGATGCATCAACTCGGCGTTCTTCCTGTCCCACGGGATCCGCAAGGACGCGGAGGTCAGCCTCATGCTTCTGGGGGAGCCCAACCCCCCCAAGACGCTCCGGGTAGACGGTTCTGAGGTCAGGTACCTCAACCCAGACGAGAGGAGCACGGCCGCGCTCATCAGGAACGCCCTGCTCCAGAAGGGCGAAGGGGAGCGCAGATGCTCCCCTGGCATATACATATCAGAGCGCAGCTACAGCGAGGTCCTGTCGAACGTCTCGAAGGAGTCGAAGATGTACTACCTCAAGGAGGACGGGGAGGACATCCGGAACGTCCAGTTCGGGCGCGACTGCACGTTCGTGCTGGGGGACGACCAGGACCTGAACCCCGAGGAGGAGGCCCTGCTCATGGGGTACGAACCCAAGAAGGTCTCCCTGGGGCCCATAAGCTACCACGCGGACCACTGCATAACACTGGTGAACAACGAGTTGGACAGGAAAGGTGTTTGACCGGGGCTCCCAGCTCAGCTGGCCAGTTGTACCGCGTCGGACGCCGGCGTCGGCTGGTCGCCACCGTTATCTCCGTTGTCTCCATTCTCTGGCATCATGTCGTATCTTACAACGAACCTCCCGTTGAGGAAACGTATCGTTGCCGAGCGGAGCCTGCACCTGTACAGTCGGACCTTGCGGCCCTTGTACACTTCCTTCTCCCTGTCCACTCCCAGCAGGCCGACTGATTCCAGGTCGTGGATCCGCCTGTAGCACGCGGCTATCGGTATCTGGCAGATCTTGCTGAGCCTCTGGGCGGACATGGGGGCAGAGTACGTGCTGACCAGTATCTTCTGGGAATAGTCGTCGGCCAGCAGTTTCGATACTTCCTTGTTCCTCTGCTCGGGTGTCATTCCGCTCGGAAGGAAACTAGGTCGACGACCGTTTAAGCAGGTTCGCCTCAGGTTATCAGCGTTGATAACTCCTGGCACCCCTCATCACTGCCATGCATCGGACGGGACGGATATCTCATGCCGCCCATACGCGAACACTGCGAACGGGATAATAACGGTGAACATGGCCATCGGCCAGATAGCTCCATAAGCCAGAGGCTCAAGGAACGGGACCTGAGCACTGGAGGTCCACACGTAGGAATCGATCATCGCATGGACGAGGAGCACGACCGCCTTCCATGGTGCACTGATGGTGTGGGGCTCCCGTACTAGGAAGGCCAAGAAGGTCATGCCCAACGCGATAGTCGTCGAGGCGAAGTACCCGACATCAGCGGGCATACCTTCCGTCCGCGGGTCGGTCATCAACCCGCCCAACACCGAAGGGACGAATGCCAGCATGAGGCACACCACAACCACACACGTCACCAGGACAACCGCCTTCTGGCGTAGACTGACCTCGCCCGGGCTTCGAATGATCACGAACGCGATTGCCGCGGCCGACAACAGGAGGGTGAAGGAGGCGATGATGGGATAGATGGCCAGCGCGGCCACGTTGAGCGCGAAGGCGAGTACGACGACAGCCCAACGCACCCTCCACGACACGACGAAGACGGAAGGTCGCCCAGCAGCCCGTGGGATGGACGCCTCCCTCATCCAATCCGGGATGGTCCCCTGAGATGTACCCCTGCTCATCCTATCACCAAAAGCCATAGCATAGAGGTGCCATCAATCTTCGCCCTGCGTCCCGCTTTCCCCGGAGCGCGAAAGGATTATCTCCCCCACGCATATCTCCTCTTCGGGGAAGGGGCGTTATGCCAGTCTGTCCTTTGGATTTCAGGTACGGCCGGCCGGAGATGAAGGCGATATTCGACGAGGAGAACCGCCTCCAGCGGCTGCTCGACGTCGAGGCCGCGCTCGCGCTGGCGCACGCCAAGGTCGGCAACGTCAAACAGGACCACGCCGACATCATCAAGAAGACCGCCACGACCAGGTACGTCAAGCTCGACCGGGTCCAGGAGATCGACCGGAAGATCAACCACGAGATCACGGCCGTCATCAGGGCGCTGAGCGAGCAGTGCGGTGAGAGCGGCAAGTACGTCCATGTCGGGGCCACCTCGAACGACATAACCGACACGGCGGCCGCCCTGCAGATCAAAGACGCCATCGCGCTTATAGACCATGATCTGGAGTCCATGAAGAAGGCCCTTGCGAGCAAGGCCAACGACAACCGGGACACGATCATGGTCGGCAGGACCCATGGGCAGTACGCGCTGCCGATAACCTTCGGCCTCAAGATGGCCAACTACGCGCTCGAGACGCACAGACACCAGCAGCGGCTGAGGGAGTGCTCCGCCAGGATACTGGTCGGCAAGATGAGCGGGGCGGTAGGCACAGGCGCCGGGTTCGGCCCGATGGCCTCCGACATCCAGGCACACACGATGGAGCTACTCGGATTGGGCATCGAGGAAGGCCCGAGCCAGATAGTGGCGAGGGACAGGTATGTCGAGCTCATGTCGGTGCTCGCGAACATCGCGTGCTCCGTCGAGAAGTTCGCGACCGAGGTGAGGAACCTGCAGCGGAGCGAGCTGGGGGAGGTCTCCGAGCCGTTCGACGACTCCACGCAGGTCGGGAGCTCGACGATGGCTCACAAGAGGAACCCCGTGACCGCTGAGAACGTCTGCGGCCTCGCGCGCATAGTCCGCGGCTTCATGTCACCGGCCTACGAGAGTGCCATACTCTGGCACGAACGCGACCTGACGAACTCGTCGGCCGAGAGGATCTTCGTGCCCCACTCGTTCATACTGCTCGACGACATGCTTGTCAAGATGGAAAGGCTGTTCGCCGGACTTGTCGTGAACAAAGACCGGATGGTCGAGAACCTGGCCAGGGCCGGGAGCGTCATCATGGCCGAGTCGGTCATGCTGGCTCTCGTCTCGAAGGGCATGGGCAGGCAGGAGGCCCACGAGCTCATCCGGAAGTGCAGCATGGACGCACAGCGGGCCGGGAAGGACTTCAAAGCCGACCTGATGGCGAACAAGAGCGTCGCCGCCCTTCTCTCCGAGGAGGAGGTCGTGAACGCCCTGGACCCGAGGGCGTACCTCGGCACGGCTGGGCACACGGTGGACAGCATCCTGAGAACCGTGGCCTAGCAAAGCTAGAAATACGCCTGTCATTCTCCCTGGACACCACAAGGGCCGTTAGATCAGCGGAAGATCGCTTGCTTCGCAAGCAAGAGGCCGTGGGTTCAAATCCCACACGGTCCACTTCCCTTCCAGGGGGATTCTGGTTCTTCAGCGTCTTGCTTCAGTGGATGTTCCGATGAGATATCCGCTCAGTGACAGCCGAACGAGCCGGCGGGTGCACCCTCAAGGAGATGCTCAGGACTCCCGAGCACGGAAAGGCCTAATGCAGGGACCGCAATCGCGGCTCGGACAACATGGCGCGCATGCGAAAGAAAGACGGACCCTTCGACGGAAAACTGACGAGGTTCTTCACCAGCCTCGTGCTCCCGGTCGACCCTGACAGAACCGGCGGCTGCCTGGACTGCGGAGCATGCTGCGAGTTCCTAGTGAAGTGTCCATTCCTCAGATACACCGACGACGACCCTCCGAAGGCCAGATGCAAGGCGTACGTCGTCAGGCCGCTGCAGTGCCGGAAATACCCGAGGACCAAGGGAGAGCAGATGCACCAGCCGTGCGGGTACCGCTTCGACAGGCACTCCGAATGATCATCATCCCTAGACATGCATCCTGAGGGACTTACAGAGCCTTCACGACTATCGCCGGGAAGCAGCTGGTTCGGAATTGCGGACAGTCCTTGCACCCATCCAGGGTCTTCGGGCCGATCTCGTCGTCCCCGAGCACCCTGAAGCCTATCCGTTCGTAGAATCCTGGCATGCGGGCCTTCGCCCATAACTCCTTCATGCCCCTGTCCTTCGCATCGTCCTCGACCGCGGCCACGAGCGCGCGCCCTGCGCCACGCCCCCTCAAGCTCTCGTCGACCGCCACCCATTCTAGGAATGTGTGGATGTCCTTCTGCTCGAGGGTCGCGCTCCCGACGAGCCTATCGCCATCGTACAGTCCGTAGGCGACGATGATCCCTCTGAGAGGGCCTTCTTCGACCTCGAGCCCCGTCCGCCGGGCGAGCTCCTTGATTCCAGCCAGGTCCTCCGTCCGCCGGACCTCTAGCCCCGCCAGCACGTCCTGAGCCATCATATGGCGCATGTCTGGTCCCTCGCATAAATGCATCGGATTCGCAGGGACCTTGCCTGCTATTGCATGCCGCGGGGTCACGGGAATGGGCAGCCATTGCATCGCCTGTCGGAGCAGCTCACCGACCTGACGGGACGGTCACTTCGAGGCCTTCCTCCGCCTTCTGAGGAAGAATATCACCGGGACTGCGACCGCACCGGCAGACGCCACACCGATGACGACGTACATCATCGTGCTCGTGCCAGGCTTGACGGGCTCCAGGTCGAACCACAAGGGGTTTCCGCTCCAGAAGTTGTCGATGCTCCTACCAGGCTCTTCGGACCAGTCGCCCCAGCCCGTGAACGTGTCGGTCCGCCACGCGTATGTCTGGTACGGGTATGCCAAGATCATGTAAGAGGCGTCCTCGTAGTGTATCCTCTGGCAGTTGTCCGTGTAAGTCTTCCGCACAACACGGTCCATCTCATGAACCGAGTCGATGTAGTTGGCATCGTACGAGGCGTTGTAGTACTTGTTGTCGGACCAGCCGGACCAGGCTAAGCTCGACTGACAGAACAGCTGGTAGTTCGGGTCTATGTCCGAGCTCCAGTACCATATGATCATATCGTAGGCATAGCTGTAGGCGATCGGCCCCAGGTCCGATTCGTCCACTATGGTATAGTCCATATCCACCCCGATCGCGCGCCACTGGGATTCCAGATAGGCTGCGATCACGCGCTCCTCGGGGGACTCCGTCCTCACGACCATATCGTAGCTGAGCGTCGTGATGTTCGTGGCCCAGCCGTTCCTGACGGCCAGACTCTCGTCCGAGCACACCCTCACCATAGGACTGTCCGTGGTGTACCTGTAGCCAGCGGCCTCGAGCATCTCGTTCGCGGCCCCGATGTCGTATGTCAGCATCTCGGAGCTGGTGGGCTCGTAGTGCCATGCGGGGTTGACCGGGGATATGAGCGTGCTCCCGGGCTCTGCGTACCCGAGGTACAACGTGTCAGCTATGTACTCCTTGTCCATCGCCTTCGCGAGCGCCTGCCGTATGACTGGATCCAGTCGAGAGGGGTTCGGCCCCGCGAGGTTCATGTTCACGGCGACCTCTGTGAAGTACTGCGTGCACCTCAGGCCCGAGTATGTCGCGATGTCCTTCATGTAGCCCGCGTCGATACCCGTCAGAAGTTCCTCGAAGTTGTCCGGGGGCAGCTGAGCCACATCCAGCGCTCCTGCCTTCAGGTCGCCCTCCATCGCTGACGCGTCCTCGTAGAACCTCATGACGATCTTGTCGAACTTGACGTACTCGCCCTTCTCGACGCCCCAGTGATAGTCCGGGTTACGGACGAGTGTGATAGGCCCTCCTTCCTGCCAGGTCTGATAGATGTCGGCCTGCGCCATGAACGGGCCAGTGCCCACGAGCGGGATGTCCTCTCCGTCGAACACGCCGCTCCACGAGAACGCCAGCTCGGACGGCGACATCCTGCCGAGCTTGTGCTCGGGCAGCATCGGTATGCCGAGCATCTTGCCGTAGGCAGCAGGCTGAGGCTCCTCTGAGACCCGGTCGTAGAAATGCACCCGGACGGTCTCCTCGTCGATGACCTCGGCGTAGGACATGAAGTATGTGAACGGCTGGTTCGCCCACATCGATTCGTAGTTGTCCGCATTCAGGTTCAGGTTGAAGACGAGGTCGTCAACGGTGAACGGCTCCCCATCATGCCACTGCGCCTCCTTCGCGATGGTGTACTCCCAGACCGACCCGTACGGCTCCCCACTCGCAATCATGTCGGGGTCGGTCGACGAGACGGCGACGGACGCGGTGCACAGGTTGCCCACGGTGTTCATCCGCCCATCGACGCACTGCGGATTGTCATAGACCAGCCCGTAGAACACCCAGGCGGTGTCGGAACCGCCCATCAACGGGTTGAGGCTGTCTATCTTCTGGAGGAACCCGATGCGGAGGACCGACTCATCCAGAGCCGCACCTTCGCCGGCAACGCCCAGGACGCTTGCGGCGGGGACCAGCAACACCAAGGACCCGAACAGAGCAACCGCGAACCGCCGTGAGACCGCCATTCAACCAACCCGGACGAAGGTCCAGTCCGTGCAGCAGGGCGGGCGTGCGGCCCACCACCTGACTCCTCTGGACCGCACCTAGAATGCCTCGGACCGTATATAGAGGTTGATTCGTGGCTACCGGGACCGACTTCGAGTCTCGGGAGCTGACCTGGCCGGCGTCAGAAGATGTTCACATTCGAGGCCTTGAAGGTCATGAACACCTCGTCCCCGAGCGTGACCCTCAGCTCCTTGAAGGACTCCTTGGTGACAGCGGCGGTCAGCTGCGGCCCGCAGGCGGCGGTCACATAGACCACGGGTCCCTTCTCGACGACGGATACGACCTCACCTGACAGGGAGTTCCTCGCGCTTGATTCCAGCTTGTGACGGGAGACTATGATGTCCTCTGGCCGGAGGGTCACGTGCACGTCCCCCTGGAGCTCGACCGACGACACGAGGCCGATGCCACCCACGGACACGAGGGTGGTGCTTCCCTCTCTCCTGGCCACGCCTTTGAGGATGTTCCGGATGCCGACGAAGTTCGCCACGAACTCCGATCGCGGTGCCCTGAAGACCTCCTCAGGGGTGTCGATCTGCACGATCCTGCCGGCGTTCATGACCGCGATCCTGTCGGCCATCTCCATCGCCTCGACCTGGTCATGGGTCACATACACGGTCGTCAGGCCGCGGTCCTCGAGGATGCCTGACAGCTCCCGCATAAGGGCCTCCTTCGTGTTCGGGTCGACCGCGCTGAACGGCTCGTCGAGGAGCACCGCCTTCGGCCTCGTGATGAGCGTCCGCGCCAGCGCCACACGTTGCTGCTCGCCCCCGCTCAGGTTCCTGGTCCTGCGGTGCAGGAGATGGGACACCTTCATCTGGGCAGCGGTGGCCCGGACCTCCGTGTCCACCTCGTCGTGCCCGAGAGCGGTCGCCCGGAGCCCGTAGGCGATGTTGTCGAACACATCCAGGTGAGGGAAGAGAAGATAATCCTGGTAGACCAGCCCTATCCCGCGCTTCTCCGGAGGGAGGTGCGTGACGTCCGTGCCCCCGACCGCCACCGACCCTGACCGCGGGTGTCTGCACCCTGCCAAGATCTCGAGGAGCACGGTCTTGCCAGCGCCCGTGGGTCCGAGGACCACGAGCGTCTCGCCCTTCCCTACATCGAAGGATATGTCGTGGAGGTTGAACTCGCCCGCGGAATAGCTCAGGCCCTTGACGGAGATCATCACATCTCCTCCGAGCGTTTCTTCAGATAGACCGACACCGTCCTGAAGGTGACGAATATGCCCACGCAGAGCACGACCAGGAGGGCCGCGACGGGCATCGACTCTGACAACCCGCTATGCAGGTTCCTCTCGTACATGAGCGTCGGGGCTATCTTCGGGAACGAGGCGATGATGTAGACCGCCCCGAACTCGCTGACCGCCCTGGCCCAGGCCATCACGGCGCCGGTTAGCACGGCCGAACTCGACAGGGGCAGGGTGACTGTCATGAATGCCTGGGAGCCGCTCGCCCCGAGCGACCGGGCGACATGCTCCAGCCGGGGGTCGACTGCTTCGAACCCCTCCCTGACCGCGTTGACCACGAACGACGCGCTGACGAACATCATCGCGGCGATGATGCCCAGCAGATGGTCCTCGAACTTCAGGTCCAGAGCGGACATCTCGTCCGAGAACATGCCCATCCTCCCGAACACCACGAGCAGGGCGATGCCGGCGACGGTGTGGGGCACGACGATGGGCACATCGATGATCCCCTGGAGCACGCCCTTCCCCGGGAACTGCTTCCTCGCCATGATGTATGCGAGGGGTATGCCGAACACAAGGGAGAGGGCGGTCGCGAGGAGCGCCGCGCCGAAGCTAACGGTGATGGCGCTCCTGACCTCCGGATCCTCCAGGGCGGTCACTAGGTCCCCTGGCCCCTCGTACACCACCGTGGCGACGAGCGGCAGGGCTATGAATGTGATCAGTACCGCTCCCACTACCGCGAACAGCAGCACGAACGGCTCGACCCTGGACAAACCCTTGGTCAACCTTGCCAGTCCCATATCAGCTCACGTAGTCTTGCAGTTCCTCAGGGACCTCGGCCTTCCAGTATCCGGCCACGCCTGGAGCGATGGACTCCTGACCAGCCTCTACCATGACATCCTGGCCCTGGACGCCGAGCAGCAACTTCACGAACTCCGCCGCTAGGTCGGGGTGCTCCGAGTTGTGCGGGATGGTGACTCCGTACACGATCGGGCTGCCCTTGACCGTCTTTATCTTGCTGACATTCGTGTTGTCCGCGAACTGCTTCACCTTCACCTTGGCGTAGCTGCTCGTGAAGGCGGTGTCGTTCAGGTTGACCTCCCTCGGAAGCTCGAGGAATCTCTGGCCTGAGGACTCGTGCCTGAATGCGACGCTCTCGTATATGAACAGGTAGTCGATCGACCCGGCCTCGAGGGCGCTCGTCAGGTCCACCTCCGCGCTCTTGATCATGAGCTTGTCCTCGTCGTAGGTCAGGGTGGTCGGGACGCTCACGGTGGAAGTGTCGTTGACCGAGTCGTACGTGACCCCGATCATGTTCGTGTTGTTGAGGATGAGGTCCTCGTATATCACCGCGTCCCCGTAGTAGGTCTCGGCGAGCAGGAGGGTCATCTGCGACCTGTAGCCGCAGGGGTCGTCGTTCGGGTTCGAGAAGCCGAACTTGACATCGTCCATGCGGAGTACATCGTACCAGTTATCGGCCGTTATCTCGTCCGCATGGGCGCTCGCGTCCGTGTAGGCGAGCACCATGCTGTTCTTGGCGAACTGGACGCAGAAGTCAGCGGCCTTCGGGGTCACGTTGATCATCATCGACGGTATGAGCAAGTAGTCGGCCGACGCCAGCACATCGCAGGTCTGGTTCATGCCGGTCACGCGCCTTATCATGTCCGCGCTCCCGCCCGCGGTTACCTGCACGTCGACATCAGGGTGTTCCTCCTCGAACAGCGCCTCGAGGTCGTTACCAGCCTCCATGTCGCAGAAGGGTTCGGACAGGCTGCCCGCGCAATAGACCTTCAGTACCGTCTTCTCGTCATCAGCGAACACGAAGAACGCTGCTGCCGCAACCAGGGCGACCGCGACCACGACCGCCGCGGCAATCATAATGGTGCTTTTGAACTTCATGCAGACCAGCTACCGATATGTTTCTGCGAGCGGAACGGTCGGGCGTTATTTAACGGTTGCGGGCGCGCGCGTACGGTATCGGGATCAGCGCTTCCTGAGCTTCGGGTTGAATATCTCATCCAGTGCATAGCCCACGAAGGTGAACCCGAGCACGACGAACACGATGCACAGCCCGGGTACGATGATCCATATGTAGAGCCCGTTGATGATCGCATGTCCTTCGACCGCGTCCTCCAGCATGTTCCCCCAGGTGACAACCTCGGACGGGTTCGGTCCCAGCTTGATGAAGCTGAGGGTGCTCTCGGACAGGATTGACAACGCCACAGTCAGGATGGAGTTCGCGAACACAAGCGGGAACACGTTCGGGAAGATGTGCTTCCCGACGATGTAGTAGTCGCCCGCGCCTATCGCGCGTGCGCGCTCTATGAACACTCGCTCCTTCAGGGACAGGACCTGAGCCCTGACAATCCTCGCGGTGCTCGACCAGCCCGTGATGCCTATGACCATGACGACCTTCCCGACGCTCGGTCCCCCTGGAAGCACGGTGGCGAGCACTATCATCAGCACGAGCCATGGGATGACGAGGAACACGTCCGTTATGCGCATGAGGATCTCGTCCTTCCATCCGCCCCAGAAACCGCTCAGGAGGCCGACGACAGAGCCGAGGCCCATCGAGACCACGGTCGCCACGAGCCCAACCTCCAGAGACACCCTGGAGCCGTAGATCACCCGGGCGAGGATGTCGGACCCGCGAAAGTCCGTCCCGAACCAATGGTCCGGTGACGGGGCGATGCCCGACCCCTGGGCCGCGACCTCGTCGAACGGTCCGTAGGCGTAGTCCCATCCCCCTATGAGCGACAGGACGTACATAATCTGTGGAGCGAAGATCGCCATCCCCGCGAAGACCGCGAGGATGGTCAGGCCCAACATGCCCAGCCGGTTGGAGCTGAATATGCGCCAGGTGGCCGCGCCCTTCTTCCTCATGAGCATGAGCTTCTCGATGGTCGGCTCAGCCAGGCCCATCCTGAGGGCCACGCGAGCAAACCTTCCCCTTGCCGGGGTACCAGTTTCAGTCATCTTGTTCACCCCAGCTTGACCCGCGGGTCCATGTATATCATGAGAAGATCGGCAATCAGGTTCGCGGCTATCACGACCATCGCTATCAGGAAGAACGCCGCCTGCAGCACCGGATAGTCCAGATCGTATGTGGCCTGGACGGTCGCCCAGCCGACGCCCGGATAATCGAACACGACCTCGGTCTGGAACGCCCCGCCGACGACGAACGCCAGGTCGATGGCTATGAGCGCGACCATGGGGAGCATGGCGTTCGGGACGGCGTGGTGCCTCAGCACCTGCATCTCGGTGAGGCCCTTCGCCCTGGCGGTGGTGATGTACTCCTCGGTCATGACGTCGATCAGCGAACCACGCATGATGATGGAGAACGCGGCGATGCTCCCTATGGTGAGGCTGACGACGGGCAGTATGAGGTGCTTGATCACGTCGACGTAACACGACAGGCTATTCTCGAAGGTCTCCCCGAAGGTGAGCGCGCCGTTGGGCGGCAGCACCTTCCACTCCGTGGCGAACACGACGATGAGCATCATCCCGAACCAGAATGTTGGCATCGCGTAGAAGAACAGCGAGAACGCGAGCGAGCTCGTGTCGAACAGCCCTCCGCGCTTCCAAGCGGCTATGACCCCCATCGCCATGCCTATCGCAATCATCAGGATGGACGACGTCCCGACCAGGAGAAGCGTCCACATCAGGTTCTCCTGGATGATCTGCGTCGCGGGAGTATTCCGGTATATGAACGAATCACCGAAGTCCAGAGTGGCCACGTTGCCCAGGTACGTGAAGAATTGGAGGTACCACGGCTGGTCCAGCCCGTACTCGTCGATCAGCTTCAGCTTGTACTCCTCAGGTATCTTCGGATCGTTCGGGACCATCGTGTTGATGGGGTTCCCCGGCATCATCCTGAAGAGGACGAAGTTGAGGATGATCACGAGGAAAACCGTGACGGCTGAGTTCATTACCTTCCTTAGGATGATCTTTCTCGACTGCTTCATTCCCCACACCTTATGAGATCCGGGAGACCACAGCCTACGCTCTGGCCGTCCCACGAAGTCGCCCTACAAAGGGTTCTGTAAGGGGTTTTCAGAAGTTTCCCGACGGATGCCAAGATATCACGGTGCTGTCGGCGGAGGCGGGACCTCGTCTGACTTCTTCTTACGCTTGAGCATCAGCAAAGCCACCGCCGCGACCACCGCCGCGACCGCGATGCCTATGCCCGCGACGACGGCAAGGCTGAGCCCGCCGCCGCTCGATGAATCGTCCGCCTCAGGCGCGAGGTCCATGTCCTGGACCGTCGTCTCCCCCGCAACCACGACGACCGTCGTGGAGTTCGACTCGTAGTCCTGCGCGGTCACATTCAGCGTATGGGTGCCAGGAGCCACGAACGTGAACTCGAAGAAGCCTTCCGCGTTCGTCATCAGAGTCGTGTTCGTCGTCGGCAGCATCAGGACGACGCTCGCGAAGGCTATCGAATCCCCGGTCGCACTGTCATATATGTGACCCGTGAGCATGCCCGTGGTCGCCTCCAGCGTGAAGTTCAGCCAGACAGTGGAGTTCTCCAAGATTGTGACGTCGTCCGCAACTTCGCTGTACCCCGCGGCGCTCGCACTTACCTCGTAGTCGCCCGGCAGCAGCACAGCGGAATAATAGCCATCGGTGTACGAGGTCCTCAACAGCGTGCCTATCAGGATCTCGGCCCCGGCAATGGGCGCGGCCGATGCACCTGTCACGTACCCCTCCAGCAATCCGGCGTTCTCCGGGAGTTCCTGGACCTCGACGGCGAGCGAGTCCGTCCCGTTCAGTCCTCCCGGGTCCGTGGCCACCAGCGTGACGTCCACGGTCCCTATCTGCGAGAACGTGTAGCTCACGGTCTTCCCGTAGAGCACATCGGAGCTGCTGTCAGGCTCAACGAAGGTCCAGGTCCAGTTGAGTGTGCTGGTTGGATCGTTGAGGTCCGTCGCGTTCCCCGTGAAGCTCAGCGTCTCGCCGAGGTACACGGTCTGGTCGTTCCCCGCATCCACATTGGTCGGCGGTGCGTTCTCGTTCTCGCCTATCAGCGTGACCTCGAAGAAGTACCACATCGTGCCCGGTGTCATGCCAGGGTGTGAGACCATGTCAGGGAAGTTGCAGAACCTGTCAGTCCTGTACGCGTGCAGTCCGAACGGATACCACAGGACCACATACGGGCAGTCACGGTACAGTATCTGCTGCATCTCGTATATGATCGTCTGGCGCTCGGCCATGTCAGGCGTGTTGAGCTGATCCAGGTACATCTCATCGTACACTGGGTTCGAGTAGAAGCAGTCGGACCAGGCCGTGAAGTCGGTCGCGTCGTCCGGAATCTCGTCGGTGGTCATCACCGAGAGGGCGAACGACGGGTCGACATCGAAGTCCCAGGCCCAGATGTACATGTCGTACCTGCACTGGTACCACAGGTTGTACAGGGAGTTCTCGGTCACGCCCTGCGCGGGCGCGTTGATGCCGATATCCGCGAGCCAGTTCGTGATCATACCCGCAACCAGCTGGTCATCGACCTTCTCGCTCCGGTAGTAGAAATCAAAGGTCAGCTCGACCCCGCTCGTGCTGTTCTCGCGTATGTCATCGTCATCGATGTCTATGTATCCCGCGTTGTCCAGCAACGTCCTCGCTTCCTCGAGGTCGAACGCGAACTCCTCTTCCGCCGTCACATTGTAGTGCCAGTAGGCCGTCGCCGTCGAGATGACAGAATCCCCCTTGTCCGCGAGGCCCATAAGGATCTCGTTCACGATCTGTGTCTTGTTCACAGCGAGGGCGATGGCCTGCCTGACCGCCAGGTTGCATGTCTCGAGGTTGTCGCTCGCCGTCGGGAAGTCCACCTTGTTCCTCATCTCTTCCGGGGCGCAGTTTATACCCAGCTCGAATATCGAGAGCGACTTGACTGCCTGGCCCTCGATGTCCGCCCTGCTGAGCGTCTCGTCCCAGACCCTTGCCGGCACGCCGGTCGCGACATCGATCGTCCCGGAGTAGAGCGAGGTCATCATCGCGTCATCGGTCTTGAATATCTTGTAAAGGACCTCGTCGACGTTCACCGTGTCGATGTAGTACTGGTCCCATTTCAGGAGGCGGATGAACCCGTCAGTCTGAGAGTACTGCGAGAGGATCAGCGGGCCCGAGCCGATCGGCCCGTCCGGGAAGTAGTCGGGATCCCATGGATCCACGTCGTCGATCTTGTCCGTCGGGATCAGGCTCCAGACATGCTCCGGGAGTATGGGTACCATGATGCTGAGCATCGTGGCCTTCGGGACATCGAGCGTGATCTGGACGGTGTGATCGTCGACCGCGGTTACGTCGTCGAATCCTTCGAGATACCCGCCCCAGAGCGCGCCCTCCGTCGGGTTGTCAAGTATCAAGTTGAAAGTGAACGCGACATCGTCCGCGGTGACCGGGACGTTGTCATGCCAGAGGGCGTCCTCCTCGAGGTGATATGTCCAAACGGTTCCATCGGCGTTGCTCTCCCAGGAGGTCGCAAGCTGCGGCCCCGGGTTCAGGTCCTCGTCGACGGAGTTCAGCGTGTCGTACACAAGGAAGTTGATCGTGTACGATATGCTGAGGGTCATCGCGAATACGTTCAACGAGTCCGGGGTCTGCGTGACACCAACCGTCATGAGGACAGGGTCTGCGGCTGCGACCACACCCACGCCACCACCGGACGGGATAACGAGGAACGCTCCAGCGACCATCAAAAGACACATGCTCACAGCAAAGCATCTGCTGCCGATATGCTCCAAACCAAGCACTCTATCTCCCCTCAATCGCGCGCCCCGCTAAGCCGGAAACGGCCGGCTCTCCCCCGCGAGGCACCTGCGCCCTGACGTGCACGAGGCTATATTAAGATGATGAATGAGCGGTGACGTGCCAGTCTTGGAATCGTATTCTGATGTCGATTATGTGTGCCCGCTACGACCGAGATCCGACGGGGAGAACCTGCGCAAACCTCTTTTATAGTTGGGCAGACATGGGAAGCCCGCTAGGCTTGACCGGGACGTTCGGCGTGTCCTTGTACACCGAAATCGTCGACAGCGGGGGTGACAGCTGGGGACGTCGCAACCGAACCGGCGCCGGTCCAGTTACCAACTATGAGGCCCTGTCCGATGGGGTTGAAGGTGGCTCTGTGGCCCGCTGGAGAGCGGGTACCTCTGCCTTCGCCGCGGAGATCGGGTCAGGCCCTGACGGGAGCAGCCTCACCGTGGACTCGCAACGCTCATCGGGAAGCGGGGCCGAGAAGGTTTCTGGGTAGCCGACGCAGGGGAGGCCGGCAACTCCAGTCGCCTAGCACTCCATATCATCCAACCTCGCACGTGCACTTCAAGCCCAGTACGACTGGAGGAACTCCAGCCACCCGTTCTCAGAGAAATCGTACGATCCATAGAGGTCCAGCGAGTCCGGCGCTTGATGAGGGACCCATATCCCGAGACCGTTCTGGAAGTCGTCCGAGACATGCGAGTCCGCGATGCCCACGACCACTGACGACAGGTTCGTGAGGACACCGGTGCAGGCCTCCCTGACCTCAAGCGAACCGACGCGCTCTGCGATCGTCTCGACGAACACCTGTATGTCCACGAAACCTGTGCTCTTCTCGCCCCACAGGATGTTGGCCTGACAGGCGGCGTAATGGATGACAGCGTCCGGGACAACCTCAAGGGCGCTGGCCAGGGCCGCGAGCGAGCCGTCAAGCCCATCAAGCATGGCCATGTCCACCGCGGTGTGCGATGTGACCAGCTCGGACATGAACGGCGGGTCGAGGAAGTATTCATAGGTCGTCTTGACGATGATATCAGCCAGCTCCCGAGGCGTGACCCCGGGGGTGCTCAGCCCTTCGAGGATCTCGTCGTACAGGAAGCCCCTCCATCCCGTGTAGCACTCCGCGAGGACGGCATAGCCTAGCTGCGGCAGGCCGACGTGGTACTCCCAGGCCACTTCCATCTGGCCGGTCATGCACTCATCCGTCGCGATGAGGTCCACTTGATGCGCCTTCAGCGCCGACACCACCTCCCAGTGTGTCAGCCAGTTCGGTTCGGCGTCCGAACCGGTGTTATCGTCCCACGCGACACCCTCGGGTGAACCGTGGTCCCAGAAGATGATGCAGGTCTTGGTCGCTTCCGACAAGCCCTCTGTGAGGGTCACGAACCGCTCTAGCACCTCCGGCGACCCCATGTCCACCTCCACACCGCTCAGACCGTCGCAGAACAGCGGGTCCATGGACCCAGGGTACACCTTCCAGACGGAGGCCGCGTCCTCGTACCTGTCCATCAGGACGAAGACATCCACATAGTCGCCTGAGCCGACGCTCATGAGCTCGTCAAGGTCGATCTGGACGATGTCCTCATGATAGATGCCGGCCTCGATGTCAAGACTGTTGTCCGCGTCCAGGTATATCAGCATCTTCCACTCGACCGCGGAGGTCTCCCCCGCTGCGACCGAGCTCAAGCACACAAGCGATGCGAGCAGTCCAACCAACAGTGCGACCGGTTTCCTAGCCCTAATGGTCTCTTCCCCCCGATATCGCCGGCCCCCGGACCGACCGAGGACGGTATCGCCCCGAGTCTATTTGTCACTTGCTCGCATGCCGCAGTAGTCCCGCATACCGATCAGGATGATGAGATGAAGGGAGAGTCGAGCACGGTGGGGGCCGCAGCGTGACAGTCCCCTTTTACTAGCTCAACCTACCCGAGCGTATAGGCGCCCTCTCGGATTGGTTGCCAACCGCTGTGTTGCCGTGTTTCTCGCTCTCTGGTTTACACATAACACGGACAAAGGGTATAATTCTTTTCGGGAGCCCTGCGGGACGCATCGCGGCCCAGGAAGCGGCGCGCCGGGCATGACCAGGACATCAGTGTTTGAAAGGTTTTCTCGGACCGCACGGTCGCGTCGTCCCGCGGTCCGGAACGAACGCCTCAGTTCGAGGATTCCTTGTTCTCCTTGTCCTCGCACTCCGCGCAGCACTCGCACTTCTTATCCTTCTTCTTGAACTTCGCCTTGAGGTTCTCGAACATAGACGGTCGTACTTTCAGTTAGATATTTAAGGCCGCCTGTCCGGCTTCGCGCACCCGAAGGTGTCCCTGGCCAGGTCGAAAAGCATTTCACGCTGTTCATCATGGACGAGCCTCAGTTCATGAGGTTTGATGACCGTGCCGCACACCGAGGCCGTGAGCCCGGAGCGCCCGAACGACCGCGCGACCCCACGCGCATCCTGTCGGCCGCAGGTCACGACGAACCCGCAGCCCTGGTACGCGGTCATCCACTGCCGGAGGTCCACGCCTTCCGGGATCGGGACGAGCGAGGGGTCCACCTCCGCGCCCTTCCCGCTCGCCTCGAGCAGCATGCCCAGCGTCCCCAGGGCACCGGGGTTGCTGATGTCCTTGCCAGCGGTGAGTCTGGGCGCGACCCTGTTCATGGAGAGCACGCGCCTCCTGACATCTCCCGCCGACTTGCCTGAGGTCGTATCCCAGGAGAACGGGAATCCAGGCGTGAACTCACCGTCGAGGTCCATCGCGTAGACGACCGCATCGCCCTCCCGCGCGCCGCTGCTCAGGACGAGCCTGGATGGAGTCGTCCGCCCCAGGACCGCGACATCGACCGAGGAGTAGCTGGAATCCGGGTGGAGGTGCCCGCCGACCATAGGCACACCGAACTTGTCACATGCGCGCCTCATGCCCCGGACTAGGCATGCGCGCACCCGCGCGTCCCTGCACGACAGCACGTTGACCATGGCGACCGGGATGCCGCCCATGGCCGCGATATCGTTGACGTTGACGAGCACGGAGCAGTATCCGGCCCACTCAGGGTCCTTGTCGACCATGGACTCGACTATCCCGTCCGCGGCCAGGAGCAGCACCTGGCGGCCGGACCTGATGGCGGCCGCGTCCTCGCCGTGAGCC
Organism: uncultured Thermoplasmata archaeon; assembly: GCA_964568665.1. Taxonomy (GTDB): domain Archaea; phylum Thermoplasmatota; class Thermoplasmata; order UBA10834; family UBA10834; genus CAWBDD01. The sequence goes on along the minus strand of CAZMPY010000026.1, from coordinate 131,195 downwards.
GCGATCACATCCGTGGAGTCTGCAGGTATGAGCGCACCCGCGACCGCCTCGATGGGGGCCTTCCTCCGGACGCCCCGGTAGCCTCTGACTTGTCCCGCCAGCCGCCTCAGGTCCACGCCATCGGAATCAGAATCTGGTAATTAAATGAGTGCGCTCACAGCTTCGTCTGGGTCGTCTCCTTGAGGTAGGGCTTCGCATTGAACCTCTCGACGACCACATCTGCGAGCACATGGGTGAAGAGCTCATCGAGGTCCTTCTCGACGATCGTTGGGACGTCGCTGTTCGGGACCTTGTACCCGAGCCTCGTCAGGACCACCTTCGCCTCAGTCCGCTCCTCGGATGTGGCCTTCCGGCCGTCCACGTTCCCGGTCATGCCACATCGCCTGACCTCCATGTCGAACACAGCGCGCTTGAACATCTTCTGGAGGCAGTACGCCGCGAGCGTGGCCCGCTCGTCGCCTGTCTGAGCGTACGCACAGCACGACTCCCCCAGGAGCTCGTGCAGGTTCTTCTCCCTGGCCGAGGATATGGAGAAGACCTTCGCTGGCTTGATGTCCTTCTCCTTGAGCACATTCATGTCCGCGAGCGCCTTCAGGTATCCCGTCAGCTCGAGTCTGTGGAGTTTGAAGCCCTTAGACACGAGCTCCCTGTACACCCCGCTGATGGATGCCGGGTCCTTCTTGAGGACCTCCAGGACGATCTCTTTCATATCCTTCTCTGGCGAGAACATGGGAACAGACTTGGTAACAGATTCGATAATAAAACATTTTCTCTTGGTCAGAACGCCGGGCCGACCAGCTGCCATACTATCAGGGCGAGCACGAACAGCGCAAGGAAGAGGGAGACATTGCCCACGACCTTCTCCCTCTGCTCCTTCGTCTTCCCGGGGCGCAGACGGCCTATGAGATAGTCGATCCCGTCCCTGAACAGGTAGCCGCCGTCCAAGGGGACGGCCGGGAGCACGTTGGTGAGGCCTACCATGAGGTTGAGCCAGAATATCCAGTACAGGGAGTTCCCGAGGACCCAGAAGACCGAGTCGGGCATCCATGATAGGGCACCCGACGGCGAGTAGAGGTCCGTGACCGGGGACCTGACCGGGGCCATGTCCAGGAACGGGAGCGCGATCAACCTTAGCCAGGACTTGGAGAAATCCCCCAGGTCGTTGTCGCCCTTGAACGGATGTGCAAGGACGTCGGAGTAGTAGCTCACATCAGACGAGTACACCCCGAGGACCAGGAAGCCGCTCCCGAACGAGCCGACATCCATGTACGCGAGGTCGTTCTCGTCGGGATAGTACTGCTGGTAGAACTCGTACTTGTCAGAGAGGACGATGTATGTCACGTCGTGGTCCACGGTGAACCTGTCCAGGGCGCTGTCGTAGCTGAACACCTCCAGGCTGACGTTCTGGCCCGCACGGGTCTCGCCCATCGCCGCGGTGAGCTGGTCGAGGTTGCCCACGGGGGTGCCGTTGACCTTCGTCAGGACCATGCCAGTCTCGAGCCCGTAGTCGGAGCCGGCGTAGCCATCGGTCACATAGGCCACCACGACCCCGTCGATCACTTCGGCCGTGGTGAGCTGGCCCTTGTAGTAGTAATCGAGCGACACGTTGCTGCCTGGCTCCGGAGCCACCCTGTCGGCCAGGTCGTCAGCCGAAGTCACAGGCGTCCCGTCCACCGACACGATGAGGAAGCTCGACGAGATGCCCGCCATGGAAGCTGGCGAGTCCGTGACGACCCCGACCACGAGGGCGCCCTCATGGTCCGCCTCGAGCGAGGACATCATGACCCCGGAGAAGATGGCTAGCACGAGGAGCGCGACCAGTATGTTGGTGGCAGGCCCCACGGCGAAGACCTTCGCCCTCTTCGACCGCGTGGTCGTCTTCATTGCATCGTCGTCGGGCTCCACGAACGCGCCCATCGGGAAGATCAGGAACAGCATGCCCAGCGACTGGATCTTCATCCCACCAACGCGTGTGAGGATGCCATGGGCGAGCTCGTGCACGATTATCGCGACGACCAGCCCGAGTATCCCGTACCACAGCGGGATGACCGGGTTCAGGCCCGGTATGCCCAGGATCAACTCTGGCGATGGAGGGGATGCTATCTGGGACACGATGGTCGCCTCCCAGAGCAGCAGGATCGTGATGAGCGCCATCGCGCCTGCGCATACCCAGAGCGAGAGCCGGCCGTAGAATTCCCAGAACCGCTTCCTGGCAGCTATCCGGTCTATGAGCTCCTTGCCCCGGCGGGTCTTCCACATTATGAAGGGGCCGTAGGGGCTCATGCTGTGCCTCTCGAGCACCTTCTTCTTGTTGAGGATGTAGACCATCGCTATCCAAAGTGCGATGGCCAGGAGTGCGATCAGATAGCCGTTCATGTGAACAGACCTGCTGTCAGCCGATACGGCTGCAGCTATTAATGGGTTTCATCGTTCTCGTGAGGGCCGTCCGGGCTGTCGGGCGGGGACATCCTATGCCTGGACCACTCCTCGTCCGAGAGCTCGCCGTAGACGTCCGTCGCCTCCACCCCCGGCTTCGCCTCGCCCTCGGCCCTATCCGCCAGGCGTATGATCTGGTCCTTCTTGAGTATCCAGAAGTGGATGCGCCAAAGCTTGCCCTTCTTCAGGAGCACCTCCTCCTGGGTGGTCGTCAGGAGGCCCTCCTCCTCGAGCATGTAGAAGACGTCGCGGTCCTCCGAGGTGAGCCTGTTGTCTATCACTTCGTCCGTGTATCCGAAGAAGCTCATCAGGTAGTCGGCCAACTTCGTGATCTCGTCGTCCGACATGCCCTTCTTACCGACGGTCTTCTTCAGGGCACTCTCTACCTGTTGCATGGTGACAACAGTCATCCCAATCCCAGAAAGGGAACTGAATCCTCAGCTAAAAACATGTCGCAGTCGCCGTTCAGAATATATCGTCCGGGCCCTGGGCCTTGGAGACGCGGACGCCGTCGAGGGACAGTTTCTCCAAGACGAGCTTCGCCCAGTGCAGCTTGCGCAGCTTGACCGCGGAGCCCTTCCCCGCCTTCCTGGATGGCTTCTCGAAATCGAACCCCGCAAGGAGGATCCTCCTGGCGCCGAGCGCGGCGCAGATGCAGGCAGCCCTGTCGCCGTCCGTGAACCCTCCGAAGTTGTACACGCCTGGCACGACAGGGCACTGGCATGTGCCCACGACGGGCTCCACGAACCGGGGCACGTACTGCCTGATGGCGTCCATGTTGTCGCCATGACCGTGCACGAAGATGGCCGTGCCCCTCGCGTTGAGCTCGATCTGCTCCTCGACTATCCCGTCCAGGTCCGTGACGATCATGTTCGGTACGATCCCCGACTCCGTCAGAACCGAGGTGGCTGCGTCGGCCGCGACGATGTATCCCTCGATCTTCATCGATGAGAGTTCATCCGCCAGGTTCTCGCCTGCGCCGCAGACGGTCACGGTCTGGGGGAAGAGTGGATGGACCCTCTCGACCGACCGGAGGCTCTTCCCCGCGAGCAGGTCCGCCAGCAGGCATGCGGCCTTGTGGTCCTCGGCCTCATCATATCCCATGTCCTTGCATATGGCACGGTACATCGGCAGCCAGACACTCATCCTCAGGGACTTCACACCCCTTGTGAGACCGCCGATTTCAGCTTCGCCTCTGACCGCAGGGAGGCGTTCAGGACCGAGCTGAAGACCGCGATGAGTATCCCCGTGATCATCTCCGCGAACACGATGACGAGGCTGTACGCGTCCTCGCCAGCGAACAGCTGGAACGCATCCGTCGAGCCTTGGACGATGAAACCTGTCGCAAGGACCGAGACCATCATGACGATGAACGACCACCTGATCTTGCCGGTCTGGAGGAAGGCGGTCACCGCCTTCCCGGTCTCGTATGTGAATACGCCGAACACGATGAACCAGATGGACCCTGACATGAACAGGACTATCGAGATCGCAAGGCTGCGCTCGTGCGGCAGGAGCGCGTCCCTGTAGTTAATGGCCAGATCGTACCCCACGAGCACGCCGACCATCGCCAGGACCAGCCCCAGGATGGCGAACGGGATGGCGAGGCTGCCCTGACGCACTGACTTGCGCACATGCATGTACCGTTCTCTGATCGATTCCGCCCAGCGATAAGCCCAGCCGACCAGGTAGACCCCGAGCACGATCCCGATGACCCCGAAGGCCATCTGTGACACGAGGCCGATGTCCTGGTAGTTGCCGTCGGAGAACTGGATTAGCTTCGTGATGAGGGAGAGGAAGCCCCAGATTACAAGCACGAGCGAGAGCGGGACGATCCACTTCCGTCGCATCTTCTCGTCCTGGAGGGTCTTGGCAATCAGGTAGTATGTCCCCTCGATGCTCTTGCTCTGCTTCACATAGACACGCCTGACGGAGTCGATCTTGACCCTGGACGATATCACCGGATAGATCGATTCGTCCTCCGCACCGTCGCTGACAAGTATCGCGCGGTCAGGCTTCACGACCTCGAGCACGTTCTCGAGCTGAGTGGTCAGTATGAGGTCTGACTGGAACCCCACATGGGAATCGCCTGAGATGGTCGCGATCTCGGCTTCGAGCCCCCTCTTGGTCAGGTCGTCGTACAGCTGCAGGCCTGAGAGGATGGCGTTCGTGTCGACCTCCTCTGGGTCGGCCAATCCCAGCGCGATCATCGCCTGTAGGTTCTCCTCGCGACCGATGACCGGCCCGCTGACGCCAGCCTTGACACCCAGATCGTCGTCCCTGTCGACGCATAGGACTAGTATCTTCATCTCGGCCACGGTAATGCCCCACAGGCGTATTTTAGCATGCCCATGGGGTACTGACCAGGGTTTTTGCGCTAAATCAACAATCCTTAAATAATGACCTGATAATTATCTACCCGATGGGCAAAAAAATGGAAACCGCCGAGCCGAAGAAGGAATGCCCTAGCTGCGGGCTCGGCGTAACGCTCGATTCGACCATCTGCGAGTTCTGCGGATGGGACTTCGACGAGGAGGACGAGTGGATCCTCCAGATAGAGAAACTCGAACGCGACCTCATGCTGGAGAAGCAGAAGTTCGAGCCCGGCACCATGAACCACATGATCGAGTCGACGCTCAGCAGCCCTGTCCGCAACAGGCATGAGACCGCTCTCCCCACGCCGCCTGCGCACGAGGAGGAGCACACGCCCCCGCCGCCGCCAGAGCATCACGATGAGCCGGTCCAGATGCCCGCCGACGATGACCGGGCGAAGCGCGTCAGGACCGTGAAGACGCCTCCGGCACCGCCGCCTGTCGAGGAGCACAGGCCCCCGGTGAGAGCTGCGCCGCAGGCGCATGCGAAGCCCGTTCCGCAGACAGTGCCGACGCCCAGGCAGGAACCCACCACCAGGAAGCTCAAAGAGAGGTCCCCAGAACCCCAGGATGCACCGAGGACCAGGACCGTCAGGGCCCTGAAGGCCGGGCCGAAGGCGCCCGAGCAGGAGTGCGCCCAGGATTCCGACGAGGCCGCAGCCAAGCGGACCAGGGTCGTGCGGAAGGTCAAGGGCGCCTGATCAAGCCGCGGACACCGTCTTGATTAAGTACAGTGTCAAAGATTACTTCTCGTCAGCCTACTACCGGGGGACGGGTTCTGCGCATAAGATGGCACGGGCATGCATGCTTTGAGGTCGGGGGCAGTGTCACCGTCGTCACCGACCCGCACGACGGCAAGTCTATCGGCATCGCACCGCCCAAGGTCAGGGCGGACGTCATCCTCGTCTCCCACGATCATTTCGACCACAACTGCGTCAGGCTCGTCTCCAAGCAGGAGAGCGCGGTGATTGCAAAGCCAGTAATGACGGTCGAGCGCGGCGTCAGGATCGAAGGCATCGAGTCGTTCCACGATGAGCAGGGCGGGGTCAAGCGCGGCAATAACACTATATTCAGGTTCGAACTCGACGGGACGACCTTCTGCCACCTCGGGGACCTGGGCCATGCGCTCGGGGACGACATCGCGGATCGCATAGGCTGCGTCGATGTGCTCTTCGTTCCGGTCGGCGATGTCTTCACGATCGGGCCGGAGACCGCAAGAGGCGTGATCGAGCGCATCGGGCCCAGGGTCGCCATCCCGATGCACTACCGGACCGCCGGACTCTCGCTGTCCGTGAAACCCCTGGAGAACTTCCTGGCACTCTGCCCCAAGGAACAGATCGTGAAAGTGGGCAACGAGGTCGACTTCGCGGACGACGACATGCCGTCGAAAGGGACGGAATTCTGGATATTCTCGCCGTAGGCTCAGAAGAGGCCGAGCCCGTCCTCGAGTCTGCCGAGCTCTATGGGTGTGGACCTTGCGCCGACATACGCACCCTTGCTGTTCGCGACCGCGCATGCCCCGATGATAGGCATCCCGTAGTTCAGCGACGCGACGACTGCGGGCACCTTGAAGAACGCAGATATCTCCCTGAGCTCGTCCTCGCTGGTCCTTGGATGGCACACGACGCCCTTGTTCGTCGCGATGCACGCCGACCCGACGGTCTCTATGCCCGCGACGGCCTTCGCCTGGACCTCGACCCCGAGCACATCCTGCAGGAACATCTCGGTCGACCTGCTGACCTCCGGGTTCACATAGGCCGCGTGGTCGTTCGCGAGGATGTTGTTCCCCGCGGCGTTGTGCTTCTCATCCATCTTGCCGATCCTGAGCTCCTTGGGGAAGCGGGCTATCTCATGCTTCTCCGCGAAGTTGGTCAGCACTACCCCGTGCGAGTTCATCGCTACGAGCGAGCCGACCACGATCGAGCCCGCGACATATATCCTCAGCACGGGAACCCCGAGCGCCTCACCGAGCTCCCTGACCACGCGCTCATCGACGTTATCAGGCGCGAGCGCCAGCGTCTCGCTGGCTGCGCAGTATACCCCGATGTACGGGCTGCCGTTGACCTCACCGAGTCTCATCATCAGCCGTACCCCGGAAAAATCATTCCTCCGGGAGCGAGACCTCGATCAGACCGTCCTCGAACCTGATGGCCTTGACCCGTATCTTCCTGGGCGGATTCTCTATGCCCCTGCACCATATCCTCTCGTTGAGCTTGTAGTCGACCCAGATTTCCTTGGGCGTCTCCTTGGACTCCCCGTCACCCTTGAACTTCTCGCCCATGTGGGACTGGATGTACTCCCGGATCTCCTTGATCGCCCGTGGGGCGCGCTTGGTGCGCGGGACCACTCTTGTGACCGTCAGCGGTATCGTGTAAACTCTCTCCAACTCGTCTGCCATTTTAAGCCCCTCACACCTTCAGCTTGGTCCTTCTCCAGTTGCGCCTCTTCGGGTGCCTGAGGAAGGCCCTGTTCGTCCTCATCATGACCCAGGCGGGAACACGGCGGTTGCTCTTCGTGGCCCTCATCAGCCTGAGCTTCCTTGCATGTGGTTTGTGCTTGGACATGCGGTCATCTCCTCTCGATCTTGATATCCCTCTTCGTCGGCATGACCTTCCTTAGGATCTGCCTGAGCGTATAATCGTCTATCTGCTGGGAGATCCTCCCGGACTGCACCAGCATGGCCAGCTGGTTCTCGACGCTCTCGACCACGTCAGGGCGGGTCATGCGCAGGTTCGCGAGCCTCTCGCGCGCCTCCGGCGTGAGCAGCTGGCGCATCAGCAAGGCCCTCTGGGCCTCCAGCTGCTTGTTCTGCTCCTGCACGACCGTCTCCTGTTGGGCGCGCACCTGGAGCTCCTGCAGCTTCCTCTGCCTCAGCGCGTCGAGCTCATCGTCCGCCATTGCCGTTCACTCAGATGTACTTCGTGAGCTCAGGGTTCTGGGCGGCCATCTCCTTGAGCACCTGGGTCGACAGGTTGTCGACCAGCTTCCTGCCCTTGGCCGTCACAGCCCTGCCTCCGTCCTTCTCCTTCTGGATCAGCAGGGACTTCTCCAACTGCTGGACCGTGTGCCTTGAAATGGACCTCGAGCCGCGGACCGACTTGTTCGGCTTCGAGCCGCGGTCGGCCCTCCCGCCGTACTCCGCCGCGAGCCTGGTCGTGCCCATCGGCCCGTCGACATAGAGCTTCCTCAGGACCGCGGCGCACCTCGTGTACCACCAGCTCTCGCTGACCGGGCTCTTCTCCTTGTGTCTGCCTGTCTTCACGTAGGCAGCCCACTCAGGGGCCTTGATCGTCTCGACCTTCTTCAGCTCTTCGGCTATCCGTGGGATGAGCCTGTTTGCGGGAACGTCAAACGCTGTCGCCATTTGATTACCTCAAGCAAATGCAGCAAGCAATCAGCTGGATTATCTGCCACCTGGGTGGCAAATCGCGGATAAGATGGTGCTCATATATAAATGCTTCCTGGATAGCCGTAGGGCCAGTCCTGGGCCATCGGACATCCGATGGCATTCCGGGTGAAAGGCTTTTTGGATGAGGTCGGCGTTGAGGTCCGCCATGAAGACCGTCGTGGGCATCACTGGCGCCTCCGGGGCCGTGTACGGCGTCAGGCTGCTCCAGGCACTGCCAGGCGACAAGGCGGTCATCGTCTCCGAGGACGCCAAGGGGATCGCAGACGCCGAGCTAGGGATGTCGCTCGCGGACATACATGCCCTCGCGGACGAGCACTACGACAACCGCGACCTCTGCTCGCCGCTGGCCTCGGGGTCGGTCAGGTTCGATTCGTTCGTCATCGCGCCCTGCAGCACATCCACGATGTCCAAGATCGCCTGTGGCATCGCGGACAACCTGGTCACCAGGGTGGCGTCCGTGGCCCTGAAGGAGCGGCGGAGGCTCGTCCTGCTGGTCAGGGAGACCCCGCTCTCGACGATACACCTGTCGAACATGGAACGGCTATCGGCGGCGGGCGCAGTCATCATGCCAGCATGCCCTGCGTTCTATCCGAGGCCGAAGAGCGCGGACGACATGGTCGATTTCATGGTCGGCAGGGTGCTGGACGTCCTGGGGCTAGACAACGACATGTACGAGCGGTGGTCCGGCGGGGAGACTAAGTGTAGTCGTGGATCTCGTCGAACTCGTCGGTGATCTTCGTCACCTCGTCCTCCGAGAACGTGGCCCGGTCGAGGGCCATGATGATCGTCGCGCCATGGATCGCCGCGAGGTCGTTCAGCCGCCTTATGAACGCGTAGACGGCGCCGAAGCCGTTCTCCTTGGCCAGGAAGTCCGCGCCGTCCAGGAGCAGGCCCGATGCCTTGGTCGTCATCAGGAAGGTCGATGCGATTTCCATCGCGTCCCCGTCCAGGTCCTTCGGGTTGATGTTGTCTATGTCCGTGGAGCTGTCCGAGAACCACTTGATCTCCACACCTTCGCCGAGGTCGTACTCGCTCCTCACCTTCCCTGGGAAGTTCGCAGTGAGCACGAGGGCCGGACGCCCGGACATGCCCATCGCGCGTATCATCATGTAAGCGTTCCTGGAGTCCTGGTCGACCACGAGGTAGTTGACCCCGGCCTTGACATCCTCCTGGAACGCCCCGCACCTCGTGCACTGCACGGCGTACGGTTCGTCAGGGCCAGTGTACAGGAATGTCTCCCCGCACTTCATACACTCGATCGACCTGGTCCTGTGCGGGAAGAGGACCGCCTCGCACGAGGGGCACAACTGCGTCCGCTCCGCGCATGCGGTGTGCAGATGCGTGCCGCAGCCGGGGCAGAGCATCTTCTCGAGGGGCGTGTCGATCGACTTGAAGCAGATTTCGCAGAGCGCCTCCGGGGCCTTCTCCTCGACCAGCGCCTGCTTCACCTCGATCACCGTTTCCTCGGGTATGTCCAGGGCGGCCCTGCCATAGAGCGTCCTCGATATGAGGTACTCCATGAAGACCGCGCCCGGGACGATGAAGAACAGGTAGGACGAATAGAGGATCGTGTTCGGGGACCCGACGGCGAACAGGTAGGGAAGGAGGTATATGACCGAGAGAAAGGCCACGATCGCGTACATGCTTGCGCGCACCGATATCAGTGGCTTCGCGAACCTGCGGAACTTCTTCGGATGCAGGAGCCTGTACTTCTCGAACCTCGTCGCGGGCATCCTGAGCACCAGTATGGATCCGATGAGCACGACCACGAACGACAGCTGCTGGTTCTCCATGACGCTGAACTTCTCGTAGGTCAGGGTCTCCTCCTGGACCAGCCGGTTCGACTCGACATCGCCGTCGAACGAGTACCACGCGATGTTCCCCGCTGGCGTCCTCAGTTCCCGGACCCTGCCGTCCGAGAGGTCCGGCGTCGTATAGCTCCCGAGCCCGAGCATCACGACCCGGTCCCGGACATGGAGCGTGCCCGTGTGCTCGAACCCGACGGTGGCGTTCAGGGAATCGAGGAGCAGGTCGACGGGTCCCTGGGACAGCTGGATCAGCCTCGAACCCCCGGGACCGCTGCCCGAGAAGTCCATCCCTATGACCACATCGGCTGCGGAGCTGAGGTTCACATACAGGACCCCCTCGGTCGCCACGAGTATGTCGTCCTCGCTCGATGCGTTGAAGTCTGTCGTAGAGTCGATGACGACCCCCCAGTAGGACCTGCCCGCGACCTCCTCCGAGAAGTCCCCGAGGAACATCCTGAGCTCGTCCGTCGATATGATGCCGTCGTCCCCGCCGTACACACCCGCGACCGCGACCCGGAGGCCGACCGCGGCCTCGCCCGTGAACGTCGCGCTGAAACTCCCGGATCCTTCGATCGTGTCGTAGCCTGTCGCGACCATCTTAGTGTTCAGATAGACCGCGCCATCGCCGTCAGCCAGTGCACTGGTCGACGAAGGGACGGAGCACAGCATCAACGCGAATAGGACAATCGAGATTAGAACGGTGCGAGAGGTCATCGTACCGACCAGTTCAATGGTATTCGCTCGGCCACGCCTTAATGCTTTCGTGTCCCGTTATCACGCCGGACACGCTGGAGCCTCCCTGGGGCGTACCACTTCCACTTCTTCAAGGGGAGCATGATGGTCGGCACGATGTGTGTCCGGACCAGACTCTTCGCAGGCGCGCGCCCGGGAGGTCATTCGATATAGACGGCTGGCCTTCCTGGCTTCGCGAACCTGGCCTTGGCCTTGGGGTCGTATCTCGCTGGGTCGTCGGCCGCATAGACCTCGACGGCGCACCCGAACTGACCTTGGAGGAAGCCTGCTGACCGGCGGAGCGTCTGCAGCTCGTCCGTGCGCACCGACGCGGCCTTCCTGTTCTCGGCGGTCAATCTCGACACATCTGTCGCGACCTCCTTGGCGAACGCCGGGACCTCCTTCTTCGCCTCGGGCCCGCTGACCTTCGCCATCGCGGACCTGATCAGCGCGGAGATATCGACCTTCGCTCCGGTCTGGGCCAGCGCGTCTGCGAGCAGGTCCTGCTTCCAGGCCGGGGCCGTCATCAGGACCAGGCGCTTCGGGGTCATCCCCGTGACCTTGACTATCTCGGTGACATCCGTGATGAGCCTCCCTATGAGCGCCTCCCTGGCCTCCTGCGCCATCACTGGCTCCGACCTCGAACCCGCAGGCAGCTGGACGACGGACGCGAACGGCTTCTTGCCCAGCCGCTCCCAGATCTCCTCGGCAAGGTGAGGCGTGATGGGAGCCATCAGCGGGACCCAGACCTCGAGGGCATTCCTGACGGCCTCTCGGCTCTTCCCTCCGCGCTTCAGGTACCACTTGAAGTCCTGCGGCATCTCGAAGTAGACGTCATTGGAGTAGGACCTGAGGTCGTAGTCCTCCATGTGCTCGTGGAGCCCCGCGACACGGGAGCTCATCCGCGCCTCCAGCCATCCGTCGATGTCGGACGGGGCCTCCTCGGTAACGGCCTCCAGCTCGGACACCTGTGACCAGATGCGTTCGAGCCTGTCCCTGTATGTCTCGGCCTTCTCGTCCTCCCACGCGACGTCGACGAACAGGGAGGCTGTGTGCGCATAGAACAGACGCATCGCGTCGACCCCGAAACGCTCCGCCGCATCGGGGATGGGCTGCGCGCCGCCCTTGGACTTTGATATCTTCCCCCCGACCGACGTGATGTACCAGTTGACCATGATGCCCCTCGGCCAGTGCTCGGGCCGGAGGACGGCCACATGGTTCATGAGGAACACGGGGAAGTGGACCGTCATGTGCTCCTTGCCCCCGAGGTTGATGTCGAGCGGGTACCAGTACTCGAACTCCGCCCGGATCTCCTTCAGGACCCCTTCGTCGAACCCTGTCTGGCGGGCGACCTCCGCGGGCTCGCCCCTGCCGAGCACGACGAAATCGAAGAAGGCCTCGTTCATGCCCTCGGGCCTGATCGCCCCTTCGTTCGCGTACCTCGATATGACATAATACACGGGATAGAGCGTGCTATCGGCGATCGCTTCGACGATCCATCTCTGGTCGAACGGAAACCTGGTCCCCAACCAGTTCCCGAGACGAACGCATGCCCGTTCCCGGTACCAGCCGAGCACACCCTGGATGTTCTCGTAGTATTCCTTGGGCAGGATCTTCATGGTGAGCGCATGCTCCTTCGACCTCGCGGTCAGAGCAGGGTCTGCATAATCTATGAACCACTGATCCGGGATCTTCCTGATCAGGACCTTGTTCCCGCATCTGCAGAGGACCTCCTCGGACAGGTCGTAGAACAGGTGCGCCTGGCCGCTGGCCAGCATCCGCTCCCGCATCGCGTCCTTGGCCTTCTCGACCGGCTGTCCGGCGAAGTCCCCGGTGGCCTTGTTCATGACGCCCCTGTGGAAGCCGCTCTTGTAGACCTCCTTCGTGGCCTCCTCGAGCTTTGGGTCGCTGAGCGACGATATGCCCATCTTCTCCGTGATCTCCACCGCCGGGAGCGGTCCCCAGCCAGGCGTGTCGATTATCGGGATGGGCATGGCCTCGTCCATCATCTCGTCCGTGATCCCGAACTTCGCCCGCATCTCCCGGTCCCGCCTCAGCTCGACGAGGGCGACCCAGTCGAAGGGCGCATCCGACGGGACGCTCATGACCAGACCTGTGCCCACGTTCGGGTCGCACAGTCGTGAAGGGAATATGGGGATCATCTTCCCGGTGAAGGGCGCCTTGCATCTCTTCCCCATGAGCGACGCGCCGTCCGCGGAGCCCTTGACCACGACATCGTCCTTCTGGAGCTTCAGCTTCTCAGCCGCCTCACGGGTCGCCACCCAGGTCTCGCCCCCTACCTGGACGTCGACATACTCGACATCCGGATTGACCCAGAAGTTCGTCAGGCCGAAGACCGTCTCGGGCCTGAGCGTCGCCGCAACGAGCTTCCGGCCGTCCTCGAAATCGAACTTGAGCAGGGAGTACTCCAGCACCTCGGCGTTCCCGCCCTTGGATATGTCCGTCTCCGACGCGTCGATGGCCACCGGGCCGTGCTCGAGACATGCGGGCGCATAGTATGGCTTCTGGATGAGCAGGCCGAGCGACTTCAGCTTGCACATCTGCCATTCGATGAACTTCGAGTAGTCCGGCCATATCGTGCACGTGAAGCGTCTCCAGTCGGACATGAACCCGAAGCGCTTCCAGTAGTCGTTGATATAGACCTCGTTGAAGAACCTGATGACCTCGAGGGGGTCCTTGAGCTTCGCGATCGTCTCGTCGGTGCATCCGTTCGCCTTCAGGATGTCGACCGTCCTCGGGTCTCCCCGCTCGACCTTCCTGGCGAAGCTGATGGCACCGTTGCCAGTCGCGTGGGTGCCTACGGGGAACAGTACCCTGTGCCCGGTCATCATCTTGTACCGGACGATCGCGTCCGATATCGTGTACCCCCGCATGTGCCCAACATGCATGTACCCCGTCACACCGGGGTACGCGAAGATCATGAAGAACTTCTTGGCCCCGGGCTCAGGGACCGACTCGTTGATCTTCGCGTCGTACCAGGCCTTGCGCCACTTGGCCTCCATCGCAGAGAAATCCAGGGTCATCGAGCTCAGCCAGCAGTGATAGCGAATGTCCCCGACCAATAAAAGGTTTCTCGATGCACCTGCCCGGACCTCACATCGACCTGTGCTTCATGCGCCTGTGGATGAAGAACACGGCCGGACCAGCCGTTGCGAAAACGACGCCTGAGAGGCTCAGCGCGATGCCCACGAACAGCATCATGTCCGCTCCGAAGCTCCCGGTCGGCTCGCTCGCGAGATTCGAATCAGAACCGTCGGAAGCCAGATGTGACCCCGATATCGATGTGAGCGTGATGATGAACCCAACGACGAACAGGCTGATGCCGATTGCGACCATCAGGAATGTGGGCCGTTTGGAAAGCTTGATGTCCCCATCCTTGTTCTTGCACTTCATCTATGATGCCCAGCCTAGAATGTGGCGCAATACCGCGCACCATGGATAAACCTATCCTTCATCTGCAGCCTGTGGAAACCCTGTAGGACATATCGAGCCTACGAATCGGCCATGAACCTGGACGGATGGACCGGCCAGGATGCTGTAGGACATTATCAGACAAATTGTGACGTTTTCGGAACCTATATATACAAATGTCCGACATATGTTCCCCTTGCGTCAGCAAATCGGGATGGGATGCACACATGTCTGACCCGTCGGAGAACGAGAACGAGCGGATAACGATCCGCCTCAACGCCGAGGAGCTACGGTTGCTGGACGAGTTCATCAACCGGAGCACGGAGTTCTCCAACAGGTCTCAACTCGCCCGCGCCGCCATCCACGCGTACGTGGAGGCGAAGACGGGCAGTGCAACGGGGACGACCAGGAAGCCGAACGATGTGGAGGTCACGCTGCCGCCACTCGTTCTGGACATGATCGCACACCTGGTAGCCGAGGGTGTCTATAGCTCGATATCCGAGGCAGTGGCGGATTGCGCCCGGGACAAGTTCCTCCACGCGGAGCACGTGGAGGCGCTTAAGAAGGACGCGATGCAGCAGAGAAGCGCCATGAAGGTCGTCCCTGACGCGTAGGCAACCGTTTGAGGGCGCCTTGACAGACCAAGGAAGTGAGGACACTCTCTCGGGTGTTCTCGTCCGAGGCCAGCCGATGGGAAGGACGGAGGCCAAAAGGATGACGGAAGGGAGCAGGACGGAGGACATAATCCACGCATTCGGGGTGAGCCTGGGCGAACCATCGATCGCCGTAGTCGGCGTCGGGGGAGCCGGGCAGAACATCGTGAGCAGGATCTACAGTGAATCGAACCGTGTCGACACCGTGGCCGTAAACACCGACCACGAGCACCTGCGCGCATGCGAAGCGCACACGAAGGTGCTGATCGGCAAGGATGTCACATTCGGCCAGGACGCTGGAGGGTTCCCCGAGATCGGGGAGCACTGCGCCGAGAAGTCAAGGGAGGTCCTTAAGGAAGTGCTCAAGGGCCACGATATCGTGTTCATAGTCGCTGGCATGGGCGGAGGCACAGGCACGGGCGCCGCCCCGATCGTCGCCAGCGCCGCGAAGGAGGTCAACGCGGTCACATTCGCCGTGCCGATACTCCCGTTCGGCCTCGAGGGCGAGAAGAGGATGAAGCTCGCAATCGAGGGTGTACGGAGGTTGAGGGAGCAGGCCGACATAACGGTCGTGCTCGACCACAACAAGACCCTCGAATCGGTGCCAGATGTGTCGTTCAACGACGCCATGAGGCTCATGGAGAAGAGCGTCATGAAGCTGGTCGAGACCGTCTGCGACAAGACCAGCTCGTATGTGAGCAACCTCATGGAGGATGTGACTGGTGGCATCGAGACCTACGACGAGCCGATGCAGACACCGCCCCAGGAAGCTCCTGAGCAGCTCATGCACGCCGGGCTCGCGCCCGGGCTGACCGATTTCAGCCCCCCCAGCATGTACGACATGACGGGCGGGTTCAGGTAGGCGGCCGTAGAAGGCGGATGTGGCGGACACCATGCAAGAACCCTGCGAAGACATCTCCGACCTGCTCCTTGAGTGGTGGCTGGCCACATCCGATGACTGCGACGTCGAACTGGCTGACGAGCAAACCTACGAAACCCTTTGAGACATTTCATTCCGCCCAGTAGCTGCCGGCGGGGCGGCGCAAATGACTTCTATCCATGAGACCGTTAACGCCATCCGTGAAGATCGGCCTCCTGGTCAACCCGGTCGCCGGCATGGGCGGCTCCGTCGGGCTGAAGGGTACGGACGGACCTGACATGGCCCGCGAGGCCGCTGCGAGGGGCGGCGAGAAGGTATCGCCCGCACGCGCGACATACGCCCTGAGGAACCTCGCGGACAGAGGGCTGGACCTCGAGATTGTGACCTGCTCAGGGGAGATGGGCGCAAGCGAGCTGACGGATGCGGGGATGTCGTCCAGAGTGGTCCACGAGACCGGCCAGCACACCTCGGCCGAGGACACGAAGGCCGCCGTGCAGAGGTTCCTGGACGAGGGGGTCGACATCATAGTCTTCGCTGGAGGCGACGGCACCGCGAGGGACATCGCGGAGGTCGTCGGCCGGAAGGTGCCGGTCGTTGGCATACCCGCGGGAGTGAAGATGCAGTCGGGGGTGTTCGTCAACGAACCGCGGGACCTGGCGGACCTCCTCGAAGCCTTCGCCGGCGAAGGCCGGACGCGTGGCGCGGAGGTCATGGACGTCGACGAGTCGCTCTTCCGGGAGGGTAAGGTCCAGGCCAGGTTGTACGCGATGGTCGAGGTGCCGGACGACCATGCCCACATGCAATCGAGCAAGGAGGCGTACCATTCAGGGACCGCGGACGAGGAGACGGATGAGATCGCCCACTACATCGCCGAGACGGTGGTCCCGGGGACCCTTTGCATCCTGGGCCCAGGCAGCACGACTGCGAAGGTGGCCGAGGTGCTCGGGAAGCCGAAGACGCTCCTGGGCGTGGATGTCTTCAGGGACGGCGAGCCCTGCTGTCAGGACGCCTCCGAGAAGGACCTGCTCCGGGTGCTCGATGGCTCTGACCTGCCCGCGAGGATCGTCGTGACGCCCATCGGCGCTCAGGGCTTCTTCTTCGGCAGGGGCAACCAGCAGATCTCACCGAAGGTGATACGCGCTGCGGGCCCGGAGAATGTCGTCGTGATAGCCACGCCGACGAAACTGAGGGGCACGCCGGTCCTGAGAGCCGATACAGGGGACCCGGAGCTAGACCTGCGGTTCAAGGGCAGGGTCAAGGTCGTGACCGGGTACAGGCGGAAGAGGCTCGTGACCGTCGAGTGACGCTCAGGTCCCCGACAACTCCTTCTCGACCAGGCGCTTCCAGTTCTCGTCGACTGCCGCCTGGATCGATGCGACTTCCGACTCGCCCAGGTGCGAGAACCGCCCCTGGAGCTTGAGGTACTCGGAGACCGGCAGGCCCTTGCCCTTGCGCGTTATCCGCACCTTGCCGTCCTCGATCTCGTAGAGGGGGAACATGTGGGTGTCGACCGCCAGCCTGGCGACCTCGATGGACGCCGCCGGGTTGATGCGCCAGCCGGGTGGGCATGGTGACATCGCGTGGATGAACCTCAGTCCCTTCATGCCCTTGGCCTTCTCCGCCTTGCGGATGAAGTCCTCGGGGTATGCGACCGACACCGTCGCCGCGTAGGGTATCCTGTGTGCCTGCATGATCGCCATGATGTCCTTCTTGGGCTCGTGCTTGAAGTCGCTGTGCGAGGCCACGGGGGTGGTCGTCGTCCAGGCCCCCCAGGGCGTGGACCCGCTCCGCTGTATGCCCGTGTTCATGTACGCCTCGTTATCATACATCACGTATATCGCATCGGTCCGCCGCTCTGCGGCCCCGGAGAGCGCCTGTATGCCAATGTCGACCGTGCCCCCGTCCCCCGCGAACCCGACGACCGTGACATCCTTCACGCCCTTGATGTCCAGGGCGGCGCGGACGCCGGATATGGCCGCCCCCGTCGCCTCGAACGCGTTGTACAGCAGCGGCACCTTGAGACAGTTGCTCGGCCAGTAGCCTGGCATGACAGCCCAGCAGCATGCCGGTATCGCGAGCATCGTGCGCTCGCCCAGCCCCTTGAGGAGGTACCTCATCACGAGGTTCGCTCCGCAGCCGGGGCAGCCGGTGTTGCCAGGATATGTGTATTCCTGCTCGGGGATGGTGGTCTTCGCCATCACTTCCACCTCTTAGGCAGGCCTGCGACATCCACCCACTCGACCTCGCTCTCCTCCGGCCTCTTGGCCACGAGGAGCATGTCCTCGAATATCCGCTCGAGGATCCGTGGGGTGATGTCCCTTCCGCCCAGGCCAGCGATGTAGTTCTTCATCACGGGGCGCTTCGCGCACGAGTACACTGAGGCCTTGATCTCGGTGAACATCGCGCCCGCCGCGCCGAATGTGTACGACCTGTCCAGCACCGCGAGGCCCGCGACCTTGCTGGCCAGCGCCCTGACCTCGTCGTGCGGGAACGGCCTGAACGCGCGGATCCTGGCGAGTCCGACAGGTATGTTCTTCGCCCTCATGGCGTCGACCACTTCCTTCGCAGTGCCCGCGACGGACCCAGCGGCCACGAGCACGACCTCCGCGTCGTCGCACCTGTAGCGCTCCAGCAGGCCGCCGTGCTCTCGCCCGAAGACCTGCTTGAACTCCTGCTCGACTCTGAGGAACCTGTCGTGGGCGTCCTTCATGGCGAGCATCGCCTTGTATCTGAACTCCATGTACTGGTCCGGCCGGACGAGCGAGCCGAAGCCCATGGCCTTGCCTGGCTCGAGCTTGAACTCGGGCTCGTACGAGGGCAGGAAGCTGTCGACGGCGTCCTGTTCCGGAATGTCCACCGGCTCCGACGTGTGCGACAGGATGAAGGCGTCCTCTATGACCATGGCGGGGAGCATGACGCTCTTGCTCTCGCACACCTTGTAGGCCATTATGATGGTGTCGAGCACCTCCTGGTTGCTCTGACAGAAGAACTGCAGCCAGCCGGTATCCCTCTGCGCGATGGAATCCATGTGGTCGACCCAGACGCTCCACGGCGGGGCCATCGCGCGGCTCACGTTCGTCATCACGATCGGGAGTCTCGCCCCCGAGGCCCACATAAGGACCTCGTGCATGAGCGTGAGTCCGTGGGAGCTCGTCGCGGTGTAGGTCCTGGCGCCTGCGGTCTCGGCGGCTATGCATGCGGCCATGGCGCTGTGCTCGCTCTCGACCGGTATGAACTTGGCGTTGAGCTCGCCCGCGGAGACCATGTCCGCCAGCTTCTCCACGATGGAGGTCTGCGGCGTGATCGGGTAGGCGGCTATCACCTCGGCCCTGGAGAGCTTCGCACCGTATGCCGAGGCGTAGTTGCCCGTCATGACCTTCCTCATTCCTGACCCTCCTGGACCATGGTTATGCACTTGGACGGGCACTCGTGGGCGCATATCCCACACCCCTTGCAGTAGTTGAGGTCGATCTCCGGGACGCCGTCGACGAGCACGATTGAGCCGTCGGGGCAGAACTTCCAGCATATCGTGCACCTCTTGCACTTCTCCTTGTCCACGACAGGCCGGATGACACGCCAGTACCCTGTGAGGTTGATCGTGCTCGGAGCATCCGATATCGGCGTGAGAGGGAGTTCCTGGTAGGTCTTGGTCATAGGGACACCTCCTTGGTGCGCTCGAACGCGTCGCGGGCCGCGGCCACGTTCTCCTCCGGCTTGACGGGGGCCACCTCGCGTATGCTGTCGAGCATGGCCTCCAGCGTTATCTGGCCGCACATCTTCGCGAACCCGCCCATGATGGCGGTGTTCACGATCGGCGTCGTGCGCGACCCGATGCCGTGCGCGACGGCGATGTCGGTCGCGTCCAGCACATGATACTTGAATCTCGCTGGTAACCCTGCGAGCTGCTTCCCGTCAGGATAGTTGATCAGCACCCGACCCTCTGGCTTCAGCCCTTCCAGGACGTCGACCCCCCTCAGGAGGGAGTTGTCGAGCACGACGACGTAGTCTGGCTCGTAGATGCTCGATTTCAATCTGATGGGCTTGCTGTCGATCCGCGCGAACGCGGTGACCGGTGCCCCCCGGCGTTCCACGCCGAAGAACGGGAAAGAAGACACCTCGAAGCCCATCCTAAAAGCAGCCTTCGCCAATACTTCGGAAGCAACGACCGCGCCCTGGCCACCTCTCCCGTGGAACCTGACTTCAATCAACGGGTACACCGTTTTCCATGTTAGCGCTTCATACCTATTAAGCATTGACCCATCCACAAAATCCGGGGCAGGCCAGGCGAACGCCCATCACGCTAGGTGTTCTCATGGCCGCGTCGCACGGTTTTACATATCAGGACCGCGTTCAATCGGACCGTGAGAAGGACCTTCGCGAGCATGCATGTCCGGGCGATCTGCCACGCCACCGAGGACGAGCAGCGCGTGAGGCAGGCCCTCGTCCAGGTGGTCGGGGATGCACCGCTCGATGTGACCGAGGCGCGCGGGCACCACGGCAACAGGATAATCATCCTCGAGGCGGAGCTGAAGGACCCGAAGACAGTCGAGGCGTTCTTCGGGAGGTTCTCTGACGACGACCTGGATCGGCTCCGGGAAAGCATCGACCAGCGCATGGACGAAGGGTGCAACTTCTTCGTCCGCGTTGACAAGCAGGCGGCGTATGGTGGCACGGTCAAGCTCGCAGGGAACGATGACGCCATACTAGTGCGGCTCCGGATAAGCACGTACCCCGCGAAGCGGGAGACGGCCTACGAGATCGCGCGCCTGTTCCTGGACGAGCAGCTCGTGAAGAAACAACCCCGTTGAGACGGGGCCTCGCAAGCGGGATTCGATTCCTTCATATATCGTGCCAGATATCTCGCACTTGCACGCCATGCAGGGGTAGCCAAGTCCGGCCAACGGCGCAAGGCTTAGGACCTTGTCCAGAAGTGGTTCCGCGGTTCGAATCCGCGCCCCTGCACCTCACGCCTTCACGACCCTCGCGGCGAACCGCTCGCAACCCGAATCATATTCATCCGGGGAGAGGAACTTCCTGTACTTCCCCTCGGGGAAGCATCCGCGCTGCTGACCTCGCATCGACAGCCAGGCGCAGTATTTGCACGTGCGCCGGGACGACTTCCTGAGCGACGCCAGGACGATCCGCTCCTCGTGGGTGTACGACTCGTCGGTCGGCTTGTTGGCGGGTTCCATGGAGGGGGAGAAAGCGTTCCTGGAACCTCTACGTTTCGATGACGGCCCCGAAGCAGATTATATAGCTCCCGAACCATCCCGAGGGCGTGAAGTTCACCTATTGCCCCAGGTGCAAGGAGCTCAGGACGAAGCCCTGGTACGCCATACGGGACAGGTGCGCGAGGTGCGGAGGGGATGTGACCCTCATACCGATCCCTCCAGGGAAGCTAACGTACCTGATGTATGGCATCATGGGGTTCTCGCTCCTGATGGTCTACCTCGGCACGAGCAGGGACGACCGCGCGTTCGTCTATGTGGCGCTGGGAGGCATAGTGGCCATGTTCATAGTCCAGGCCAAGGAGCTCGCCCGGGGCGAACGGTACTCGAAATCCAGGATCAAGCCGACCGAGTCCGACTTCTCAGAGCTGGCCCGAAGAGGCTGGTTCAAGCACAAGTGAGACGAGCAGGGCGCCCCCGTCTGGACCGGCCAGGACTGTCGACGCTGCACGGCGGTCAGGCGCCTGCGCCGGGTGGTCCTCGATTTCCATCAACGGACCCTCTGAGGACTCATCGAGCACATACACGACGAGGTGCGGGACATACCCAGGCGCGCATACTGACCTCAGGACCCCCATGATGGCGGAGTTAAGGTCGGCGAACCGCCCGATGTCAGCCCCCGATTCGAGGGCCCAGGCCTCGGCGAGTATGCATTCGCAGACCTGCTCGCGCCCGGTGAGCTCGACCGGCACCAGGCCGTCCAGAGACACAGGGGACCCGAGGGAGCAGCTCATGAACACCTCCAACACCGCGGACGGATCGGCACGGGCGCATTGAGACCTGTCCGCGTCGGCGGCGCCGTCGTCCATGTAGCCCAATGTAGCGGAGCACACCGCCAGCGCGACCGCGAAGAACACCATCGCATCCATGAGCGCGAGCTGCCCCGAGCACTCGCTCTCAAGCCGACCAGACGACAACGGTCACCTCCAGGACGACCGTGCCGCCGTCGGGACCCGATGCGCTCAGGAGCTTCGAAGCGCTGCACGCGGATGCGGGAGTGACTACCCCGCAATCTGACAGCGACACGAGCCACTCGGGACCGGGGTACAGCATCACGATGGCCAACCGCCAATGCACGCCCTGCGCTGACTGTTCCACGGCGCCAGTCAGGTTCGATTCCACGATGCCCTGGACCGTCGGATACCCCATGCGAGGGCACGGGAGCCCGGACAACACGGTCTCCAGCACCCTCTCGGCGGAGTCCTCGAGGGACTCCTCGCCCCGGTCCTGCTCGAACCACGACGCAGCCCAGACCGCTGACGACAGCAGGACCGTCACGCCTGCGAGCACGAACATCAGCACTGGCAGGTCTTCGAGGAACCCTCCGACCCCGGCATCGTCGGCTTTCATGCGAGCCTGATTCGAAGGGGTCGGAATGTACGGAACCGCTACATGTAGCGTACAACGGCGGGGCCCGTACTTGAACTCCGAGGCACAATCCGACAGATATGCGACACCACCGCAGAGGACCGTCCAAGAGGCTCGCACCCACTGTGAACCTGGAGAGCACATGCCCGCACGAGTATCGGGAGGACGAGGGGCTCCAGCTCGAGATCGACTGCAGCTCATGTCCCGGCGCCCACGATCTGGTGAACGCCAAGTGCCTCGTCGGGATCGTCAACACGGTCAGCTCGTCAGCCCCTCCGGATGTAGTCATCCTCAAGAGGTACCTGCACAAACGCTACAGGGGAGAATCCCTCAGATGCCTGAAGCTGGCCGCGCTCGAACTCTCGTCCCTGACGAGGGCGCTGTCCTGCCACGAGAGCCCGTCCGACAAGAGGTGTCGGACATGCTGCGCCAGCAGGGACAACCTGGTCGGCAGGATGAAGCGGGCGCTCCTCGCTGACCCCGCCAACTATCTCGATTCCCATCAGAGCATGTCCGACGGGCTCCGGGCGCTTGGGGCCGGTGCAGGGTGTCCCAGAGCGGCCGAGTGTGTCGAGCAGGCGCTCTCCGCAAGCGCGCTCCATCCAGGGGTGGTGTGATTGCCTGGCAGAGGACCTCCCCGGATCGTCGGCTCGAAGCTGCCCCTGTCAAGGCCGGCTGTCAACGCGGTCCCTTTAGTCACGCACGAGGGCGGGCGCGACACGCGCGCCCGCGCCGTGTTCGAGACCCGGCCCTGCTTCTCGTCGTCATGGATCGTCCAGCCGGAGGCCGGCGAGGCGCCAGTCGTATCCAAGTACACTGTGGCGGGGGTCACTGTGACAATCATGTCCCCGAAGGACTCCAGCTGCGGGCTCTACATGGTCGACCCTCCTGAATACCGGCTCGGACCGGCCCAGATGCAGATCCTCGGGGAGGCCATGTCGGATGTCACCAGCATCGTCCCCCCGGACATAGAGTCCGGCTCTCTGAGCACGGTCCGCCCGTACATCAAGGCGAGGGCGAAGGACCTGCTCTACGCAAAGCTCGCGGCGAAGGGCGGAGGCGCCGATGGACGCGAGATCGACAAGGATGCGGATTTCCTCGCCGAGCTGCTCTCGAAGTACACCGCGGGGTATGGTCTGCTCGAGACCCTCCTCGAGGACCCGACCGTCCAAGACATCTATGTGGACTCCCCATCCAGTCAGACGCCCGTCCAGGTCGTGCTGCGGTCCGGCGCGGTGCCTGGTGTCCGACAGAAGTGTCGGACGAACATATTCCTCGGCAGACGCGACCTGCTCGGGATGGTCTCGAGGGTCAAGTTCGAGACAGGTCTCCCGTTCTCGGAGGCGCATCCTGTGCTCGAGGCCGACATGAGGCACCTGGGCGCGAGGGTGACCGTCGTAGGGCCCCCGCTGAGCGACAAAGGCCTGTCCGTCGCGATAAGGAAGCATTCCGATGTGATGTGGACGATGCCTCGCCTGGTAGCGAACGGCTCGATGTCCCCGCTCCTGGCGAGCTTCCTGTGGGCCTGCGTGCTGGGCCGCAGGACGGTGCTCGTCGCGGGCAGCAGGGGGGCGGGGAAGACATCGCTCCTCGGGGCCATGCTGCTCGAGTTCCCGCTATCCCAGAGGATCGTGCTCATAGAGGACACCCCCGAGATACCCGTCAGGAAACTGCAGGACCTCGGGTTCGACCTCCAGGCGCTCAGGTTCTCCAACGGCCAGGACGGGGCGGACATATCGGCCCAGGACACGCTCAGGGTCAGCCTCAGGATGGGCGAGAGCGCGATCGTGATCGGCGAGGTGAGGGGGGAGGAGGCAAAGGTGCTCTACGAGAGCATGCGCGCGGGCAGCGCAGGGTCATCGGTGCTCGGCACGATCCACGGCAACTCCGCCAAGGGCGTCGTCGACAGGGCCGTCGAGGACCTGGGGGTCTCGGAACGGGCGTTCTCGTCCACCGACATCGTCGTCGTGATAGGCCTGATCAGGTCGCCGGACGGTGCCAGGTTCCACAGGCGCGTGACCGAGGTCGCGGAGGTGCGGGACAAGGGCCACGGGGTGGAGCTGGTGAGCCTCTTCGAGATCCGGCCCGGCTGCACCTGCGCGAAGCCCACCGAGCAGTTCTCACCATCGTGCAAGACGATCGTGGGGGCCGCGGACGCCCTCGGGGTCTCCCCTGAGGCGCTCCTGGACATCATAAAGACGCGGGCGCACGCGGACGACATCGCGTCCCAGTGCCCGGGAGGCACACCGTCGCCTGAGGCGAAGAGGGTGGCCTCGAACGAGCTACTCACGCGGACGCTCTTCGGGGCGGACGGGCCAGAGGCAGGGCTCAGAGAATGGAGGGATTGGTTTGAGTCGAGCTAGTGCCTGCGTCAAGCGGCCCGGTGAGATGTACGAGCGCTCATGCGCCTTACTCGCGCGCCTCGGTTCGGGCCTGGGCGTCTCCGGAAGGGCGGAGGCCGCCAGCGCCAGAAGGGGTGGCCGAGGGCGCGCCGAGAGCGGCAGGGCAGCCAAGGCCGACCGCACGATGAAGGTGCTCGGGGAGAACCTGAGCCTCGCGAGGGTCCCTCTCACGCCAGAGACCGTGGTCGCCGCCTCGAAGACGGTCATGCTCCTTGCCGCGCTCGGGCTGGGCGTGGCCGCTGCCGTCGCGTTCCTGCTCACCGGCACTCGGTACATCGTCCCGCTCGCATTCCTGCTCGCCGTCGTACCCGTCCTCGCCAGGGAGGCCGTGATGGGCTACCCTGCGAATCTCGCAGCAAAGCGCGCCCAGAGCATACTGAAGGACTCGACGGCGGCCACCAACCTGATGATCATGAGCCTCAGGCACGAGCCTTCCGTCTCGAAGGCCATGAGGTTCGCGATGCAGCGCGAGGACGAGTTCACGGAGGAGCTGAAGGCTTCCGTCTGGGAGGTCGTCATGGGAAAGCACTCGAGCTTCGAGGAGGCGCTCCAGGCGCTGGGCGCGAGATGGTCCAGGTTCAGCGGGGACCTCAAGGCCTCGCTGAACGCGATGGTCACGGCGGCATGCGAATCGAGGGAGGAGGGCAAGCGCAGGGCGCTCGACCGGGCGAGCCACGCGATGATCTCAGGGGCCAAGCGCAGGATAGAGGAGTACGCCCTTGCGTTGTCGACGCCGAGCATGGTGATCTTCGGCGTCGGCATCCTCCTGCCTCTGATGGTCGGCTCGTTCCTGCCGATGCTCTCGTGGGACCTATGGGCCGGCGTGGAGGCGGGCCCGGACCTCGGCTCGTCCGGGGGCGGGACCATAGTCCAGACGATATTCCTGATGAACATCCTGTTCCCCGCGATCGCGGTCCTCGTGGCCATGGATGCGGTCCAGAGGCATCCGCTCGACGTGCGGCCCTGGCGCGCGGACGTGCCGATGGAACACTCCGGGCTGCTGGTCTTGGCCGCAGCCGCCGCGGCCGCGTGCGCGGCCGCGGTGTCGCTCATGTTCCTGTCGGGGCACGAGAGGGCCCTGGGCCTGCTCCTGGGAACGACCTGCCCCGTCGGCGCATTCTTGATGGCGGGGGGAATGAGAAGCATGGCAGGCGCCGGGTCCTCGGAGGGGTTCGAGGACGCCCTGTTCAAGACCGGCGCCAGGATGCTGGAGGGCGAGAACTTCGAATCGGCCATGGCGAGGGCGTCCTCCGAGCTCGATGGCGAGGAGGGCGTGAGGCTGAGGGCCCTGTCCCTCAGGACGAGCATAATGGGCCAAGGGTTCGCGGAGGGGGCCGGGGAGCAAGACGTCCGCGGGGGGTTGAACGCCCTGGCCGGGCTCCAGGTCGTCCGCGAGGCGGCGTCGAAGGACGAGCTCTCGGCGGGTCTCCTGGCGATGGACCTGGCGAACTACCTCAAGGACCTGAACGACCTCGAGAGCACGCTCAAGAGCAGGCTGAGGCCGACGATATCGATGATGCGCATGACCGCGCACGCGCTGGGCCCGCTGGTCCTCGGGATAACATACTCGATCTACCTGTCGTTGTCCTCGCTCGGGGCGGGGGACGGTGGCTTCTCCGCCGATGCGCTGTTCCTCGTGCTCGGGCTGTTCCTGGCCGAGATCAACGCGGTGGTGGTGTTCTTCGTGTGGGGCATCGAAGGCGGCAAGGGCAGGCGGCAACTGGCGTACTCGCTGGGGTCGTGCATCGTGCTGTCCGAGCTGATATACTCGGCGACCGCGCTCCTCGCGTCCTAGGGCCGGTCAGGTCAGGCCTACGCCTTGGACAACTGGACCTTCTCCATGTTCCGCTCGAGGAGGGCGACCTCCTTCGGATCGAACGCGCGCGGGTCCACCGGGAGGATCATCCTCGAGGTGCTCTGGGAGATGTGGTCGTTGACCTGGTCTATGACCCTGAGGACCTTGTTGAAATCGTTGTTCGAGACCAGGTACTCGAGCCCGTCGAGGAGGACCACCCCGTTCTGGTGGTCCTGGACGAAGCTGATGATCGTGTGCGTTAGTATGCCGAGGTTCGTGGGCGATATGATGTCCTGGCCGGTCTTGGTCGCGAGCCAGTATATCGGCGTCTTCTCGATGCCGTACTTCTGCCGGACCAGGTCTGGGTGCTGGCGCGTGATGCACAGGCCGACGTTCTTCGCGCCCTTCTCGTCCGTCGTGTTGATGATGTTGGCGAACGCGTCGAAGCTGATGTCCGGGGGCGACTCCTCGATCACGTAGGACCGGCCCTGTTTGAGCGAGTACTTGCGGGATATGTCGAGGGCCGACTCCTTGTGGTCCTTCCTCGCCCCTGGCCTCTTGAAATGGAACAGGCTCATCACCAATCACTCCACATCGCCAGGACCGAGCTCAGGGCTATCGTGTTAGTGGGCTTCAGGAGGAAGTCCTTGGCACCTGCGTCCAGGCTCTGCCGGATCATGGTCTTGTTGATGATCGAACTCATGGCGATTATCGTCGCGTTGGGGTCGATCGCGATCAGCGCCTTGGTGAGGTCCACGCCGGACTTCCCAGGCAGGATCATGTCGACGAACGTGAACCTGGGCCTCTCCTGTCTGAACTTGTCGAGGGCCTCGTCGAAGTCCTTCGCCTCGGCGACATCATGGAAGCCTGCTCTCACGAGCAGCTCTATCATAACCTTCCTGAATGCCTCGGAATCATCCACCACGAGGATCTTGGTCAAGGGTCACGCCTCCGTCAGACTCGGAACGACTAAATGGTATATAGCGTTGTTCAGGGGTGGAGTTGGGGTGAGATGGGCAGGCAATGGTATTCCTGACGCCACGCCCTTCCTCCATTGAAGTTTGGAGCACGTGTCCTCGAAAGGTTGCGTGCTTACATGGAAGGGACTCACAGGCTACCCATCTCAGGATTCCATTGATTCCGCGAGGACTTAAACCTTCTCGTCGTCCGCTGGACCGCGCGTCCAGTGGGCGAAAGGATAAATACGTGCACGATTATACTTCTGAAAACCACTTTTAGTGCGTCAGTTTTCACGACGGTGTTATTTCATGGACAACACTGAACAGGTCAAGAAGGGTACAACGACGGTCGGTATCGTCTGCAAGGACGGCGTGGTCATGGCCACGGAGATGAGGGCCACGATGGGCACTCTGATCGCACACAAGACCACGCAGAAGCTTTTCAAGATAGATGACAACATCGGCCTCACGGTCGCAGGGGTCGTCGGCGACGCTCAGACCTTGGCGAGGTACATCATGGCCGAGGTCGAACTCTATAAGCTCAAGCGGGGAGCGCCCATGACAGTCAAGTCCGCATCCACCCTCATGGCCAACATACTGGCCGGGAACAGGTACTATCCATACTATGTCGGACTCATCATGGGAGGCTTCGACAAGGACGGACCGCATGTCTACTCGCTGGACATGGTAGGCGGCTCCATCCCGGACGACTATGTGACGACCGGGTCCGGCTCACCCTATGTCTACGGTGTCCTCGAGGACCACTTCCAGAAGGGCTTGAGCGTGTCGGACGGGCTGGACCTTGCGGTCAGAGCACTCCACGCCGCGATGAAGCGCGACTCCGCCTCAGGCGATGGCATCGCGGTCTGCTCCATCACAAAGGACGGCTTCGACCAGCTCGATGAGAAGGAGATCCAGAGGCGCCTAGCGAAGATGAAGCTGGCCTGAGCGGGCCGGATGCGCACGGCGGCTGCCACGCCGCCGCAGACCATTCACGGGTATTCGATTCAGTTGAGTGAACAGATGGGCATAGAGAAGATTCTAGAAGACGCGCGGGAGGCGGTCAAGAAGACCATCCCCTCACACATCGAGGTCACCGACGTGGACTTCGAGGGACCTGTAATCGTCATATACACGAGGAACCTCGAGGAGTTCGCCCACAACAACGACCTCGTGCGCCAGCTCGCGCAGACGCTGCGCCGCAGGGTGGCCATCAGGCCAGATCCGACGATGCTGGCCGAGACCGGGAACGCCGAGGAGCAGATCCGGAAGATCATCCCTGAAGAAGCGAAGATCACGAACATCTACTTCGAGGACGACACCGGGGAGGTGACCATCGAGGCCATCTCACCAGGGCTCGTGATCGGCAAGCACGGGGCCGTCCTGAACGAGATCAAGAAAGAGATTGGCTGGGCGCCGAAGGTCGTGAGAGCGCCTCCGATCCCGTCCAAGACCGTCAGCGAGATCAGGAACTACCTCAGGAAGGTCCAGGACGAGCGCAAGGAGTTCCTGCACAAGGTCGGCCGGCGCCTCATGCGTCAGAAGATCTCCGACGACAGCTTCCTGAGGGTGACTGCCCTCGGAGGGTTCCGTGAGGTCGGCAGGAGCGCGGCCCTGCTCATGACACGCGAGAGCAAGGTGCTCATCGACTGCGGGGTGGCCGTGTCCGCGGACGACAACGGGTCGACACCGTACCTGAACGCGCCGGAGCTGCAGCCCCTGGACTCGATCGACGGCGTCATCGTCACGCACGCGCATCTGGACCACTGCGGCCTCGTGCCCGCACTCTTCAAGTACGGCTACGATGGACCGGTCTACTGCACCGCCCCGACGAGGGACCTGATGTCCCTGCTGCAGCTGGACTTCATCAAAGTGGCGGTAGGCGAGGCGAAGAAACCCCCGTACGAGTCGTCGCACGTGCGCGAGACGGTCATGCACTGCATCCCGCTCAAGTACGGGGAGACGACGGACATCTCGCCCGATGTCCGCCTGACATTCCAGAACGCTGGGCACATCCTCGGCTCGGCGATCGCCCACTTCCATGTCGGCGACGGGCTCTACAACATCGCGTTCTCCGGAGACATCAAGTTCGAGAAATCGTGGCTCTTCAACCCGGCCGTCAACAAGTTCCCGAGGCTCGAGACCCTCGTGATCGAGTCGACGTACGGAGGGTACCACGACATGCAGCCCAGCAGACAGGAGGCCGCGGGCCAGCTCAAGGAGATCGTCAGGGCCACGCTCGGCAGGGGTGGCAAGGTGCTCATCCCCGTCTTCGCGGTCGGCAGGTCCCAGGAGCTCATGCTCGTTCTCGAGGAGCTGATGAGGAACCACCAGATCCAGAAGGCGCCGATATACCTGGACGGCATGATCTGGGAGGCGACGGCGATCCACACCGCGTATCCGGAGTACCTCAACAGCCAGCTCAGGACCCAGATATTCCAGATGGGCGAGAACCCATTCCTATCGGACATCTTCAAGCGCGTCGACAGCGCCGACATGAGGGAGCGCATCTGCAACGACCCAGAGCCCTGCGTCGTGCTCGCGACGAGCGGCATGATGAACGGCGGGCCCGTCATGGAGTACTTCAAGGCCTGGTGCGACAACCCCCAGAGCACGCTCGTGTTCGTCGGTTACCAGGGGGAGAGCACCATGGGCAGGAAGCTGCAGAAGGGCTGGAACGACATCACTCTCAACGACAGGGGGAAGCCCCTGCTGCTCCACATGAAGATGGATGTCGAGACGGTCGACGGGTTCTCTGGCCATTCGGACAGGCGGCAGCTCATCAACTACATAAGCACGCTGGAGCCGAGGCCGGAGAGGATCATCATCGGCCACGGCGAGGACTTCAAGTGCTCCGATCTCGCGAGCACCGTCTACAAGAAGTTCGGGATCGAGACCAGGGCGCCGATGAACCTCGAGACCATCAGGCTGAAGTGAGGGTCAGTCCCTCACGCGGAGCCTGGCGCGCCTGTCACCGACGAGCACGACCCGGCTGTCCTCACGCTCGGCCAGGAGGTCCATCGACAGCATCTCCGAGAGCCTCAGAGAGAACTCCCTGACGGATGCGTGCGAAGGCATGTTGTCTATCGTCATCCTTGTACGTGAGTCCCCCACGAAGACGTAGCCCTTCGACTCCACGAAGGTGGGGGAGGCAATGCGGTCCAGCTTCGCGTACTCGTCCTCCCAGCCCAGGTTCCAGTCCTTCACCAGGGTGTGCCTGACGACCGTCCGGGTGGAGAGTGACGGGAGCAGGCTCAGCGTCTCGAGCAGGTTGTCCCAGGCGCGCGGGAACTGCGGCACGCAGAGCCTCTCGAAAAGATCCTTGTTCGGCGCAGCGACCGTGACATAGAGCTGCGTCGGAAGTGTGGACAGCTCGGCCAGCGCCTTCGGGACAGAGCCGTTCGTGACCAGGAACGTGGTCATGCCCCTCCTCTTGCACAGGGCTATGAACTCGCCGAGCTCGGGGTACAGCGTCGGCTCGCCCGAGAGGGATATCGCGACCTGGTTCGGGTTGCGCGACTCCTCCCAGAGGCGTTCTTCGCAGCGCTCGTCCCCTTTGAAACCAGAGACGAGCAACCGCTGCTCCTGGATGCACCGGTCCAGCAGCTCCTCGGGCGCGGGATAGTCCGCACTGTCGAAACCGGTCATCCCGTGGAACCGCCAGCAGAACAGGCACCTGAAGTTGCATATGTTGACCGCCGGGGTCATCTGGAGGCACCTGTGAGAGTCGATCCCGTAGAACTCCTCCTTGTAGCAGGGACGGCCATGGATGAGTTTCTGGCGCATCCAGTGGCAGAGCTTCACGGCGCCGGTCCCGCCGACTATCCGGTACTGTTGCCTCTCCAGGTGCTCGATCGTCCTTTGGTCCACTTCCACCCTCCTAGAAGTCGGCGAGGCTCCTCTTTCCAGGGGACTTCTTCGGCCTCTTCCCGGAGGCTGGCCCCGTCGTCTCCCCCGTCCGGACCTCCTTCGCCCTGGCGATGACACGGGTCACGGCCGCTGAGTCCGGGTCCGTGTCGAGGATGAACGCGACATCGCCCTCGTCCAGCTCAGCGTCCAGGCACAGCTTGAGGAGGAACTCCTCATCCCTCTTCGCGATCGCGGACAGGTAGGGCAACGAGGATTCGTTCACGCGTTTCCAGGATGTGCGCAGTTGCGCCCCCAGCTTCCGCGAGACCGCCTCTCTGGCCGCCCTCCTGCCCTTGGCGCGCGACATCATCATGAAGAAGCTCGGGAACCGATACTCCATGACCTGGGGCCGGGGCATGCTCCCCCTCGATAGCGCGACGCCCCCAGTCATCATCTCCTTCGCATAGGACCACAGGCCGTAGTGCTGGAGCCGACGCGTCCGGCCAAGGTAGACATCGGACCGCGAGAGCGAGTCGAACGCCCTGATGAGCTCGTCCGTGGACCTGTATTCCTGCGGGATGTTCTCCTCTATCCACTTCTCGAGCTCCTCAGGGGTGAGATCGAGGTCGAGGGTGGCATCCCTGGCCTCGCGCACGGTCTTCGCGCCGAAGACCGCTCTGAGCGCCTGGTTCAGCTCCTTCTCTTGGTTCCTCTTGCCGAGCATGTCGGACTCGCCCGCGAGCACGGAAGTGCGCCCCTCGAATAGCATCTGGAGATCATTGACCGCAGCTCTGAGGTCCCCGCCCGCATTGACGGCTATCTTGTCCAAGAGGGCCGCATCGAACGAAACGCCTTCGCGGGTACATATGGAGCCCAGAACCCCCACGACAGAGTGACGGTCCATCCGGTTGAACGTCACCTTGTCTGCGAGCGTCTTGATGGCTGAAGCCTTCCTCGACAGCTCGTAGTAGTCGTTGACGATGAGTATGATTGGCTGGCTCGTCTCCCGGATCGTGTCCACGATGGCCTTTGCGCCGCCGTAATCCTCGCGCCCGAACAGGTTGTCCGCCTCATCCAGTATGATCAGCTTCATGCGGCCCTTCGTCGACGACAGGAACTCGCCCGTGGGCGAGAAGGTCTGGCTGACCGCGCCCATACCAGCCACCCTGCGGATGGAATCGGCGTTCCTGTGGTCCGAGGCGTTCATCTCGACCACATCCCAGCCGAAATCGCTCGCAAGTGCCAAGGCGGCACTCGTCTTCCCGGTGCCAGGTTCTCCCCTCAGGACAAGCGCCTTGGAGCGCGGCGTCCCCCGCTTCCAAGCCTCGGCCCACTGCCTCATGAGCCTCACTGAGGACTCATGGCCCACGATATCTGAGAGAGACCGCGGGCGGTACTTCTCGGTCCACTCTTTCTGCATTCGTTTGGAGAGAGGCTCGCGGCTTATTATAGGTTAATCTAACGTCGAGCGAAGATTGTCCCAAAAAGTGGCTTACGAAAGCCGTTTTACGACTGTACTTAAAAAGTATAGTCGGAAGAGGTTTCATCACCACTTGTTTAGTCTGCACCTAAACCGTAGTTGAGATTACGAAAGAGCTCGTGTGACTCGAGGCGACGACGGACGCCTCGTCCAACGGAGCGTCCCTCGCTTCGGACTCCTCGATGGCGGGCACGCCCTCCATCCCAGGAAGCGGGTGCTTCGAATACTGCTCCTTTCTGTCGTCTATGTCCATCGTGAGGTAGATCGCCGTCACCTCTATGCTGGAGTGTCCAAGGTTCTGTTGCAGAGTGCGCAGATCGATGCCCGACTTGAGCGCATGCACGGCATGGGTGTGCCTGAGCACATGTGGGTGACACTTGTCCTTGTCAATACCGACCATGCTGGCATAGTTGGAGATAAGGCGTTCGATCTGCCGTCTCGACAGCGGGCCGCGCTTGTTTGAGACGAACAACGGATCCTTCCGGACCTTCCTAGTCCCCACATAGTCCCGCAGCATCGCCTTGGTCCAACTATTGACTATAGGGACCTTGCGACCCTCCTCGTGCCTTTTCGCCTGCTGTATGGAAATCTCCCCGACTTCGAGGTCCACGTCACCAATTGACAAGGCAACGAGCTCTCCGACTCGCATCCCCGTTTCGTAAAGGAGTTTGATGATGAGGCGGTCTCGCATCCGCCTCGGCGCCTCTAACAGAGCTTTGAGCTCGCCCTGCTTGAGATACTTCCGCATGCTAGTTTCCCATCCCTAGACTTCGGACGATTGTCCGACAGAGAATCGATTTTCGCCTATTTAAAAATGTCGCATTTTGAGAATTTACTGCCCTCAGACACCTACACCCCCCTCACACCCCTCAAGAAAGCGGCAACTAATACCCGATTTGTTGACGTTTCACACTCCGACCTCCCAGAACCCCCCATCACCAGCACCAATACGGCGGTAAAAGCGTGACATGAAATGTCATGGACAAGAGAAAAGCGGCGAAAACGGGTAGGCTAGACAGGAAAAAGAGGAGATCCGTGAAGAGGTTTTCAGACTTGCCCCTACGGGGGCAAGAAAATCATGTCAATTATACACTTTGCAATTAATCATCATGCTAGTTCCGTTATCTGCGCCTATTTTCCTTGTATGAGCTAAACTTTCGTCCGACGATGGCAGACACACATGCTCATTGCTATCGCGGCACAGGCGTCGGGCGCACGATTTCTACGCGCCTTGCTCACACGTACCATGCATCGCGCGTAATAGATCAGACCCGCACCCATCAGCCACGGCCACCCATGCTGATTCCAAGACATGCTTTCATGGCCATCCAGCAGACATTCCAAGCAGATCTGGCCATACGGATATGGATGACTTCCAGATTACGGCCACACATCGGCGAAAACGAATCCCCACCCAGCAGTACGAGCAAGCGTCTAGATCGCACGGCCATCGTGAGGTATAGTACCAACATAGTGTCTGTCGCAGTACTCTCGCACATCACTTGATAAATATCGTACACGCCTAAACTCGGCTGGAAACGAAGGAGTAATAGTGCAATTCTCGAGCTCGATGAACCAGCTGTCACGCACATCTAGCACGCATTCAAATCGAACGACGATCAGGCGTAATTCGCAACGTGATTCAGATGCCATGGGACATGTGATTTCGCGACCACCTCCGGCCACAGCAGAGCTATGCACCGGAAAGAAAAGTGCAAGCGAATTGGAATGCGTGGATTAGCCTGCATGACAAAGAGCGCAAATGATCGGTGCGAAAAACAGGGACAACCGCGTAGCAGGGGGGCGTGCTTCTTTCAGGTGTGCCGCAACTATATCTTAGGAGAACGATGCACCCGCGAGGGGACACCGTTGGCCAGGACCAGCATCAAGGACCTGATCGAGGGAAGCAGGAAGATGGAAAGGAGCGCGTTCGAGGTGCTCGCCGAACAGGTGAAGCACCCGTCCGTGGCGGCAAGGGAGAAGGAGGAGACGAAGAGATGCGCCGACACGGTCGAAAGGCAGTTCAAGGATCGCGGTTACAAGGTCACAAGGTACGCGATTTCGGACGCCCCGGTACTGTTCGCTGAGAAGAACGTCGGGGCCCCCAAGACGCTCATGTTCTACCATCACTACGACGTGCAGCCAGAAGGGCAAATGGACCTTTGGAAATCGTCCCCCTGGGTGCTGACCGAGCGGGACGGGCGTGCTTACGGGAGAGGGACCATCGACGACAAGGGCCCGATGGTCGTAAGCATGATAGGCGTAGACCTTGCCGAGAAGGTCCTAGGGAAGCTGCCCGTCAACGTCAAATTCATCGTCGAAGGAGAGGAGGAGAGCGGACCGGTCTCACTGCCCTGGTTCGCCAAGACCTACCCCCACTTGATCAAGGCTGATGGCTGCATTTGGGAGGGCGCTTCCGCCATCCCCGGAAGCCCGTCCGAGGTCGTCTGCGGAATGAAGGGGGACGCATACTTCGAGATGCACGTCGGCGGTCCGCCGCTCTTCCCGAGGACCGATGTGCACTCTGGGGAAGGCGGCATCGTTCCGAACGCCGCGTGGCGCCTCGTCTGGGCACTCAACTCCATCAAGGACGACAAGGGGAACGTGTTGATCAAGGGGTTCAACGAGCTCGCCGGGGAGCCCACGAAGGAGGACCTCGATGTGCTCAGAATGTACAGGAGAGACATCCGCGGGCTCTACAAAGCAGACTACGGTCTCGAGAGCTTCGCCGCGAAGGGCTCCAACCTAGACATGCTCACCGCACTCTACCTGAGACCGGTCGTGTCCATATCAGGACTCACGAGCGGATACCAGGGACCGGAGGACGCGACGATAGTCCCGGCGCAGGCGCACGCGAAGCTGGACATCAGGCTCGTGCCCGGGCAGACCATGGACAAGGTGGATGTGCTGCTCAGGCAGCACCTCATCGAGAAGGGATTCACCGACGTCCAGGTCACTTTCAGGGGAGGGTACGACCCTGCGAAGACGCCGACGGACGACCCGTTCATCAAGATAATGCAGGAGGTCTCCTCGGAGTTCGTCTCGCCGGCCCACGCCGATGTCGTCCCCATGACGGGGTCGTCCGGGCCGGTCGCGTTCTTCACGCCCCACACGCCCATATGCATGACCGGGAGCCAGGCCGATGTGGAGGGTACCAACATCCACGCCCCGGATGAGAACATGCCGATGAAGAGCCTCGTGCACGGGATAGCGTTCACCGCAGCTGTCGTCGAGAGGCTGGCGGAGGCTGGCAGACGATAGGTCCAGTCGAGGTTCGGCGAGGCCGGCCCCGCGTCATGTCGTCGCGACGACCAGGAAGGTCGCGGGTATCAGGATCAACAGGGCGATGAAGGCGAGGGAGAACCCTATCAGGTAGTCCGTGTACAGCATCTTCCCTGGCGCAGGGATTGGCTCCTCCGTGGGGATCAGGTACTTCTTCACCCTCTCGTTGCGCAGCGCCAACCAGAGGGCTATGATGGAGAGGAAGTTCAACCCCGCCAGGAGAGCGAAGCGCTCCAGCCTGGGCCCGTAGGGCCTGAAGACCAGGAACGCGACTATGATGCTCGCCAGCATTGAGGCCAGGACGAACGATATCAGCACGACGACCAGCGGGTTCAGGGTCGCGAACACAAGAGCATCCGCACCCATGGGACTCTCGTCGTCCATCCAGAGGTCCTCCTCGAGGGACGACGATTCCACATCGACCCATATCCTCGTGAACTCGTACCCCGGGAGCCGTGCGTCGTCGCCATACGAGGCGAACGGTTGCATGTCGGGCGGGAGGTGTGTCCAGCCGTGGCACATGTGCTGCACATCGACATCGTAGCCTCTGGGGTCATCCACGGAGACGAGACCGAAGACTTCCACGAGCATGGGGACATGTTCGTCCCCATATGCGCTGGTCAGTCTCATCGGGTAGAAGATCCGGTCCGTTGGGAAATCCATCCTTATGCCGAGGTTGTAATACCTGTCACCATCGTAGTTGACCACACCAGGAGCGGCCTCCATGAAGGCAGTCGTGTTCGGGATCCAGGACACGACGAAGCTGTAATCCTGTCCGACGTATTCCTCCACTGTCGCCTGTTCCAATGGCCCGAGGACCATGCCCTTCGATTCGAGGTACTCGCCGAGCGCTGTGCTGTCGTTCGTGCCGACGAGCTCCGCGACCATGCCTTGGGCCGCGACGGCTTCGATGACCCTGACGGGTTCTTCCCAACCTAGCATGAGATTGTCTCTAGGCAGTAGCAGCCGGTCGTCCATGATCGCCCACGTCAAGGGGACCGTGTACACCTGACTCATCAGCACAGCCGCGAGATAGTCGGACATCTCCGACTCTGCGACAAGGCCCAATGGAGATCCACCAAGGGTGGTTATCTCCGAGATCAGCGATATGTCGACGTTCTCTGGAGCGGCAGGAACGGGGAACATCCAGACCGCGCTTGTCCCCAGCATCAGGTCCGATTCGGAGATTCTGATAGATATCGCCAGTTTCTCCTCGCCGGAGCTATAGGATATGAGGCCGAACTGCGCGTCCTGACTTATCAGCCCCGTCACGCTGTACGGATCGTAGTAGTGAGCCATGCCATCGGCGGAGGCAAAGGCCCCTGAGAACGGGATGAACGTCATTGACGCCACGACCAGGAGGGAGAACACGCACGATTTACTCATCGGACCACGGATGCTCCATCGAGCCTACGCTATAAGAAGTGGGCATTGGGATAAGGATGTGGGGTTTGAAGGGTTTTGGGGCCTCGCGGCCCCGAATGGCTGACCGGTCTACATCATGCCTGGGGGCATGCCGCCCATGCCACCCATGCCGCCCGGAGGTGCGCCCTCGCCAGGGCTGAGCTTCCTCGCGGCGATCACGTCGTCGATCCTCAGGATCATCGACGCGACCTCGGTAGCGGACTGGATCGCCTGGGTCTTGACCCTCATCGGCTCGATGACCTTCGCGGTCATCATGTCAGAGACCTTGTTCGCCAGGACGTTGACGCCGAAGTTCTTGCCGGCCTTCTTCGAGTGGGCGCTCTTGAGCTCGATGACCACATCGATCATGTCCATGCCAGCGTTCTCGGCGAGGGTCCACGGGATGATCTCCAGCGCCTCAGCGAAGGCCTCGATCGCGAGCTGCTCCCTGCCGCCGATCGATGCCGCGAAATCCTTGAGCCTGATGGCCATCTCGATCTCGGGTGCGCCGCCGCCTGCGACCGCAACTTCGTCCTCGACCGCGACTGCGACCACCTTGAGCGCGTCATGCAGGGCCCTCTCGACCTCGTCGACGACATGCTCCGTGCCGCCCCTTATCAGGATGGACACTGCCTTCGGGTTCTTGCATCCGGTGATGAAGGTCATGTCGGAATCCGCGATCTTGACCTCCTCCACCTGCTCTGCCGCACCGAGCTCAGCGCTGCCCAGGTCGGCGAGGTTCGTGACGACCTTGCCGCCCGTGGCCTTCGCGAGCTTCTCCATGTCGGATCTCTTGACCCTGCGGACGGCGTATATGCCCTCCTTTGCAAGGTAGTGCTGCGCGAGGTCGTCGATACCCTTCTCACAGATGAGCACGTTGGCGCCGGACGCCTTGACCTTGGCGACCATGCCCTTGAGCGTGTTCTCCTCCTCGTCGAGGAACTTCTGCATCTGCATCGGGTCCTTGATCTGGATCTTGGCCTCGACCTCGGTCTTCTTGATCTCGAGTGCCGAGTCGACGAGCGCGATCTTCGCGTTCTTCATCGTCGCAGGCATCCTCGGGTGGACGCGCTCCTTGTCGAGCACGAGACCCTTGATGAGCTTCGTGTCGGAGACCGCTCCACCGTTCTTCTTCTCGACCTGGATGTTGTCAACGTCGGCACGGTACTTCCCGTCGAGCTTCTCAGCGATCGCGAGGACTGCCTCAACCGCTATGTCTGAGAGGGTGTCTCTCTCGCCGCCGACGCTCTTGCCGGTCATGGCTGTGCTGGCCACGAGCTTGAGTGTCTTCTTGTCTGTCGGGGACACCTCGAAGCCGATGTCCTTCAGGATCTTGATTGCCTCCTGGGCGGCCAGCCTGAAACCGTTCGCTATGACGGTCGGGTGCACGTTCTGCTCGATGAGCGCCTCGGACTTCTTGAGGAGTTCGCCTGCGATGACGACAGCCGATGTAGTGCCGTCCCCGCACTCGTTGTCCTGGGTCTTCGAGATCTCCACGATCATCTTGGCCGCAGGGTGTTCGATGTCAAGCTCCTTCAGGATCGTCGCACCGTCGTTGGTTATGACGATGTCACCCATGCTGTCCACGAGCATCTTGTCCATGCCCTTCGGACCGAGGGTGCTCCTGACGGCGTCGGCGACGGCCTTGGCCGCCATTATGTTGTTGCTCTGAGCGGACTTGCCCTTCGTCGACTCCGTTCCTTCCTTAAATACAATAACGGGTTGCGTTCCCATCATGCAATGTTGCCTCCGAGGTTTCGAATATGATAGAGCTTCTATATAACCTTTGCCGCACACATTCCGCAAAAGTCGGCACACATGGCATGCCCGGGACAGATTACTGCCAGTTCAGGGCTGAGACTGCAGCCACGACGCCCGCACAGGACAACTGCCCGACACAGGGGCCACAGGACTTATGCACTCTCACGAGCCAAGCGCTCCGTCGTGTACAACACGATGGTCGTGAGATGCTGGCAGGGCTCTGACCGCCGCGGCCCCATCCAAACAGACTTCCAGCGTGCCGACAGAGTCTAGAACGCATCGGTCAGCTGTATCCCGGAGGCCGTGCACTCCCTCGCGAGCACCCTCCGGACATCCGATGCACGCCCCGGCGATGCGCTGGACCCGGGGCGGATGCCCGACCGCTCCAGCGCGCCCATCAACCTGGAGTGGGCGATGGGCTTCGGATTGTACATGTCCCACATGACCCTCTCGATCCCTGCGCCCTTGGCCTCAGAGACCATGCCGACCAGGAGCTCCTCGGAATCGCTCACGCCGGGTATGACCGGGGCCGCCATGAGATAACAGTCGACACCCTCGGAGGAGAGACGCGCCATGGTCTCGAACCGCCTCCTCGGCGACGGCGCCCCAGGCTCCAGCACTGACGATATCCTCTCATCGATGCATGACACCGTCACCCCGACCTCGGCGGATGGCCAGGACCTGAGCAGGTCCAGGTCCCTCAGGACGAGGTCCGATTTCGTCAGGATGCTGATCCGCGCATCGAACCTCCTGAGCATGGCGACGCATCCCCTCGTCAGCTCGTATTCCTCCTCGACTGGCTGGTACGGATCGGTCACTGTACCTATCCCGCAGACGCCGCTGACGCCCCGCACCA
Source organism: uncultured Thermoplasmata archaeon (assembly GCA_964568665.1). Lineage (GTDB taxonomy): Archaea > Thermoplasmatota > Thermoplasmata > UBA10834 > UBA10834 > CAWBDD01. The sequence continues at coordinate 91,089 of CAZMPY010000026.1, read as the reverse complement.
GCTCGGTCTTCAACCTGGTCACGATGTTCGCCCTGACCTCGACCGTGTCCCCCCAGGGACGGTCCGTTGCGAACCTGGTCACGTCCTGGGCGTAGCAGTACGCGCATCGATGCTCGCAGCCCCTGTACGGGTTCAGCGCCCAGTCCAGGCCCGGGAGCCGAGACGGGGACAGCGCCGTCCTGCAGTCCACGATGTGGCGGTCCGCTCGCTCACCCCCACAAGTCGTCGATGCGCCGCTGGTAGAGCGCGTCCTTCAGGATCGCGCTGTTCTTTATCCATCTCGAGACAGGGATGTCCATGATGGTCGAGACATGCGTCAGGGCCTCGCCGAGGGTCGGGAACCTCCTCGGGGCGGTCCTGAGCGCCGCGCGGACGTTCTCCCTGACGTTCCAAACGCCCACTGGCAGGATGTATCCGGGATGCGACTCCCTCAGGATGGACACGCCGGCCTGACGACGCTCCTGCTGCAGTAGCTCGTTCACGGCCAGCCTGGCGGCGTAGTAGCACCCGCCGATGCTGGCATACTCCTTGCGCCCGTCGAAGAACTCGTGGTCTCCCATGATGGCGATCTTGTCCCCGTACGGGTTCCAGGCGGTCTTAGGATACCACGCCTCGATGAGCTCGTAGCGCCAGGATGTCGGCATCATGAGGATGGCCCACCTGTTGTCCAGGCTGGTGGTCTCGTAAACCCTGTACTCGTTGATGAGCGGGAAGGTCTTCGTCGTATCGAGCATGTCCAGCCCGAGCTGGGAATCCACCGCCGTGATGCTCCACCTCGTCGGGACGAACCTGCGCCGCCTGCCCGCCCCGAACGCGCCCACGCTGAACGCCCTCTGTATCTGGGACAGCATCGAGCCATCCCTGTAAAGCGCTATGATCGCATCCTTCGCCAGCAGGTCCGTGTCGTAGTATGCCTTCTCGAGGCGGTCGTCGAACCTGAAGTTCGCCACATCGAACCTCTCGAGCGGGGCGGATGGCCCGAAAGGCTGGATGTCGTCGTTGACCGTCAGCCGGCCATGGGGTTTCTTCGAGAACAGGGCTGCGACCTCCGGCGGCTTGGTCGCAAGGGCCAGCTCCCTGGTCCTGGATATGATGTGGCTCTGGTTGTCGACGTCGTGGATGTCCACCCAGTGCATCCCCCTGACAAGGTTCGACCTGAAGTCCACGATCTCGTCGATCGACAGGCCGACCCAGCGCTCAGGCGTGTCCATGAGGGATGTGTCGCCATGGTACGGCGGGATCATGGGCCCGACCGCCACCTTAGGGTACCCATACCTCCCGACGAACACGCTCGGGGGGCTGGCCCCGTCCAGGTCCAGCCGGTCTATGCGCTTCATGGCCCTCGATGCCGAGAAGAACCTCGTGAGCACGCTGCACCGGTCCTTCCCGCAGAGCATCTTCGAGCCTTTGCAGTAGACGCATCTAGAAGACATCCTAGTGGCATCATCCGAGGAGACGATATCCTCGAAGAGGGTCGGCGTGTCCACCAGGGAGGCCGACCGTCCGAACCTGCCTGCGTCCATCCTGACGCATCCATGAACGACTGCCATAGATAAGGGAGTTTTCAGGGACCGCGAAAGTGGTGGCCACGCCGTACGCCTACCAGAGGTTTACGCAAAATAGATGTACGCTGTAGACCTTCTCAGGACCGGGGAACCAAGAGCGGATTCTTCGGGAGGTTATCATCGATGATGGAGGCAGTGATTGCGCTCAGCATCCCGCAGCACTGGATGAGCGAGATATCGTCGAAGTACCCGTCCACCGCTATTAAGGTCATAAACCGGGTGCCGTTCGCGGAGCACGGCGTCAAGGACCTGGTCGAGATATCCGCGCCTGAGGACACCATCCAGGATGTGCTCAGGGACATCAAGGCCAACCCGCTGGTGTCCAAACTGGACACATCCGTGACGGACAAGGGGAAGGTCATCGGGGCGATCACCACGATCAGATGCGAGATCTGCAGGATCATCAGCGACGCGGATGTGTTCCTCATATCGGCCCAGTCGAGGGGCGCCGGGAAGGTGGAATGGACCCTGATAATCGAGGAGAAGAAGGTCCTGAAGGAGATATTCGACCACCTGAAGGAAAAGAGCGTGGATGCCGAGCTTGTCAAGCTCACGAAGATCGACGACAAGGAAACGCTGACTGAGAGGCAGGACAAGATAACCCAGGTGGCCTTCGAGCGAGGGTACTTCGACTATCCGAAGCGCATCAGCCTCAGGGAGCTGGCCAGGATGTTCGAAGTCTCACCGTCGACGCTCTCCGAGATACTGAGGAAGGGCCAGAGGAAGATAGTCCTCGACTACTTCAAGAAGCAGAGACGGGAGATCTGACGAACCGCGGCCAGCACCCGCAGGACCGAACTGGTCAATCAATAACTTAATACTGGATGCCGCCACTGCACCGCCAGACCGGACAGCACAAGAACAGGGGATGTCAGATGCCGAGCGAGGAGGAAGTCGTAACGGTTCTCAAGGAGATCATCGACCCGCACACCAACATCAGCGTGTACGACATGGGCCTGATCTCCGACCTCGAGGTGACCAAGGACCGCGTCGGGCTCACTTTCAAGCCCACTTCGCCGTTCTGCCCGCTGGGCGTGCATCTGGCCCAGAACATCAAGAGGCGCGTGCTCGGTGTCAAGGGCGTCAAGAAGGTCGACCTGAAGATCGTCGGGCACATGCAGGAAGAGGCCATAAACAGGGCACTAGCAGAGATGAACTGAGGACGTCCCCAGTCCCGCCCATGAAGCCGATCAGGCCCCGAACTTCTTCGCGCGGTCCGCCATGCCGAGCACTATGGGCATGAGGTCGCAGCCACGGATCCTCCCGAGTGCGCCCATCGCCGCCGATATCTCGTCGAACTCGCGCACGCCGTCGACCCTGACCCCGCCGCCCGAGATCGTGACCGGGACCGGGTCCGCACTGTGGTCCTTCGTGGCGACCGGGGTCGAGTGGTCCGCCGTGAGGGCGACGACGACGTCCTCGTGGATGTCCTTCAGGATCATGCCCAGCATCATGTCGATGCTCTCGATGACCTGGACCTTCATCCGGAAGTCCCCGTCGTGCCCTGCGATGTCGCTCGCCTTGACGTTGATGAACACGAGGTCGTGCGTCTGCAGGAGCCTCAGCGCGGCCTCGGCCTTCGCCCTGTAATCCGTATCGAGTCCGCCGGTGGCGCCTGGGACCTCGGCGACGTCCATGCCTACCAGCTTGCAGATGCCCTTCACCAGCGTCACTCCCGCGACGGCCGCGCAACTGATCCCATACCGCTCCGAGAGAGGCTCGAGCTCGCGTATGCTCCCCGCCCCTCTGGGCAGGATGATGTTGGCTGGAGGCTGACCGTTGGCGATGCGGGCCCGGTTCACGGGATGGTCGGAGAGGGCGGCATAGGACCTGCGGACGAACTCGTTCAGGACCCTCGCGGTCTTCTCGGCCTCTGGGCCCATGGCTTTGGCCTCGAGTATCCTCTGCTCATCATGGGGGTCGACGTCCGTCACCCTGTGGTCCAGGCCCGGGCCCTTCAGCACGAGGGCCCCCCGGTGCTCCGAGCCCTCCTTGAAAACGACCTTGATGTCCTCGATCACCATGCCGCTCACGGCTTTGGCGAGCTGGTCCGTCCCGACCTTGATCCTGCCGGCCCTCCTGTCGACGACCCTGAGAGACCCGTCGACAGTCGCGAAGTTGCATCTGAAGGCGACATCCCCCCGCGCCACTTCGATCCCGGCCCCTGCGGCCTCGATCGGCCCGCGCCCGGTGTAGACCTTGTAGGGGTCGTAGCCGAACAGGGCCAGGTGCGCCGTGTCGCTCCCTGGTATGACCCCAGGGCCTATCACGTCCATGACGCCGCTCATGCCGTGTCGCGCCAGGGCGTCCATCGCGGGCCTGCGCGCCGCCTGGAGAGGGGTCCTGCCGTCGAACTGCTTGACTGGCCTGTCGGAGAGGCCGTCGCACACTATGATAAGCATCTTCTTCGGGGTCATGGTGCAGCTGAGTGATGGCCCGGCCCGTAGATAATCCCTATGATTTTCGCAGTGGGGGCGCGCGAGGGGGGAGGAGGATTGTGGCGCCGAGGGGGAGATTTGAACTCCCGTGGTGACGAACACCAGTAGGTCTCGAGCCTACCGCCTTAAACCGGGCTTAGCTACCTCGGCAGTATCCCTGGATTGCACACTTGCATCAGCGGTCGAGTATATGACGTTTTCAATCGGGCCCAAGCCGGCCGGGACGCCGCCGCGGCGAGGAAGGAGTTAATACGGGCCCATCCCTCCCCGGGCAGGGGCAAGACATGAGGATCAGGTTGCACCTCCTGCCGACGAGGAAAGAGACCAGGACAGTCGACCTGGCGGACGGCGCGACCGCGGAGGACGCCTTAAGGGCGATCGGCCTCCATCCCGATGAGTGGATCCCTGTGCGGGGCGAGGACCCCATCCCCCTGGACGAACCGCTCGAGGACGGCGAGGACATCAAGCTGATATCGGTGGTCTCCGGAGGGTAGGCTAGGACATGCTGGCACGCTCCGACCGGATATCATACAAATGATGGAAAAGTTTTTATCAAAGGGCGCATTAATAGTCCTAGAAGAACAGCGCTTAAAATCCACATTGACATCATCACGCTGACCCGTGAATATCCTCGGGGAGACCGGCCAAGGCCAAGTGCCTGCCAGGACCCCCAATAGCCAAGATGTTTGTCAAACCCCGCGCCCCGTCCGGAGGACGAGACGAAAGCCAGAGTTGGACCGAGGGGACGGACGACGGGCCTGTTTTTCACACACTAGGAGAGAGACACATGGATATAGATCCAAGTACAACGAAATACTTGATATCGGCAAGACTTTCGACAGACGGCATAGTTGAGAAGCCCGACATCGTCGGCGCGATATTCGGTCAGACGGAGGGGCTTCTCGGTGACGAGCTCGACCTCAGGGACCTGCAGAAGAGTGGCAGGATCGGGAGGATAGAGGTCGAGGTCAGTTCCAGCAAGGGCAAGTCCGAGGGCATCGTCTACGTCCCGTCGAGCCTGGACCAGGTCGAGACAGCGATACTCGCATCCGCGCTCGAGACGATCGACAGGGTCGGGCCGTGCAAGGCCAGGATCAGCGTCGATAAGATCGAGGACGTCAGGGTGTCCAAGCGCAACAAGATCGTCGAGAGGGCGAAGCAGCTCCTGAACGAGCTGATGAAGGCCTCGAAGACCAGCGGCGGGGACCTCACGGACTCCGTGCGCCAGTCGTTCCAGATGGAGGAGGTCGTGCACTACGGCAAGGAGAGACTGCCGGCCGGCCCGAACATCGACGATTCCGACGCGATCATAGTCGTTGAGGGGCGCTCCGACGTGCTCAACATGCTCAAATACGGCATCAAGAACGTCATCGCCGTCGAGGGCACGAACGTGCCCCAGTCGATCATCGACCTGGCCCGCGAGAAGGTCGTCACGGCGTTCGTGGACGGCGACAGGGGCGGCGAGCTCATCATCAGGGAGATGCTGCAGGTCGCAGAGATCGACTTCATCGCGCGCGCGCCCGCTGGCCAGGAGGTCGAGGAGCTGACCCAGAAGCAGATGGTCAAGTGCCTCAGGAACAAGGTGCCCGCGGACCAGTTCGCAGAAATGTTCAACATCCAACAGGTCGGCGGCAAGAATGGTGAGAAAAAGGAGCGCCAGGACGAGCCACGCGGCGACCGCGGCGGCAGGCGCGAGGACGACAGGGAACGCAGCCGGGAGCCGCGCGAGCCACGGGAGATGAGGGAGCAGAGGGAGCCCAGGGAACCGAGGGAGATGCGCGGGCCGAGGCCCGAGGAGCGCCCCCCGACCAGGCGGCTCTCGCCTGAGCAGGGCAGGTACAAGGAGGTCCTGGACGAGCTGAACAACACCTCCAAGGCCAAGCTCCTCAACGGGAGCGGCAACGTCCTCAAGGAGGTCCATGTCAGCAAGCTCGCGGACACGCTCAAGGAGAGCACCGATGGCGTCACCGTCGTCGTGCTCGACGGGATCATCACGCAGAGGATACTCGACCTCGCCGTGGAAAAGAATATCAACGCGGTCGTAGGTGTTAAGCTGGGGAACATCGCCAAGATGCCGACCAAGGTCAACATCATGACGAAGGAAAACCTCAACTGAGCACCGGGAACCGCATGACGGACGACCAGCAAGCGGACCAGAGACGTCCGAGGTCGCTCGACGAGGTCGAGACGACCGAGGACATCAGGATCTCGACTGACCCCCTCGACCGGGTCATAGGCCAGGACGAGGCCGTCAGGCTGGCCAGGATCGCCGCGGCCCAGCGCAGGCATTTCCTGCTCGTGGGCCCGCCTGGAACGGGCAAATCCATGATAGCCCAGGCCCTGTCCCTGCACCTGGCGCGGCCGACCGAGGAGATCAGGGTGGTCCACAACCCCGAGAACCCCGAGCGGCCCATGGTCGAGGTCAAGACGGCCGAGGAGGTCGAGAGGGAGCTCGAGTCCAAGGGGTTCGCCGAGGGGGAGTTCATCGACCCCAAGGAGGCCCCCGTCAACGTGGCCGAGAGGCTCGGCTACAGATGCACGAGCTGTGGCGCCTACTCGTCTCCCAAGGAGGGTTTCTGCCCCAAGTGCGCCCGCACCAAGGTCGCCCAGGTGAGGTCCACGTCGAACAACCCGTTCGGGGACCTCCTCGGGGGCCTTGTCGAGGTCACCATGGGCCAGATGGGCGGAGGGCGCGAGCGCGTCACGACCACCAGGAAGAGGTTCGGGAAGGAGGAGGTGGTGGTGTTCGAGCGCGCGGGCGAGATGATCAAGGTCCTCGACCAGCCGGCCCTCGAGAAGAGGCGGGAGCTGGAGAAGGAGAGTCCGCGCAAGGTCATAATCCCCATCACCAGGAACCCGTTCGTCCTGGCGACCGGAGCCAGCGAGGTCGAGCTGCTCGGGGACGTGAGGCACGACCCCTACGGGGGTCACCCGCAGCTCGGGACCGCGCCCTACGACAGGGTCGTGGCCGGGGCGATACACAACGCCCACCAGGGCGTGCTCTTCGTCGACGAGCTGCCACATCTTGGCCATCTCCAGAGGTTCATGCTCACGGGTATGCAGGAGAAACGCTTCCCGATCACGGGCCGCAACCCGCAGAGCGCTGGCGCCAGCGTCAGGGTCGACAACGTGCCCTGCGACTTCATCTTCGTCGGGGCGTGCAACATCCAGGACCTGCCCCACATACTCTCGCCCCTGAGGTCGAGGATATGCGGCGGAGGGTACGAGGTCCTCGTCGAGACGGCCATGCCCGACACGGAAGCGAACCGGCTGAAGCTTGCCCATTTCATCGCCCAGGAGATCGTGATGGACCGGAGGATACCCCACGCCACCAGGGACGCCATCGAGCTGGTCATACTCGAGGCGAAGAAGCGCGCGAAGACCGTGGACAACAGGGATCACGCGCTGACGCTCAGGCTCAGGGAGCTGGGCGGCCTGGTCAGGGCGGCCGGGGACGTCGCAGTGGGTGAGGGCGCGCCGCTCATCGAGGGACGGCACATCAAGGACGCGATGAAGCGCGCGAGGCCCGTCGAGGACCAGATCAGGGAACGCTACGGGAGCATCATGGGCGGCGTGTCCAAGGACATGAGCGCGTCCGAGCGCGAATCGTCGCCATACACTTACTGGAACCAGCACGTGCACGACGACAAGCGCGGCTACGGATGAGGCCGCTCAGCTCTGCAACACCTTGACCATCATCAGGGCGTCCTCGCCGTTCGTGTAGAAGCATTTGATCTCACCGCACGCGGAGAAGCCCTGATGCTCGTAGAACGCGATGGCCTGCATGTTGCTCTTGCGCACTTCCAACGTTATGGTGTCGAGGCCGTTCGCGAGGCAGCACTGGTAGAGCTCGGCCATGAGCCTCAGCCCCAGCGACCTGCGCCTGTGCTCCGGCAGCACCGCGAGCATGAGGACGCGGACGGTCTTCGGCGTGGGTATCACCGCCGCGACGAACCCCACGATTCGGCCGTCCTCGACTGCCACCGTGAACCCGTTCCCCCAGAGGTTGTGTATCGTCAGGTACAGCGAGGGCGGGTACACCTCGCCCAGGGAGCCCCTGACGACCTGCATGACCCCCTGGATGTCCGTCGGGGAGAACTTCCGTAGGACGATCATCCAGGGCGGCTAATCGAGTCTGCGGAGATTAATCTTGTGCGGGCGCATCGGCCGGCGCCTGAGCCGCCTCAGCAGCAGGTACGGCGCGAGGACCGACGCACCGCCGGCCAGGAGCCAACCGGCGGGGACGCGCATGGCCCCCTCCGATGCCGTCTCGTCCGGATACGGGCAGAGCACATCGACTGATACCGTGTCGCTCGCCGTGTTGCCCCAGCAGTCCTCGACGGTCAATGTGACGGTGTGCCTTCCAGGGACGACGGCGACGAACTCGAACACGGGGCCTGAGAAATCGACGGAGCCGTCGCTGTCCCAGTCCCAGGACCAGCGGACCAGGGCAGTCCCGTCGTGCGACCCGGAGCCGTCCAGGACAGACTCGCTGCCCATCGCGACCGTGATGTCCTGCCCCGCATCCGCGACGGGCGGGGTCTCGTCTGGGTACCAGTCGAGGTCGAACGCACCCGAGAAGTACGACGCCACCTCCTGGGACCGGATGACGACCGCCAGCTCCCGGTTCTCCGCGAACGATGCGCGGACCCAGTTGTTGCTCGAGACGACGGACACGTTCCCGTCGAGGACGAGCCCCTTGTTGTGGAGGACCGTGATGGGGCTGCGGTTGTCCAGGAGCTGGAACCCGCCCGCCAGGCCATAGCCTGAGGCCATCTCGCTCAGCATGTCGATCGCGGCCCGGCTCCTCTCGATGTTGAACCATGACGAATCCAGGAGCACTCTGACCGTGGCGTTCGCGCGCAGCCTGTCGATGATCTCTGAGAGGACGGGGCTGACCGATGCCTCGGAGGTCCACCGATCCTTCCAGAGGGAGTCCGCCTGGAACTGCTCGGCCAGTATGTCCATCGCTGATCCCAGTAGCCCGGCCAGGTAGGGCGCTGCCTGGGAATGGTCCGGTGACACGCGGACCTCGACGAACGCGTCGGACCCGGTGACGAGCGGCCGAAGGACGCCTGACGCATGGTCCGTGGCGTCCTCCGCCTCCAGGCGTGCATCCTGGACGAAACGAGGGTCCGTCCCCCAGTCCATCACATCTGGTCTGGACGCGCGGCTGTCCTCGTCGAAGAGATGCACGAGATACCCCGCAACGGCGCTGCTGGTGAACGCGACGCCCCAGCCCCTGTTGCCGTGGAGCCGGTCCGTCGGGAGGCCGCTCTCGACGAAGTTCTCCGACATGACGACCGCCCGCTTCCCGTCTATGACCGCGTATTTGGGATGGAGCGCACCGAAGTGCCGTACTATGTCGTCATCCATGGCGCCTTTCACTTCCCAGACAAGGGCGCCCCCGTCACGGAGGACCGACAGGCACACGACCTCGCGGTCGTCCATGCCCCCCACCGGGGAGCCGTCGACCAGGACGCTCACATCCACCCCTCGACCGATGGCGGAGAGCAGGGCGTTGCAGACCGACGACGAATAGAGCTCGTACGCGCACAGTCGGATGTCATCCTCCGCGCGGGCGAACTCCCCGAGGACCACCTCCAGCGACGAATCGGGGCTCGTGAAGGCGACCAGCTGGCCTTGCGGGACCGTCGAACCGATGGGCGGGTGGTCGGTGTAACCGTACCGGTGCTCGCGGAACGGCTGCCAATCGTCCGCGCAGTCCGTGTCCCTGGGGAGCCCGTCCTGCGACACCCGCTTGCAGACCTCCCCCTGCCTCAGGGCAGGCACCGGACCGCCGGCCCAGCCCGAGGCGGGGACGGGACTATCACCGTAGCACACGAGATCGGACAGCGCGCCGGAGGGGTCCAGCAGGCTCAGGTTGTCCCCGTCGTCCGCCAGCCGCAGCGAGCCCGAGCGCGCCACCAGCAGATAGGAGGATGCGAGGTCGAGCCCGATGTCCGGAGGCACGCCGTACACCGCGGCGAAGGAGCTGGAGTTCGCCGACAGCGCGAGCCTCCCGCCCGGAAGCATGGCCAGCCCCCCAGCGAACGTGAGCGAGCCCTCGCCGTCCGTGACGGTCCAGCCGTCCATGTCGACGGTGGAATACGCCAGGTTCGTCAGGACGAAGTACTCGTCCTCGCAGAGCCCGCACGGGTAGAACTCCGAGATGACCACGTGCTGCGACTGGATGGTCGATATCTGCCCCCCGCACGTGTCCCCGTAGGACGATGGATACGGGACGGCCAGGCCGAGAAAGAAGAGCAAAGCCGATGACACCACAACGACCTGACCGGACCGCATCGGGACGGCTAGCGCCGGCGCACAAGAAAGACCAGACGGCTACACGTAGGCTTCGGGTCACTTCAGGCCCGACACGAGGTCCAGCAGGACCGCGCGTCTGTCCTTGGCCTTGACCACGCCGCTCGCGAGGAGCACGCCATCAGCGCCGAGCTCGATGGCCTTCGCGACGTCGCGGCCGTTCTTCACGCCCGCGCCGCACAGCACGCCCACGTCTCTGCCGACATGCCTGATGGCATCGACCGTGTCGCCCACGATCCCCGGGTTGGCCGTGGTGACGGATATGTCCCCGCCTATGAGCTCAGGCGGCTCGATGGCCACGAAGTCCGGCTCCATGGCGGCGCATGCCTTGCTGACGCCGAGGTTGTTCGTGCACACGATGGTGGAAAGGCCAGCGCCTCTTGCGCGGACGATGAGCTCGTGTATCTCCGCAATCTTGATCCTCTTCTCGGAATGGTTCAGCAGCGTCCCCTTGGCCCCCGACGCCTTGACGTTCTCGACGGTGATGTGACCGGTCGTACCGCCCGACGGGACATCGTCCACGTGCTGGGAGAAGACAGGTATCCCGACGGACCGCGCGACGAGGGAGAGGTCGACCATGGGCGGGGCGACCACGATGGCCGCGCCCGTCTCATCTGCGACGGCCTCGCACAACCTTGCGAGCGCGAGGGCGTTCTCACCGCTCGCCTCGACATAGGTCTTGAAGTTGACCACGATCACGGGACGCTTCAATGTCACGGGACCAGCCTCAGTCCAGGGGCTTCATCCTCGGCTCGAGCTTCTTGAGTATCTCGGGCCTCGTGGTGTACTCGAGCTCCTCTGGGGACACGATGCCTGGCATGAACGGTCCGTGGCCCCGCATGTAGATCGAGATCTCCATGGCCTTATGCCTGACGACATCCCACTCGGCCCCGGAGAAGTAATCCACCGGCTCGTGGTCTCCTGGCTTCGAGCCCGGTGCCTCGCAACCCTGGATCCTTCCGTTGCATATCTGGATGCCGAGCGCGCAGACCCTCGGCGGGCCGTCGTGGTAGGACGGGTCCGACTGGTCGACCCCGCAGGGGTACCACGCGCCGTAGTGCGAGCCCCGCATCCAGCCAGCGACGAGCTGGGGGAACGCGAACGGCTGGAGAACCTCGCCAACGGCCGGGAGCCCGGACTGGCATCTGACCAGCATGACCGGGTCGTCCTTGCCCACGTACTTGCCTGCGAGGAGGTTCAGCTTCTCGGTCGAGATGACCGCCGCCACGCCGATCTGCCTGTGGAGCACGCGCTTCACGGCATATCTCGTCGTGTCGCCCAGCAGCGCGAGGATGTCGTACAGCTCCGCGGGGGAGCTCATCACGACCTTCTTGTGGTCCACGACGTCCACGATCTCGATGTCGTAGCCGAGGTGTGCTCGCGGGTCTATCACAAGGCCCGTGGTCGTGAACGGGTCCATGAATGTCTTGGCGACCGGGAGCGAGTAAGCCGCAGGACCGCACTTGTCGGCCATGAAGACCAGCATCGGCTCCGTCGGGCGCTCCTCGAACTCCATCTCAGCAGCGCCCGGACCCTGGCCCCTGACGTTGCCCGAGAACGCGTCCGAGAGGAGGTCCTGCCCGGCTGCGTACAGGTGCATCTTCTTCGCCTCGCCGGCCGCCGTCATGAAGGCGTTCCAAGCGAGCTGATGGACATCCTTGTGGTTCTCCCCGTTCCTGTGGGTCATGAGGAGCTGTATATCGTCCCCGCACCTGGTGACGTAGTAATCGACCAGGAGGCCATCCCTGACGCCCTTGCCGAGGGCCTCGGCCGCGACCTCCATCATCCGCGGGTGCGGTTTGGAGTGACCTGCAATCGATCCAACGTCGGCCTTGATCAATGATACCGTGATCTTCTCAGCCATGCTTTCTTCCCCCGGAGGTCAAAAGACCTTTTGATACACGAATCCGGCGGATAAGACGCTAGGCGTATATTAACAGTATCTAGTGGACGACACTGTCCGGCCAGCCGGTCGCGCAGCACACCAGCATGAGTACATGGAGTCCCTTGCAGATACGCGGGGGACAGGCATTAAGTATGTTACATACGATTTGGACACAGCGGCGTTGCCGTGGGTGTTCGAACAGGCCCAGGACGCACCGGAGCGGGCATGCCTGACGACCTTCTGGTGAGCGTGATAACGGCTAAGAGGGACCGTATATCCGAGAGATGGGCGGGAGCCATCCACGGGTCCAGCTCGAACTACGGGTCCCTGCCCGTCGAGGAGCTGAGACACAGCACGGACGAGATGCTGGAGGGCGTCCTCCTGGCCGCGGGCACAGGGGATTACTCGAGGCTTTTCGATTTCATAGACGGGATCACACGGCAGAGATCGCTGAAGGGGTTCAAGCTCGGAGAGGTCCAGAGGGTCGCCACCCTCGGCACCGAGGTCATACTGGAGGAGCTCAGGGGCGAGTCCGGGGCAAGTGACTCCACGGAAGGCTGCTGGACAGCCATGATGAAGCTCCTCGGGATCATGAGCTGGGCGATCACCAGCCTCGGGGACGTGTTCTCCGACGCGAAGGAGAAGGATTTCTCGGCGGCGACCATCATCGCCCTGACTGCGGCCCAGCAGAGCCCAGACGAGAAGGAGATGCTCGACAGGACGCTGCGGGAGTGCTGCCGGATACTCGGCTTCGAGCACGGCGCCATCATGATGAGGCACCGCGGGGGGTTCGCGGCAGAGTTCCCGGAGAAAGCTAGCGGCTACGACCACTCGTCCATGAAGAGGGTCGGCACGAAGGTCATTGTCACCGGTGAGATGGCCATCATGAACGCCGATGACGAAGCGGGCGGCGGGATCCGGCCGAGGTTCCGGGTCCTGAGGAGCGTGACAGGAGTCCCGATGATGACCAGAGGGAAGGTGATCGGGGCGCTCGTGCTCGGCTCGGCCTCGGAACGGGTCGTCACCCCCCACGAGCTGAGCATGGTCCAGGCGCTCGCGACGCAGCTGTCCTTGGCTTGGGAGAACGCAAGGCTGTCCTCCGAGGCGAAGGAGAGGAACGAGCGGCTGGGTGCTGAGCAGAAGGAGATGCTCGCCATCCTGAACGACCTCGGGGCGATCGTCTACGTGGCGGACATGGACACCTACGAGGTGCTAGCCGTCAACCGGACGACCGAGGACGGCTTCGGGAAGAACCTCGTGGGGAGGAAGTGCTACGAGGTCCTCCAGAAAGGCATGTCCGGGCCGTGCCCATGGTGCACGAACAAGTACCTCGTGAAGGACGGGGTGCCGACGGGCCCCTATTCATGGCAGTTCCAGAACACCGTCAACGGTCGGACCTACCAGTGCAACGACCGGGCCATAAGGTGGCCCGACGGGAGGCTCGCGCGGCTCGAGGTCGCGTTCGACATCACCGAGCTCGAGAGGTCGCGGAAGAAGCTGGACGACACCAGGAGGATGTTGGAGCTGTTCAACGACCTCCTGGTCCACGACATCGGGGGCTATGCAGGCACTGCGAGGGCCTATGTCGAGCTGGCCTCAGAGCATCTCGTGAAGGACGAGGAGCGGAAGCTGGCCGAGACGTCCATGGACCAGCTGGTCAAGATCGACCGGCTCATCGGCCGGGTCTCGAGGGCGGTCAAGGCGCAGTCGAAGGGCGGAGAGGACATGAGCCGCCAGGACCTGGCGTCCGTGCTCGACGAGGCGGTGCACGATGTGGAGGCCGAGCAGAATTACAGAGGCGGACTGGTCGAGAGGAAGTACGAGAAGGGCGTGCACTTCGCAGATCTCGGGGAGTTCGCGGGCGATATATTCTATAACCTAGCCTCGAATGCGGTCAAGTACGGCACGGGGAGACCGGTGACGGTCGAGGTCGTCGAGGCGGCGCTGCGGGGCCGGCCCGCCTGGAAGGTCTCCGTGACCGACAGGGGGAACGGGATCCCGCCCGAGAAGAAGGATAAGCTGTTCACGCGGTTCGGGCGGCTCGAGACTTTGAGCGAGCTCAAGGGCATGGGGCTCGGGCTGGTCCTCGTCCGCACGCTCACCGAGATGTACGGTGGGGAGGTGACCGTGGAGGACCGGGTGAAAGGGGACCACACGCAGGGGACCGTGTTCTCCGTCAGGTTCCAGAAGGCGAAGAGGCCGTAGGCGGACGCCAGATGCGGCGCGGGATGGCCTGACAGCAAGGAGGTGACCCATGTTGCTCAAGCAGGAGATCGAGAAGATGGTGGAGCAGTCCTACCACAAGCTCTACCAGGTCGCCTCGCCGGCCGTGAGATACTATCTACTCACCGAGGTCAAGCTCAAGGGCGGGGAGGACAGGGTCGTCCAGCAGACGTTCAAGGAGCTGGAGACATACCCGCCCAGGGTCAGGCTGCTCCACACGCTCCGCGCAGACGGCACATGGCCGATCCCGCACCAGAGGAAGCTGGCCGAGGACGCGGGCCCGGGCCCGCCCGTCGGATGGACCATGGTCACGATGCTCAGGAACCTGCAGGAGCTGAGCGAGTACTTCACGCCCATCGACGAGGGGCGAATCAGGACCGCGATTGAGAAGCTCCTGAGCTGGCAGACCCCCGAAGGGTACATCCCGGGGCCCACCGCGGACGGGTTCCCGATGCCGCAATACAACGGCTCCGCCCTGAGGAACGTCTGCGTGTTCGGTCTCGCCAAGGACCCGCGCGTCAGGAGGCTCGTCGACTGGCTGCTGCGGATGCAGCGGCCGGACGGGGGCTGGGTCATCCCGTACGTGGAGGATGTCAGGTACCTGCCCGAGCACAGGAACATGAAGATGCCCGATTTCCTGGAGCTCGTCAGGGAGATGGACTGGAAGGACTACGACCCGAAGCAATATCCAGAGACACCGAGCTGCATATGGACCACGATGATGGTCGTGCGGGGCATGTACCAGACGGACATGAGGCTGAGTCGGGAGGTCAGGCGCGGCGCGGATTTCTTCCTGGACAGGTTCTTCAAGAGGAACTACCACCCCGCGTTCTATCAGTCGGAGACGAACTGGACCAGGCTGAAGTATCCCACATACTTCGGGAGCGGCATATGCGCGCTCGACCTGCTCCAGGGGCTGAACTACGGCCCGGACGACCCGCGTCTGGACAAGCCGGTCCGCTGGCTGATGAGCCAGCGCTCCAAGGACGGTTTCTGGAGCCAGTCCGCGAGGCCGGACCCCTACAGGGACCATTGGATCACTGCGATCGCCCTGCTGGTCCTGTCCTGGTACGGCAACATGCTCTGACAGGGAAGGGTGTGAGGCAGAAAGACTTAAACGCGGCTAGCCCTTTTTTCGGTCCGCGAGTGAGTGACCGATGGGTGTCGTCGAGGACCTTAGACCGATATTCTCTCCGAAGTCGATTGCGGTCGTGGGCGCCTCGAGGAGCCCGATGAAGATTGGTTACGAGATACTCCAGAACATCCTCGTCCACGGGTACCAGGGCAGGGTCATCCCCATCAACCCCGAGGTGCCCGAGATCATGGGCCTCCGATGCCTGCCGAGCGTGCTCGCGGTCAAGGAGGACATCGACCTCGCCATAATCGCGGTCCCCGCCGAGTTCGTCCCGAAGATCATGACCGAGTGCGCGAAGAAGCGCGTCAAGGGCGCGATTATCATCTCCGCCGGGTTCAGCGAGACGGGGGAGCGCGGCAGGCAGCTCGAGAACGAGGTCCTGGAGATAGCCCGCAGGGGAGGCGTGAGAATCGTCGGCCCCAACACCCTGGGGTACAAGGACCCGGTCGACAAGCTCGACGCGGCGTTCGTCTTCGGCATGCCCCAGCCCGGGCACATCGCCCTCATCAGCCAGAGCGGCGCGCTCTGCGTCGGCATGGTGTACTATGCCAACGGAGAGCACATCGGCCTTTCCAGGGTCATCAGCGTCGGCAACAAGGCCGACATAGACGACGCAGACCTCATCGAGTACCTCGACCAGGACAAGGCGACCAAGGTCATCGCGATGTACATCGAGGGCATCAGGGACGGCAAGAAGTTCCTCGACGCCGCGAGGAGGTGCCGCAAACCCATCGTGGCGATCAAGGCCGGCAGGACGCCAGCTGGCTCCGCCGCGGCGTCGACGCACACGGGCTCGCTCAGCGGGTCCGACGCGGTCTACGATTCTGCGTTCAAGCAGGTCCACATCCAGCGCGCCTACGATGTCGACGAGATGTTCGACTACGCGCGGGCACTCGCCTACCAGCCCCCGGCGGCGGGGAACAGGGTGGGCATCATATCCAACGGCGGGGGCGCGGGCATCATGATCGCCGACTGGTGCGAGTCCGTCGGCCTGAAGGTCACGAACCTGTCCCCGAAGACGATCGAGGCGCTCAAGCCGCACCTGCCATCCATCACGACGGCGAGGAACCCCCTGGACGTCACGGGCGACGCGAGGTTCCACAGATACCATGCGACCGGCAGCATCGTCCTCGCGGACCCCAATGTCGACGCTCTGATCATGACCTGCGTCCACGCGGGGATAGCTAGGCCGAGGGAGTATGTCGGGGCCGTGCTCAAGCTGGTCGAGGAGAGGAAGAACCTCCAGAAGCCCATAGTGGCCTGCTGGGTCGGAGGCCGGGAGATAGACGAGGTCGTTCAGGACCTCAGGGAGAAGCACGTCCCGGTCTACCCGTCCGCTATGAGGACGGCCAAGGCCGTCCGGGCGCTGTACGACGAGGGGCGGAGGCTCGAGCTCCTCGGAAGGAAGAAGCAGAACCACACGGGATAGGCCAGCGGGCCGTGGTTCTCCGGACGCCCGACAGTGACCAATGGTTTCAAATCCTGGTGCGCCATGGCGCTGGACAGATGGGCATCGCCAAGGCATCCTGGTACACATCGCTCTGCGCAGTCTCCGCGGTCGCGCTCTGGGGCGTCGCGTTCCCCCTGATACAGGACGGGCTCGAGTACTTCTCGCCGGTGATGCTCGGGTTCCTCAGGTTCCTTCTCGCATCCTCGGCCATGATGGCCGTCCTGCTGGTCAAGTACAAGCCCCGGGAGATAGCCGGGACCGTCCGCCGCGAGTGGCGGTCGCTCGCGGTGCTCGGCGCGCTCTATGTTACGATCCCGAACATCGCGCAGAACATGGGCCTGCAGAACGGTGAGTCGTCCATCGCGTCCGTGATCCAGGCGTCCGGCCCGGTCATGACCCTGGTCTTCGCCGTCCTGCTGCTCCACGAGGGGTTCACGACCAGGAAGGCGATCGGGACCGGAATCGCCATGACCGGAACGCTCCTGCTCGTGGCCGCCGGCGGCGTGTCGCTGGCGGACGAGGACTTCGTCTCGAACCTGCTCATACTCGTCTCCGCGATATCGTACGGCCTCGCGTGGGTCTCCGCAAAGAGGATGCTGCAGCGGAACCCGCCCCTGCTGATAATCGGCCTGGCGCTTGTGTTCGGCACGGCCATGCTCAGCCTCGCCGTGCCCTTCGAGAGCGACTCCATGCACCTGTTCAACAACGATTCGCTCGCGGTCCTGCTCACCCTGGGCGTGCTGTGCGGCGCGGGCTCGTCGGTGCTCTACCTCTACTCCCTCGAGAAGGAGGAGGTCTCGCGCATGGCGTTCTTCATCTATCTGATGCCGCTCTTCGCATCGTTCTTCGCGTGGGTCCTGAGGGGCGAGACCGTCGCCGTCTGGACGGCCGTCTGCGGCGTCGTCATAATAATAGGGGTCGCGGTCGCCGAGGGGAGACACCGCTAGGGGGCGATCGGCAGGTCCGGGTCGGGGCGCCGTCCGGACGGACCCTCGATCTCGCCGCGCCTGACGGCCCTGTTGAAGAACAGCTTGAACAGCACGGGCGCGAGCAGCGTCGAGATGAAGGCCATGAGCACGAGGACGGAGAAGAGGTCCGTGTCTATGATGCCCATCTCGAGGGCGAGCCTCGCGAAGACCAGCTCCATGGCGCCCTTGCCCATCATCATGGAACTGATCGCAGCCGACTCGTTCTTCCCGAGGTGCACGAGCCGCGCGGGCACGTATGACCCGACGAACTTGCCCACGATCGCGACTATGGAGACCGCGACCAGGAGCGGGAGCAGCCGGCTGACGGCGTCGAAGTCGACGCTGAAGCCTATGAGCACGAAGAACACCGGTGCGAGGAAGCCGAGGGTGATGCCGGACAGGATGTCCTCCACCCGCGTCCATACCTTCAGGCCCGTGCCAGTCTCCCTCAGGAGCAGGCCGGCGATGAACGCGCCGACGAACCCGGGAAGGCCCAACCTCTCGGCGAGGACCGCGAAGGCCATCGCGATGCCGATCGCGACTGCGAACGCCGCCTCGCCCGTGCGCATCCACCTGAGCACCCGGTAGATGTGGGGCACGGCGTACCTGCCTATGACGAACGCCAGGACGAAGAACCCGATGAAGCTCCCCGCGAGGTACAGCAGCTCCCCTGGTCCCATGCTCCCCTGGTCCCCGCCCAGCAGAACGCCCATGACGAACAGCAGCGCGAGGTCGGTGATCAGGGCGGCGCTGATGATCACATCGCTCGTCTTCGTCTCGAGCACCTCGAGGTCCTTGAGTATCCGCAGGGTGACCGGGAGCGCCGTGACCGACATGGCGACCGCGAGGAAGACGAGCGCCCGGCCGTCGTAGCCATAGAGCACGCCGAGGTAGAACCCCAGGACCATCGGGAGCGAGATGCCCGTGAAGGCGATGACGCCCCCCGTCCACGAGGACGACACGAGCTTCTTCGGCGAGAACTCGAGCCCGACATAGAGCATCAGGAACAGTATGCCCAGGTCCGCGAGGTTCGACAGGAACTCGTCGGAGTACATGCTCTGCAGGTCGCTGAATATCTTCCCGAGCACGAACGGGCCGAGCACGATGCCCGCGAGCAGCTCGCCCACGATCGGTGGCTGGTTCAGCCGGGAGACGGCCTCGCCGAGGGCCTTCGCGAAGGCGATCAGGAGCAGCACATAGACGAGAATCGAGAGCTCCATGCCGCCTTGCCCCTCTGCCACTCGAACACCGTTATCGCATTTTAACCTTGGCACGGCCCGGCGGTTCTGGCATCCGTCAGGTCAGCGACGAAAAGGTAAATACCTGTGACAGGTTTACGCGGGGTGGTGGTACACACTTGCCTTCTTGGCAGCATATCACGTACTCCGATGAGATCACACCGCAGATGTTCGGGAAGCAGGTCACCGTGGGCGGATGGGTCCAGGACCTGAGGAACCTGGGAGGCATATCGTTCCTCCAGCTCAGGGACAGACAGGGGGTCATCCAGGTCACGACGCTCAAGAAGAAGAGCTTGGAGCTCTTCGACCTCGTGGCGTCGATCCCGAGGGAGTCGGTCGTACTCGTCACGGGCATGGTCAAGGAGAGTAAGGAGGCCAGGGCCGGGTTCGAGATCCTGCCCGACAAGCTCGACATCCTCAACAGGGCGGAGACCCCGCTCCCGCTGGGGGTCGTGGACAAGGTCGGCGCGGACCTGGACACCAGGCTGAACAACAGGTTCATGGACCTCAGGAAGGAGGATGTGCGGTCCATCTTCAGGGTCAAGGCGCGGACGCTCGAGGGCATCAGGAGGTACCTGTGCTCCGAGGGGTTCGTCGAGGTCAGCACGCCCAAGATAGTCGCGGCGGGCGCCGAGGGGGGCTCGACGCTCTTCCCCATCAAGTACTTCGACAGGAGCGCCTACCTGGCGCAGAGCCCGCAGCTGTACAAGCAGAACCTGATGGCCACAGGCCTGGACCGCATATTCGAGATCGCCCCCGCGTACCGCGCGGAGGCCTCGGACACGGTCAGGCACATCGCGGAGTTCTTGTCGCTCGATATCGAACTCGCGTTCATAGAGTCCTCGGAGGACGTCATGGCGGTGGCCGAGGGGATAGTGGTCGCAAGCCTGGAACACGTGCGCGAGCACGCGAAGGCCGAGCTCGAGAAGCTCGGCGTGAAGCTCGAGGTGCCCCCTGCACCGTTCCCCCGCGTTAGGTACGCCGATGCGGTCGAGATGGTCAACGCCGCGGGCATGAAGGTCGCGCACGGCGAGGACCTCGGGACCGAGGGCGAGAAGGCCCTCGGAGAGGTCATGATGAAGGAGAAGAAGTGTGCGCTTTATTTCATCACAGAGTTCCCGACCTCCCTTAAGAGAGGCACTTTCTACGCCAAGAGGTCCGACAGCGACCCCGAGGTCACCGGGTACTTCGACCTGGACTACAAGGGACAGGAGATTGTGTCGGGCGGACAGAGGGAGCACAGGTACGACGTCCTCACGGAGCAGATGAGGGAGAACAACCTCGGGCTCGACTCGTTCGAGTTCTACCTCAAGGGGTTCAGGTACGGCATGCCCCCGCACGGCGGCTTCGGGTTCGGCGTCGAGAGGTTCGTGCAGAAGATGCTCGACCTCTCCAACATCAGGGAAGCGGTCCTCTATCCCAGGGACAGGGCGAGGCTGGTCCCGTGAAGGCTCCGCCCAAGCGCATGCTGATCGAGCTGCCAGTCGCCAACGAGATAGACGAGCTGGCCCTGAGCTCGCCCGACTTCAAGGTCCGCACGTTCGAGTTCGACCTCGGCACCGAGAAGGCCGACCTCAACTACCCCCCGTGCAAGGGCCAGGCGGTCCTGGTCATACGCGGGGAGAAGGGGACCGTGCTCATGAAGAGGCACGGCACGGCGAAGTGGGCGTTCCCGACGGGCAGGATCGGCATGGTGGAGCCGGTCGCCCAGGGCGTGAAGCGCGTCGCCAAGGACGAGTGCGGGCTCGGGCTGAAGAGCATCGAGCTTGCCGGGATGTACGATGTGGTCAGGCACTACTCGGACATCACCGTCAAGCGCCTGCACTTCGTCTACGTGGGCCGGACCGACGACACGGCCTTCGCGCCGGAGCGCGGCTCCGCCGCGGAGCCGGGGTTCCACAGGCAGGTGTCCGAGGGGTCTCTGGAAGGGGACATCGACAAGGCGGCCCTCGAGGACTCCTCGGAAAAGTGATTTATCGGACCACGCACATACCATTGTCGGATGGGCAAGATTTTCGAGCGTGAGCTCAAAGGTATCCTCAGCGCGAATGAGGACGTCCTCGAGAGGGTCACCAAGACATGCGACCCCGGGGAGCGCGCCTGCTACATGATGGTCAAGGAGAAGTCGTTCATGGTCATCCGAGGCGCTGGCTCGCTCGGGGTGGACCTCGTCGCGATCAGGGACGGCATGAGCTTCCCGATCGAGGTCAAGAGCTCGTCGTCGGACACGCTCAGGTTCAGCAGGAGCGAGAAGCTGATCATACAGGCCCAGGAGATGATCGACGACTGCAAGCGCGTCGGGCTCGTCCCCCTGTACGCGTTCAGGCTCAAGGGCAAGCGCGGCGACGCCTGGAGGATGTTCACCCTGGACATAGGCCCCCTCGACGAGACCTACAAGGGCATGCCGAAGCTCATCTACGGCTACCTGTCGAAGGTCAGGCCGTCGAAGGAGGGGAACTACATAATGAGGTGGAACGACGGGAAGAAGCTCAGCGAGTTCATCGAATACGTCAACCACATGTCCGGCGGCAGGCCTAGACAGTGAAAAATTAAAAGGGGGAGAGAGGAGGATAACTCTCTGAGGAGATAGTCCCCCCCGGGCGACTTATAACCCAAGGCCGTGGTAATCGCCGATGATTATCAACGATGAGACAATATTGCTGGAGGCTGTCGACGGGCATCCTGGCACATGCGCCGCCTCCGGCCCGACCCTGCACGGCGCACTATATAAGCCCCGACGCGGTTTCGGACAGACAAGGGTGAACAGATGAGCAGGACCGAGGACAACCTGAAGGAGGCACTGTCAGGGGAGGCGCAGGCCAGGGCGAAATACGTCAAGTGGGCCGGGGCGGCCAACAAGGAGGGGCACCAGGCCATCGGGAAGATCTTCCTGGAGACCGCCGAGAACGAGTACGAGCACGCGGCCATGATAATGAAGCTCCTGGGCATGGTCGGCACGACCGAGGAGAACCTGAAGGCCGCCCTCGAGGGCGAGACCTTCGAGTGGACGAAGATGTACCCGAAGTTCGCCAAGGAGGCGAAGGCCGAGAAGAACGAGGCCGCGGCGAAGTACTTCGAGCATGTGATCAGTATCGAGCAGCACCACGCGAAGCGGTACGCGCTGCTCCTGAAGAGGCTCAGGGACGGCACGCTCTACAAGTCCGCGCACGAGGAGGTCTGGTTCTGCACGAACTGCGGCTACCTGCACAGGGGCAAGAAGGCGCCTGACACCTGTCCGAACTGCCTGCACCCGCAGGGTTACTTCAAGCGCACGGACGAGCTGGACTACGGCAGCATCGACATCTGAAAAAACAGGGACGCCGGGCGGTCGGATGGCCGCCCGACGGGGTCTTTATGCATGCATTGGCGGCGGCCCGCATCCGGACCGCGCATCAGCACTCATAGGGTTCATCACGGGGCCTCGCGGCCCTCAGCTGACCCTCTACTCATCACGTGGCAGGCATAATGCCGTACTCGTATTTCAGCCGAACGAAGGAGCACGGGTTAAATATCGGCGCGGCCGTAACTTCTGCCCGTGGACCCGGTCACCGACAACATCTGGATATTCTTCGGCGCGGCCCTCGTCATCTCCCTGTCAGGAGTGATGATGCCCGGGCCGGTCTTCGCCGCCACGGTCGCCAGGGGCTACAGGGACGAGAAGGCCGGGCTGAAGATAGCCCTGGGCCACGGCATGGTCGAGTTCCCGCTCATGGCCCTCATGGTCCTCAGCATCGGGTCGCTGTTCAAGAGCCCGGAGGTCACGCTCGGCATAGGCCTGGTCGGCGGGGCGCTCCTGGCAGTCATGGGGGTCATGATGATACGGGCGAGGAAGGAGATGGGCGTCGAGGGAAGGGACGCACTTCCTAAGAGCACGGTCGTCACGGGCGTGCTCACGACCGCGGTGAACCCGTACTTCTACCTGTGGTGGGCCACCGTCGGCGCGCTGCTGATATTCACGGCCCAGGAGTTCGGGGCGATCGTCGTCGTCGCGTTCGCCGCCGTACACTGGAGCTGCGACCTCGCATGGTACTGGTTCACGTCGTTCGCGGTCTTCAGGACAAGGCACATGTGGACGCCCGCGGTCCACGAGATCGTGTTCATAATCTGCGGCGCGCTCATGGTCGGCTTCGGAGTGATGTTCATCGCGAGGCCGACGCTCGACCTGCTCTGAGAGGGCTACTGCTTCCCCGCCTCGAGCATCCTCTGGAGCGGGACCCGCGCCCTCTTGATGATGTCCGCCGGTATCTCGATCCTGTACTGCATCTTGACGAGCGAGTCGCGGACATTCTCCAGGGTGATCTCGCGCATGTTCGGGCATGTGGCGGTCGGGACCTCGTACAGCGTCTTGCCAGGGGCCTCCTTCCTGAGCCTGTGGAGCATGTTGGCCTCGGTCCCGATTATGAACTCCTTCTTGGGGGACGCGACCACGTGCTTGATGATGCCCTCGGTCGAGTATGCGTGATCCGCGAGGTCGATGACATCGGGGGTGCATTCCGGGTGGACCAGTATCTCCACGTCCGGATGTTGCCTCTTGAGTTCCTTGAGATTGGAGACTTTGATGTCGACATGTGTCGGGCAGTAGCCCGGCCACAGGATTATCTGCTTGTCCTTCACGAACCTCTGGACATAGAGGCCGAGGTTCGTGTCCGGGACGAAGATGACCTTCTTGTCGGGGAGCGACTGGACGATCTTGACGGCGTTGGCCGACGTGCAGCATATGTCGCTCTCGGCCTTGACCTCCGCCGACGTGTTGACGTAGGAGACGACGGGCGCACCGGGGTGCTCCGCCTTGAGCTCCCTGAGCGACTCCACGTCCACCATGGCGGCCATCGGGCACCTGGAGTTCAGGTTCGGATGGAGCACGGTCTTCTCGGGGTTTAGTATCTTGGCGCTCTCTGCCATGAAATCGACCCCACAGAACACTATGACCTTCGCGGTGGTCTTCGATGCCTGCATCGACAGTCCATAGGAGTCCCCGAGGAAGTCCGAGACCTCTTGGACTTCCTTGCGCTGGTAGTTGTGGCCGAGGATGATAGCGTCCTTCTCCTTCTTCAATCGGAGTATCTCTGCCTGGAGGGGGTCCATCGTCTCAGAGGACGCGTTATTCGAACGGCCGTAATAATCCTTTGCTCGAAACGGGCATCGCGCATTCCCAGTCGGTCCGAGGGCTGGAGTCCGCGCAGGCGTCCGATTGGGGAGACTGATGCTCCCGGAGCGCTCCCCGAATCAAACGACGAGTTTAACGGCATATCCCTCCATGATTGACCGCTTATCGCGGTGATTCCTATCGATTTGACACCCCGCTTCTGGACCGAGCCAGGATTCGCCCGAGCGGTTTTCTTTATGTCAAATAGATTCAAATATCGTCCGCTTGATGGCGCGGGAAGAGAATAGATGAAACCAGTCATAGACCTCAAGTACTGCAAGGCGTGCAACATCTGCGCCTACATCTGCCCCAAGAAATGCTACTCCAAAGGCACTGAGCTCTCCGAGATGGGCTACTACGCAGCCGTGGTCAGCGGGCCCGAGAAGTGCTACAATCACGAGCGGGACAGCAAGCTCATCTGCGAGCTCTGCGTCCTCAGCTGTCCTGACCAGGCGATCTCATGGCACCCGAACCAGGAGGGCAGGGCATGAGCGACGGGGCGCGTGAGCTCTTCGTCCAGGGGAACGAGGCGTGCGTCGAGGCATCGCTCGCATCGGGACTCAGGTTCTTCGCGGGGTATCCGATCACGCCGTCGACCGAGATCGCCGAGGGCATAGCGGCGAAGCTGCCCAAGACGGGCGGGGTCTTCCTCCAGATGGAGGACGAGATCGCCTGTATATCTGCGGTCATCGGGGCGTCCTGGACCGGTGCCAAGTCGATGACCGCCACATCGGGGCCTGGCTTCTCGCTCATGCAGGAGGCGATCGGATACGCGGCGATGTCCGAGACGCCCATAGTGATCGTGAACGTCATGCGCGGCGGGCCGTCGACCGGCCAGCCGACGAGGGCCGCTCAGGGGGACGTCATGCAGACCAAGTACGGCTCCCACGGGGATTACCAGGTCATCGCATTCGCCCCCGCAAGCGTCCAGGAGATGTTCGACCTCACCGTGGACGCGTTCAACTACGCCGAGAAGTACCGCGTCCCCGCGTTCCTGCTCTCCGATGCGGAGATCGGCCACATGAGGGGGCTGCTCATGATCCCTGAGAAGGTCAATGCATTCACCCGCAAGGAACGGGGCGTCAAGAGGGACGACTGGGTCTATCAGGTCCCCGACAGCCTCGTGAGGCCGTTCCCCACGTTCGGCAGGGGGAACAAGGCCATCGTCACGGGCATGACCCACACCGACGCCGACAAGATCGAGCCCGAGGACTCGAAGGTCCACTCCGAGCTGGTCGCGCGCCTGAACGAGAAGGTCACCAGGTCCAGGAAGGACATCAACAAGTTCGAGGTCGTGAACCCCGACGCCAAGACCGTGATAGTCTCCTACGGTTCGTCCGCGCTCGGCGCGTTCGAGCTGGCCACGAAGGACCCGAGGATCGGCCTCCTGAGGCTCAAGAGCCTCTGGCCGCTGCCCGAGGAGCCCATGCTCGAAGCGGCGGGGAAGTGCGAGCGCATGCTGATCGCCGAGATGAACTTCGGGCAGCTGTACTGGCCGCTCAAGAGGGTCGCGCTCGAGGGCGGATGCAAGCAGGTCGAATTCCTCGGCAAGATCGGAGGAGACCCGCCCACGCCTTCGGAGTTCAAGGAGAAGCTCGGGAAGATGGGGGCGATCTGATGGACTTATTCGAGTTCTACAGGAAGGACCGATGGCCTCACGTGTTCTGCCCGGGCTGCGGGAACGGCACGGTCATGAACTGCTTCTACAGGGCGTTCAGCGAGCTGGACCTCAAACTGGAGAACACCGCGTTCGTCGGCGGCATCGGCTGCTCCTCCAGGATACCGCTCTACATCAACTCGGACGCCATGCACACCACCCACGGGAGGGCGCTGGCGTTCGCCACGGGACTGAGGCTGTCGAGGCCCGAGATGAAGGTCGTCGTGTTCACAGGCGACGGCGATCTCGGGGCGATCGGGGGCAACCACTTCATCAACGGCTGCAGGCGGAACGTCGACATGACGGTCATATGCATCAACAACAACATCTACGGGATGACTGGAGGACAGGCGTCGATCACGACCCCGCACGATTTCCAGTCGACCACGACGCCCGACGGGAACAAGGAGTACCCGTTCGACCTCGCTGAGATCGCAGTCGCGGCGGGCGCCAACTACGTCGCCCGGTGGACCACGAGGCACGTCCACGAGCTGACCAAGACCATGAAGTCCGCGCTCCAGAAGAAGGGCTTCGCGTTCGTCGAGGTCGTCTCCCAATGCCCGACCAACTTCGGCCGGAGGAACAAGATGGCCGACCCGACCGCGATGCTCGACTGGTTCAAGGCCACCAGCGTCAGGAGGGACAAGGCCCGCACCGCCGCCGTGGACCATGTCGACCTGAACCTCGCGGGCCAGGTCACGGTCGGCGAGTTCGTCAACAGGGACCGGGAGTGCTACGAGGAGCTCATAGGGGTGGGCAAACATGGAGTCTGAGGTAAGGTTCACTGGCTTCGGCGGCCAGGGAGTGATCCTCATGGGCATCGTGCTGGGCAGGGCGGCCTCGCTCTACGACCGCACGGCCGGACCCGACGGGGAGCCCGTCACGAAGAACGCCATCCAGACACAGTCTTACGGCCCGTCCGCCAGGGGCGGTCACTCGAAGTGCGATGTCAAGATATCCACGGGACCGATGCTGTACCCGTTCGTCGAGGTCCCCGACTATCTGGTTGTCATGTCCCAGCAGGCTTATGCCAAGTACATCAGGGAAGTCAAGAAGGAGACCAGGATCATCATCGACCCTGACCTCGTAACTGGAAGGCCGGAGGGTGATGTATTCATGGTGCCCGCGACCAAGGCCGCCGAGAAGCTCGGCACCAGGATCGTCGCCAACGTCATAATGCTCGGTGCGTTCAGGGAGCTCTCGGGCATCATATCGTACGAGGCACTGGAGAAGGCCATGCTCGAGGCGGTCCCGAAGGCGACCCACGACCTGAACAGATCCGCGCTGGAAATGGGCAGGAAACTGGGCCAGGAAGCCCTCGCCGCCAGGGGCAAGGATTAAACGGCATCAAGGCATTGACCAGGAACTGGGATCGGGATTGATCGTAGAATCTGTTCAGAAATCAGGCAGGAAGGCCCTGGCTGAGAACGAGGTCAAGGAGCTCCTGCGGGCATCCGGCATACCCACCACGGACTTCCAGGTGGTCCGCAGGTTCGAGGAGATCGACCAGAAGAAGCTGAAGTTCCCGGTCGTCATGAAGGTCTGCTCCCCCAACATACTCCACAAGACGGATGTCGGGGGCGTCGTGCTGGACGTGACCCGCGAGGGCATCGAGCAGGAGTTCGCGAAGATGCGCGAGCGGTTCCCGAACGAGACGATACTCGTGGAGTCCATGCAGGACAGGCGCGTCGAGATCATCATCGGCCTCATAAACGACCGCACGTTCGGGCTCACCATCATGTTCGGCCTCGGAGGCATCTACACCGAGGTCTACAAGGACGTCACCTTCAGGGTCGTCCCCATCAAGCGCGAGGACGCCGAGGAGATGCTGAAGGAGATCAAGGCGGCTCCGATCCTCGAGGGCTTCAGGAAGATCAAGGTCGACAGGGAGGCCATCGTGAACCTCCTTGTGAAGGTGTCCGCACTCGGCGAGAAGTACAGGGACAGGCTCGACCAGATGGACCTGAACCCGGTCTTCGTGAAGGAGAAAGGACTGGTAGTGGTGGACGCGAAGATGCTACTTAAATAGAGCATCATCACTGTCCATTCAATCAGACGAGGTGCCAGTCAGTTGATTGCTAAAGGCGGCAGAGGCTTGGTTGCGGTCAGCGCGGTCGCGGCTGCGATAGCCTTCCCCATCCAGGTGCTCGTGTTCTGGGCGCTGACCGGCCTGACCGCGTTCCTCATGGTCGTCTTCAGGGACCCGAGGCGCAGGGCCGGCACCGGGGTAGTCGCTCCTGCGGACGGCACCGTCCGCGAGGTTGACGCGGAGCGCGGCCTTGTCTCGATATACCTCGCCCTCAGGAACGTCCATGTCACGAGGGCACCTCTGGACGGGCGGGTCGAGAAGGCAGTCCGGTCCATCGGGAGGCATGTGCCCGCGTTCTCGAAGAAGACCGTCGAGAACGAGAGGGTCGAGATCTCCATGAAGACGTCCATAGGCGACATCTCCATCGTGCACATGACAGGCGCCATCGCCCGCAGGATAGTGCCCTATGTGTCCGGCGGGGAGAGCCTGTCGAAGGCGGACAGGCTCGGGCTCATCAGGTTCGGGTCCAGGGTCGACATATACCTCCCGCCAGGCTCCGTCAGGATCGTCGCGACGAAGGGGCAGAAGCTGCACGCCGGCGTGACCTGCATCGCGGAGGTCTCCGATGCCTGTGCTGAGTAAGATCTCGTGGGCTGACCTGTTCACGCTCGCCAACGGCGCTCTCGGCTTCGTCGCCATCACATACATCTTCAGCGGGAACTTCATCGCGGCCACCAGCCTGCTCCTGCTGTCCATGATCATGGACGGCCTGGACGGCTACATGGCCCGGCGGTTCGGGAGCAAGCACTCGATGGGGCAGGTGCTGGACTCCATCTCGGACTCGATCTCGTTCGCCTTCGCACCAGCCATACTCGTCTACGCAGAGCTGCGCGACGAACTGAACGCAGCGCCGTCGTACTCCGGCTGGAACCTCGTCCTCCTGGCCTGCGCCGTCGCGATCCTGTCCTGCGGACTCTTCAGACTCGCCAGGTTCAGCGTGAGCGGCTACCAGCTGGACCACTTCGTCGGCCTGCCCGCGCCCGCGGCCGCGCTGGTGCTGCTCCTCGTCTGCCTCCTGTTCGGGGCGCCCTCCGGGTCGGAGTCCAGCACATATTACTTCGCCGTCGCTGAAGTGCCGTGGCTCATCGTGGCGACCGGGTTCGCCCTGAGCTTCCTCATGGCCTCCGAGATACCCTATCCGAAGATGCGCGGCTGGCTCGCCAAGGCGAGCGGGATCGGCATACTCCTGGCGATCTTGCCTACGGCTGCCGGACTCGTGCTGGTGGGCGACCAATCCTTATATACCGCGTCCTCACGTACCGCGACGAGCATCGCGCTGGCCCTGGCGCTGGCGTACATGCTCGGGGGACCGCTGTATGAGAGACGTAAGGGAGACGGACGCTGACGCATTCTTCAGGTGCTCCGACTCCGAGAGAGCGGCCTTCGAAGCGGGCATCAAGTTCGGTACGATCTACCATCAGTTCGTCGGGGTCCCGCTTAGCGCCGAGAGCGCCGACACGCTCGAGCGGGCGATCGAGGCGGGCTGCAGGGTCCAGCCGTTCGTCGAGGATGTGAAGGTCAGGATCGACAGGTCGATGCTCAAGAGGAAGCGCGGGCAGTTCGACTACACATCACTGACCGGCGAGATGCTCGACGTGACGCTCGTCGTGAGGTACAAGAGCGCCCGGGTCGAGGCGGGCATGAGATTCGTCAGGGAGATGAACTACCCGCTCATGTTCATCAAGGAGATAAGGAAGGATTGAGGGGCAAGCGCTGGTAGTGCTCCGCCCCAGGGACCGTTGAAAATTTATGATATACACTATATATTTGAAAACCCATACCGGAACCGCTTGTTCGGCCGCCGGGTGACCCTATGACGAGAGGTATCAAGATTGGCATCACAGGTCTCCCAGGCGCGGGGAAGACCCAGGCTCTCGTAAAGGTCATCGAGATGCTCGAGGAGGAGAGCCTCGTCGTCGGCGGGATGGTCACCGAACCGATCATAGAGAACGGGAACAGGGTCGGGTTCTACGTGATGGACTGGCGGACCAAGCGCAAGGCGGTCTTCGCCCACATAGACAACGAATCAAAGTTCTCCGTCGGCAAGTACGGGGTCAACCTCGAGTCGCTGGACACCGTCGGGGTCGAGGCGCTGGTGGACGCGGCGCAGAACGCCGATGTCATCGTCATCGACGAGGTGGGCAAGATGGAGGTCGAGTCCGAGAAGTTCGTCAAGGCGGTCAAGGACGCCATGGACGTCGACAAGCCCATCATACTCACGCTCCACAAGAAGTCCAGGAACCCGCTGCTGCAGGACATCCGGAGGCGCGACGACGTGCGCATCCTGGAGGTCACGCCGATCAACAGGAACCTGCTCCCGTACAAGATCATCAAGCTGATGAAGGGCGAGTACGTCTGATGACCGCGGACTATGCGACCGTGACCGAGGGCACCACGGAGCTACTGGTGCCCGGTGATTTCTGCAGGAAGGGTCCGGGGACGCGCACGGGCGAGGTCTTCTACAACAGGCAGATGGAGTTCAGCAGGGATGTCTCGGTCCTGTTCGGGCGGGCGGTCTTCAAGGAGGGCCAGAAGGTCCTCGACGGGCTCGCGGCGTCCGGCGCGAGGGGCCTGAGGCTCGCCAACGAGTGCGGCGTCAGGGCGGAGTTCGTGCTCAACGACGGGAACCTTGCATCCGCCGTGCTCATGAAGCAGAACGCCGGGATGAACAGCCTGGGGCATGTCCGGGTCGAGTGCAGGGACCTGCGGGGCCTGCTCGCGGACGAGCAGTTCGACTACATCGACATCGACCCGTTCGGAACGCCCATCGATTTCATAGACGCGGCCGTCCAGAGCTGCAGGAACAAGGGCGTCATCGCAGTCACGGCCACGGACACGGCGCCTCTCTACGGGACCTACCCGAAGACCTCACTCCGAAGGTACGGCGCGCTCTCCGCGAGGGCGCCCTTCGCCCACGAGACGGGCGTGCGGATCCTAGCCGGGTATGTCGTCAGGGCCGCGGCGTCGCACGACCGCGCCTGCGAACCCCTGCTCTGCTACCACGCGGACCACTACTTCAGATGCTACCTCAGGGTCGTGAACGGGGCGGCCAGAGCCGACGCCGCGGTCAAGAGGCTCGGATACGCCTCGTTCGACCGCACGACCCTGGCCAGGACGATGGGCCCCGAGCGGACCGGGCCGAAGGATGCGGGGCCGCTCTGGGCCGGGAGCCTCGTGTCGAAGGACCTGCTCGACGCGATGGCACCGACCGGGGACCTGGGGACGGGCGCGAGGTGCGACAAGATCATCACGACCTGGAAGGAGGAGGCGGGCGCGCCGCCCATGTTCTACAAGATGGACGAGCTGGCGAAGAAGACCAAGGTCGCCCCCCCGAAGCTCACCGAGTTCGTGGAGTTCCTGCGCTGCTCCGACGAGAGGGCCTCGAGGACGCACTTCGACCCCAAGGGCGTCAAGACCCAGCTGAGCGCCGACGAGCTCCTCGACAGGTACCGCGAGTTCGGCAGCGGATGACATCCTGGCACAAGTGCAATGTTTAAGTAACGTCCCCAGCATGCTCTTCCTGAGAAGATGCCGTCGGTAGCAGTCATCGGGTCCCAATGGGGAGACGAGGGCAAGGGGAAGATCGTCGACTACCTCGCAGAGGAGGCGCACGTCGTCGTGAGGTTCCAGGGCGGGAACAACGCGGGGCACAGCGTCAAGGTGGGCGAGGAGCTGTTCAAGCTGCACCACCTGCCGTCGGGCATACTGCGCCCGGGCAAGCTGGCGGTCATAGGCAACGGCGTGGTCATCGACCCGGGGGTGCTCATCAAGGAGCTGGACGACCTCGAGGCGCGCCGGGTCAGCGTCAAGAACCTGCGGATCAGCGACCGGGCGCATGTCATCATGCCGTACCACAAGCTCCTGGACGGGGCCGAGGAGCGTCTGAGGGAGGGCGCGAAGGTCGGCACGACCGGTAGGGGCATCGGTCCGGCGTACTCGGACAAGGCCGCGAGGCTCGGCATACGCATGGGCGACCTCGTGGACGAGGACGTGATGACGGAGAGGCTCGGGTTCCTCATCCCACTCAAACAACGGATCCTGGGCGCGCTCGGGGACGACACGAGGCTCGACGGGCGCGCGGTCCTCAGGGAGTACTCGGCCTACGGGAGGAGGCTCGCGAAGCACGTGGCCGACACCGGCGCCATGGTCGACGAGGCCCTGAGGCGGGACAGGCGCGTCCTCCTGGAGGGCGCCCAGGGCACCATGCTGGACATCGACCACGGCACATATCCTTTCGTCACATCGTCCACCACAGTCGCGGGCAACGCGGCATCCGGAGCGGGCATCTCCCCGATGGCCATCGACGACGTCTTCGGCGTCGTCAAGGCGTACACCACGAGGGTGGGGGAGGGACCGTTCCCGACCGAGCTGCTGGACGACATCGGCAAGGGCATAGCCGAGAAGGGCGGGGAGTTCGGGACCACCACCGGAAGGGCCCGGAGGTGCGGATGGCTCGACCTCGTCATCACCAAGTATGCTTCATCCCTGAACGGGTTCACGGGAGTGGCCATGACCAAGATCGATGTGCTCGGCGGCCTGGACGAGGTCAAGGTCTGCACGCACTACGAGCTCGGCGGGAAGAAGGTCATGCGCGTCCCGGCGGACCTGCGGGTGCTGGCCAAGTGCACGCCGAGGTACAGGACGTACAAGGGCTGGGAGGACCTGGGGCCCGACGAGCTGGACAGGGTCCTGCGGAAGGGGTTCTCAGCGCTCCCGGAGAACATGCGCAGGTACATCAGGGCCTTCGAGAAGGAGATGGGCGTGCCCGTGGTCCTGCTCGGCCTCGGGAGGCGCAGGAACGAGATACTGGACCTCAGGAAGAGGAAGTGGGGCTCGAGGTAGTCAGGCGGCCGATGCCAGGCCTGGGTGCAGGGGTGGCGTACATGGCACCCCCCATCAGCATTATATA
Organism: uncultured Thermoplasmata archaeon; assembly: GCA_964568665.1. Lineage (GTDB taxonomy): Archaea > Thermoplasmatota > Thermoplasmata > UBA10834 > UBA10834 > CAWBDD01. The sequence continues at coordinate 58,062 of CAZMPY010000026.1, read as the reverse complement.
AGCCTCCAATCATCCAACCCACGATGCGGCGTCTCATAATCTGCGAGAAGAATATTGCCGCGCAGAGAATCGCCCTGATCCTCTCCAACAACACGCACAAGAGGCGCTCGGTCGCAGGCGCCCAGGTCCTCGAGTTCTCCCTGGGTGCTGACCAGTGCTTCGTCCTGGGGCTCAGGGGACACATCATCGAGCTAGATTATCCGGACAAGTACAACAACTGGGACGCAGTCGCGCCCAAGGACCTGGTCTACGCGAAGCCCGAGAAGAAGGTCAACCCCGACGCGAAGGGCATCATGAAGGCGCTCCAGGACATCTCCGCAGGCGTGGACGAGATAATCATCGCGACCGACTACGACAGGGAGGGGGAGCTGATCGGGGTCGAGGCGGTAGAGGGCCTGTCGGTCAGGGAGAAGCTGAAGCGGGCCAAGTTCAGCGCGCTCACGAAGGGAGAGGTCGAGCGGGCGTTCTCCGAGCTGACGGATGTGGACTACAAGCTCGCATCCGCCGCGGAGACGAGACAGCTCATCGACCTCGCATGGGGCGCGTCGCTCACACGGTTCATATCACTCGCATCGGGGCAGCTGGGCAAGGACTTCCTGTCGGTCGGGAGGGTCCAGACGCCCACGCTCTCCCTGATTGTGGCGAGGGAGAAGGAGATCACCAGCTTCGTGCCGACGCCTTTCTGGTCCGTCACCGCCGACCTGAAGGGGGAATCCGCGTTCAAGGCGTCCCACAAGCACGGGAGCTTCACGGTCAAGGAGGAGGCCCAGTCCGCGCTGGCGAACTCCAAGCGCGCCAAGACCGGCACCGTGGTCGAGACGAAGGAGGACGAGAGGGACGAGTACCCTCCGCCGCCGTTCAGCACCACGATGTTCCTGGCCGAGGCGACCAAGCAGGGGATCACCGCCTCCCAGGCGATGAAGATCGCCGAGGACCTCTACACGGACGGCTACATATCCTACCCGAGGACCGACAACACCGTCTACCCGCCGTCGCTGGGCCTCAGGAACATACTCGAGAAGCTCACTAAATCCGAGTTCGCCAAGGAGGCGGAGGAGATCCTGGCCCAGGAGTCGATCCGGCCGTCCAGGGGCAAGAAGAGCACTACTGACCACCCTCCGATCCACCCGGTCGACGCCGCGACCAAGGGCGAGCTCAAGGGCCACAGGTGGAACATGTACGAGCTCGTGACCAGGAGGTTCCTGGCGACGCTCGCACCGCCCTGCAGGTCCAGGACCACGAAGGTAAACCTGGACATCGGGGGCGAGCAGTTCGCGGCCGAGGGGTACAACATACTCTTCCCCGGCTGGCGCAAGTACTATCCATACTTCAGGTCCCAGGAGACCACGCTGCCCCCGCTGGCGAAAGGGGACCAGCCGGAGGTCCTGGCGGTCCAATCGACCGAGAAGAAGACGCAACCCCCGTCGCGCTACTCCCAGGGCACGCTCATCCAGGAGATGGAGCGGCTCGGCCTGGGCACGAAGAGCACGCGGCACGAGGCCCTGCAGAAGCTCTACGACCGCAGGTTCCTCAAGGGCGCCAGGATCGAGCCGACCGAGAGCGGCATCGCGGTCGTTTCGGCGCTCGATGACCACGCGAAGCTGCATCACGAGTACAAGATCACCGACGCGAAGATGACGGCGCACCTCGAGAGCGAGATGGACCTCATCGCCCAGGGGGAGCGCGAGCAGGCGGATGTCGTCCAGGAGAGCCAGGACATGCTCGACGACATCCTCGAGGTCCTCGAGAAGAACAAGAAGGAGATAGGCGAGGACATCAGGCGCGCGCTCAGGAAGCAGCACAACCTCGGGGACTGCCCGAAGTGCGGCACCGGCCAGCTGATGCAAATCAGGCAGAAGACCGGCGGCACGTTCGTCGGCTGCTCGAACTACCCCGAGTGCAGGAACACCTACCCCCTGCCGGTCGGGATGCTCATCCTGCCGACCGAGGAGAAGTGCTCGGTGTGCGGCGCCCCGAAGATCAAGACGGTCTCGAAGGGGCAGGCGCCCTTGACGATCTGCCTGGACCCGAAGTGCCCGGGCGCCCAGAAGGAGAGATATGTCGGCAAGTGCCCGGCCTGCGGGGGGGACATGGTGGCCATCCAGTCCCGGAAGGGGAAGCGGTTCGCCGGCTGCTCCAAGTACCCCACCTGCAAGACGATGTTCCCGCTCCCGCAGCTCGGGAGGATCATCCCGTCCGAAGTGCCGTGCGACGCCTGCGGCTCACCGGTCATCAAGGTCTTCAACAGGAAGGGCGCGCCACCGTGGGTCCTCTGCATAAACATGGATTGTCCCAAGAGGGCGCAGAAGGCCGAGAAGAAGAAGGACGCGCCCCCGGCGGATGCGCCGGAGAAGGCCTAGCCGCCCGACCGCCCAGGCGGCGGCGGGGGTTCATCGTCCATCGTAACGGCCGGGCCTATGGCCGCTGGAGGCTCCACGCGGTCGTCGGGCAGCGGCTCGTCCACTGCCTTCGCCTTCGGGGGCCCGAGCTTCTTCTCGATGACCCGCAGCCGCGCCATGACATCCGTGAGCGTGTACAGGTCCCCCTTGAAGCTCAGCGCCACTATCAGGGCGGCGTCCACGAACAGCCAGGCCACGAGTATCCAGATGAGTATCTTCAGCAGGTCCCACGTCCAATCAAACGACACGTTGAACTGGTCGGACAGGTTGATCTGCAGGTCGGTCACGAACCCGTCTGCGTAGATGAGGAGCACGAGGCCGATGAGCGCTAGGAACGCGGCCTTGACCCACCTGCTGGCCATCTGAGGAGTGGTCTTCACAGCGACACCGTCATGGAATATCGGGGTCGAGCGTATTTACACGTTCTCATGCCCGGCCGGCCTTCTGCTTCGGGAACAGCAGGTTCCTGACCGCGGGGCCGTAGTCGAAGTTCCTCAGCTCGGTGCACCGTTCCAGCGAGAAGAGGTTGAGGTCAGGCTTGTCTCTGAACGCCCTCACCTTGTGGTACCAGGCCATGACGGGCTCGAGGTTGTCCGAGTAGTCCTGGAACCTGGGCACCATGTAGTTCGTCACCGACTCGGTCGATTTCGTCAGGGAGAAGAACGAGCCCTCGAAGGTCTGACGTGGCTCCGACCGCGTCCTCTTCTCCCAGGACATGTCCATGTTGTAGCAGGCGTGCCCGACGACCATGATCTCGAAGCCCCACTTGTAGAGGTTCGGGATGCAGATTGGCGTGAAGTAGCCGTCGTCGGTCAGCCTGTGCCTGATGCGCGTGACGGCCTGCCTCGATAGCTTGACGGTGCCCGCGATCTCCCGGTCCGACGCCGCGGGGTGCTCGACCATCGCCAGGAGGGCATGCTGCTCGTGCTCCGTCAGGTCGGGTTCCGCAATCTCGACCCTCTTCAGCGGCCGGACCTTGGGCGCGGGCACGTCCAGCTTGAAGTATCTGTGCACGAGCGAGGCGAAGTTCAGCTCGTAGGTCGCCTTCGACACCGCGAACGGGAAGAACGTGTCACGGAACTTCGCCGCGGACGCCCGCTTGGAGCCGACGAAGAACTTCTCATGGGCTTCGATGATCGTCTCCAGCTCGGTCATGTTCCTGAGCGCCGTGTAGAACATGACGGAGCTGCCGCCGAGCATGGCGAAGAAGGCTTGCGGCATGGTCTCGCAGAACTCCATGTAGTGGGATGTCTTGAGATCGGCCGAGACGCCTGGGTCGGTCGCTCCGACGGAGAATGCAATCATCTCGCAACCGAGCTTGTGGAATGCCGGCACATTCCTGTAGGAGATTGCGCCAGCGTCGACGAGCCGCCTGCGGATGGAGGCGACCGTGCCCTTGTTGAGGCCGTAGAGCTCGGCGATCTCCGCGTCGGTCCTGGCTGCATCCTCGACGAGGCCGAGTATGACGTGCATCTCGGTTTTAAGAAACCGCCACATGCTCAGGTGATTGGCAAATCTAAATTAAAAAGATTCTAATGATACATTTGCAACGTGTAGCTCCAAAACAGTAGCCTGAATCGAACTCCGCAGGGGCCTTTGGGCAAAAGGGTTATAGCCTCAATGTCCAAATTAGGCTATCGCCATTTTGGCAACACACTCTGTAGGAAGAGGAGAGGTGTAACCAAAGGGTGATGCCCAACTGCGGTGGAGTCCCCTCCACCCACTTTTTTCTTTTGACTAGTGGCGGACGCCATCGACCCCGCGCTCGACCGTGAGTGCGCAAGGCACAGGTGCCCATAGCTGGCGACAGCGACTGGACGAACAGAAAAGATGGACCGGGACGACTAGGCCTTCTTAGCCTCTTTCGCCTTGACCCTGAGGCCCGTGTACCCGCACTTCCTGCAGCGGGTCGCGCGTATCGCGTTCCTCGCGTTGCAGTTCATGCATATCTTCTTGATAAGGTTCCTGGCCTCGGCCTCGGGAAATCTAGCCATGGTCGCTCCTCTTGCGCCACAAACAGACAATCCATATATAACCCTTGCGCAGGGAAGACGTCCGTCACGCCGACTTCTTGCCCTCGCCCGCGAAGTGAGCCAGTAGCGCCTCGAGCTGTATCCTGTCGCTCGCCCCCGAGACCATCCTGAACTCGGCCTCGCCCACCCTGTCCATGAGCCTGATCTTCGCATCCTCGCTCACGGGCAGTTCGAACACCGCCCTGTGTATGCCCTGTACGATGTCCTCGCCCGACAGGCCGTGCCTGACGACCAGCTCGTCGAGCTTCGACCGGGCGGCCGTGAAGTTGCCCTTCAGGGCCGTCGTCAGCAGGTCCTGGATCTCCGACGGCCTGATGTTCTCCGTTGATTCGAAGACCGCATCCTCGTCGACCTTCTTCCCGAGGGAGGCCGCGACCTGCATGATGTTGGTGGCCTTCCTGAGGTCCCCGGCCGACAGGCCCACCACCGCGTTGAGCCCGTCTTCCGTCACCTCGATCTTCTCGGACGCCGCGATGCGCGACAGGTAGGACTTGACATCCGCCTCCGTGAGAGGCCTGAACCTGAACACGGCGCATCTCGACTGTATCGGCTCGATGATCTTGGACGAGTAGTTGCACGAGAGGATGAACCTGCAGGTCTGGGTGTAGCGCTCCATCGTCCGCCTCAGGGCCGCCTGGGCGTCTGATGTCAGGGAGTCGGCCTCGTCGAGGAATATGATCTTGAAGTACTCCCTACCGATGGACGCCGCCCGGGCGAAGTCCTTGATCTTGCCCCGGACTATGTCGATCCCCCTCTCGTCCGAGGCGTTCAGCTCTATGAGGTTGTCCCGCCACTGGTCGCCGTACAGCCCCCTGGCGAGCGCAATCGCGGACGTGGTCTTCCCGCAGCCCGCCGGGCCTGCGAAGAGCATGTGTGGCATGCTCCTGGTCTTCGCGTACGCACTGAGGCGCTCGATGATGCCCTGCTGACCTATGATGTCAGTGAGCTGCTTCGGTCGGTACTTCTCGACCCAGACGTCCTGCATCTGAACCCGGGTCTCTCGAATGCCATATGCTTACTAATAACTATCTAGACGTGGCCAGTGTAATCGGTTTCTCGGTCAGTCGAGAGGAACAGAACCTCGGGTCAATTCTGAGCCCAGCGAAGGCAAACGATTCCTGGCCCAGGTCTCACAGGGAAAAAGCCATAGGGGCGGAATTACTTCTTCTGAGGCGCACCACAAAACGGACACTGGCTAGATGTGACCTCTATCAAGGCGCTGCAGTATGGGCATGGATACTTGACGATCTCCCTGACCACTTCCTTCACATAGGTTGGTTGTACAGTCTGAGCGCTTGATGCCTCACGAGTCTTCATTTCATTCTGAATGGTAGCTATCCACTGTTCTGGCGCATCTAGCTGGAATTCATGCCGAGGGATTCCTGGCATCTTCGATGTATCTACCACTATCACGAGAGCCGGTTTCTGAATCATTCCAAGCAGCCTATTGACGCCTTGAGCCTTCATCGACTTAATGGCTCCTAGCGGAATAGATTGGACAACATAGGTCTTCTGACTTACGAGGCCGCTTCGAGTTGTGAAATTGAGTTGTCCGTTCTCTAGTTCAAGAATGCCCGGATTGCCCCTGTACGAAGCTGGTGATGAGTAGGACAACCCGCTCACCTAGCTTCTCATCATTCGACCGCATTGGGAACAAACCGCCCTAGGGGCCGACAGCAATGCCTTATGCTTCGGAACGCAACTAGAACAGTAGACCTTCCCAGCGTTCTGACATCCCTGGGTCTTGCAAGTCAACCCCGGTGGTTGTATGAATCCTCCGACCGATTTCCCACAGTTCACACATATGCCTCGCACCATAGTCCCACAGACCTGGCATTTTCCTTTCGACTCTTAAGGCTTCCCATAACCTCGCCTCGGAAAAGGCCATAGGGGGGAAAGGGCATTGCGCCCTGTGAAGGGAAATGGTTCAACCCAGTGATTTGCTGAGGCAGCATGCCGCCCAAGGTCGTAAGATTCGTTCAGACCTACTGGTTGCGAAACAATCCAAAAAATCAGCTGATTCAACCGTAGCTACGGGTGTTGACGCATTGGATTTCTTCTTTGACCTATCCGGCAAGAAGAAACTAGCCAAAGGCTTGGGAAAGCGTCTGATGCATTCCTCCGCTGACAGGAATCTCAGCGAATTGTGGGGCAAAGCAGATGGATGGATATCGGATTCGAAGGCAATACTGAAAAGGATATCAGTACTCAGGCGAGGAATTCCAACGAAACCCAACAGCGATGCCCTAGTTCGATCTTTCTCAGCTCAAATGAAGTATGCACAACCCGAGGTTCGACTTTCGCATGGAATCCAATATCTTGAGAACCTTGCTGAAAGCAGTCTTATCTTCAATGATGAGATTGAAGAAACACGAAAGGCGGTGGCAACGGTACGGCAATTTGCGCCACTCCCGCCCACAGGAATTGAATCCGGGCTAACGGAACTGCTTGACTTGGTATCACCGTTTCCTCCGGTGGCAGAAGCGCTGGCTGGTGCAATTTCGGTGTATCAGCAAAAGGGGCCTGATTGGGGAAGACAAGCATTAGGTTCTATGCGTAACGCGTTGGAGACGCTGGTCAAGAGACTATCGGGTGAAAGTGATTGGCGGCTAGGACTTGAGAAGATCGTATCTAGCGAAACTGCTAGAAAACAGTTCCATCAGACCTATGCGATGCTTTGTGCACGGGGAGTTCATGCCGAGAAAATCCCGCCTGAGAATGATGTTCTCTTCAGTATCAGATTGACACAGGAAGAGATCAAGTACCTCATTAACTGCCAGGCAGGAAAGGGCAAAGCAGGATAGTCGAGAGTCAAGTTCGCTTATCGGAGGAAAAATGAAAGGGGGTTGTGAGGGACGATTAACCCCTCCTTTTCGTTACCCTTCCCGAGATGCCTTTCAGGAAGGACTATGCACCTTTTTCACCCGAGCCAGTCGAAAATGTGGGTTCAAATCCCCTTCGGTCCACACCCCCCACCTTGACCGAAATCAGAAAAAGGGAGCTCGGCTCGCTTAGGGTTCATGACCCGACGGCCGGACGTCCGTCTTTATGAGAAAAGATCATTTGGGAAGGGAGGACGGAAAGAAAAGTTGAGACGAGGATAGCGGCCCTCATGAAGAGGTCGAGCAAGTCACTTGGCCGATGCGCCTTCCGCCTGGAAGATTTCACACCGGCGGAGGTCGTCTCCGTTGCAGCTGAGGGAGCTAAGCCTGATTCAAGGCGCAAGCCTTGAGAGCCGGTGGTGCTCCGCCACCTCGGGAGTCCGAACCTCCCCTCAGCGCTTCTGCTCGCGGATTCAGTCGGTTCCGGCCGCGACTGCTGGAATCTCCTTCTCCTCGAGCACATACCGCCATATCAACGCCGCGATGATGCCCCCGATGAGTGGAGCGACCCAGAATAGCCAGAGCTGGCCTATGGCGTCTCCTCCGACGAAGAGAGCGGGTCCCAGGCTCCTCGCGGGATTGACCGAAGTCCCCGTTATCGGTATGCCGACAAGATGGATCATCATGAGCGAAAGGCCAATCGATATCCCTGCGAACCCAGCGGGGGCCTTCCTGCTGGTCGATCCAAAGACCACCAGGAGGAACACCATCGTCAGAGTGACCTCCGCTACAAGACAAGCGACAAGTGTGAACCCCCCAGGCGAATGCTCGTCATAGCCATTCTGTCCGAGGCCGTTCACCGAGATCTCATAGCCGGGCATGCCCGAAGCGATCGCCCATAGAACCGCGGCGGCAATGATCGCCCCGATGCATTGCATCAAGATGTAGATTCCAGTGTCCTTCGCTTTCATCTTGCCAGCTATGAGCATCGCGACGCTGATGGCTGGGTTGATGTGACATCCGGAGATGTAACCTATCGCGTAGACCATCGCCAAGACAGCTATTCCGAATGCGGCCGCGATCCCCGAGTATCCAATTTGAGTGCCAGCGAGAACTGCACTCCCGCATCCAATTAAGACAAGCACGAATGTCCCAATCAACTCCGCCAAATACTTCCTGCTATCGCCCATTCCCATCATCCCCGATCTCTAGATCCCTTACAGCTAGTCCGTAAGAGTTGTCGGCGTATTATGTATTTTGGAGACTCCGCGGAGACATCATCAGCCTGACCTTGACATGTGGCCGTGGGTCTTCTTGCTCAGTCATGTTGAACCCGAGGAGCTGGCCGTCGATTCTCTTCGAAGGACGGTGAGGTCTTAGAAGTGTTCTCAACCCGGCTATGTTCATGCACAAACAGTCCAGGCTGAGCTATCAGCATTTGCTTTCATTATCGCATCGGGGGCGGTGCTGGTTGTCGCTGGGATCTGGATGGTCAAGAGAGGGGGATGAGAACCGTCTTGAGAAAAGGCCATATGGGCTGAACAAGAAGCCCTCAAGCCTTGGACGAAGACGCCTAGCGAACGCAGTTGCACATGATCCTGCGATGGTCCATCTTCAGCTCTCTCCAGATCCCCAATGTCTCCTTGCACAGAGCCACTTTTTCATAACTGTAGTTGTCCTTCAGGTCCGTGATGATTGCCGAGTACATCTCACCCCTGAGGGTGGTCGGTATCTTCTTTCCCCAGTCCGACTTCTCCTCCAGATACTCGGCCCAGCTTCGGTCAACCGCTTTGTTGATGGTGCTCTGTGACCCTCTTAGAGAGCCTAGGGTGATCCTCGAGGGGGTCAAGTTCGTGAAGACGTTCTCAAGGAGCTCTGAATAGGACTGTCTCCAATCCTTGAACGGGACCATTGGGTCGATTCTGAGTCGGACATCGAATCCAGCATCCTGAAGCCTGCTGGCAGCGTCGATCCTTTCTTCGACCGGGGGAGCATTCTCCCACCGTCTGGCAACCGGCTCAGAATTGATGCTGAAACTCACAATCGCTCTATCCCGGCTTCCGCAATCAAGAAGATGGTCTACCTCTGGAGATTTCGTCACAAACAGGATCTTGTGTGTTTTCTGAGATCCGAACAGGTCCATGATGAATCTTGAAAAGGGTTTTGTTTCACCTTCGGTGATCATAGAATCAGTGAGCTCTCCTGAATTCAGAATCTCAGGGCGGATTCCATCCTCATCGAAGAATGATTGAACATGCGCTTCGATCTTTGAGAATAACTGCGGGTGCGGGTCTTTTCCATAGTCCAAGAATCTAAGATTGCCTTGAAGGTAGCACCATGCGCACGAATACGGACAGCCGGTCGCCCACTTCAGCTCAAGGAAACGGGGGCAGACCACATCATCCGGTCCCTTTGGAGCAGGCGGTCCATCGGATCTGGCGATGATAGATCCATCTCCAACACGTTCGACGAGGGTCTTCCTACTGCCGCCCAACATGTCATATTTCTTGGTGTGGACTTTCAATTCCAACCCTCATGTATCATCGAAGAGGGCGAGTCCCGATCGTCTGATGCCAAGGCTCTTGCCCAGTCTGACCATAGTCATCGAAGTATAAAATGAAGTGGCACCCATTTGTCTTAGCCAGAGGCTGTTCGCAACCGGTCCTTCGCACAGTCCGTCTCAATCTCAGCCAGGTGGGCGGGCCAGATGATGTTTCCATACGCAACTCAATGGAGTGAGTTGAAAAGGGTTTGCGAGGGCCAATGAACCCCCTCGGTCCAGAGGTCATATACATGCACCACAGCAGCCCTTAAACCACCCAGAGCGATTCAGGTGCGAGAAGGGAAATGCCGTGGAGCCGAATCAGGAAGGGATGGTGGCAAGGGGGTCCGCGAAAATCGAGAAACGCTGGCGGGTAGGCCTCATCGGACCGATACTGCGCCGAACGAGCCAAAGGACGGCCTGCATGATCATACACCCGCTAGCCGTACGGAGATTCGAGACTCTCGCGAAGAAAGCCGATAATCTCGAAAAGGCCATCGACCTAGCCTATTCGTTCAGGTATCGCGGGATCCACATCACTCCGTGCCAGGACCGCGAGGAGATATCGGAATTCTGCAGGATGGTTCAATCGGCTCAGCCCAAGGTGGTGCTCGAGATCGGTCCGGGAAACGGTGGTACTCTTTTCGCGCTGACAAGAGTTACTGGGTCCGATGGGACGCTAATCAGCCTGGACCTCCCCGCAAAGGTGTTCGGCATGGGTCATCCAGGATGGGCGGACAAGATGTACCGGCTCTTTCCGGCGGGGTCTCAGAAGGTCCACATACTGCGAGGGGATTCGCATCAACCCCCCACCGTTGAAGTGCTGAAGCAGGTTCTAGCAGGACGAGAGATCGACCTGCTCTTCATAGACGGAGATCATTCATATGAAGGGGTCAAGGCTGATTTTGAGATGTATTCGAGATATGTGCGGAAAGGCGGGATAGTGGCTTTCCATGACATTCTGCCGCTTCCGAACAATCTTGATGTACGCGTATCCGATTTCTGGTCCGAAGTCAAGGATCGATTCGAGAGTGTCGAGATCGTCAAGCCAAGAAGTGCCGGGGGCGTGTTGGGCGGAATCGGGATCCTCCGCGTTTAGCATGGACCCCGTGGGGGCGGAGGAGCATCTGGTCGGATGCCACTGCGGGGGCAGATTCCTGTTCGTCAATCAATTGATTCGTCGGAGTGTGGCAAGGCATTCAGTGAATCCATGTCAGCGACAGGCAATGCCGTGATTCTCGCGCGGCGCGTTGACGAAGAGGAGCAGAGAGCATGGAGGGGATGAAAGGTGTCTCGGGTCCGGGCCAATTCCACCCAAAGGAGTCCGAGTCGGGACAAAATGGCTCATTGGTGATTCGAACCCCCTTCGATTTGAATCGCAGAGAAAGAGGCCACGGGGGCGGAAGCGTAACGCACGATCATGCCTGGACTCTTACAGGGTGGCATGTTCATTCCGCCTTACGGTTGCGGAATCACGCCAAGGAAGAACCATATAGCGGGGATCACGTCGACAACAAGGAGGAACATGAGCACACATCGGCACAGGATTCTGGCGCTGCTAGTGGCGTCTATCTGTCTCGTGGGCATATACCTCGTCGTTCCTGAGCCCGAAGTCAGTTCTGACAGCGGGAGCATACTGCTGAGGGCGGGAGTTTCGGCCGATCCCGGAACATCGGTTGACGTTGCGAAGTATTATCTGCAACGCGGCGAGGTAGTGGAATACTCGTTTGAAGCCTCTGGCACTGTTAAATTTATGGTTTTCGCAGCTGTAATCGATCCAGACATGTTACGCACCCCGCTGGTAACTTGGCTGAAGGTAACAGCCATGTCCGCCAGTGACAGCATCACACCCGGCTTCCACGGTGTTTTCTATTTCGTTTTTGCGAATCCGAGCGAAACTTCAGATGTTGAGCTCACGTACACGGTCGGTCACCATTTTCCGGCGCCAACGGCTCTGGGACTGTTCGTGATGTTCCTGGCGGTGGTAACTGGCGCTTCTGGTGTCATACATCTGATTCTTTTCAGGAGATGGCAGAGAGACGGTGTCTCCTCCGAGCAACGGTGCATCAATGCTCTGTGGGAGCGGAGAAGATCCGATTCGAAGTCTCTTTGGCTTCGTCATTGAGTCGGCACCGGAGAACGCCATTGAAGCGGAGGAAAGTGGTCTGGTGAGGGGGCTACGAACCCCCCTTTCCGACACCCGTCCCGAGATGCCATAGATTGATGGCATATTGCATCTTCAGAAGCCGAGCCAATCTATTCAGTGGGCACTAATCCCTCTGCCCCCGCTCTAGCCCCTTCTGGACAGACATGGTACGGTCCCCACGGAAACGCCTGATCGCGAGTGGACATCACACGAGAAGGAACCATTCCTTGGGGACGCTCAGTATCCTCTTGTCATCCGAGAGCGAGAGAGACCGGTCGGACACCACTATGCCGTATTCCGACCCCGTGCGGGACATCGTCTTCTCGACCTGTGAACGCCCCTTGTTCCCGTAGCCGACCTCAAGGACCATCAGGCTCTTGTCGCGACGGCGGATCACAAAGTCGGCCCCGCCCTCCGACGCATCGAAATCGAACGCCAGCAGGCGGCGTTCTCTCTGGAGCCTGTAGAGGTACATCGTGACCGCGTCTTCGAGGAGTTTTCCCGATGTCGCCTCAGGGCTGTCCGACTGCCCGACCTTCCAGAGAAGGGCCGCCCGCATGGACGGAGCCATGAACATGTACTTCGGGGTCTTCGAGATCTTCTTCACGGGTCGGCCGAACGGCCGCACCGCAATCACGAGCTCCGACTTCTCCAGCCCACGGATCATTCTGCTGAGAGTCGGTTTCGTCAATTCCCCCAACCTGCTGCAGATCGACTCATAGCTGACGCGGTCCGACACGGCGAGGAGCGTGATGAGGTTGGACATCTTCGTCTGCATCTTCTTCGTGAACCTCATCATCATGGTGATGTCCTCGCACACCGTCTTCTCCACGATGTCCGAGAGCTTCTCGTAGACATCCCCCTGGTCCGAGTACGGGATTGTGAAAGGCAGCGTGCCAACCCGGAGATACTGCTCCACGTCGCTTGGTCGGACCCTAGCCAGATACCTTGTGACCGCCCTCTGATCAGCTCTCAACCCGTGATAGGCGTCCTCCGCGCTCGCCGAAGAGAATAGGCTGTCGATGATCGAGCCACGGAGGCTGTCGTCGGGCTTCAAGTCTCGCTTGAGCAGCAGGTACTCCGAAAGGGACAAGGGTGTCAGTCGCTCTGACTCCGACCTCCTGACCGAGTCAGGACTGGTCTGCAGGGAGACTGAGGATGAACCTGTGGAGAAGATGAACACGCGATCGGTCCGGTCGTACAGGCTCTTCAGGGTGACGGCCCAGTCAGGATCGTAGTGGACCTCATCCAAGAACAGGATGACTCTCTCGGATTCTGTCAGCGTCTCGAAGTCCTTCCCGAGCTGGCGTTCGTATTCGTCCAAGTATTGCTTGAGAGAGGCACCTGTAAGGCGCGTCAGCTCGTCCAGAGACGCATATGGCATGTGCGCCAGCGGAACTCCCCGCTCGGACAGGCCGGAGAGTAACTGGGCGACCAGTGTGGTCTTGCCTGTACCCCTCAGCCCGGACAGGATGATCCAGCGCTTGCTGGCATCTCCCCGCAAGAAGGCGTCAATGTATCCCTCGAACCTGTCGAAGGCGAACCTCTTGTGGAGTCTGCCCCCTTTCGAGGAGAACACATGACGCCTCAGACGGTCCTGTGACAGCGAGAGACTGCGCCGGACGAAAGCCTGCAAGAGTTCGTCTTCATCGGACATATGTATAAGTAAATCGCATTTTACCTATTTTATGCTTTCTAAGTAAATTGGAGTTTACTTATACAGTGTGAGGCGGAAGCGCAGAGCGCGGCATTCGGGTTACTGCATGAATAGGTTCGGTCCTGGTGAAGAGGCCGGGCAGAACCATGCCCAGAGGAAGGGTGCGAGATCCCTTTGAGCCTCACCGACTTCCCCCATACTGGCGCGGCATAAGCACAAATCCCTCTGCCCGCACTCTTTGCCGTGTCCTGTCGATCTGCCCGAGTATGCACCCCCCTCGGCTCCCTAGATGGAAAACCATTAAACCCTGCCAGAGAGGTTGGTGTGATGGGTTTGAGGAATGGCAGTTTACATTGGGCTCCCTACTTTGGCTGGTCTTGTCCTTCTGTCAATCGTATTCGGCCTCGCTGTCTATTGGATAATCAAGGCTCTTGTCCGGAATAAGAAGGAGCCTTCTGCCCGGAAGAGGAAGGAGTCTCTTGTCCGGGAGAAGAAGGAGACTCTTTTCCGGAAAAGGAAGATGGCTCTTGCCCGGAAGAAGAAGGAGGCTCTTATCCGGAAAAAGAAGGAAAGGGCTTAGCTCCTCGGAAAAGACCACATGTCTTGAAGGATGTTCGCTGCCAAGTCACATTCGAGGCGTACGTGGCGGCATGAGTCGTCAGCGGTTCTATTGATGGCATGCTAAAAGTGGTTCCTCGGTCAACAGGGCCGTCAGCGAAGTCGTCTCCGGGTGGATCATCACCTTCGAATCTCCAGCGGTCAGCGGAACCTGAGAAGGATCAATCTGGGCTGGCAGGATTCGGAATGATCTTCTCCGACGGGATTTGTGTGGGGAGAGCGTGAGCGGGTATCGTTCCGATTGCGGCCCGACGGAACAAGCCATTAATACACGGACTAAGAATCTGACCCCGTGAAGGCCTGCGACAAGTGCAAGGCGGGCGCCATCGCGTTCATCAGGTACAGCGGCGCGCACCTCTGCAGGAAGCACTTCTGCGAGTTCGTCGAGAAGCGCGTGAAGCACGAGCTCAGGCGGCAGATCGACCTCAAAGGGGGCGAGCGCATCGCCGTCGCGGTCTCCGGCGGCAAGGACAGCACGGTCGCCCTGCACATCATGGCAGAGGTCATCGGCAGGAGGAGGGACCTCGAGATGTGCGCCATCACCGTCGACGAGGGGATCGAAGGGTACCGCGCGTCCAGCATACCGATCGTGAAGGAGGCCTGCGACGCGCTCGATATCGAACACATCGTCGTGTCGTTCCAGGACATGTACGGCGTGACCATGGACAGGGTCGCGGCCGCGGAGCGGGAGCTGTCGGCGTGCAGCTACTGCGGGGTGCTGCGCAGGGGCGCGATGAACCGTGCGGCCAGGGACTGGAAGGCGACGCACCTGGCCACCGGACTGAACCTGGACGACACCGCCCAGTCCGTCCTGATGAGCTTCTCCAGAGGGGACGTCGAGAGGCTCGCCAGGCTAGGACCCCACAGAAAGGTGCAGGAGGGGCTCGTCCCGAGGATACAGCCACTCAGGAGCATACCCGAGAACGAGACCACGCTGTACGCGCTGGCCAGGGGGCTCAAGTTCCACGACCTGGAATGCCCCTACGCCCCCGAGGCCCTCAGGAACTCCTACCGGGACGTGGTCGCCCAGCTGGAGGACAGGTACCCGGGGACCAGGCATTCGATCGTCAAGAGCTACGACGAGATCCTTCCAGCGCTCAAGGGCATCTATCCGTCCGCGAAGCTGAGGACATGCGCTTGCGGAGAACCCACGGTATCATCCAGATGCAAGGTCTGCGAGCTCGTGGGATCGCTCGCGAAGGGCGGGCTCACTCGCGTATGACGGAATCCTTCGGGAACCACGCGCCGCAGCCCTTGCACACGTAGTCCTTGACCGGCGCCTTGGCCCCGCAGACCTCGCACAGCTTCATCCCGGGCTCCAGATGCCGCTCCGGCGGGGCGGACGCGAAGCCCACGGCGTCGTCCGCCGTGACATCGAACTCGGCCCTGGCCATCTGGGCGAAGCTGACATCCGCATGAGAGGGCTGGGCCGCCGGCCTCGGCTTCGACCCGGCCGTGCGCTTCTTGGCCTCCTCGACCCGGCGGATCCTGGCCCTCTTGATCTCGGCCTTCCTGCTCGTCGAGAAAGTGGAGTAGACCAGCAGTCCCTTCAACGATACGCCGATGAGCATGATGTAGAGGATCTTGCTCATGTCGAACCTCACGTGGTACGGGCCGTAGTCTATCTCGGCGATGCCGCCCCCGAATATCACGAAGATCCACATGCACAGGAACGCGAGCGCGGTCAGGCCGAACATCAGGCGCAGGTATGTGCCCGGCCTGTGGATGGCCTCGAGGGTGCTCGAGGCGACGATCATCCCGCCGAAGAAGAATATGAAGGAGACTATGTTCGCCATGAACGCCGTCGCGAGCTGCGGGTAGTTGGTCGTCACCAGGTCCACGAGGACATAGGGCACGACGATGAACCTGAGGGTCTCGGTGAAGGCGGTCCAGACCGCGTCCGCGAGCCGGCTCTTGTGCGCTATGGCACCACCCCCGCGGGGATCTCGACCGTCTCCTCGACCAGGAAGTCCGCTACCTGGACCTCGAAGACGACATGGTCCGGCACCGCGCCTGATGGGAGGGTGAAGGTCAGCGTGCCGCTCGAGTACCCGCCCAGTGTGACCGTGTCCGTCGTGTCGCTGAGCAGCGTCGACCCCTCGTACAGGTACGCGTGTACGACCGTCTGCCCGCTCAGGATGTCCGAGGTCGTGAGATGGTAGTCCAAGCCGAGGCTTCCAGGCAGTATCTGGTAGTCGTCCATCGCCAGGTCCTGGACGAGCGCGTCCCAGGGGACGCTTATGTTGTACTCGGCGTTGAACGAGATGAGCTTCGCGGTGTACAGGCAGGAGACGTCCAGCTCGAAGTAGAGGAGGTCGTCGAGGAACACCATCGACGTGAACCCCTCGTCGTAGAGCTGCTTGATGTCGAACTGGAACTCGATGTCGTCGGATACGACGGCCCCGGCAGGTATGGTGCCGATCACGAACTCGTCGGATGCGATGTGGGCGAACGTGGCATTCGTGATGTCGTAGCTCAGGACAAGGTCGGCCACATCGTAGAACCCGCCGTTGTCGATGGTGAACGGCGCGGTCACGTACACGATGCCGGCGTCGTAGCGCCACTCGACATCCTGGGGCGACGGGAGGTCGAGGTTGAAGTCACCGCTGGGGAAAGGCCACAGGCTCGTGACGACGAGCGCGAATATGACCAGGTTGACGACGGCGATCGCAACCTGGAGTGCCCTGACGCGTGTAGCCATCAGCGATCTCGCTCAGTAGATGATGCTGTGCGGTAATAAACTGTGCAGATGCGGGGATCGCTACAGGTCACCGTCGTGCGCGGGGTAGTCATAGGCCTCCTCGCCCTCGAAGAAGCAGTAGTGGACCTTGGTGAACCGCCGCTTGAACTCGACCACGTCGGCCTTCACCTTCTCCGGTGCTTCGCCCTTCACGGCGACGCGCGCGATGAGCTCCGCCACCTCGGCCATGTCGTTCGCCTTCATGCCGAGCCTCGTGACCTCCGGCGTGCCGATCCTGAGGCCCGAAGGCCTGACAGGGTCGGAGTCCCACGGGAGCATGTTCTTGTTGAGTATGATGTTGGCGCCCTCCAGGTCGAGGGCGACCTTCTTCCCACCCCCGTACTCCTGGACGTCGACCACGATCGTGTGCGACTCGGTGAAGCCCTGCTTCTCGCAGAGGACCGACATGCCCCTCTCGTGGAGGGCCTGTCCGAGCGCCTTGGCGTTCGCGATGGTCTGGTCGGCGTAGGCCTCCCCGAACTCCTTCGTCTCCGCCAATGTGACCGCCAGTGCCGCGACCGCGTGGAGGTGGTGGTTGCTCGTCGCGCCTGGGAACACCCCACGCCTCAGCGCCGGCGCGAGCCCGTCCTTCTTGAGCCCTGACAGGATCATGCCGTGCTGCGGCCCTGGGAGCGTCTTGTGGGTGCTGCCCGACACGACATCCATGCCCTGCCTGAGGGGGTCCTGGAAACGCTTCCCGGCGATGAGCCCCAGGACGTGGGCCGCGTCGTACCATGTGATGCATCCGACCTCGTCGAACACGTCCTTGATCTCGTCGAGCGGTGTCGGGAACAGGAAGACGGACTGACCGAAGAGCGCGACCTTGGGCTTGACCTCCCGTATGAGCCGCTTCGCGCCCTGGACATCGATGTTCATCGTCTTCTCGTCGAACGGATAGTTGAAAACCCTGGCCCCGCGCATGCCGACCGCGCCTATCTTCGCGTGGGATATGTGCCCACCGTCGGATGTCGCGACCGCGGTGATCTTGTCCCCAGGCTTCGTGGTCGCGAGCAGGACGGCCATGTTGGCGACCGTACCGGATATCGGCCTGACGTCGACGAACTCGGCCCTGAAGACCTCCTGGGCGAGCTGTTCGCAGATGGTCTCGATCTCGTCGACATAGATGTTGCCCTGGTAGTACCTCTTGCCAGGGAGGCCCTCCGCGTACCTGTTGTTCAGGTCGGAGTTGAGCACCTCCCTCGCGACCGGGCTCAGGAGATTCTCAGAAGCGATCAGTGGTATGGAGTCCCTGAACCAGGCGTTGTGCGTCCTGGTCAGCTCGCGCAGTTTCTGGGCTAGATCTCTAGACGATGGCACAGATGTGGGATTCAATGAGAGATTAAAAACATATCCACGGAAACGCGAAAACTGTTTGCGGAACGACGCCCTGACATCGAGGTCCGAACGCGTCGGACCGAGAGGATCGGCGGAGGGATTCAATCGTGTCTGCAGTGGTTGCAGTGGAAACACAGGTTGACGTCCACCTAGATATCTATTTATAGAGTGTATGACAATTTGTCATACAAGGCTTCGCGATTACAATGACCACGAAGACTGCTCGCATCAACGTACGACTGCCCGAGGACGATCTCCGGGAGCTCGAGGCCATAAGGGAACGCACTGGCCATCAGAGCGTCTCAGACGTCTTCAGGGATGCCATCGACGCGTACCTTCACGACGAGGCCGCTACCTGGAACTCGGAGAAGGTCGCCGCCGTGATACCGTCCGCGCTGATGGAAGACGTGGAGATGTTCATCGCCAGTGGCGATGCTAGTGACATCTCCCAGGCGATAACGCTCGCCCTTGCGGGATGGGTCGAGGAGAAGAAGAGATACTACCTCGAAGGCAAGGAAGCGCTTCGCCAGAAGGTCGCCGAGGCGGTCGGGGAACGCGGCACTAAGAGAGGGATGGGAAATGCCGCGGACCGGATGCGGATCCAATGAAGTAAGTGTTCAACAGGGGACTGAAGCCACAGCAGTGCACGGGCACTCTCTCGCCCGCACACCGGCGAAACAAGGGAATGGAAGGGCTAGCTAATCGGATGGGATAATGACGCTCGAGGGGGCAATCCCCCTCATCACTTTTTTACACAAATCGACGCATGACCATTGACGCTGACACCCGCGGGATGTTCACTTATTCGCCAAAGCCGCCTTGAGCTCCTCGATGGGTTCGGTCGACGACGGGTCCTCGTTCCTCAGGACGCCCAGGTAAGCGCTGACGTAGTCCCCGACCATCACGAGCGAGAGCATCTGCGCGAGCACGCATGCGCCGCTCCCGCGCACCGAGAACACGGATGAGCGCCTCGACATCATTGCCTTGGTCACCTTGAGCCGTCTCTGCATCGCAGGCGTCTGGAGGTCGTGTTCCAGGAATACGGCGGAGAAGCCCTGGCTCCTGGGGTCGCGCATCCACCCGACGATCTCGTTGTGCCCCATCTCCGGGAGCTCCGTGCTGAACGCCATCGCCTTGCCGTTCTCGCTGAGCTGGTTGGCCCACCTCTTGGCGACCGGCGACGATATGCCGTAGCCGGCGACCACGGGGACCGTCCCGAACAACTCGTGCGCCAGCCTCTTCGCCGGGTTCTCAATCGTGCCGGCAGACGGTGCGCAGACCCGGGAGGTCTCCCCGAGCACCTTGAAGGACTCCGCGAACTCCGGCTCCACCGGGGCGATGCCCGCGTGCTCCACTATGCCTGCCATCGCCCCGAACATGTAGCCCAGGGACGCCCTGGGCACGAGCCCGGACGCCACCCTGGCGAACGGTATCCCGACGGACTCACAGATCTCGGCGAGCTTCCCGCCCGACGAGATCGCGACGACCTTCGCGCCCCTGCGCCTGGAGTCCTCGAGCATGCTCAGGGTCTCCTCGGTGTTGCCCGAGTAGCTTGCCACTATCACGAGCGAACCCTTGCTGACGCTCAGAGGCATCGAGTATGACCTGCGCACCTCGATGGGCACCGGGGTCACGTGGGACAGCCACTCGCCCAGGAGGTCGCCGCCTATCGCCGACCCGCCCATGCCGCATATGACTATGTTGCTCGGGGTGAACTTCGGCGGCCCAGACATGCGGCCCCGTTTGAGGCCCTCCAGCAGATGGCTCGGCATCTTGCCTATCGTGCCGAGCATGTCCCTCCGGTCCCACGAGTGGATAGTTTCCTCGGAATCCAGCATTGCGGCACTATGATGGGCTTGCCGATATAAATCTAGTTCCTGGGGGCTCGGCCCGCCCCCTGAGGGGCGGAGGACCGGCGAAAAGGTCTAATAACGACTCGGAAATCGACAGGGTTAAAGCCGTGGACGCACGGTCATGGAAAAGTCAACTGGAGCGTGTCACCCATGAAGGAAGGGGAGAAGGTCGTCAGGAAGATGAAGAAAACCGCGCCGCAGACCGCCAGCGCGGGCCCGGAGGGAGTGATAGTCGCATCTGGGCTGAAGAAGACCTATGACTCCGGCAAGGTGAAGGTCGACGCGCTCAAGGGGCTCGACTTCGTCGTCAAGGAGGGCGAGATGGTGGCGGTGATGGGACCGTCGGGCTGCGGCAAGACCACGCTCCTCAACTGCATATCCGGCCTGGACGACCTCTCCGGAGGGGAGGTCTACATCCGGGGGAGGCCGCTCTCCAAGATGTCCGACCGCGAGCGCACGCGGTACAGGGCGGAGAAGATAGGGTTCATATTCCAGGCGTACAACCTGCTGCCGGTCCTGACGGCCGCCGAGAACGTCGAGATGCCGCTGCTGCTGGCAGGGGTGAGCCCCAGGGAGGCCAGGGTCAAGGCGATCGAGGCGCTCAAGGCGGTCGGGCTCGAAGAGTGGCAGGCGCACAAACCGTCCGAGCTGTCCGGAGGCCAGCAGCAGAGGGTGACGATTGCGCGCTCCCTCGTCAACAAGCCGGAGATCGTCTTCGGGGACGAGCCGACCGGCAACCTGGACAGCGAGTCGTCGAAGGACATCATGGACCTGCTCAAGAAGCTGAACAAGGAGAACAGGCAGACGTTCATCATCGTGACCCACGACTACAACATCGGCAAGATGGCCGACAGGATCGTCATGATGAGGGACGGGCTGGTCGAGAAGGAGTTCTCCCCGACGCCGTTCTAGGAGGATGGTTCCAGTGAACGGCCTTGTACAGCTACTCATCATGGTGCTCATCGTCCTCGGCGCGATGGCCATCCTGGCGGTCAGGAGGCCCGTCTTCGCGAAGATGTCACTGAGGAACATAGTCAGGCGCAAGCGCTACTCCGCGATCGTCGTCGCGGGGCTCATGATCGCCACGGCGATGATATCGGGCTCGCTCGTCGTCGGCGACACCCTCGACCACCTGATCAAGCAGGCGGTCTACGAGGCGGACGGCGAGGTCGACATCGTCATATCCGTGGAGGACGCGATGGGCGACACGGTCTTCTTCAACAGGACCGTCGCCGACGGGCTCGTCACTGCCATGGGTGCCGGGGACATGCCGGATGTGGACGGGGTAGGTCCCGCGATCAGGGAGCGCGTGTCGGCCGTCAACCCGAGGCTCAACTCGTCGTCTCCGACCGCCTCGCTCTTCGCCTACGACCCCGCGGAATCGGTGAACGACCTCCTGTACGAGTCGGGGCAGGCTGTGACGGCCGATGACATCTCCGGCGGAAGGGCCGTGATAAACCAGATGCTGGCGGACGAACTCGACGCCGTCGCAGGCGACACGCTCGTCGTGATCACCGACATGGGCGTGCCCGTGATGCTCGTCGTATCGGCGGTCGCGAAGGACGTCGGCAAGGCGACCTGGCACGGCGACCAGACCGTGTTCGTGGACCTCTCGTACGCGCAGGAGAACATGTTCTCCGCCCCGGGCATGATAAACAGGATAGATGTGTCCAACCAGGGCGGCGTGGAGGACGGCTACATCGTGACGGACCAGGCGGTCGAGGAACTCACGGCGGCCCTGCCCGAGGGCGACGCATATTCCTTCGACGAGGTGAAGAAGGACGGGATAGAGTCGGCCCAGACGGCCTCGGACCAGGTCTCCCAGATATTCATAGTGATGAGTTCCTTCGCGATAATCGCCGGCGTCGCGCTGATCATCAACATATTCGTGATGTTGGCCGAGGAGCGGAAGCCGGAGATGGGGATATCGAGGGCAATCGGCATGCAGCGCGGCCACCTGACGCAGACGTTCATGCTCGAGGGGGTTGTGTACGCGCTCCTGGCTTCGGTCATAGGGGCGTTCGCAGGGCTCCTGATAGCCGCGGTCATGATGGCGCTCTTCTCGTCCATCGTAGCGGGGCAGGGGCTGGAGTTCACATTCAGCTTCCAGTGGGACAGCCTGTGGATAGCGGCGTGCGCTGGGTTCCTGATAACCGTGCTCACGGTCGCGGTCGCGTCGTGGCGCGTGAGCAAGCTCAACATAGTGCGGGCGATCAAGAACATCCCCGAACCGATCCTGGCCAAGTCCGGGAGCAAGTACATGCTGACCGGGGTGCTGGCGATGTTCATCGGGGTCCTCGTGACGATGCTCGGGGACGCCAGCGATCAGGCGTCCGCGATCTCATCGGGGCCGTGCATCATGGCATTCGGCGCGGCGCTCGTCGCGGTGAAGTACGTCAGCCCGCGGATCCCGTTCACCCTGACGGGCCTGTTCATGATATCCTGGACGGTGGACCCGTTCAACCTGGACCTCGCTGGGCGCATCTTCGGGCCCGCGGAGGGGAACATGGAGATGTTCATAATCATAGGCGTGCTGCTCGTGACAGGCGGCGTCCTGGTCATCATGTTCAACAGCGACATCCTCCTCTCGGGGCTGATGAGGTTCTTCGGGAGGAAGAGGTCGCTGCTGCCGGTGTTCAAGGCGGCCATCAGCTACCCCATGAACAAGAAGTTCAGGACCGCTCTCACGCTGTTCATATTCTCGCTGATCATGTTCACGGTCGTTGTGGTCATGATGATCGCCTCGTTCCAGAGGGAGAGCGTCGACAGCATGACCCAGTCGTACTCGGGCGGGTTCGACATCATCGGCTTCACGTTCAGGGATGTCCCGACCGACGAGCTGGATCAGGGGCTCGCGGAGATCGACGCGGCAGCGGGGACGCAGGTGTTCTCCAGGGCGGAGCACTCGCTCACCACGGGCGTGCTGGTCGATGCGCCGCGGGAGAACGGGACGCACGCCACGAACCTCATCGGGTACGGCAGCGCCATGCTCTCCGGCGGGAGCTTCTCGCTCGCGGAGCGCTCAGCGAACTACAGCTCCGACGAGGCGGCCTGGGGTGCGCTCATCGTCAACGACGACCTCGCGATCATAGACGGCAGCGTGCTGTCGTCCATGTTCTCGATCGGGGGCGGCTCCATGGACGTCGGGCTCGGGGACGAGGTCACGATCATCCGGTCCGACGGAGGGCAGGCGAACGTGACGATAATCGGGATAATGGACCAGATGTTCGTCCAGGGCATGTTCATGTCGTCCGAGTTCGTGCAGGCGTTCGACCCTGCGGCCACCCAGAGCCTGTTCTATTTCTCCCTGGCAGACGGCGTCGACATGACGGTCGCGGACGCCGCCGACAAGCTCGAGCGTATGTTCGTGGATTACGGCATGGTCACGCTGGCCGTGAGGGACACGGTCGAGCTCATCATGCAGATGACCGCGAACGTGATGCAGCTCATGGAGATATTCCTCGGAGTGGGCCTCATAGTAGGCGTGGCCGGGCTCGGAATCATCACGATAAGGAACGTGGCCGAGAGGCGGCAGGAGATCGGGGTCATGAGGGCCATCGGCTACCAGCGGGACATGATCATGAACGTCTTCATCATCGAGACCTCGTTCGTGTCCCTGCTCGGCATCCTTCTGGGCATCGTGCTCGGGCTCGGGCTCTCGTACCGCATGTGGAGCTGGGGAGGGTTCTCGGATTCCGCGCCCTTCGTCGTGCCGTGGTTCGAGCTCCTCATCGTCGTAGCGATAGCATTCGCGGTGACACAAGCGTCGACGCTCCCGCCGTCCAGGCGCGCATCCAGGCTGGCCCCCGCTGAGGCCTTAAGAAGGGTCGACTGATACTTTCGCGATAGTAGCTACAGCATTCATAATATGCGGAAGCAGGATGTTCGCGCCGATGGCTCCAGCCAGTGTGTCGCCGGCGCTGCAGGCGCTCAGGGAGGGACGGTTCGTGTTCGTCTACGACGCGGACGGACGCGAGGAGGAGACCGACATGGTCATCGCCTCCGAGTCCGTCACCCCAGAGGCCATCAGGACCCTGCGCAAGGACGCGGGCGGCCTGATCTGCACCACCGCGGACCCGAGGATACAGCACGCGCTGGGCCTGCCGTTCCTGACAGAGGTCTACCTCGGCATGGGCCCGAAGTACCCCGTGATGAACGAGCTAATCCCGAACGACATACCGTACGACGCGAAGAGCGCCTTCGGGATCACGATCAACCACAGAAAGACTTTCACGGGCATAACCGACAGGGACCGGGCCCTCACGATCAGCGAGTTCGCGAAGCTGGCCAGTGCGGCGGTCACCCAGGGGGACGGCTGGGGGAAGCGGGAGTTCGGCAAGAACTTCCGGGCGCCGGGCCACATCCATCTGCTCAACACTTCGAACAACATCCTCGAGACCAGGTTCGGGCACACGGAGCTCTCCACCGCGCTGGTCATCATGGCGGGGCTCGTGCCCTCGGCCACGGTCTGCGAGATGATGGGCGATGACGGGAACGCCCTGTCCAAGGAGGAGGCGAGGGCCTACGCCGCAGGGCGGGGGCTGCCGTTCCTCGAAGGGGCCGACATCGTGAAGGCCTGGAAGGAGTTCGACAAGGGGTAGGATACCATGGTGCGTGTCATGGCCACAGGGGTGTTCGACATTCTCCATCTAGGACACCTGCACTACCTCGAGGAATCGAAGAAGCTCGGGGACGAGCTCGTCGTGGTCGTCGCTACGGACAAGACCGTCCGCAGGAGGAAGCACGAGCCCATCACGCCCGAGAAGATGCGCCTCGAGATGGTCGCCGGGCTGAAGCCCGTGGACCGAGCCGTGCTGGGCAGGGACTCCGGCGACATGTACGACATCGTCCGTGAGCTCAAGCCCGATGTCATCACGATAGGTTACGACCAGCCGTTCCAGGAGATATCCCTCGAGCAGGAGCTGGAGACGCGGGGCCTGAAGGTCAGGGTCGTGCGCATGCCGCACCTGGACCACGACCTGGACGGGACGCGCAAGATCATACGCAAGGTCATCGAGTTCCACGCAGCCGACAAGAGGCTCTCGGAGGTCGAGAAGCGATGAAGCGGATAGGGGTCGTCGACACGACCTTCTCCCGGGTGGACATGGGGGGCATCGCGGCCGACGAGCTGAAAAGGACCGGGACCGGTTTCAAGGTCGAGCGCTGCACGGTGCCCGGCGTGAAGGACCTCCCGGTGGCGGCCAAGAAGCTCATCGAGGAGCGCGGCTGCGAGATCGTGGTGGCGCTCGGGATGCCCGGCGCGCAGCCCATCGACAAGACCTGCGCCCACGAGGCGTCCATGGGCCTGATACAAGTCCAACTGATGACGAACAGACACATCATCGAGGTATTCGTCCACGAGGACGAGGCGGGCAGCGCCAAGGAGCTGGCCCGGCTGGCCGAGCGGCGCGCGAGGGAGCACGCGGTGAACGCGTACGACCTGCTGTTCAGGCCCGAGCGGCTCGCGGCGAACGCGGGCAAGGGGCTGAGGCAGGGGTTCGAGGACGTTGGACCGGTCGATTGAGGATCCAGAAGGAGGCATGACAATGGCAGGGAAGTACAGGATAGGCATCGTCTGCAGCGAGTTCAACTACGACATAACCCAGATGATGCTCGAGAGGGCGAAGGAGCACGCGAAGTTCCTGGATGTGGAAGTGACCAGGACCGTCATGGTCCCAGGGGTTTTCGACATGCCCCTCGCGATCAAGATGCTCCTGAAGGAGAAGAACATAGACGGGGTCGTGACGATCGGCGCCGTCATCGAGGGCGAGACCGAGCACGACAAGCTCGTGATCGGCCAGGCGGCCAGGAAGATCACCGACCTCGCGGTGGAGTTCGAGAAGCCCGTGGGCCTCGGCATATCCGGCCCCGGGATGAGCAGGCTCCAGGCGGAGGACAGGATCGAGCGCGCCAAGGACGCCGTCGAGTCCGTCGTGAAGCAGCTCAAGTTCCTGAAGTAGCGTCGCTGTAGAAAGTCTATAATAAGGCCACTCGCTCCCCGGTCCGTGGGCGAGGTCAGACACGGCAAGATCCACCTCCGGTGGTGCGACCAGTGCAACGTGCCCGTGCTCGAGCAGGGCTCGTGCGGGCTCTGCGGCGGCAGGACCAGGGAGGTCAAGATCACGCCTCCGGGGGACGCGCGTCCAGCGTTCGCGCATGACATCACGGTCATCCGGAGACTGATCGACCAGCAGTTCGGCGAGGGGACCGGCCTGGCCGTCCTCCCCGAAGGGCACATCGTCATTCTCAACAAGGCGCCGGACATAGACCGCATGGACGAGGTCATCGTCGGCGGCGAGGTCGTCGGCGCCATGAGGTTCAGCCTCGTGGACGGCGAGAGGTTCCTCCCGCGCCCTGCGAGCGCGCGCATCCTCGCGCCCATCGCCCGAAGGGGCTGGGTCAAGATAGACCCGGGGGCCGCGGACGCCATCAGGACGAAGAGCGCGAGCGCCCTGGCCATCGGGATCGAGGACTGCGACCCTGGCATCACGAAGGGTGCCGAGGTCATCGTCCTCGGGCTCGACGGGGAGGCCGTCTCGGTCGGCGTGACGAAGATGTCGGCCGAGGAGATGCTCACACACCCGAGGGGGACCGCCGTGAAGACGCGGTGGACCGTCGAGCGCGGGGCCGCTGCACCGCCGCGGAAGGCAGCGAGGTGGGAGGACGCGGTCTCGGCCAGCAGGGAGACCATGAACAGGCGCGCGGTGGAGGCCAGACGCTTCGTGGCCGACACGGTCGCCCAGGCCGGGCTGCCCGTGGTGGTGTCCTACAGCGGCGGGAAGGACAGCCTCGCGACGCTGCATCTGGTGCTCGATGCGGGCATCCGCCCGAAGCTGCTGTTCGTGGACACCGGTCTGGAGTTCGACGAGACGCTGCAGAACGTCCGGGAGGTGGCCGAGGAGTTCGGGCTAGAGCTGGTCTCCGAGAGCGCTGGGGATGCCTTCTGGAAGAACGTCGGCTTCTTCGGGCCGCCCGCTAGGGACTACCGATGGTGCTGCAAGACATGCAAGCTCGGCCCCGCGACGAGGCTCATCCAGAGGACTTTCCCGGAGGGGGTGCTCTCGTTCATAGGGCAGCGGGCCTACGAATCCGAGTCGAGGGCCAACAAGGGCCGCGTCTGGAGGAACCCGTGGACGCCGGGCCAGCTGGCCGCGTCACCCATCCAGAAGTGGACCGCGCTGCATGTGTGGATCTACCTGTTCTCCAAAGGGGCCAGGCACAACCCCCTCTACGAGAAGGGGTTCGAGAGGATCGGGTGCTTCATGTGTCCCGCGGCGGACCTTGCCGAGCTCCGCAGGGCGAGGGACATCTGCGCGCGCTATCCGCGCTGGCAGGACATCCTCGACCGATACGCGAAGGCGCGCGGAAAGTCCGAGGCATGGCTCGCATACGACGCGTGGAGATGGAAGAGGGTCCCGAAGTCCGTCATCGACGAGCTTTCGCAGAGGGGCATCGACGTGTCCTCGGCCGAGCCGGCCCAGCAGGAGACCGCCCCGCTCGAGTTCAGGAGCACCGGGGGTTACAGCCCCTGCGTCGAGGGGCTCAGCATGGAAGGGGTCTTCAGCAGACCGCTGGACATGGCCAGGGTCGCGAACCTGCTGAACATGCAGGGCAAGGTCACGACATCGCCCGACAACCAGATTGCGGAGGTCAGGGGCATGACCGTCTTCGCCGAGGGGCCGGTCATGGTCCGGGCGAAGGACGAGAAGGAGCTGGCGACCAGGGCGTCGCGGCTGCGGGAGATCGTCTTCAGGGCGATGAACTGCGCCGGCTGCGGGATATGCGTCGCGAGATGCGAGACGGGGGCCCTCTCGCTCGACGGCCGTGTCTCCATCGACGAGGGGAGATGCACCCACTGCGGCGCCTGCTTCGGCCCGTGCCCAGTCGTCGCATTCAGGGAAGACGAGATGGACATCTAGCCGAGGACCGCCCTCAGGGCCTGGGAGACCTCCGTTATGCGGGCGCCCCAGGGCACGATGGCCACATTCCCCTTGACGTCGAAGCCCTCCCTCACCTTGCAGCATTTGATGAGCACGGGCCCGTCGATCTTCCGCTCTGCCAGCAGCCCTTCGGGGCACATGCTTCTCAGGTTCGGTTCGACCCCGTAGACGGCCTTGAATATCCTCGCGGAGAGCGGGCAGCCGATGAGAGTCAGCCCCTTCGCATCCTCCTTCGACAGCGGAGGTGTCTCGTCGAGATAGAACGTCTTCACATCGGACCTGAGGCCGGATGCACGACAGGGGAACATGATAGTGGGAGCGTCGGCGCGCTCCGCCAGCTCGTTCAGGTCGATCTCGACGACCTCGTACTTGACGAACCGGTCCTGGAGGTCCGACTCGAGGACCGCGTCCACGAGGCTCACGAGTTTGGAAGGCCCTGGCGGGACGACATCGAATATGGTGAGCTTCGACGGCTGCTCGTCTATGAAGAACGACACATGCTCGGCCTTGCCCCGGACCACTATGCACCTGGAGTGCATCATCTCCCTCAGCCGGCCCATCCTGCTCGCGGAGAGGACGTCCAGGCTGACATCCTCGACGAACGAGGTCTCACGGGGCAGTGCCAGCACCTTCACCGAGGTTATCGGCTGGAGGATGTCCCGCGCGTCCTGCTTCTGGACCTCCGCGACCGCCCATTCGTCGCCGGAGTTGAATACATAGAACCTGGTCCTCAGGTAGGCCTTCTTGCCCGTCAGGAACCGGATGATGCTTTCCTCCGTGAGCCCGAAGTCGACCTTCTTGACGCTTACTTCCTTGCAGTGGCCTGGGAACATGTCCTTCTGCCCGACGGTTGAGTGCGTTGTTGGTTCTAAAACCTCTTGTTCCGACCTCGACAGGATAATAGCGCGGAAACACCTCTCCCGTCCCGCCATGAAGATGGACGATGCCGGCAGGCTGCTGGAGTTCGGGGAGTTCCCGACACTGGAGACGGGCAGGCTCCTCCTGAGGAGGATGACCCTCGACGACCAGGGGTTCTATCTGATGCATTTCTCCACGCCGGAGATCATCCAGGGGTCCGGGTTCCCTGCCCCAGCCGACCTGGACGCAGCGAGGGAGGAGCTCGTCACATACTGCATCGGGCCGTTCGAGGAGAACACCGGCATCCGGTGGGGGATCGAGCTCAGGGGACGCGAGGGGCTCATAGGCACGTGCGGGCTCCACAAGTGGGTGAAAGAGTCCGGGTACAGGGCGGAGATCGGATACGACCTTCAGCCGGGGCACTGGGGGACGGGCATCATGAAGGAGGCTCTGACCGCTGCGATCCGATACGCCTTCGGCACGATGGCCCTCAACCGGATAGAGCTGGTCTGCTTCCGCGACAACGAGAGGTCCAGGAGGCTCGCGGAGGGCCTCGGCTTCAGGCTCGAGGGGGTGCTCCGCGAGCACGCGTTCTTCGAGGGAAGGTTCATCGACGACCTCCAGTTCGCCCTGCTCAAGCAGGACTGGCCGCGCCGTCCCCAGGACCGATGAGACGCCCGCCGTGGAAACTTAATTCTGGCAAGAGCGATATCCCCCTCGGTCGGGGCATGGAGAAGGAGGGAATCGACGCAGTGGTCCAGCAGTCCTCAAGCCGGCTGCTGCAGATCGCAGGTCCGCCGGTGAGGTACTGGGTTTTCAGGTTCGTCAGGAGGATGACCGACGACGACATCATCCAGAGACGGACCCTCGACGAGTGCGCGACATACCTGCCGCGGATCAAGCTCCTCAGAACGCTGCGCCCGGACGGCACATGGCCGGTCCCCCAGGGCAAGGCGGACATGGAGAGGAGGGGGCTGGGTCTACCGTTCGGGCAGACCTACACGACCATGCTCAGGAACCTGTACATGCTGGCCGAGTACAAGACACCGCCCGAGGAAGGGCACATCATGGCGAGCCTCGAGAAGATCCTAAGCTGGCAGACGCCCGAGGGATGGATCCCTGGCCCGGAGATGGTCGGCATACCGGAGACGCACTCGAACGGTTTCGCGCTCGGGATCCTGAACAGGTTCGGCATGGAGAAGGACCCCAGGGTACAGAGGCTGTCACGCTGGCTCATGTCGATGCAGAGGAGGGACGGCGGGTGGAACATCCCCTACATAGAGGATGTCCGCCACATGCCCGAGTACAAGTACATGCGGATGTCGGAGTTCGTGGACCTGGTGCGGCATGGGAAGATCAAGGGGTACGAGATGCACGACTACGACGAAGTGCCCAGCTGCATCTGGACGACCCTGATGGTGCTCCGAGGGCTCGTCCAGGACCCGGCGTTGCGGCACGATGACAGGACGCGCCGCGGAGGGGATTTCTTCCTGGAGCACTTCTTCAAGCGGAACTACCACGCGGCATACTACAGGTCGGAGAAGAACTGGACCACGCTGAAGTACCCGACCTGGCACGGGAGCGGGCTTTGCGGGCTGGACATGCTGACCGCGATACGGTTCGGGCCGGCCGACCCGCGCATGGACTGGCCGGTCAAGTGGCTCGTCGAAGCGAGGTCCAGGGACGGGCTCTGGCACCAGTCTGGAAGGCCGGACCCGGGGAAAGATCAGTGGATCTCCGTGACCGCGCTAGGCTCCTTGGCGCGATACGCGGAGATGTTCGGCACATGACGCCTGTCCGGTCCTGCGACAAGCCTGGACCGATTTGTCCCGAACCGGATAATGTGCGCTGGAATAGTCTGTTTTTCCGCACAAGGTTTCTTTAGCCCTGCCCGGAATAACCCGGAGGTCGTCCGAATGAAGTGCTGCCTGGTCCTTGAGGATGGGAATATCTTCGAGGGCGAGGCCTTCGGCGCCCGCAGGGAAGTCCTGGGCGAGGTCGTGTTCTCCACCGGGATGACGGGCTACCAGGAATCGCTCACGGACCCGTCCTACTGCGGACAGATACTGGTCTCTTCTTACCCGCTCATCGGCAACTACGGCGTCAACCCGGGGGACGCCCAGTCATCGAGGGTCCAGGTCCGGGGCCATGCCGTCAAGGAACTCTGTCTTGAACCGAGCCACAGGCATTCCGAGATGACGCTGGGCGAGCTCCTTGAGGCGAACGCGGTCCCGGGGATATCGGGCATCGACACCAGGGCACTCATCCGGCACCTCCGGACATCCGGCACCATGAAGGGGGGCATCACGACGGGGGACCCCGAGGCGCTGCTGGACAAGATCAGGGGCGCGGAGCACCCCGAGGAATCGAACCTGGTGGCCATGGTGAGCACCAAGCGCATCCAGAGGTTCGACTCCGGCAAGGCGCGCACGGTCGCCGTGTTCGACTGCGGCGTCAAGGAGAGCATCATGGCTGAACTGAGGCAGCGGTTCAACGTAGTCCAGATGCCGTTCGACACCCCTGCGGAGGCCGTACGCGCGCTGGAGCCGGACGGTATATTCATCACGAACGGTCCGGGGAACCCCGCGCACCCGGGCATGATGGCGACGACCGTCGCCGCGCTCGCCCGGCTCAAGGAGGAATACCCCATGATGGGGATCTGCCTCGGGAACCAGCTCCTGGCGCTGATGCTCGGTGCGAGGACCTACAAGCTGAGGTTCGGGCACAGAGGGGTCAACCAGCCCGTGAGGTTCGAGGGCAGGGTGTTCATCACCTCGCAGAACCACGGGTTCGCCGTGGACAGGGAATCCGCGGAGGACGCAGGGCTCGACATCACATTCGACAACCTGAACGACGGGACGGTCGAAGGGGTGAGGCACAGGGAGCTGCCCATCTTCTCGGTCCAGTTCCACCCCGAGGCGCACGCAGGGCCGCGTGACACGACATTCCTGTTCGACACGTTCGCGAGGACGCTGGAGGGGACCTGATGCCGAAGAGGACGGACCTGAAGAGGATCATGGTGATAGGCTCGGGTCCCATCGTCATCGGCCAGGCCGCGGAGTTCGACTTCTCCGGTTCGCAGGCCTGCAGGTCCCTGCGGGAGGAGGGGTACACGACCGTGCTCGTGAACTCGAACCCCGCCACGATCCAGACGGACCATGAGATGGCGGACATCGTGTACATCGAGCCTCTGAACGTGGACTCGATCGTCAGGATCGCGGCGAAGGAGAAGGTACAGGGGATCATGTCCGGCATGGGAGGGCAGACCGCGCTGAACCTGTGCGCGGAGCTCGCCGACTCGGGCGCGCTGGACCGCCTCGGGATCGAGCTCCTCGGGAGCCAGCCCAGGGCGATCGCGCTCTCCGAGGACAGGGAGCTCTTCAAGCAGACGATGCTCGGGATCGGCGAGCCCGTGCCGCGCAGCAGGACCGCGGGCTCGATCGACGAGGCGAAGGCCGCAGTCGGCCAAATCGGAGGATACCCGGTGCTGGTGAGACCCGCGTTCACGCTCGGGGGGACGGGCGGAGGCATCGCGCACGGCGAGGAGGAGCTGGTCCACATCGCTGGCCGGGGGCTGATCTACTCCAGGATACGCCAGGTGCTCATCGAGGAGAGCGTCATCGGCTGGAAGGAGTTCGAGTACGAGATGATGCGGGACTCCAAGGACAACTGCATCGTCGTGTGCAACATGGAGAACCTGGACGCCATGGGCGTGCACACGGGGGAGAGCATCGTCGTCGCCCCCGCCCAGACGCTCAGCGACGCGGACCACCAGATACTCCGGTCCGCTTCGATCAAGATCATACGCGCGCTCGGCATCCAGGGAGGCGCGAACGTGCAGTTCGGAGTCGACCCGAAGACGGGGGACTACAGGGTCATCGAGGTCAATCCGAGGGTCTCGAGGAGCAGCGCCCTCGCGTCGAAGGCCACGGGCTACCCCATCGCGAGGGTGGCCGCGAAGATCGCGGTCGGGATGACGCTCGACGAGATACCCAACGCGATCACCAGGAAGACCTGCGCCGCGTTCGAGCCGGCGATGGATTATGCCGTCATCAAGATACCGCGATGGCCGTTCGACAAGTTCAGGACCGTCGACCAGACCCTCGGGACCCAGATGAAGAGCACGGGCGAGGCGATGGCAATCGGTCGGAGCATCGAGGAGGCGCTCCTGAAGGCGGTCCGGTCCCTCGAGACCGACCGGCTCGGGCTCGAGCCTGAGGAGTGGAGCCAAGCGGAGCTGGAGAAGGAGCTCGAGAAGCCGACGGACAAGCGGCTCTACGCGATCGCCGAAGCCATCAGGCGCGGCCTGCCTGAGAGGCGGATCTGCGAGCTCTCCGCGTGGGACCCGTTCTTCGTGGGAAAGGTCCGAAGGATAGTCGAGCTGGAATCGGCGCTCCAGAAGAAGCTGGACCTCGAGACGCTGAGGGCAGCCAAGGCCTCAGGGTTCAGCGACGAGTACATCGCCCACCTGGCAGGCAGGAGCGAGGAGCGCATCAGGTCGATGAGGCGCGGATCGGGCATACAGCCGGTGTTCAAGATGGTCGACACCTGCGCTGCCGAGTTCGAGGCCGAGACGCCCTACTTCTATTCGACCTATGGCACCGAGTGCGAGGCCAGGCCGTCCAAGAACAGGAAGGTGGTCATCGTCGGGGGCGGGCCCATCAGGATAGGCCAGGGCATAGAGTTCGACTACTGCTGCGTCCACGGAGCGCTCGCGCTCAAGGAGGAGGGCGTGGACGCCATCATCATCAACAACAACCCCGAGACCGTCTCGACCGACTTCGACATCTCGTCGAGGCTGTACTTCGAGCCGATCACGGTCGAGGACGTCATGAACGTCATCGAGAGGGAGGACGCGGACGGCATCATGCTCCAGTTCGGTGGCCAGACATCGGTCAACCTCGCCATGCCACTGCTGAAGAGGCTCGCGGGGACCAAGACCAGGATACTCGGGACGAGCCCCGGGTCCATCGACCTCGCCGAGGACAGGAAGAAGTTCTCCAAGCTGATGGACGAACTCGGCATACTCCAGCCGAGGTCCGGGACCGGGTTCTCGTTCGCGGAGATCAGGGGCATCGCAGCCGCCATCGGATACCCCGTGCTCATCAGGCCGAGCTACGTCATCGGCGGGAGGGCGATGGAGATCGTCTACAACGAGGCGGAGCTCGAGGGGTACATGAGCAGCGCCGCCAAGGCGTCGAAGAAGCACCCCATCCTCGTGGACGAGTACCTGACCCACGCGATAGAGATCGACGTGGATGCGGTATCCGACGGCAAGGACGTGTACATCGGAGGCATACTGGAGCACATAGAGGAGGCGGGGGTGCACTCGGGCGATGCCACGATGGTGCTCCCCCCGCGCACGCTGTCCGAGGAGACGATGGAGACGGTCAGGGACATCACCAGGAAGGTGGCGCTCGCCCTCGGCACGGTCGGGCTGATGAACCTCCAGCTGGCCCACAAGGACGGGAAGGTGTACATGCTCGAGGCGAACCCGAGGGCCAGCAGGACGGTCCCGATAGTGTCCAAGGCCACGGGGGTCCCGCTGGCCAAGATCGCGACCAAGGTCATGCTGGGGCGCAGGCTCCGCGAGTTCCATCTGGGGGACGGGCCGCGCATGGAGCATTTCGCGGTCAAGGCGTCTGTGTTCCCGTTCCTCAAGCTCCCGGGGGTCGACTGCATACTCGGGCCCGAGATGAGGTCCACGGGGGAGGTCATGGGCATCGACAGGTCGTACCCGGCAGCCGTCTGGAAGGCATATGTGGCCGCCGGGCTCAAGCTCCCGCGCAAGGGGAACGTCTACATCAGCGTCGCCGACGCGGACAAGGCCGCCGCGGCGGAGCTGGCAAGGCGTCTCAAGGGGATCGGTTTCGGGCTCTACGCGACCAAGGGCACGGCCGAGGCGCTCCGGTCGGACGGTCTGGACGTCACGACGGTCCATGTGATATCAGAGAAGCGCTCCCCCGACGCCCTCACGCTCATGAGGAACGGCGATGTGCAGCTGGTCATCACCACTCCGACGGCGGCGTCCGGGGCGAGGAGGGACGGATACATGATGCGCCGGCTCGCGGTCGAGCTAGAGATACCGTTCTTCACGACGGTCAACGGCGCCGCCGCAGCCGTGATGGCAATGGAGCACGCGGCCGGGAACGAGATGACCGTGAACGACCTCACCCACTTCAGCCGTGGGTGCTCGGGCGCATAGCCTCGGTTCCTCTCCGAAGCCTCACTTCATCTTCTTGAGGTGCTTGTAGGCCACCTCGGCGCCCTTTCTGCCGGACAGGAGCATCGAACCGAAGGTCGGACCCATCCTCGGAAGGCCGAATGTGGTCGACACGGACATCCCGATGACGATTAATCCAGGGTGCGCGAAGCCGCTCTTCTCGACGACGGCGTCCTCACTCTTCTCGATCCACATCGCGCCGAACCCGGGCGTCTTGATGAGCCCGCGCTCCTCGAGCTTCCTCACGACGATGGCGTCGTGGCCCGTGGCGTCGATGACTAGCTTGGACTCCAGCGCGACCGGGTCGACGCAGGCGATGGCCTTGGGCAGCAGGGCCACGGGCGTCCAGTTGATTACGACCCCGGCGACCCTGTTCTTCTCCCTGAGCACGATGTCGTCGAACGCGACCATGTTGAGAATGTCCACGCCGGCATCGCAGGCCGCGGCGATCAGCTTGGAGCACGCGAGCGGCCCAGGCACGATGTGCAGCCCCTTCTCGTACTCCCTGTGCTTGATGCCCAGCTCGTCGAGGATCTTGTCGGCGGGGGACCGGATCGTGATGGTGTTCATGAGGAAGCCACCGACCCAGAACCCTCCACCCAGGTAGTTGTTCTTCTCGATGATCAGGACCTTGACCCCCTTCAGGGCGAGGTCCCTGGCCGCCATCAGCCCGCTCGGGCCGCCGCCGACGACGATCACATCGGTGTCCGCAAAGCGCTTCATGGCCTTCGCGAACTCGTCGATTATTGCGTTCGTGACGGCCCTTTCCGAGGACTTCTCGAAGATCGGCATTCTATCTCACCAGACTCCAGCTGAGTCGAACCTGATACCCGAATATAAGACTTGTCGTCTCGTGACCGAACCGAGGCCGATGCACCGATGTGTCCATACCCCTCTGAGCTACTCTTTTTCATTGTAAGGGGCAATGAATATCTTTAACGAAGTTATTATCCCCTATTGCGGAGCGGAGCTGGATTCCCCTCGATGCCCCGCAAGCGAGATAACCTGGCTCCGCTCCCACACAGCATCTCAGGAGGCGTTCTGTTGGCGATCGACCCTATCTGCAAGATGGAAGTGGACCCGAAGACGGCCAAGTGGAAGTCCGTCCACAAGGGGAAGGAGTTCTATTTCTGCGCGCCTGGATGCAAGGCCGCTTTCGACAAGAACCCCGAGAAGTACTCCGCGCAGCGCTAGCCGTGGTCGTCGCAGGCCCATTTCTTCGGATGCATCTAGGCGGACTTTTTCAGCTTCTCGTACTTCTCCTTGTACAGCTTGGCGCACACGTTGCAGCACAGATAGTGGTACTTGCCGTCGAGCTTGATCTTGACGCCCTCGTCCCTCATGAGGTGGCCACAGTAGTAGCATCGGATCATGAGTCCGGCCTCATCCGTGAGTGCAGCCCTCTGGGAGTCCTTCGGGGTCCTGATCACCGTCGATGTGCGGACCTTCGTGACCTCTGGTATCTGGGCCAGTGAGTCGAGGAAGCTCACGAACTTGGCCTGATTGTAGAAGGACAGCACGGCGGTCACTCCGGAGTCGGACATCACGTATACCTGCCGGACGATCTCGTCCTCTTTGATCCTCTCGACGACCTTCTCGATATCGGCGGGCCTGACATCCAGCCTCACGACGACCGAGGTCTGCCCGAGCATGTCCGCGTCGAGCGTCACCGTGTATCCCTTGATGAGTCCGATGTCGGTCATCGCCCGGACCCTCGCGCTCACCGTGGGGGTGCTCACACCTATCCTCCCGGATATGTCCCTGAAGGAGGCTCTCCCATCGGTCTGCAGCTCCTTCAGGATCTTCCGGTCCACGTCGTCCAGGTTCAAGGGCATCGTCAACGCCCAGCAGGGTGGCGGGCATTAGACCTTTCGACTGACAGGTACGGGCCATCCCACGCGGACATGCGTAAAGAGCGGGTCCGATGACGGGCGGCCCAGCATCTCAGCGGACCAGGGCCGCACGCACCCTCCAGCCATCGAGAACAGTGCTAAGGCAGGTGCATGTTTTATTATCGGGGAATTCCGTTCCACCGGCATGGCTAAGCAAGTGAAGGCAGCGCACATTCTTGTCAAGACCGAGGACGAGGCGAAGCAGCTCCTCTCGAAGATCAACGGCGGCGAGAGCTTCGGCGAGCTGGCGAAGAAGCACTCGAAGTGTCCCTCCGGGAAGAACGGCGGGGACCTCGGATGGTTCGGCCACGGCCAGATGGTCAAGGAGTTCGAGGAGGCCGCGTTCTCCGGTCAGAAGGGCGCGACCGTCGGACCGATCAAGACCCAGTTCGGGTTCCACCTGATCAAGGTCCTCGACCAGCGCTGAACAGGCACAGGCGCAGCGCGTTCAGTCGTGTAGCTCCGGCTCGGGCTCCTGCCCCTTGGACAGGACCACATAGAGGCCGCCCACCACGAGCGCACCGCCTACCACTATCCATATGCCAGGGACCTCACCGGGCAGCAGCATGAAGGCCAGGAGCGAGGCGCCCACAGGCTCGCTCAGCACGCTCGTGGAGACGATGTGGGCAGGGACCTTCTTGAGGGCGTAGTTGTACATCGTGTGCCCGAAGACGGTCGGTATTATCGCAAGCAGGAGGAACAGCGCGATCTCCCGTCCGTCGGTCACGATGAGCTTGTCCCCCGCGACCGCCCCGGCCGCGAACAGGATGACCGCGCTCAGGCCGTACACGGAGAACGAGTAGGGGACGACGGAGACCTTCTGCCTGGCCATCCGGCCCGACAGGAAGTAGATGCCGGCGCAGATGCCGCCGGTGAACGCGAGCAGGTCACCGACGATCGCGCCGTCGGCGTTGGCGTAGTCGCTGAGCGATATCACGACGACGCCTGAGAATGCTATGACGATCCCCGCTGCCGCCACCTTCCTGACACGGTCGTTGAGCAGGAAGTGGGAGACGATCGCTACGAAGAGCGGGTGGGACGTGACCAGGATGACGGACGTGGACACGAGCGTGAGCGACAGGGAGGTTATCCAGAGACCGAAATGGAACGCGAGGGCGACCCCGCTCAGAAGGACGAGGAGGACCTCTTTGCGCGTGAACGACCTGATCTCAGAGAGGCCGCCGGTCCACACGAGGTACGGGAGGAGGACGGCGCAGGTGAGCGCGAGCCTGTACGCGGCGAGCACGAACGGAGGCGTCTCGCTCCACTTGATGAAGATGGAGGCGAACGATATGGACATCATGGCGACGGCGATGGCCAGATAGGCCTTCGAGTGCTCGCTCATCGCCCGCACAGGTCCTCAACCTCCTGCATCAAGACCCTTCGGCCGCCGCTTCAGTAGATGGTTACGCCCTTGACGCCCTTGGCCTGCCTTATCAGCGGGATGAGGTCGGACGGGACCTGGCACTCGGTAACGATGAACAGCTTCGGCTCCTCCGAGGTCATAGGGTCGTCCACGATGGCCTGGCGGATGCTGATGTTCGACCTCGCGAGGATCTCGGCGACGGACGCTATGATCCCGGGCTCGTGGGCGTTGGAGGGGACGATCTCTATGGAACTCCATCCCATGGCGGACGCCGCGTTCTTCAGGTGGTTGGTCGGGAGCAGCTGTGAGAAGAACTTCAGAAGGGTCGGGTCCGACCGGATCGTGTCGAGCGTGGACTTCACGACCCGCCTGTCGACGCCAGCGGCTCTGGCAAGGGACGAATAGGCGATCTTGACGTCGCCGCAGAAGACGTCGTCCTTCTCTATGCGGAGACCATACTTCAGAAGATATCGCGCGACCTTGGCCTGGGAAGGGTATTTCTCGAAGTAATTCGCCATCTTGTCCCACATGTTATCGATGATTAGATTAGTACAGTAATAGATTAATATTGCGACCTATTGTACGCCTTCGCACTGTCAAACTGTAGCAAGGGCCTTATAGGCCTAGCGCATTCGGAGGCGACAGTGACAAATACTAGCACGGCATGGACACTGGTGAGAGCATGGACGGGAAAACTATCAGGCTGAGACGGATCTTCGACCAGAAGAGCGGGAGGACCGTCATAGTCCCCATGGACCACGGGATATCGCTCGGGCCGGTCAAGGGGATAGCGGACATACGGAACACGGTCGACAGGCTAGCGGAAGGCGGGGTCTCCGCGGTCGTGGTGCACAAAGGCCTTGTCCCGTTTCTCGGCCCGGCCATAGGAGCCAGGGTCGCGCTCATCATGCACATCTCAGCTAGCACGTCCATGTCGCCGGACCCCAACTACAAGGTGCTCGTGGGCACGCCCGAGGAGGCCGTCGCGCTCGGCGCCGACGGGGTGTCGATACACTGCAACGTCGGAGGGCACAACGAGGACAGGATGGTCACGGATTTCGGGATCGTGTCCAAGCGCTGCCGCGAGCTCGGGATGCCGCTCCTCGCCATGTGCTACCCGAGGGGAGAGAACGTGAAGAGCCAGTACGACGTCGAGCCTGTCAGGCACTGCGCGCGCCTCGCGGCCGAGCTCGGAGCGGACGTTGTCAAGACCAACTACACGGGCACTATCGAGACGTTCAAGGAGGTCGTGAAGGGCACGCCCATACCGGTCGTCATCGCCGGCGGCCCCAAGATGGACTCGGACGCCGCGGTCCTGCAGATGGTCCACGAGGCCGTGACCGCGGGCGCGAAGGGAGTATCGATCGGGAGGAACGTGTTCCAGCACGACGACATACCGATGATCGTAAGGAGCATCGGCAGGGTGGTTTTCGAGGGCAAGGCCCCAGAGGAAATGTATAGGCGGTGAGCCCCCCTGATCATCCGCCAGATATGGGTGGGGGCGCTCCATCAACCCAACAAGGACCGTCGGAAGAAAATCGTCCTCTCCGCGCTCGAGAACGGGTTCGACACGGTGGTGCTGGACAAGCGGGACCCGGAGCTGCAGCAGCTCGGCAGGTTCAGGGCGATCACGCTCGACGGCAAGGAATTCAAGGAGGGCGGGAAGACCGTCGGCAGGCTCGTCGAGCTGAGGAAGCGGGACGACGAGACCGCCGCCAAGAAGCTCGCGGAGAAGGCCACGACCGTGGTCGTGTCGGCCCAGGACTGGAAGGTCATCCCGCTCGAGAACCTCATAGTGCACTTCCAGGGCTCAGGTTCCAAGCTCATGATGCTCGCCAGGACCGCCGAGGAGGCGAAGCTCTTCTTCGAGACCATGGAGCGCGGGGCTGACGGCGTCCTGTTCGTGCCGTCCGACCTGGACGACCTGGCCAAGCTGCGGGCCATGCTCGATGAGGGGGCGCCCAAGCTGCGGATGCGCGAGGGCAGGATAACGGTCCTGCGGCAGCTCGGCCTCGGGGACCGGGTCTGCATAGACACATGCTCGATGCTCAACATCGGCGAGGGCATGCTGATAGGCAACCAGTCCTCGTGCCTCTTCCTGATACACTCGGAGACGGTCGAGTCGGAGTACGCCGCGTCGAGGCCGTTCCGTGTGAACGCCGGCCCCGTGCACGCGTACATACTCATGCCCGACGGCAGCACCAGGTACCTTTCAGAGCTCAAGGGCGGGGACGAGACCCTCGTCGTCAAGGCGGACGGGTCGACCAGGAAGGTCGTGGTCGGGAGGACCAAGGTGGAGCGCCGGCCCCTGCTGCTGATCGAGGCGGACGCGGACGGCGAGCGCTATTCCACGATCGTCCAGAACGCCGAGACCATCCGCGTCTGGTCCAAGGGTAAGGTCGTGTCGGTCTCGAAGCTGAGGCTGGGCGACCCCATCATGCTCAAGCTGGAGCGCGGCGGAAGGCACTTCGGCATGTATGTAGAGGAATCGATCCTGGAGAAGTAGGCATGACCTATGTCGTGGCTTCTCTCGTCGAGAGGAGCATCTCCGGAGTCTCGGACTCGTCAAAGAAGGCGTTCAGGCTGGGCGCTGACCTGGTCGAGGTCAGGCTCGACAGGCTCACATCTGCGAAGCTCACGCCGGGCACGCTACGGCGCGTGCGCGATGCGACCCACGGACCGGCTATCGCCACGCTCAGGTCGGCCGCCGAGGGCGGCGGGTCGAGCATCAAGGGGGCCGCGAGGGCTGAGGCGCTGAGGGAGGTCCTCGGAGCGGGCTTCGAGTTCGTGGACCTGGAGCTCAGGACCGACCGGAGGCTGCTGGCGGCAGGTGTGCCCGGGTCCGGCCGGCCGAAGATCATAGTCTCAAGCCACTTCAGGAAACCGGTGGACAGGGCGACCCTGGATGGCAGGCTCACGGAAGCGTGCGAGGCCGGTGACATCGGCAAGGTCGCCATGCCCTGCGAGGACGCCGGCCAGGCGATCGGGCTCGCCGAGACGGGGCTCGCATTCTCGAGGCGTGGCGAGCAGTTCACGCTCATAGGGATGGGGGAGCAGGGTCAGCTCACGCGCGCATGCGCGCGCAAGATCGGCTCGTCCATGGCGTACGCCTGCCTCCCCGGGAGGGAGGCCGCGCCCGGCCAGCTGGATGTGCAGGCCCAGTGCGCCATGCTCGGCGGGGACAGGCTCCTGTTAGGTCTCGTGGGCCACCCCGTGTCGCACTCGGTCTCGAAACCCATGCAGGAGGCCGCGATGACCAGGGAGGGCATCCCCGGCAGGTACCTGCACCTCGACATCCCCCCGGAGGGGTTCGACCGGAACGCGGTCGCGGTCCTGCGCAGGCTGGGGTTCGACGGGCTCAACATCACCATACCTCACAAGACGAAGGCGTTCGAGCTGTGCGACGAACATGCGCCCTCCGCCGTCGCGACGGGCGCCGTTAACACCTTGAGTTTCAGAGGCGGCTCAGTTTGTGGAGAAAACACAGATTCATTCGGGTTCTCGAAGCTGATTGAAGGGAAAATACGCATAGGCAAACACCGCTCGGCGCTGGTCATCGGGGCCGGCGGGGCGGCCCGTGCGGCAGCCCATGTCCTGAGCCGTTCCGGCATCGATGTTAGCATCGCCGCGAGACACCTCGGAAAGGCCGAAGAGGTCGCGTCCATGACGGGCACAAAGGCGGTCGCGTTCGCGTCACTCGGCAGGGACGGGCCCGGTTACGACATCGTGGTCAACTGCACGCCCATCGGCATGAAGGGGTTCAAGGCCGGGACGCTACCGGCGCGCGCGTTCGGGCGCGGGACGGTGTTCTTCGACATGGTCTACAACCCGCCCGTGACGGCGACCATGAGGACTGCCAGGAGCAAGGGCGCACGCGCGTACGGCGGCCTCGACATGCTGGTGAACCAGGGCGCCGAGGCGTTCAGGATCTGGACTGGCAGGAGGCCCGATGTCGCAGCGATGCGCAGGGCCGCGAGGAGGGCGTTAGCATGATCGGACGGGCGGCGTGCAGAGGGGCGGCCACCATCGTGAACGCCATCGCCACCGGGAAGGGGGCGGCCTTCGGGATAACGCTCGAGGCGGACGCCGAGGTCACGGTGAACGACGCGGCTGAAGGGTTCATGGTGCAGGCGCCCGAGGAGGGGCACAGGCTCGCACAGGGATGTGTCAGAGCGGTGGCCGCCAGGGCCGGCAGGAAGGCCCAAGGTGGGATCATCAGGATCGAATCGGACATACCCGTCTCGAGAGGGCTCAAGAGCAGCAGCGCGGTCTCCAACGCCCTGGTGCTCGCATGCGCGGGCGCGCTCGGGGCCGATCTCAGCGACCAGGAGGCGCTGGACATAGGCATAGACGAATCCGTCAAGGCGGGCATCACCATCACGGGGGCGTTCGATGACGCGGCCGCATGCCTCATGGGGGGCGTCGTCGTCACCGACAACGGGGAGCGGAAGGTGCTCCGGACGGGCCGGCTGGACCCGGGGCTCGTGGTTCTTATGCACGTGCCCGACAGGAGGATATCGAAGCAGAGCGTGAAGTCGCTCGACTTCGGACCAATCAGGCAGGAGGTCGAGCACGCGTTCGCGCTCGCGATGAAGGGGGAGTACGCGAAGGCGCTCGAGCTCAACTCGCGGGCCTACGCCAAGGTGCTCGACGTCTCCGAGGAGGCCGCTGAGGCCGCCAGGCTCAAGGGGGCGCTTGCGGCCGGCATATCCGGCACCGGGCCTGCCACCGTGGCCCTGGCACGGCCGTCCGATGCGGACGCGGTGACAGACGCTTTCAAGGCGTTCGAAGGCCGTGTCCTCAGGGCCGGGATCAACGACACACCGGCGAGGAAGGTGGTCCCGCGGCTATTGTGATAAGGTCGTCGGTCGCGAAGGGGTCCGTCACGGCGCCCCCGTCCAAGTCATACACCCACAGGGCGATGGTGCTCGGAGCGCTCACCCGTTCGGAGTTCGTCCTGAGGCGTCCTCTCATCTCCGAGGACACGGCGGCCACGCTCGACGCGCTGAAGGCGTTCGGGGCCGACGTGAGAGACACCGCCGGCGAGCTGACAATCACATCTGGAGGGCTGAGGCGCGCGAGCGGCACCATCGACGCCAAGAACTCCGGCACGACCATGCGGATCATGACCGGGATCGCGTCGCTCCTGCCATCTACGACGACACTCACCGGGGACGCGAGCCTGGTCAGGAGGCCTATGGGGCCGCTTGTGGACGCGCTCACGCAGCTGGGTGCCAGAGGGGAGTACATCAGCCATTCAGGGAGGCCGCCCCTCAGGATCACCGGGCCGATTAGGGCAGGCCACGCGAGGATCAGCGGCACGGTCAGCTCGCAGTTCGTCTCGTCGCTCCTGATAGCATGCACACAGAAGGAGGGCGACACGAAGGTCGAGATCGACGGGAGGCTCACCTCGAAGCCGTACGTCGACATCACGCTCACCATGCTGCGCGAGTTCGGGGCGGATGTGCGCGCTCTGGACGACGGGTTCTCGGTGCCTGGAGAACAGCACCTCGAGCTCGGCTCGTACACCGTGCCCGGGGACTACTCGTCGGCCGCGTTCCCCTTGGCCGCAGCGGCCGTCACCGGAGGGGATGTCACCGTCAAGAACCTGGACCCGCGGTCCCCGCAGGGCGACAGGGCCATACTCGGCCACCTTGAGGCCTTCGGGGCCAAGGTCACGAGCAGCGGGGACTCGGTCAGGGTCCTCGCAGGCGCGCTCAAGGGGACCACGATCGATGTCGGGGACACGCCCGACCTGTTCCCCGTGCTGGCAGTGCTGGGCGCTGCCGCCGACGGGAGGACCGTGCTTACGGGCGGCGAGAACCTCAGGGAGAAGGAGAGCGACAGGATCGCCACGACCGCGGCGTTCCTGCAGGCGATGGGCGCGCGGATCGTCCCCAAACCAGACGGGTGCGAGATACTGGGCGGCGAGAGGCTCCACGGGGCCACCGTGGAGACCCAGGGAGACCACAGGATTCTTATGGCCGCAGCCATTGCTGGATTGATATCATCCACGGAGACCAGGGTCCAGGATGAGGACTCCTACGCGGTCTCCTACCCCGGCTTCCTCAGGGACATGCACCAGCTCGGCTGTCGCCTGGAGGTGAGGAAGTGAACGAGTTCGGCGTGAAGTACAGGATAGGGATATTCGGGTCGAGCCACGGACCATGCGTCGGCGCGAAGGTCGACGGATGCCCCGCTGGCGAGAAGGTCTCAGAGGCCATCATCCAGACCGAGCTCGACAGGCGCGCTCCCGGCAAGGGGGCCGTCACCACGCCGAGG
Organism: uncultured Thermoplasmata archaeon; assembly: GCA_964568665.1. Lineage (GTDB taxonomy): Archaea > Thermoplasmatota > Thermoplasmata > UBA10834 > UBA10834 > CAWBDD01. The sequence goes on along the minus strand of CAZMPY010000026.1, from coordinate 13,356 downwards.
ATGGAGAGGGACCGGGTGGAGCTCCTCTCGGGCCTGCTCGACGGCAAGGCGACCGGCGGGACCATCGTCGGGCTCATCAGGAACAAGGACGTCGACTCATCGGCGTACGACGCTTTCCAGCGCGTGCCGAGACCGGGCCATGCGGACTACCCGGCCGCTGTCAAGTACAAGGGGCTGCACGACCACCGCGGCGGCGGACAGTTCTCGGGGAGGATGACCGCAGGGCTGGTCATCGCCGGGGCCATCGCGAGGCAGGTCCTCGACAGGCGCGGCGTGAGGGTCCTGGCCCAGACCGTCCAGATAGGCAGTGTGACGCTCGACAGGCAGATCCCCCTCAGCCAGGCGGAGAAGATCGTGCGGAAGAGCGCGGTGGGCTGTGCGGACAGGGTCACGGCAGCACGCATGACCGAGGAGATCGTCCGCGCCCACGAGGAGAAGGACAGCGTGGGCGGCATCGTCAGGTGCACTGTCATCGGGCTCCCCGTCGGCGTGGGCGAGCCTTTCTTCGGGTCCATCGAGAGCATGATGGCCGCGATGATGTACTCCATCCCAGGGGTGAAGGGCGTGGACTTCGGCGCGGGGTTCGGCTGCGCCTCCACGAGGGGCAGCGAGAACAACGACCCCTACGCCATCAGGGGAGAGAGGATCGTCACCAAGACCAACAACGCGGGGGGCATCCTGGGAGGCCTATCCACCGGCATGCCCGTGGAGTTCAGGGTGGCGTTCAAGCCCACATCGTCCATCGCGAGGCCGCAGATGAGCGTGGACATCAAGGACATGTCGGCGGTGGAACTCAATGTCAAGGGGAGGCACGACCCCTGCATCGTGCCCAGGGCCGTGCCGGTCGTGGAGAACTCGGCGGCGGCGGTGGTACTCGACCTCATGCTCCAGGGGGGGTTCGCCTGACCAAAGCGGAGCTCGGCGCCCTCAGGAGGGAGATCGATGCGATAGACGCCCGGATGCTCGACCTGCTCGCGAAGCGGCTCGAGGTGGCCTCCGAGATAGGCCTCACGAAGCGGAAGGACGGTCTGCGCACGAGGGACTCGGCGCGCGAGAGACAGGTAGCTGCGCGGTTCGCGGACAAGGCCGAGGCGCTCGGGATGGACAGGTCCGCCGGGAGGGCGCTCTCGAAGCTGCTCATCACGAGCTCGGTCGCCGTCCAGCATAGGTCTGCGGACGAGCCGTTGCACGGAAAGACCGCGCTCGTCGTAGGCGGGTCCGGCAAGATGGGCGAATGGACCTGCAGGTTCCTGTCCAACCGGGGGGCCGATGTGAGGGTCTGGGACCCGCGCGGGAGGCTCGGAGGGTACGTCAATGTCAAGGACCTCGGCCCGAGCGCTGCCCGCTCGGACATCGTGGTCGTCGCTGGCCCGCCGGGAGTGTGCCCGGAGGAGCTGCGGGCCGTCATCGCGGCCGGACCCTACGGGCTCGTGTTCGACCTGTGCAGCGTGAAGGCCCATGTCAGCGGCATCCTGAAGGACGCCGCCGCATCCGGGATGAAGGTCACGAGCGTCCACCCGATGTTCGGCCCGAAGGCGGCCTCGCCCAAGGGGCTGAACGTGCTGGTCTGCGGCTGCGGCTGCAGGCGGGCCGACGATGAGGCTGCGCGGCTCTTCAGAGGGGCAGGCGCGAAGGTCGTGCGCATCGGCGTGGACGGCCACGACGGGCTCATGGCCTACGTCCTGGGCCTGTCACATGTCGCAGCGCTGGTGTTCGGTTCCGCGGCGAGGTCGTCCGGCATGAGCGCCAAGGAACTCAGAGCGGTCCAGGGGACCACCTTCGCGAAGCTCGCGGGGCTCGCGCTCGATGTCTCAGGCGAGAGCAGGAGGGTGTACCACGACATACAGGCCCTCAACCCGGACACCGCGGAGATGCTGGGGGCGGTCGAACGCGCGCTCGCGGAGGTCAAGGAGGCCGCACTGGACCCGAGCCCCGTCAGGTTCACCAAGATCATGGATGACGACAAGGACTACCTGGAGAAGTGAGAACATGGCAAAGATGAAAGCTGCGATACTGGGCTCGAGCGGAATGATCGGTCAGAGATTCGCTCACATGCTCATGGGACACCCTTACTTCGAGGTCGTCGCATACTGCGCATCGGACAGGTCCGATGGCAAGAGGTTCACCGACATCTGGAAGCTGTCCGATCTGAGGCTCGACGCGGACCTGGCCACGAGGACCATCCAGGGCACGGACGCCAAGGCCCTCGCCCGGGACGGCGTCCAGGTCGTGTTCAGCGGGCTGCCGTCGGATGTCGCGGGGCCCTTGGAAGACGCATGTGCGGAGGAGGGCATGGCGGTCTACTCGAACGCGGCGTCGCACAGGATGGACCCAGACACCCCGATCCTGATACCGGAGATCAACGCGGACCATCTCGCGGCGATCGAGGCCCAGAGGAGCAGGCGCAGGAAGGGCGGGTACATCGTGACCAACGCCAACTGCTCCGTCACCGGGCTCGCGCTCGGGCTGAAGCCGCTCGTGGACGCATTCAGGTTCACGGACGTGTCCGTGGCGACTTACCAGGCGCTCTCCGGCGCTGGATATCCAGGCGTCGCCTCGCTAGACATCCTCGGGAACGTGCTCCCGCACATCAAGAGCGAGGAGGAGAAGATGTCCTCCGAGGGGAAGAAGATCCTGGGAGGGTACAGCAACGGCATGTTCGTCGACGCCCCGGTCGACATCGAGGCAAGCTGCGCCAGGGTGCATGTGCGGGACGGGCACCTCGAGGCCGTGTTCGTCAGAGGGGAGATGCCGGACGAGAAGAGGATCGCGCAGGTGCTCTCCGAATTCAAGGCGAGACCACAGGCACTGGACCTCCCGACGGCACCGACGCACCCGATCATCGTGAGGAGCGAGCAGGACAGGCCCCAGCCGAAGCTGGATGCGGACGCCGGGTCCCCGGAACGGGCCAAGGGGATGGCCATCACCGTCGGCAGGATCAGGGTCAGCGGGGACAGGCTCAGGTTCTTCCTCCTGGTCCACAACACCATCAGGGGCGGCGCGGGCGGGTCGGTCCTGAACGCGGAGCTGGCGTACAAGGAGGGGTCCATCTGAGCCCGGCGGCGAAGACCAGGTCCGGGACGAGCAAGAGCTACGACGACATCAAGAAGCGCGTCTCGGACGGTGACGCGGTCGTGATGACCGCCGAGGAGTTCAAGGACTTCGTCCGGGAGAACGGCGTCAAGAAGGCCGCCAAGGAGGTCGATGTCGTCACGACCGGGACCTTCGGCGCGATGTGCTCCTCGGGCGCGTACTTCAACTTCGGGCACTCGGACCCCCCGATCAAGATGCAGAAGGTCTGGATGGACGGCATCCAGGCGTATGCGGGGCTCGCGGCCGTCGACGCCTACCTGGGCGCGACCGAGCTGGACGAGACGAACAACATGTTCCACGGGGGCGCCCATGTCATAGAGGACCTGGTCAAGGGGAAGGCGGTCAGACTCCGGGCCACGGCCCGCGGGACGGACTGCTACCCGAGGAAGGAGATCGACACGTTCGTCAGCCTCAAGACGATGAACCAGGCGGTGCTGTTCAACATGCGGAACTGCTACCAGAACTACGCTGCCGCGACGAACTCGTCCCCGAAGACGCTCTACACGTACATGGGCAAGCTGCTCCCGGAGTACGGCAATGCGACCTACTCGAGCGCGGGGGAGCTGTCGCCCCTGCTCAACGACCCGTACTACCGGACCATCGGGATCGGGACCAGGATATTCCTGGGCGGGGGCGAGGGGTTCGTGGCCTGGGAAGGCACCCAGTTCAACCCCGGGGTGCCCCGGACGCCCGACGGCGTGCCGAAGCGGCCCGCGGGCTCGCTCGCGGTCATCGGGGACCTGAAGCAGATGGTCCCGGAGTTCCTGAAGGGCCTGACGTTCACGAGGTACGGCGTCTCGCTGGGGGTGGGCGTCGGCATACCGATCCCGATCCTGGACGAGGACATGGCGAAGCACTGCGCGGTCACGAACGACCGCATCCTCACCGCGCTGTTCGACTACAGCCAGCAGGCCAGGGCGAGGTCGCCCGTCCGCGAGGTCAGCTACGCCGAGCTCCGGTCCGGCGAGATCGAGGTCAAGGGGCGCCTCGTGCCGACATCGTCCCTCTCGAGCCTGTACAAGGCGAGGCAGATCTCCGAGATCCTGAAAAACAGGATCGTCAAGCGGGAGTTCCGCATCGAGAAGCCTGTCCAGAACCTCCCGACGGACCGCGCCTTCAAACCGCTCGATGTGAGGACGGAGAAGGAGGCGACCTAGATGAAGACCAAGATAGTGCTCAACTTCAGCCCGGAGGCGTCCAACCAGCCGGTCACGCACAACCTGATCGCGAAGTACAGGCTCATGCTCAACATCCTGAGGGCGGAGATAGACGAGGTCGGGGGCAAGATGGTCATCGAGCTCTCGGGCAAGGCCGACGACATCAGGAGGGGCATCGACTACCTGAAGGCCAGCGGGGTGGGCGTCAGGCCCATCAAGGAGGGCGTCCGGAGGGACGACGACGTCTGCACCCACTGCGGCATGTGCGTCTCCATATGCCCGACGAAGGCGCTGGCCATGGACATGAAGTCGGGGAAGGTCGTGTTCACGGAGGACAAGTGCGTGGCCTGCGGCGTGTGCATAGACGCGTGCCCGCCGAGGGCGATGGAGATCCTCATATGAGTGAGTTCATACACGCGAAGGTCGAGATCGGCGAGACGGCGGCCACGATTGCCGCCGACGGCCGGTACATCGACGCCGCGGTCGGCGCCATCAAGTCGGCCAGGAGTGCCATCGAGAGGCAGATCAGGCGCGACCCGTTCTTCCTGACGACGCTGGAGCCGTACGACAGGGCACCGGAGGCGCATGGGGTCGTGGCGAGGATGTGCGAGGCGTCCAAGGCAGCGGGCGTCGGCCCCATGGCCGCCGTCGCAGGTGCCATCGCCGAGGATGCGCTCGATGCGATGGTCGACGAGGGCTGCGCCCACGGATGGGTCGAGAACGGGGGCGACATCGCCATGCTCCTGGACCGGCCCGCGACGATGGAGATATTCTCGCAGCCCGGCGCGAGGTCGGCGTACGCCTTCGAGCTCGGGCCCATGGACGAGCCCCTGGGAGTTTGCTCGTCCAGCGGCAGGCTCGGGCACTCGATCAGCTTCGGGGACGCGGACATCGCCGTCGCCGTGGCCCGCTCCGCGACGCTTGCGGACGCGCTCGCCACCGCGATAGGGAACAGGGTCACGGACCAGGAGACGCTGGGGACCTGCTTCGAACCGTTCGCGCAGGTGCCCGGGTTCACCGGCGGGCTCGCGATGAGGGACGGGGCCGTAGCGATGCACGGGAAGCTGCCCAGGCTGGTCGAGGTCGAGCACAACGCTTCAAGGATCACAGTCCACAGCCGCATGGCGGCCGACGGGTACACAGGTACTGTGCAGGGTCAAGGGGTGAAACCGTGAAAGTGATGAAGTTCGGGGGCACATGCGTTGGTTCGGAGGACGCCCTCATCCGGGTGTCGAAGGTAGTGAAGGCGGAGAAGGACCAGAGGATCGTCGTGGTCTCGGCGGCGTCTGGCGTGACGAACTCCCTCAAGGACTTCATCTCGAAGCCGAGGAAGGAGAAGGAGATCGACGACTTCCTTTTCGCCCTCAAGGCCAGGCACGTCGACATGCTTCCCAGGAAGGACGGCGCCTGCCGCAGGGGCGCGGTCGGGCTCACCGACGAGAAGGTCACCAAGCTCGAGAGGCTCCTGTACGGGGTCACATACACCGAGGAGCTCACGCCGCGGACGAAGGACCTGATCCTCAGCTTCGGCGAGAGGCTGATGGCGGTCACGGTCGCCGCGAGGCTCGGCAGCGACGGCATGGAGGCCGTGCCGATGGAGACCGACGCGCTCGGGCTGATCACCAGCGAGCAGCACGGGAACGCGGTGGCGGACCTGGACCTCTGTGAGGAGAACCTCGGGCCCAAGCTCGACGCCGTCGTGAAGAAGAAGGTCGTGCCCGTGGTCACCGGGTTCTTCGGCATCACCCCAGAGGGGCACGTGACGACGGTCGGCAGGAGCGGGACGGACTACACCGCGGCCGTGCTGGCGTTCGCGACGAACGCGCGGCTCGTGGAGATCTGGAAGGAGGTCGACGGGTTCATGAGCGCGGACCCGAAGCTCGTCAAGGACGCTTACGTGCTCGAGAGGCTGTCCTACGAGGAGGCGGCCGAGCTCGCGTACTTCGGGGCCCAGGTCCTCCATCCGAGGGCCGTGCAGCCCGCGAGGCTGAAGGGCATCGAGATCGTGATCAAGAACCTGTACAAACCCGAATCGCCTGGCACGGTGATAGGGAGCAGCAGGCACGCCCGGAAGGACATCATCAAGAGCGTGTCCTACGTGCCCAACGTCGCGACGCTGAAGGTCTACGACACGGGCGCAGGGTACAAGGCCGGGTTCCTTTCTGACATCGCGAACTGCCTCAGGGACGCCAAGGTGAACATATTCTCCGCGACCACGTCCCAGACGTGCGTCGCCGTGCTCATAGGCGAGGCGGACATACCGATCGCGAAGAAGGCCATCAAGGGCATCATCGGGGATGTCGGGGAGTCGTTCGAGATCAACCCCGGCGCCGCGCTGGTGTGCACCGTCGGCGAGGGCTTCGCGACGACGAAGGGCATAGCGGCCAGGGTGTTCAAGGCAGTGGCCGCCAGGGATGTGAACGTCGACCTGATATCGGCGGGCGCGTCCACGGTAGCCTATCACTTCACGGTCGAGCGCAAGGACCTGAAGAACACGCTCCTTGCGATACACGACGAGTTCTTCGACAGGCGCTCGTCGGAGGACACTTCGTCGGACCCGGTCTCCTAGGCCAGCCTGACGAAGGTGGAGTTGAAGGCGGAGTTGCCGCCGTACCTCTGGACGAAGTCGGTCGTCAGGAAGTTCACGCTCTGCCCGCCCGTGAGCTTCGGCCACGGGGCCGAGTAGGTCAGGATGACGCCCCTCGGGACCGCGTCGGAGGCCTCCGCCTTGACCGTCCAGCTGCCGAACTCGTTGGCCAGCGTGACCGTCGACCCGCCCTCGACCCCCTCGTCCTTGATGTCGCCCGGGTTCATGTACACCACGGGCTCGACGGCCTCGGGCCAGCGCTGATGGTACTGGGAGCGTATCAGCATCTTGTGCACCGACGAGATGAGCTGGTACGGGAGCTTGCCGGAGACCTCGACATGGGCCGGCAGCCCGCCAAGCCCCTCCTCGGCGGCCTTGGCCGAGTAGAACTCGATCTTCTTGGACGGCGTCTGGAAGACCGCCCTGTTCGGCGCCTTGATCTTCAGGAAACCTTTCTTCTTCAGGTCCTCGAACCGCCCCTCGACGGCCTTGCTCTTCGACAGGAGCGTGCTCGCGACCTTCTCGTCGTCCTCGTACAGCTCCTTCTGGGGGAGGCGCATCTCGCTGGCCAGCGCCCTGAACAGGTCCGTGTTGCTCTTCGCCTCGCCCAGGGGTTCGATGGCCTTCTCGTTCAGGGAGACGAAGGGGTGGAAGTAGGATGCGTTCAGGTCGGAGTGCTCGAAGAAGGTCGTCGCCGGCAGCACGATGTCGGCGTAGTCAGCCGTGTCCGTCATGAACAGGTCGTGCACCACGGTGAACAGGTCGTCCCTGGCGAACCCCTTCCTCACGAGCGCCTGGTTGGGGAGTGTCGCGAGGGGGTTCGAGCCGTAGACGAACATCATCTTGATCCTTTCCGACCCGAGCGACCGGCCCAGGTCGGTCATGTTGTACCTCACCTTCTGCCGGCTCGTGATGGCGGTGCCCTCGAGGTAGTCCCTGTCGAAGTCGTCGATGTCCGTCGAGTAGAAGAAACCCCGTGTCTGGCCTATGAACGCCGGGAGCATGCTGATGGCCCTGACCATGTCCCCGCCGTTCCTGTTCCGCTGCATGCCGTACCCGATCATGATGCAGCTCGGCCTGAGCGACACATAGTCGGCGATGAAGTCCTCGACCTCCCTGGTCTTGAGGCCCGTCAGCCTGGAGATCGCGTTCATGTCGTACTTCTTGCAGACCTCCTTGAGCTTGTCGAACCCGGTCGTGTTGAGCTTGATGTACTCCTCGAGCTGGAGCCTGTTCTCGATGATGTGGTTCATGCTGCCCAGCGCGAGGGCCGCGTCCGATGTCGGCTTGATCTGGATGTGCACGCCCAGCTCCGCCGTCTCCGTCCTGATCGGGTCGATGACGTAGATCTTGGCGCCCTTCTTCTTCATGCGCTTCAGCATCTCGAACCCGTGCGGACTGCTGTGCGCGACGTTCATGCCCCAGACCACGACCAGCCGGCACTTCTCGATCTCGTCGGGGAGCATGCCGACGCTCGACCCGTAGACCACCTGGAGCGCCTTGTCGCCCGCCCTGGAGCAGATCGTGTGCTCGATCCTGGACGCGCCTATGGCGTTGAAGAACCTGCTCGGGAAATGCCTCTGGACGAGCCCCATGTTGCCTGCGTAGTCGTACTGGAGGATCGAATCGGTCCCGGATTTCTCAGAACGGGAACGCACCTCCGCCGCGATCTCCTTGAGGGCGTCGTGCCATGTGATGCGCTCGAACTTGCCCTCGCCCTTCCTGCCGACCCGACGCATCGGGTACAGGACGCGCTCCTTGGAGTAGACGTAATCCTTGAGCCCACGCCCCTTGGGGCAAAGGAAGCCCCGGGTGAACGGCTGCTTGTCGTTGGCCTCGATGGTGTGCAGCTTACCCTCCCGGACCCTGGTGATGATGGAACATGTGTCATAACAGTCCCTGGGGCATGTGTTGAACACGTACAAATCGCGACCTCCCGTCCGGCTGCAGTCTTTCCCGTCGCTGGCAGTGAAGACGAATCCGAGGATTTATACGTTGGCCGGTTCCGCCGCAGGGCCTTGGCAGGGGCCTGGTCACTCCAAGGAGCCGCCCCATCCGTCCTTGTGGAAGAGGTCCGAGAGGTTCTTGCGCCTCCTGGCAGCAGGGACCTGCGCCGGGTATCCGACGGTCATGCATATCGGCACGTCGCGGCCGCCGGGTATCCCTAGCACATCCTTGATCTTCTCGGGCTCGAAATCCCCGACCCAGCATGTCCCGAGCCCCAGCTCCACGGCCCGCAGAGACAGATGATCCAGAGCGATAGTCATGTCGACCGTCGAGTAGCATGCTCCGGGCTCGGTCACGCCCACCAGGTACGCCGAGCAACCGGCCACGAAGTCCTGGCCCCCGGAGACGGTGGCCAGCTTCTCCTTCAGACGGCTGTCGGTGACGACTATCAGCTGCCACTTCTGCAGGTTGTTTGCCGACGGCGCCAGCCGAGCCGCGTCCAGCAGGTCTGCGAGCACATCGCCCGGGATGGGCCTGGGCTCGTACTTCCGGATGCTCTTCCTCGCCCTGATCGCGCTTATGACATCCATGCGGCACCACTCACTTGCCTTTCACGGGGTCTCCGATGGTCCTGTAGTCTCCCCAGTAGAGCATCATGTCCACCAGTTTGTCGTAACCCGGCCTCCTCCTCGCGGCCACGATCTCGCCCACGAACCAGGTGTGGTCCCCCGCGTCCACCTCGTCGACCTTGACGCACTCGATGTTGACCGGGCACTCGGCTATCAGAGGGGCGGAGACCTTATCCGCCTTCTCCTTCGTCAGGCCCGAGGCCGCGAACTTGTCGACGCGCCTGCCGGACTTCGAGCCGCAGACCTTCGTCGCTTTCAGGAGCGTCGTGTCCGGTATGTTGACGGCAAAATCCTTGCTCGCCTTCAGGAGCCCGTGGCTGTACCTCTTCGGCCCGACGCCTATGCCCAGCAGCGGCGGCTTGAACGAGAACACGTGGCACATGGCCAGCGTGATTATGTTGTCCTTCGCTCCCGATACGGTCGCCAGGACGACCGGGAATCCTGAGAAACAGTCCTGCGCCTCATCCGCTGAGATGTGCTTCTTCATGTCAACCTGCCCGAGGCCCTCCAGTGCCTGCGCGGCGGGGCGTGGCTAGTGGCCCTGGGCGCCTACTCGCCCAGGAGCTTCCTGTACTCGTCGGCGGACATCAGCCCGGAGAGCTCGGACGGGTCGCCTACCTCGATGACCGTGATCCAGCCGCCTCCGTAGGGGTCCTTGTTCAGGAGCTCGGGAGAGTCCACGAGCTTCCCGTTGGACTCCTTCACGACTCCACCGATCGGCGCGAACACCTCGGAGACCGTCTTGACGGACTCCACGTTCGCGATGACCTCGCCCGTAGCCACATGTTTGTCCGCGCCGGGCAGCTCCACGAACACTATCTCCGTCAGCTCGTGCTGCGCGTGGTCCGTGATACCGATCCTGGCGAGCTTGCCCTCGACCTTGACCCATTCGTGATCCTTGGTGTACTTGAGGTCTGGCATTACTGCAGACATGTCTGGCCTCCCACTGTCCCGCGGGATGACCTTCTCCGAATTTAAGTCTTTTTAAGACACGCCCTCGTTCAGATGACGTCGGGAAGGTCCGCCCTGAGGGCGACCAGCGTGACCGCGGCTGCGAGAACGATCAGGACGGCGTTCGCAGCGCGGTCGTCGTACCGGACCACGCCCTTGTAGCGCCTCCTCGATACCGGGTAGAGGAACCGGCACCCCTGGAACGTGGCCGCGTCCTCGGCCGCATGCAAGAAGACAGACAGGAACACCACGGAGGCCGAGGGGACGGCCGGCACCGAGGACAGCAGTGCCATGTTCGTCGTGACCATCCACCATGCGACTGCCAGGAGGACGGCCGCCAGGAGGCTGTGCGTCGCCGGGGACCTGTGGACCCGCCGGCTGAGGCCCGACAGCAGGATGTCGAAGTCAGGCGCGATGCCGAAGACGGCCCCGAGGACCAGGAGCGCGTACGGCTCCGTGCCCGCTAGCGCCGACACGGATGCACCTACGGCGATCCCGGTCATCAGATGGGTTGTGCGTTTCAAGAGCCGTCCCGGGCGTCGAATAGGCAGGGCGATTATCAACTTATCCGCTACGGTTCAGCTACGGTTCACGGGGTTCTGCTTTGGCGGTCTTGACGACATCGCCTTCAATGGACAAGCCATCAAGGCTCCGCTCGTTCGTGTCCATTGAGATTCAGAAGTTCGTAGGGCCCGGTCTTTGGGGCTCGTTCTCCGATACCCGCGGCGGCCTGGAGGGTAGCATGCATTATCTGGATGTTCGCCCATGAGCGGCCGAATCGGAGGCTGAGATCGACTTGGACGAGAATGATCACACGTCATCGGTCCCCGTGAGCCTGGTCGAGGCCTTGGAGGACGACCCGTTCTATTCCGTAATCACAAAGGATTTCTCCGGCGACCGTGCCATAAGACGAGAGGTACTGGCAGCCTACTTCGACCACTCGATGGCGGAGGGCCGGAAGCTGGGACGCTGCACGGTCCTCCCAGATGATCACAGTGGCGCAGCAATATGGACTATGCCCCAAGCCCCTAGGCTGATGGCAGAGTCCAAGCAGGCGAAGCACAGGTTCCTCGAGCGCATCCTCGGAAGGGCCGGGCTCGCTGACTACGACCTAATCATCGAGTTCATGTCGGCCCGCGCGGAACGGGCCGTTGGAAGCGACGCATGGTATCTGTCGATCCTGGGGGTCTCGCCCGGAGCGCAGGGCAAGGGGCTCGGAAGGAGGTTGCTTGAGCCGACCCTCGCCGAGGCGGACCAGGCCGAGACCGACTGCTATCTGGAGACGTACTCATCCCGCAGCATGAATTTCTACGAGCGGCTCGGTTTCAAGCAGGTCGTCTCACACATCGAGCCCGTGACATCCTCTGAGTATCGGATAATGGTCCGGAAGCCAAGATAGGTCCCGGGTTCGATATCGACGCGACGTCAACATCGCGGGTCCTACAACTTCTTGGAGTACCTGTCGAGCGTTAGCAGGGCCATGAGGGTGAGCCACTGCCCCGCCTCCGTGTGCGGCCTGTTGGAATCGGTCCAGAAACCGTCCCGATACCGCGCCGAAATCAGCCATTCGATGGGAACCTCCATCCGGGGATCCTCCGGCCCGACACCGATCTTGGTCAGCACGTACAGGGCCACGAGACCGCCGCACTTGTTGGGCGGGTACCTGATGGTCCTCCAGTTCCGTTCACTCTCGTAGAAGTTCGCGTGCGGGTTCTTCCTGAAGAACCTCCCGACGAGGAAGCTCGTGGCCTTCCTGACCCTCGGGTCCTTGCGCAACCATCGCTGTTCCATCAGCCCCCAGAGGACCATCATCGTGGTCCAGTGACAGCTCGGGACATCCCCGAGGTCGTCCGGTGTCGGGACGTCCGTCCCGCTCTCCATCTTCATCTGGATGAACTCTTCGACGCTCATGTGCCTGTACTGAGGGAGGCTCATCACATCCTGCACATAGGGCATTATCCACCCTCCGTCGGCTCTCTGGGTCGAATATAGCCACTCGGCGACCCTGTTCACGTCGTGGTCGTACTCCCTATCGAACCCGCACAGGTCGCAGAGGGCGTAGCCGTTGTAGTGGGGCTGGGGGAACGAATGACCGAGGGGCCCCCGGACGTAGCCCTCCTCCGTCTGCCAGCTCATCAGCCGGTCCAGCACGGCGTGGATCCGTCGGTCCGTGTGGTCGCAGTTGTAGTGCAGCAGCGAGAGGAGGTTCTTCAGGATTGTCATGTGCTCATAGTACGATGGCGGGTGGAGCCCCGCAGCCGCGAGGTTCCTCAGGTTGGCAGGAATGGGCCATGTGCCGTCCGGCCGAATGGTCTCGATCAGCCTCAGCATGGGGCGATAAGCCCTGCACTCGTCGAACGTACGCTGTACCTCACGGTCCTCCCTGTCCTTCCGGATGATGTCCGTGAGGACCCAGTATCTGACGGACGGTGACGCGATCTGCAGCAGTTTCCGTGAAGACTCCTCTACGATCCGGTTTATCGGGGTTGCCTGCATTCCGTCACCTGGAGCACCTACGTGCTTGAATGCTTTTTTGGGCCCGCGCGTCGCCCCGCAACCATGACTAGCGGTTCGCAACCACATCCTCTTCGAACCGGCAACCGTTCTCTTCCCCGGCACTTCCGCGGCCAGGAACTCGTGCTCCTTCTCGACCGATGCGGTCATAGGAGCGGGATGCCAGCGGACGGCTTCGTCGCCCGAATCAAGTCAATCCAGAACCGGTTCACAGCAAGGGTTATCTACGGTCAACCGCATCCCTCGACGGAAGGTGATTGTTCTGATAGACCAGCAGGCATTGAAGTTCCTTGAGGAGTTGACGAACAGCTTCGGCCCGTCCGGCTTCGAGCGCGACCCGGCGAGGATCACGAAGAAGTATGTGTCCAAGTTCAGCGACAGCATCACGACCGACAAGCTCGGTTCCCTGATATTCTCGAAGAAGGGCACTTCGGCGAGCCCGGTCATACTGCTGCCCGGGCACATCGACGAGGTCGGG
>CAZMPY010000025.1:0-131650 GCA_964568665.1 uncultured Thermoplasmata archaeon | reverse complement strand
GGCCATCGTCACGCCCACCAAGCTCACATCCGAGCAGAAGGACATCCTGAGGAAGTTCGGTGAGTCCGTCGGGGAGTACAAAGCATCGGACAGGAAGGGCACGGTCTTCGGCGGTTTCAGACGGCGACCGTGAATGAAGTCCCTCATCACCTCGTCCCGAATATCTCCGTCAGAGAAACTGGCAGGGCTTCTGACAGAGGACCCGCGGACCTACTACGAGATGGAAAAGGGATTGGGTCCCGCTCGACAGGGTCGTCACCGACGAGGGCCCTGATCTCAGAACAGATTCTCCTCGACGATCCGGGCACTACCACCCACGCCGCATCTGAGGGTCTGGATCCCGAGCCCGCGTATCCTCGACTCGACCTCATCGACATTCTTCGGATGCGTGTTCACATACACCGTCGCACCGGTGTCTATCGAGAAGTAGGCCTCCAGGCCCTCTGAGCGCATCCTCCTGACCTCCAGTATGACCTGGACAGTCTCCGGACGCCAGAGGATCATCTCGTCGAGACCGGTCATAGTGATGCCGTGGAGTATGAGCGAATCCTTCTCCGCAAGGTGCCCGATCCGGCTCAGGTCCCTCTTCCCGATGGCACTCTCCATCTCGGCTAGGGCACCGTGGACGTACGCCAGGCGTGAGTGGAAGAACGGCGATCCGAGGACCGCCCGGTGGGCGTTCTCCGTGTACTTGAACGCCGGTATGAGCGCCACCACGATGCCTATCTGGAAATCCTCCGATGCGATCTGATATGAATAGGACTCCTCGTCCTCGTGCCCAGCCTTCCACCGGGAGAACGCACCCGTGACGGCCCTCGTCGCCGAACCAGCACCTCGCCTCGCTATTACCGAGACATCCTGAAGGCTGAGCTTCAGGTCCGCAGCGGAGCATGCTGCCATCGAGAGGGCGGCGAATCCCGATGCGGACGCACCAAGACCGACGTTGGATTGGAAGTTGTTCTTCGAGACCATCCTGAACCGGCCCTTGACGCCGCTCCTGCGTCGGACCTCGTCTACGACGGCCAGAACTCGTTCGAGTTCGCGGCCCGCCAACCTTTTGCCGTCGACCTCGGCCGTGTCCTCGGTGAACCCACCGAACTCCATCGTCGTGTGGGAAGCGGTCGGGGACGTGGCAACGGATATCGAGTCGTGGAAGGGTATCCTCAGCACCTCGTCACGGAGGCCGTGGTATTTGATCAGACCTTGTATCGGATGGGCGACTGCGGATGCTTTCATCTCATACCCTCACACGTCGAACAGGATCGTTAGTGTGCCCTTCTCGTCGTCGAACTCCAGCTTGTGATACGTGACCGCTTTGACGACCGACCGCTTCGGGTGCCTGTCCTCGTCGAACTCCTCGCCCTTCACAACCGCCTTGAGGACCTTCCCGTCAGTCTCGACCTCGAATTGACACAGGACGATGTTCTCGGTGTCATGGATGAAGAGGAGCTCCTGGAGGAAGTCGACGACCAGCTGCTCCCGGCTCTCGGCCGACAGGACCAACTTGATCTCGCCCGTGGGCCGCACCTTCGTCACATCGGTGATCTGGTCGAACAACGCGTAGGCCGCGTTGGCGAACCTCTCGCCCATGGTCTTCCCGTGGACCTCGACCATCGCGTCCGCGGTGTGCTCAAGAAGCCTGTATCTCATCGCTGGAAGAGGGCCGTCGCGGATATATCAAGTCTGTGCATTCCCTCTGGCATTCCACGACTCGCAGTAACGGGATACCCTGCAGACGGGACACTCGGGGCCTCTCGCGTGGCACACCCTCCTACCATGCTCTATGAGGTTGATGTGGAAACTGTAGAACTTGCGCTCTGGCACAAGCCTGGACAGCTCAGTCTGCGCCTGCTCCCGGGATGTCCTCGGACCTATGAGTCCGACACGCTTCGTGACTCTGTGGACATGGGTGTCGACCGGGAAGGACGGCATATCCAGCGAGAAGAGGAGCACGATGGCCCTCGTCTTCGGGCCGACACCTTTCATCCGAGACAGCCAGGAATCCGCATCCGAAGGAGACATGTGGGCGAGGAAGTCAAGGTCGAGCTCGCCCCGCTCCCTCATGATGAGGGCAAGCGCGTCCAGTATCCGCACGGCCTTCATCTCCGCGAGGCCGCCCGAGCGGATGATCCCGGCCACGGTGCGGGGCGCCTCCCCGAGCAGGTCCTCCCATCGAGGGTATCGAGCCTTCAGCGCGAGGAACGCCCTGTGCGAATTGGCATCGGTGGTGTTCTGCGAGAGGATAGTCTCCACGAGGGTGTCCAGTGGATCGTTGTCGTGACCGACCTCGGGCGTCCCGTAGAGTGACGCAAGCACCTTGTCGATCGCCATTGCCTTCTTCGCAAGATCCGCTCGCGTCTTCGGGGCGCCCATGGGCAATCAACCCGTGGTGACCCTGACGCCCGTGAAGAGCACACTAGGCATGAGCGTCGAGCCGAAATCCGTCAGGTCAGAACCGACCTTCTCTGCGTTCGACATGAGGTCTGCTATGTTCCCCGAGATCATCGCGCCCCGGACGCAACCCACTATGTGTCCCTTCTCGATCAGGAGGCCAGGGCTGGCCACGAAAGAGAACATCCCGGTCTCCGGGCTGCTGGTGTGCGCCCCCTGACAGCTCCAGACGAGGTATCCGCGGTCGACCTCCCTGACGAGCTCGTCGAGGGACTTGGTGCCCGGCTTGAGGTGTAGGAACAGCGGGCCAGTCGACACGGAGCCAGTGGACATATTCCTGACCGCGCTCCCAGTCGATTTCTTCCCCGCAAGCGACGCGTGATAGCTGTCCCACAGGAACCCTTTCAGGACGCCGTCCTTGATCAGCTCGGTCCGCTGCGTCGCCATGCCCTCATCGTCGAACGGTCTCGATCCCGCCCTCGATGGTGCGATCGGGTTGTCAGTGATCGTGATGGCCTTTGACGCCACCCTGTCCCCGACTCTGTCGACGAACAGCGTGTTCTTCCGGACAGCCGATTCGCCAGAGAGCGCGCCTCTGAGTATGTTGCAGAACAGACCCGCCTCATCACTGCCCAGGGCCATGGGGGAGAAGACGGCCTCGCAATCCTCCGTGGACGGTTCGGCCGTGACCGCACAGCACATCGCGATCCGGCCGGATTCCGATCCGATGTGCTCGAAATCGATGTCTAGGGATGTCGAGTACATCCCGTAGGGACAGTCCGGGGACACGCTCCCCCCCCTGCCACTCACGGAGGAGCACATGACGCCAATATAGGTCTCGCCCGTCACAGCCGACAAGCCTTCGGTGTTGGATACTCCGACCGTTCTCTCGGTCACATCGACCGAGCCGTCCGTGACAGTGACCCCTACCGCCTCCTCCTGGGCGGCTTGGACCATCTCGTCTGCCTTAGCGCCCAGTGTCGAGAGTTCCACATCGATTAGAGCGCGGTCGCACATGCCCTTCACGATCGGATACCGTCTGGACGCAGAAGGGAACCCGTTCCAATCGGGGTCACGGTCGGTCAGCCACGTCAACTTGCGCGCCGAGCCGATGCACCTCCTGATGCTCTTGGCATCCAAGAGGTTGGTGAAGGACACACCCATGCGCTTGTCCCGTACCGCGCGAACGAACATGAAATCAGCATCCGTGGATGTTGCGGACCGCACGGTGTCCTGCTCGACCGCCAGGCTCTTGACCCTTGAGCTGATGACGAACACCTCCGCATCAAGAGTTCGGAACGATCTCGCCGCCCGCGTGGCGCTGTCGAGTGCGGATTCCACGCGTTCGCGCCTGGTCGATTGTCGTGTCATTCGGTGGCACCTCCGAATATGATGGCGCCCTCCTTCAGGCGCATGTGGGGACCGCCGTCGCTGGTCGCCATCAACTGGTTGAGCTTGCCACAGTAGCTGGACTCGATTCCGAAGTCCCTGCCCATTCCATCGATCAGCGGCAGGGATCTCACGGCGACCCCGCTTATCGCCAGATCGCGGACAGGCCTTCCGAGTTCACCGTCCCGTATCTCGAAACAGGCCTGGATGGCAACCTGGAAGCTCGAGTTCGCCTCTGCCTGGCCACCTTTGACATCTCCGCAGAAGTAACCGAATTTGACACCCTCGAGCAGTTCCTCCACCGACATGTCCCCTGCCTCGAAGTAGGTGTTTCTCATCCTGATTATGGGAGGCACACGGTAGTTCTCGGCTCTCGCGTTGCCCGTGGGCTCTGAACCGAGCCTCTCCGCCCATTCCCTGTTGGTGAGCTGCTCACCGAGAACACCGTGGTCTATCAGAGTCACCTTCCTTGGCTTGACCCCCTCATCGTCCACCGAGATGTTACCGAAACCATCGGCTATGCGCGGCGAGTCGATTATGGTGACGAACTCCGGGGCGACCTCCTTGCCCTGCAATCCATTGAACGCCCCCGAGGCGAAATAATCCGCTTCGGAGAGATGGCCGAGGGCCTCGTGCGCCAGCATGCCTACGACCTTCGGGGAAAGGACTGTCGGGAACGACCCGCGCCTGCATGAGATTCCGTCCATCTGATCCTTGATCTTCTTGACGATCCGCCCACTGACGACTTCGGCGTGGTCTCTGGCCTCGAAGAACTCCCAGCCGGAACCGACGATGGCGCTCTCATCCCGCGCGGAGCACAGCCTCGACCCGGCCCTTCCCGAAACGCTTGTCATGAGATAGGACAGCGCTATTTCGGACTCGACGGAAGTGCCCTCGCTGGTGACGACGAGTTTCTCACCGACATAGTCGCGGTAACTCGCCTTGCAGACCACGATGCGTGGGTCCGCAGAGGAGGTTCGGGCACAGATCTGCTTCAGGTAGGATATCTTGACCTCGTCCTCGGTCTCACCGAGCGGCTTCTTCGCCCGGACATGGAATCGCTTCTTGATGACGGCGACATCCCCGATCTGTGCGCGGTCCCGGCGGACGTTTGACGGAAGCGCCCTTGCAGCCTTGACCGCATCGCGGATGGTGCCTGGGACATCCTTGTACCCGCTGGAGACCGCGAACCCCCACACTCCGTCCACGAGGACGCGTGCGGAGTGGCCGGTCTCTTCCCGCTTCGACAGGACATCGACACCAGTCTGCCTCACATCGATGGCCGTCTGGACCGTGCGCTCTGCCCTGAGCTCGATGTATCCGACGCCGCGGGCCTCCTTCGAACCTAGAGCCTTGGACAGAGTATCCAGCAGGTGGCATCCCCTCAAGGGGTGGAATTGACTACACCCACAAATACTTGAGGGCTCTGGCAGGGGGTCTCCAGACCGGTCCGACCAAGACCGGATGTTGCCCGTGAAAGCTTTTATATCGGCCAGGCCTAGGTTTCTTTCGTGAACATCTGCGTCATCGGTTGCGGAGCAATCGGCACCACCATCGCACGCGCGGTGGAGGAGATGCCACACATACAGACCGTCTACCTGACGGATCGCTCGAAGGAGTGCGCGACGAGGGCCCAGGAGAAGCTGAGCAAGGTCACGTACGTCCCTGACATCGTGCCAATCCTCGGCGACACAAGACTCGTGGCCGAAGCTGCGAGCCAGGATGCTGCACGGTACTACGTACCGCTTACCCTGTCGGCCGGTGTGGATGTCCTGATAATGAGCGTCGGGGTCTTCCAGGACGAGGAGTTCCAGAACGACACTTTCAGGCTCGCCAAGCGCAAGGGCGCCAAGATATACCTGCCGAGCGGCGCGATCGGTGGCATCGACGCCCTCTGCGCGGCAAGCATCGAGGAGATGCAGGAAGTCACACTGACCACGACAAAACCCCCGTCGGCATTCGGGCCCAACCCGTACCTCGAGTCGAAGGGTATCATCGCATCGGAGCTGAGGACTAGGACGGAACTGTTCTTCGGGTCCGCCAGGGAGGCTGTGAAGATCTTCCCGCAGAACATCAATGTCGCCGCGACCATATCCCTCGGAGGGATAGGGTTCGAGAAGACGAGGATTCGGATCGTCTGCGACCCCCAGGTCAAGACGAACGAACACCACCTCCAGGCCAAGGGTAATTTCGGCGAACTGGATGTCGTGACCAGGAACGTACCGTCCCCGAGGAACCCGAAGACGAGCTATCTCGCGGCCCTCTCCGCGATATCCGCGATCAAGAAGATCACCGGGACGACCTGGGTCGGCGTGTAGCCTCGCCAGTTCTTTATACGCTCGGGAAGATTCCGGGCAGAGTGATCACTTGGCGACCAAGGAGCGTAGGATCTTCTCTGTCATGGAATCCGATGTCGACGCAGTAGTCCTCATGAACGGCGGCGAGCCGAACATCGACACCGCATTCTTCTACGCCACCGGAATCCCGAACGGGCTCTTCGAAGAGTGCCTCGCAATCGTACGGCCAGACAGGATGGAGGTGCTATCATCGACCCTCGAAGAAACGAGTGCGAGGTCCGCTGGTATCAGGACC
This sequence comes from uncultured Thermoplasmata archaeon, assembly GCA_964568665.1. Taxonomy (GTDB): domain Archaea; phylum Thermoplasmatota; class Thermoplasmata; order UBA10834; family UBA10834; genus CAWBDD01. The sequence goes on along the minus strand of CAZMPY010000025.1, from coordinate 125,278 downwards.
TCTGTGTTCGACGACTCGGACGGCCGCATGAAGCTCGCCCAGAAGAAGCTCAGAGGGTTCAAGCGGATCGGAGTCAACCACGAGGATCTCACTGTCAAGAACTACAACTTCATCAAGAAGGCCGCGCAGGGCGCGAAGCTCGTTGATGTCTCCGAAGACCTGTTCAACGCGCGCGTGGTGAAGCAGCCCGACGAGATCGACCTCATCGAGAAGGCATGCAAGATCGCGTCGAAGGCGGGAGAGGAGATCCCTGAGATCGTGCACGAGGGGCAGACCGACACCGGTGCCGCGGCCGAGCTCAACCGCAAGATGATGATCATGGGCGCGACCGGCCCTGCGTTCGTGAGCGGGATTGCGTTCGGACCCGACACTGCGGAACCGCACTACCAGCCCCAGGGGAGGAAGCTGAAGCGCGGCCAGCTCGCGTTGTTCGACTTCGGAGCGGCGTACAGGCGTTATGTCTCGGACGTAACGAGGACCTTCGTCTGTGGGAAGCCCAGCGTGAGACAGAATGAGATGTACGACATCGTGCTCAAGGCCCAGCTCGCTGCGATCGATGCGATACACGACGGTGTCCATGGGAAGGACGTGGACAGGGCGGCGAGAGATATCATCGACCGGAGCAAGTTCAGGGGACTCTTCATCCACAGCACCGGCCACGGGATAGGCATATCCGTCCACGACCCTGGCAGGATATCGTCATCCAAGGACATGGTAATCAAGAAGGACATGGTCCTCACGGTCGAACCTGGGGTCTATGTACCAGGGTTCGGCGGCGTGAGGATAGAGGACGACATACTGGTCACCAAGGACGGCTGCAAGGTACTCACACCCTGCACGAAGGAGTTCAGGACCGTCTAGAACAGGGCCAGTATCCGCACGTCGAACACCGCCTGGGACAGCGCATCGACGACGTATATCAGGACGACACCGACGAGCGATATCGCGATCGATGCGAGCCATTCATCGGACACGGCCAGCTCCTCCACCATGAGGAACCTCACCACTATGATCAGGATGACGAAGGCAAGGAGGACGCCGAGTTCGCCGAGCTGCAGCTGCTCCGCCCCACTCCTCAGAAGCGGTATCGCGACTACGGCGACGATGGCGACCGCGATGACCCGGACCAGGTATGGCGCAGGCAGGGACCAGTCCTGGCCTACGATCGCCCCGCTGATGTAGAATATGACGAAGACAAGCACGAGCGCTACTATCAGCATCAGCAACTGTTCGATGTTCACGGGCGCACCAGACCAAGGAATGTCTCAAGGGACGATATCACTTGCGCTTTGGGGCGCGTTTGTTCCTTGGCATGGCGAGCATCTCCCTTATCTCGAAGTTGAAGAACGAGTTCATGTGCGCCGGGCGCACGACGCAGGCCGTATCCGCGCCGTAGCCGGTCCCCGCCACTGCGACCACCTCGACACCATCGCCACAGGGGATTGCCCCTGCGTCCGCTGCCATGATCGTGACTTCGACGCAGACCTTGGTCCCCTGGCCGAACAGCGACCGCAGGGCCTCCGCGACCGCCTCGACCCGGGACGCGCCCCCGAGCCGGCGGGAGAACGACCGTTCGACACCTGACAGGACATGGGACGACCTGACCACCCTGACGCCGGACTCCAGGAGTCCATTCTCGACATCCGGGCCCAGCTCGGACTCTCCCTCTTTGTCGAAACCGGCATGGGCGGTCACGGCGACGACCGTCGTCCCGGTGTCCGCCAGCATCTCCACGGCCTTCTTCGCGGTCGCTCCGGTGTTGGTGGCGACGACCACATGAGAGATGCCACCGGCGCGCACCCTTGCGAGGACGGCTTTCAGCGTGCCGTCAGTGTTCTTCCTGCCCGGGCGATCGAAGTAGACTATCTCGGACTTCGGCATCCTATCGGGGCATGAACATGCCATTCCCGATAAAAGGGTTGCGAATTCCGAACGGTGACGAGACAACGCTTATCTACGGTCACCTGGATTTCGTGCCGTGGCCATATTCTTCAACGAGGAGTTCTACGGTCATGTGCAGGACCCGTTCCATCCCGAGTCCCCCGAACGCCTGATGGGGATCGTCCAGAAGCTTAAGCAACACGGACTCTGGAAGGACGTGACCGCCTCGAAGTCGGGCCGGCTCGAGCACTTGAAGCTCGTGCACGAAGAGGACTACATAGAATTCCTGAAGACCTGTGGCGAGTGCAGCCTGACCATGGACACGAGGGTCCACCACGAGACTTTCGGGATCGCCGCCCTATCGGTCGAGTGCGCGATAGACGCCGTCATGCATTCGAAGGAGAAGGGCGTCCCGACGATCGCCCTCACCAGGCCCCCAGGTCATCACGCCGGGCCGAACTATGGCATGGGCTTCTGCTACTTCAACAACATCTCCATCGCCGCGAAGCATCTCCAGAGCACAGGGGACAAGAGGATTGCGATCATCGATGCCGATGTCCACCATGGGAACGGGACCGAGCAGATCTTCGCAGCGGACCCGACGGTCCTTTACATCTCTACCCACCAGACTGGGATATTCCCTGGAACTGGCAGGCTGGAGTTCATCGGGAAGGGAGAAGGACAGGGGTTCACGTTCAACATGCCGCTGATGGCCGGATGCGGGGACTCCACGTTCGATGTCGCCCATCTGGAGGTGGTCAGACCTGTGGTCGAGCAGTTCAGACCCGACGCCATCCTGGTCAGCCTGGGTGTGGACAACCACTACAGGGACCCGCTCGCATCCCTGACCCTGTCATCGCCCGGACATGTCAGACAGGCGGAAGGGCTGATCGACCTGGCCAAGATGTGTGGCGGCAGGGTGACTTTCATGCTCGAGGGGGGGTACGATGTGCCGGCGCTCTCCGAGGTCGTCGCAGGGGTCGTCGGGACCATGAAGGGCGTCGATGTGCCCATGGAGTTCACTGACATGGTCGACAACAGCTGCCTTGGACGAGGCGTGATCGAGAGATGCAAGCGATATGCATCCGAGTACTGGGACCTATAGGCCCTTCCCGTTGCCCTTCCTCTTGTCGAGCCGCTTCTCGTGCTCCCTCTTGATGTTCTTCTCGGCCATGTCAAGTACTGAGTCCATCGCCTTGAAGAGGTCCCATTCGACCGCCCGGGCATAATACATTCCGTGCTCGGTCGTGAGCCGCGCGCTGATGCTGTACTTGGCCCTCATGCCTTCGTGGTTGTGAACAGTCATGTGTACGGTGAACATCCTCGGCGAGTCGATCTTGTCGACCCTCTTCAGGGACTTGCCGATCTGATCGTAGAGCGTGTCGTACACCTCCGGGTCCTCGGCATCGAGGCCCGTGATCTGGATATAGACCCCTTCGCGGGGCTTCAGGCCTACGAACTGCTCCATCATGTCAGCATGAGAGACCACCCCGACGAGCTTGCCGTTCTCCGTGACGAAGAGCGTCGTGAGGTTCTTGTCCAGCATCATCTTCACGGCCTTGTCGATGGTGTCGCTGGGCGAGATGAACACCGGGGACCGGTTCATAACCCCGAGCACCTTGATATCCGGGGCGGCGTGGTCCGCTCCCATGACCTCGTTCGGGCGCTTCGAGGTTTTCGGGTTCCACAGCACGTTCATGATCTCGGTCATGCCAATCGCGCCGACGAGCCGGTTCGCCTCATCTACAACTGGGAGTGTCTTCTCGTTCAATCCCTTCATCAGGGCCTGCGCCTTCCTGACGGAGTCGTCCCCTGTCACCGACTGGACATGGGCGCTCATGAACGCGTTGACGGGTCGGTCCTTCAGTTGGTCGACCGTCGGGAGAATCTTGATGATATCCGTGCGCGATAGGAAGCCCACCAGTTTGTGGTTCCTGACGACCGGGGCGCCTCTGACGCCTGACGACATCATCTCCTCGGCCGCGCTCACGAGCTTCATGTCCTCCTCGAGCCTCGGGCAGGGGGTCATTATGTGCTCCGCCTTCGCGCTCAACGGGACATTGCGCCTCGCGATGAACGATCCGTAGCTTATGAGCCCAACGGGCTTGCCATCCTCAATCACGGGTATCTCGCGGACATTGTTCTTCTTCATCTTCGATATGACATCAGAAACGGTCTCCCCTCTGCTTGCGGTCATCGTTGGGGGGCTCATGACATCCTTGACGAGAATCTGGTCAATCTCAATCGCCTTCACATCAAACACATCCATTCAGCATACCGGTGTAAAAAAACACTGCCCATACCGTGCTTTCCACTACAATGGATGACCCTAATCTAAATACTTTCTATGACGGTTTCAGCCTTGATAACTTCGTCAATCATTTATACCGAACGTCTAATCTGGTACACTGCGGACACAAGGAAACGAGCCCGTGTCAGCACCGCGGGCGGGGGGCTGGGATGATGACATGCAGGTCAGGATGTTCTGAATGCTCCAGTCGAGCTGGAGACTCTGCGAGGGCGAGAGGATTCCACACACTGGACGACTTCGACGTCAAGGGGAAGAGGGTGCTGCTGAGGATTGACATAAACTCGCCCGTAGACGAAAAGACCCTGCGCCTGGAGGACGGGTCCAAGATCAAGTCGGCGGTACCGACGATCAAGGAGCTCATGGACAGAGGCGCCAAGATCGTCATACTGGCGCACCAGGGAAGGCCAGGAGACTACGACTTCATATCTCTCAACGAGCACGCGTCATACCTGAGCAAGTACACCGGCAAGCGAATCAGGTACGTCGACGACATCGCCGGCCCGTACGCCATGAAGGCCATAGACGGCCTCACCGAGGGCGAGTGCGTCATCATGAGGAATGTGCGAGACTCCTCCGAGGAACAGGTCAAGAAGACCCCTGAGGAGCATGCCCAGTCTGCGCTCGTAAGGTCCCTGGCCCCAAAGTTCGACATCTATGTCAATGACGCGTTCGCGTCGTCCCACAGGTCCCACGCTTCGCTCGTCGGCTTCACGGAGGTTCTGCCGTCCGCGGCTGGGAGGCTGCTCGAGAAGGAGATCGCAACGCTCTCCCAGGTATTCAGAAGTCCGAGGAGGCCCTCCACATACATCTTCGGCGGCACGAAGTTCGCTGACGCACTGGTGTCGATCGAACGACTCGCCGAGAGCGAGCATGTCGACAACATCCTGGTGGCGGGCATACCGGGGTACGCGTTCCAGTGGATACTTGGGATGAATGTCGGCTCGAAGACCGAGGAGCGGGCGAAGAAGGACATGACCGAGGAGGTCATGGCCACGGCAAGGAGGCTCCACGAGCGGCACGGGCAGAAAATCCATCTCCCTGAAGACGGCGCGGTCGAGCTGGATGGTCGGAGAAAGGAGTTCGCGTTGAACGACCTGCCGTCCGACGCGGCCGTCCTGGACATCGGTCAGACCACGACAGACAGGTTCGCTGGAATCATCTCCAGCTCCAAGACCGTGTTCCTGTCCGGCCCCCCCGGGATGTTCGAGCGCGACGAATTCAGCGCCGGCACGAGGAAGCTGTTCGAGGCGATCATCGCATCCGGAGCGTATTCTGTCATAGGAGGAGGACACTCGAGCGCCGCAGCAAACAGGTTCGGCATGCTGGAGAAGTTCTCCTATGCGAGCACCGGAGGAGGCGCTCTGGAGAGGTTCATGCTCGGCAGACCGATGCCCGTGATCGAGGCGCTCAGAGAGTCCGCGAAGAAGTTCTAGCCGTACGGGAAGCTTTTCTTCCCCGCGCCGCCAAGAATCGTTCCCCCGAGAGACCTGGCCCTGATGAGTCCTCTCACCGGGACACCGTCGATCTCGTTCAGGCTGCTCTTGTTGACGATCACCATCACGAGGGCAGGCTTACCCTTTGCCTCCTTGATGTCCGTGATCGCGCCCTTGATCGTGGCCCCGGTGCTCAGGACGTCGTCCACTATGACGATCCTCTTTCCGTCGCCTATCGTTGCGAAGTTGGAGCTGAACGCCCCTCCGGATGCAGATTCCGAGTGCGGTCTGTAGACCGCCAGGTCCACACCGAGCACCTCTGAGAGCTTCGTCGCGAACGGGACGCCGTTTATCGAGATGCCGAGCACGACATCGAGCGTTTGGCTCTTCTTGGCCAGCTCCTCCAGCACGAGATCGGCCATGAGCTCCGCCATCAGTCCGACGCGGTATCCTGAGACACCGACCGAGCGCCAGCCGATCTTCACGTCCGATGGGGGAAGGCCTCCGGCCCCGTATTCGATCAAGTAGTTGACCGTGTCAATCGATAGATGCAGCTCATCGGCGATCTCACGCACGCTCAGACCCTTCTTCCTGAGGACCTTCGCGTTGGCTGCCAGCTCCTTAACGTCCACCATACTATCCCGGCTCAGAAGAACATCCTGTTACGATATTAACCTTTCTCAGGACGAGCTGGTGCCAGCGCCTCGACCATGGCCACAAGCGCGTTGTTCAACGGCGTGGCGACTCCTGAGTCTCGACCGAATTCCGAGAACTTGCCGTTGATCTGCATGATCTCAGTCCTGCGGCCCAGTTCAACGTCCCTGAGCATGCTCGATCGGTTCCTTGAAGTGTCGCGCGCGACCGCATGAACGCGCGCGCGCATAGCTGGCTTCGGGAGCGTGATGCCTGCTGCCGACGCGACCTCCTCACACTCGACGCAGACACCGTCCATCAGGGCGGTGACGCCTTTGCTCTCGAGAAGCGCACCGTTGGGCACCCGGAGTATGGATGTGATCGGGTTTATGCAGGCGTTCACGACGGCCTTCGCCCACATCTCCCCGTTCGTGTCGCGACTCACTCTGACAGGGATTCCGCACTCATCGAACAGTGATGCAATCCGGGAGGCGCCCGTTCGGTCGAGGTCGGCCCCGACGACGGTAAGCCCCATGCCGGATATCCTGACCACGCCAGGCGACTCGAGCACCGCCCCCATGGTGGTAGTCCCGCCGAATGCCGATCTGCCCTTCCATGCCCTCAGCAATTCCAGGTTCCCAAGGCCGTTCTGCAGAGTCAGGACGCGCGTGCTCTCGGACACCATAGGCCTGCAGGCATCGATTGCACTGCCGGTGTCATACGCCTTCGTGGCGATGATCAGCAGGTCCGGCGTCGGTACACCTTTCACGGTCTCGCGAGCCTCGAGATGCGTGACCCTGCGCCTTGAGCCTATCAGTCTCAGGCCCTTCCTGCGAATGGCATCCACGTGTACCTTCCGGGCAATGAGGAACACATCGTTCCGGGACGCCAGGAGAGCGCCGAGCGCACTTCCCAGCGACCCCGCCCCGAACACGCAGACGCGCATCGGTGACGCTGACGGATTGACGGATATATGTCACTTGTTCCCATCACGGAACGACTCGACCGCCATGTGCGCGCACCCCAACACACCCGATGAGCTCGAAGATGCGCGGGGAATCGCGGAGTGACTCGGCCTCGACCTCTGCGACTGAGATTATCACTTCTGCTTGGGCATCTCCTTGATGTAGATGGTCCTCTGGGGGAAGGGTGTCTCGATGCCCTCCTCCGCGAACCTCTTGTGGATGTCCATGCGGAGGTCGTGTGCGACCTTCCACTGGTTCATGAAGTGGTCGACCCAGACGATGACCTTGAACTCAAGCGCGGACTCCCCGAAGTTTGTGAATCTTACGACCGGCACCTTCCCGACCTCCTTCAGCACGTTCTCGTGCTTGTTCGCCGCCTCCAGCAGGATCTTCTCGACTTTCTTCACATCGGACCCATAGGCTATCCCCACCACGACGTTGGTCACGGTCTGCTCGTTCGGTTGCGTGAGGTTCACGATCTTGTCGTTGATGAGCTTGTTGTTGGGCAGCACGATGTAGTCATTGACGAAGACATCCAGCAGGCGCGTGCTCCTGATGCCGATCTTGTCGACCCTGCACAGCTCCCCTGTCGATATGGTCACATAGTCCCCCTCGGAGAAGGGTCTGTCGAGAAGGAGCGCAATCCCGCTGAAGAAGTTGGAGAGCGCGTCCTGTGCGGCGAAGGCGATGACCAAGCCGAAGACGCCGACGCCCGCCAGCAGGAATGTGATGTCGTATCCGAGGTAGGTTATCACGGACATCGCACCGAATATCAGGATGAGGATGCCCCCGATCTTGTCGATCACGGGTATCAGGACGTCGTCGATCTCCGTGTCCGTCTTGGCGGACCACTTCCGCCCCATGTAGACGAGGACCTCCTTGAAGATCTTGTAAGCCACGAATGTGACGATGGCGATGAGTGTGATCCCGTACAGCCTGAAGACAGAGCCTATGTCCTTCTCGCTGAGCGGCAGGATCGAGAACGAGCTGACCAGGCCGTAGATGACCACCAGGATGAAGATCGGCTTGCGCACGACCGCGAGGATGCGGTCATCGACGTCGGTCTTGGTCTTCTTGGTGAACAGGCCGACGATGGGGTCGACCACATACATGAAGACGAGCGCAATCACACCCCACAGTCCCACGTTGATCAGGAATGTGGCATAGTTATCGTTAAGCGGTTCCGGGAGGGGGTTGTCGAACAACCCCAGGAGCTTGTTCTTGCCAGGGGCTATTATCCCCCAGACAGGGATCATCTTCGTGTCGGCGTAGCCCGTGAGCACCTCGCTGTCCGCAGAGTCCTCGAGCCCAGTGAACGTGAAGAAAACCGTCTGGTTCGCATCAATCGAAGTCACATCACTGGTCGCTGACACCACCAGTTTGACAGACGCGCCTTCCCCAGGGGTGAGGAGCAGGAACTGCTGCTCGAACTCCGAGTTCCAGCCGTCTCCCGAAGACAAGTTGGTCGAGAGCTCCAGGAGATACGATGTGTTGTAGCCGTTGTAGACGAACCATTCGTACTCGACCGATGAGGACGCCTCACAGGTCTGCTCATGGTCCCCAATCTCCTCGAGGATGAGGCCTTGTGCAGAGACGCTCGGCGAGAATGCCAGCACTAAGAGGCTCAGCGCAATGACGCCTATCGATGCATATGCCAGTCTGGCCATTGTTTCAACCCGATTACTCCGATAAAAGGAGGGTGTTTAAATTCTTTGTTACCCCGGGCCCGCAAGCGTGGCTCGAATTGCTTAAGTAGAACTACCCTAATCCGAGCGCGTGGACGCGGTCGATGCACTCGTGGGCATCCAGTTGACCTTCTCAGCAGTTGTGCTCGGATATGGCGCACGGCTGGACTGGAGGACGAGGAAGGTGTCGAACAAGTACTGGATGGCGCTGTCGATGGGCGCAATGGTGTTCGTCGCTGCCCGCCTGTTTCTCGACGATGAGCCGATCGAATATCTGGCCATCCTCGTCCCCATAGCGGCGATACTCTCCGACATCTACATCGATTCCGATGGAAAGGGCGCGTTCGCGAGATACGCTCCAGCGCTGAAATACGGTCTGGCGATTGCGACGACCGCGATCCTCGGATACCTGTGGTACGACAGCGATTATTTCGTCTACCTGTTGACGATTCCGATCATGATGCTCGCATTCGTGCTCATGTACATGTTCGACATCATCAGGGGAGGGGCGGATGCGAAGGCGCTCGTAGCGCTGGCGGTCATGTTCCCATTCTACCCGCACATCGGGTCTCTGCCGATCATCCAGGCAGCCGACCCGCTCGGCGAACTCGTCTTCCCGTTCGCTTTCATCGTGCTCGTGAACGCGGCGATCGTGGTCGTATTCGTCCCGATCGTGTTCCTCTTCAAGAACCTCATGGCCGGGGACATGAGGTTCCCCCAGGCCGTGCTCGGCCACAGGGTGGCGGTCGGTGAGGCGAGAGGGCGGTTCGTCTGGCTCATGGAGAGGATCGTGGAGGGCAAGCATGTGACCTACACGAAGCCAAAACGAGATGAGGACCTCGATGCCGAGCTCGACCTCCTGGCCAAGGCCGGGATCGAAAAGGTATGGGTCACCCCGAAGATCCCGTTTATAATCCCGATCTTCGTGGGCCTCATTCTGACCGCGGTCGTCGGCAACATCCTACTGCTGCTGATGCCGCTCTGACGGGCATTTGCCCGGGCAATGAACAGCCCTCGCAGACTGGGGATGCCCTGCACCGCTCCATCACACGATGAGGTTCAGGTCCGCACCGCATTTCGCGCACAGACCGCCCTTGAGATCCGTGCTTCCGACCCAGAACCCCTCGCGCTCGACGACCATGTGACCGCATCTTGGGCAGAGCGTGTCGTCCTTGTCGCCCGCGGGGACGTTGCCGAGGTACACGAAGTCGAGCCCGGCCTTCCTCCCGAGTCCGAATGCCATCATCATAGTGCTCGCGGGCGTGCCAGGAACATCCATGAGCTTGTAGTCCGGGTGGAACGCGGAGAAATGCACGGGGACCTGGTGGCCCACGGAATCGGCGACCCACCTGCAGAAGTCACCGATCTCGGTCTCCGAATCGTTGTAACCGGGTATGATGAGGTATGTGAGTTCGAGGTGCATGCCGATCTCGGCGGCCAGTTCGCAGGCTCTGAGCACGGGCACCAGCCTCCCGCCGCAGACCTTCTTGTAGAACTCCTCCCTGAACGCCTTGACATCGATGTTCATCGCGTCGATGACACCGCCCAGGGACCTCAGTGGTGCCTCCTGGATGAAGCCGTTCGTCACGTAGCTCGTCTTCAGACCGGCTTCATGCGCGGCCTTGGACGCGACAGTCGTGAACTCGTGCCAGATAGTAGGCTCGTTGTATGTCCACGAGATCGACCTGGAGCGCGTCCTCCTCGCGTATCCCACGACATCCTCGGGCGTGATCCTGGACAGCTCGGAGCCGTCGAAGCTCGCGCGTGATATGGTGAAGTTCTGGCAGTGCATGCAGGACAGGTTGCATCCGACGCTGCTGAAGGACATGGCCGTGGAGCCTGGAAGGAAGTGGAAGAACGGTTTCTTTTCGATAGGGTCGGGGTGCATCGACGATGCCAGCCCGTAGATGAGCGAATATAGCTTCCCGCCCCGGTGCTCCCTCACGCCGCACAGCCCGCGCCTGCCCTCGGCTATGACGCACGAGTGCGGGCACAACGTGCACCTTACCCTGTCGCCATCCCTCTCGTAGAAGCTCGCTTCATGGCTGGCGTGACCTGAAATGCTCATAGCCAAGGTTCTCCAGCCTCTCCCGTCTGCCGTTGTCGATCAGGATGTTCTCCTCGCCGCTCGTGACCTTCCCTATGACCGTCATGGGGCACCCGACATCCTGGGACAGCTTGGCAAGATCGGGCTCGGCCTCCCTCCGGATGGTGAAAAGCAGCTCGAAGTCGTCCCCGAAGTTCAATGCGAGATCCCTCTGTCGCTCAGCGTCCTGGAAGGCGAGGTCGACCTCCTTCGCCCGCGGTATCTTGGCATAGTCGATCTCGTAGGTCATGCCAGACCTCCTCGACAGCTCGAAGATGGATGCGGACAGACCGTCCGATATGTCCATGGCGGAGGTCACGAACCCAGAGGCTCCCAGGGCCATGCCCTCCTTTATCCGAGGCCATGGCCGCTTGAGGGCGTCCTCGGCGTCCTTGAGGTTCAGCGACCGCTTCAGCGAGTAGAAGCCCGCGCCGGCCCTGCCGAGGCTGCCGGTCACGCAGACGAGGTCGCCAGCCTTGGCCCCCTTCCTGAGCATGATCTTGTCCTTGTCGACCTCCCCGACAGCGGTGCCGCACAGTATGAGGTCGTCATGCTCCTTGGTGTCCCCACCGATGATGCTGGTCCCGAACCTGAGAGCGCAGTCGTTCATCCCGTCGACCATCTGTTCGACGAACTCGATCGGATGGCCCCTGGTTATGCCGATCGCGGTCACCACCCCGAGCGGTTTCCCACCCATCGCTGCGATGTCGCTGAGGCTGACCGCGACGATGGACCAGCCGATATCGTACGGCCCCATCCCCTTCGGTATGTGCGTCTTGGTCACCATCATGTCGGTGGTCACGAGAAGGTACCTGCCCCCGATGTCGATGGCTGCGCAGTCATCCCCTATGCCTATGGAGACGTCGCTCTTGACCAGCTTATCGATTATCCGGATGGTCGCCCGCTCACCGAGCGTCCCGAGGGTCTTCATGCATTGTGCACACTCATACAACGTAATTAAGATTTTCCAGACGGCCTACGGAACACGCCTGGCAGACCATGACACACCTTAACGTACTAATAGAAGAAGCCCTATTCCAGCCCGGTGGACCACCATGCGCATCGAGATACCTTACGGGGACGGGAAGGAGACCGTCGATGTAAGGGAAGAGAACCTGGGCGAGATCATCCACCCCAAGGAACTCCCCTCCATTGACGAGGAGAAGGTCCTTCTCGACGCGATCGGCTCGCCTGTCGGCGGACCGACACTTCAGGAGTTCCTGAAGGGCGCCAAGGACGTCCTTGTCATCGTGAACGATGCGACGAGGCCGACGCCCACGGGCCGCGTGATCAAGGCGATCCTCCCGCTGCTCCAGGGACTGAAGACGCGATACATAGTCGCAACTGGGATGCACAGGGCACCGACCGAATCGGAGTATGTCTTCATCTTCGGGGACGTCTACCAGGGCATCAAGTCGGATGTCTGCGCACATGACGCCAGGACCAGCGAGACCGTCTTCCTGGGGACGTCCAAGAGAGGGACCAAACTCCGGCTGAACAGGATGGTCGTGGACGCGGACCGGATCATCGTCATCAGCAGTGTGGAGCCCCACTACTTCGCAGGATACACCGGGGGCCGGAAATCCTTCCTACCAGGCGTCGCCGCGTACGAGACGATCGAGCAGAACCACAAGCTGGCGATGAGGATCGAGTCGCAGGCGCTGAGGCTCAATGGCAACCCGGTCCACGAGGACATGGACGAGGTCGTCACTGCCCTGAAGGACAAGCGCATCTTCTCCATCATGACGGTGCTCGACAAGAACCACCTCATCTGCTCGGCCTCCACAGGGGACCTGAGGAGGTCCTTCAGGACCGCTGCCAAGAAGGCGGACGACGTCTTCGTCGTCAAGCTGAAGAAGAAGGCCGATGTGGTCGTCGCCGTGACCGCGTTCCCCTACGACATAGACCTCTACCAGTCCCAGAAGGCCCTGGACAATGCCAAGTACGCCGTCAGGGACGGCGGCATCATCATCCTCGTGAGCGCCTGCAGGACCGGGGTGGGACCTGACACCTTCCTCAACCTGCTTGCGAGCGCGAACTCCCCGAAGGATGTGCTCGACAAGCTCAACCACACGTACAAGCTCGGGTATCACAAGGCCGCGAAGATGGCCGAGATCGGCCTCAAGGGGAAGATGTTCGCCGTGACCACGCTGGACCCGGAAATCGCCAGGAAGGCGCACATGGTCCCCGTGGGCAGCGTCCAGGAGGCGGTCGACATGGCCATCGGAGAGCTGGGGCCGAGATCCAGGGTGACGTTTATGATGGACGCTGTGATTACAGTCCCAAAGGTCTGAAAACCTTTGCGCGGTCCCGCCCCGGAAGGGCTGATGCTATGGCGAGGAAGAAACGGATCAAGGCCGAGAGGTCCAGGAAGCTCGAGAAGGAGATGCTCACCTGCACCTTCTGCGGGTTCTGCAAGAGCGTCTGTCCGTACTTCGAGGACAACCAATGGGACCCGTCCGTCGCCCGGGGCAAGGTCATACTCGCCTACGGGCTGTCCCGGGGCGAGATACCGGCTGACGAGTCCGTGATTCAGAGGCTCAGCCAGTGCACGACCTGCAAGGACTGCGAGAGGCGCTGTCCGTCGAACATCAAGGTCGTCGAGATAGTGGAGGCGGCGAGAGGGGACCTCGCGGAGGCCGGCTGCACCCTGCCCGCATACGAGAAGATCGCGGAGAACATCAGGAAGACGAAGAACCCCTACGGAGAGACGAGGACCGTGGACCTCGGGGCTCCCGTGAAGGAGGCCGAGGTCGGCTACTTCGTCGGATGCACCGTCAGGTACCGCCAGCCCGAGATCGCACAGCACACGATCTCCATCCTGAGGAAGCTCGGGGTCGACTTCACCCTTGTCGACGAGGTCTGCTGCGGCAGCACGCTCCAGAGGACCGGGCAGAGCGAGGAGATGGTCGTCGAGCTGATGAAGGCGAACGTCGAAGCCGTCAGGAGGCTCGGCGTCAAGAAACTCATATTCACATGTGCCGGCTGCCTGAAGATGTTCAAGGAGCACTACCCCAAACACGTCAAGGTCGACTTCGAGACCGAGCATCTGGTCCAGTTCCTTGCTGCCAGGCAGCTGAAGCTCAGACCTCTCAAGAAGAGGATCACATACCACGACCCGTGCCACATCGGCAGGCACCTCAAGATCTACGATGAGCCACGCAAGGTCATCGGGATGATACCCGACGTGACATTCGTGGAGCTCAAGGAGAACCGCGACTCCGCCAGATGCTGCGGCGGGGGCGGAGGTGTGAGGGCTGCCGACCCGAAGGCGGCCCAGAGGATAGCTTCGAGGCGCGTCAGGTCGGCCTCGGATATCGCGGACCTCCTGGTGACCGCATGCCCGTTCTGCGTCACCAACCTAAGGTTCGGCAACGAGCTCGTCAAGGTGGACATAGAGATAAAGGACATAGCCGAGCTCGTCGATGACCTCCTCTTGTAGAGCAGGGGGATGACCACTTGGCCAGGAGACAGATGATGGTTCGTCGAGCCGGTTCCGTCAAGGTCGGCACGTGCGCGCTCAGGTTAGACCGGGCACGGGTCATGGGCATCCTCAACGTGACTTCGGATTCCTTCTCTGGAGACGGCATCGTCGGTGACGAGGAACTGGTTGTGGCAAAGGGCCTCGTGATGTTCGAGGAGGGCGCGGACATCGTGGATGTCGGGGGCGAGTCGACCCGGCCCGGTGCCTCCCCTGTCCCTGAGAACCTGGAGATGGTCAGAGTCGTGGGGATTGTGGAACAGCTCAGCAGGGCGAGGCCGGGGAGGGTTTCGATCGACACGATGAAGCCGAAGGTGGCGGAGGCCGCGTTCTTCGCGGGAGCATCGACACTCAACGATGTCTCGGGCCTCGGGGACAAGAGGATGATCGAGATAGTCGCCGAGCACGGAGGGTCGGTCATCATCATGCACATGCAGGGCGAGCCCAGGACGATGCAGGGAAGGCCCAGGTACAAGGATGTCGTCGGGGACATCAAGACTTTCTTGGAGGAGAGGGTCGCCGCTGCCGAGGCGGGGGGCATCGAACCGAGGCGCATCATGATAGACCCTGGCATCGGGTTCGGCAAGACGCTCGGGCACAACCTCGAGATACTCGCGAGGCTGAGGGAGTTCAAAGGGCTGGGCAAACCCATCGTGGTCGGGGTGTCCAGGAAGTCGTTCATAGGCAAGATCACCGGCGCCCCCGAGGACAAGAGGCTCGAGGGGTCGCTGGCTGCGGCGGTCCTGGCCGTGCGAGAGGGGGCTGACATGGTCAGGGTCCACGACGTGCGCGAGACCGTGTCCGCGTTGAAGGTCGCCCACGAGATACTTGCGATGAGTGACCCTGGCGCACCTCGCTGAACGCCGTAGGAGAATGCCGATATCGGGACCATGAGCGAAAGGTATTACTGCGAGGACCGTGGTTCCGATGGCGGGCAAGCAAATCTCCGAACACCTCTGCTGCGGGGCGCAGGGCATTCCCTGCAGCGGTCTTCCTACACAAGGAGTGATGAGCCACTGGAATACGAGACCGCCGAGGCCAGCCAGGCGATAACACGGGGCGGGACGACAGGACCAGGCACCGCCAGGACGATTCTGGATTTCGCCTATGGACTGCGTGTGCTGAAGAGCGTCCTCCGAAGGGATTTCGGAGTGATGGAGAAGGAGATACTTTACCGTGTGGGCTTTGAGGGGGCCCGCATGTATTTCTCGGCACAGAACCTCGGCCCGCCCGATACGGACCCGCGAAAGGAACTCGCCAAGCTCATCGAAACCTGCGCGGCCGGCGGACTTAGCAGGTTCACCGTAGCGGACCTCGACAAAGCATCTAGATTCATCGAGCTGAGGGCACGCGGGACGCTCGAGGAACTGGGATTTGATGACGCGAAAGAGCACAGGAGCGAACCCGCATGCTCGTACACATGTGGGTTCGTAGCCTGGATGTGTCAACACGTGTTCGATGGCCACGCAGGGGACGGCACGGACGAGATAGTCGCGACGGAGGTCGAGTGCGTCACCCAGGGGAAGGGCGAGTGCAGATACTTGGCCGGGCCGAGAGCACAGCTCCGGGAACGGGGATTCGGCCCGGTGGAGAGGAAGGAGTCGAAGCAGGAGCACACGCTGCGGCTGAACGAGGAGATACTCCTCAAGAACCTCGACCTGCAGAACACGAACCTCTCCCTGGAGAGGCAGCTCCGGAAGAAGTCGGAGGAACTCAGGAGGGCCGAGGACAGTCATAGAGCGCTTGTCGACCTCTGCCCAGACCCGATCATCACAGTCACATTGGACGGCAGGGTGGAAGCCATCAACGCCGCGGGCATGGAGGTGCTGGGGCACGAACCGCGGGCGAACGGCTCAGACCCCTGCATCTCGAACATCTTCGCCAATCTGGACACCGTGAGCCAGCTGATCTGGTCGGCGGAGAAGGAGGGCGTCGTGAGGAGCCAGGAGTTCGGGCTCGTCAGGAAGGACGGCTCGACGATCACAGGAGAGGTCTCGGCAAGGCTGATGGACATCCCAGCCGGGAGAACCATCCAGCTCGTCATCAAGGACGTCTCCGAGAAACGGGACCTCCAGATGACAGTTGACGAGACAAAGGAAGAGGCACAGCTGCTGAACGACCTCCTGTCGCACGACATCGTAAACTACGTCACGGCGGCGATGCACTTTCTGGAGAACCTCCGGAGGTCACCGCACCTGACCGAGGACGACCGCAAGAACCTGAGCATCGTCGCGAAGGACATCAAGGGCGCCTACGAGCTCGCAGCGGTCGTGAGGGACGCATCGAGGTCGCGGGCGCTCGGCGAGAAGGACTGCGAGGCGAGGGACCTCGGTTCGGTCCTCTCGGAGACCATCGAGGAAGCCAGGAAGATGTACTGGGACAGGAGGATCCGCATCAGCTTCGATAGGCCGGCCGAGCCGCGCTACGCCCTTGGGAACGCGCTGCTTCCAAGGGTCTTCGCGAACCTCATCAGCAACTCCGTGAAGTTCGATCCGTCCGAGGAGGTCGTGATCGACGCCAGCATCGAACCTCATGTGGACGGCGGGGCGGAGTGCTGGCAGGTCAGGATAGCTGACCGCGGAAAGGGCATCCCGGACGATGACAAGAAGCGGGTGTTCGACAGGTTCTACAGGGGCGACACGAGCATGCCAGGGACCGGACTTGGTCTATACATGGTGTCGCAGCTCGTCGGGGTGTGCAAGGGGAAGGTGTGGGCCGAGGACCGGATCCAAGGGGACCACACAAAGGGGGCCGTCATGGTCGTTCAGCTCCAGCGGGTGGTCAACGGGCAGCGGCGGGACCATGGAAGGTCCGCCAAGTAGAAGGGCTTCGAGTGGGCCCGTCGCGATTCGAACACGAGTCACCAGCACCCCAAGCTGGAAGGATACCAAGCTACCCCACGGGCCCAAATGGTCTTTTGAGAAAATGTTGGGGACGGTCGGCCCTCAGTAGGGCGCGACCTCGTCTATGAGGTTTGCGTGCGTCAGTATCATCCTGCGGCAGCAGTAGCGGTCCAGGTGCAGCGAGTCGAGCACATCCTTTGCGGGCTCGCCCATCTCCACCCTCCGCACGAAGTCCTCGTACGCGCTGCCTATGACCTTCCCGCAGGTGAAACATCTGACTGGTATGATCATTCGATCACCTGTACGATTTCTGACGCTTCTTTCTTGCGCCTCTCCCGAGCGGCTTCTTGGGGAACTTACGCCTCGGGTCCGAGACCACGAGCGACCGGTCGTACTTGGTGTACAGGGCCTGAAGCTCGTCGTCCTCCAGGAACTGGACCAGCCCCTTGGCGATGGCCGTCCTGATGGCTGACGCCTGGCCCATTATGCCGCCGCCCTGGACATTCACGTCGATGTTGACCTTCGTCGCCTTGTCACCCGCGAGTGTCAACGGCTCCATGATCTTGACCTTGGCGAGGTGCGGTTCGTGGATCTCGACCGGAACGCTGTTGATCCTGATGAGACCGGTGCCCTTCATGACCGTTGCCCTGGCTACGGCGCTCTTCCTCTTCCCGCTTGCAACGACAACCTTCACTTAGGCACCCCCCTCTTAGACCCCATGTGCTCTGCAATCTCGCCGAGTGAAGTGAACTGGATCAGGTGCGTCTTCCTGGCGCTCTCGAGCGTCTCCGCCTTCTGATCCTTCAGCTCCCTCGGGACGCCGACATAGACCTTCAGCCTCTTCCAGGCTGCTCGGCCGCTCGGCTTCTTCCAGTCGACCATGTTCCTCACTGTGCGCTTCAGGATGAGGTCGGGGGTCCTCGGATAGTATGGCCCGTGCATGGCCTGGCCCCTGTTCTGCCTGTGCCTGTAGTGCTCGAATGTGTAGGCCTTCGGTCCCGATACGATCGCATTCTCGGCGTTGACGACAACGACCTCCTCACCATTGAGCAGGCGCTTCGCGACGTGGGTGCACAGCCGGCCCAAGACCAGTCCGTTCGCATCTATGACTGAGACCATCTGTTCACCCCATGATCTTGACGTTGGAGCCCTTGGGGTACTTGGCCACGAACTCCTCGATGGACATGTTCTGCCCACCGGCCTTCGTTATCTTCTCCTTTGCCTGTCCCGAGAACCTGTAGGCGGCGACGGTGACCTTCTTCGCAATTTCGCCCGACCCTAGGAGCTTGCCTGGGACTATGAGGAGGTCCTTCTCGTCGGCGTACCTGTTGATCTTGCCGACGTTGACCTCCGCCCAGTTGCACATGGGGCCCTCGAGGCGCAGTGCGATGTCTCGCCAGACAGGTGCCTCGTGCACCCTGCTCGCATCCTTGAGATGCTGAATCAGGGTTACGAGGTTGGGATTCGTTTTCTTCGATCTTCTTCCCATTTCTGACTCCTCCGACATCTGAGAGCAGGCGACTAAATGCGGGAACCGTTTATAAAGCTTTGGGTATTGCGGGACTGCTGGCTTGGGCCATCTGGCTGCCAATCGGACAGCCATCGGGACACGCTCCTGGCGCACGTACTCGACTGTGCCATGAACCAACAGAACATATATACGGGCTACGTTATACACGAAAAACCCAGCTCAATCCCGGGGGTTTAGATGATTCGTTTTGGTCCTGCGGGCATCCCATTGTCCTGCAAGGGTCGCACATTGAGAGACGGCATAGAGGACGTCCACCGCCTAGGCCTTACGGCCATGGAGGGACAGCTCGTCCGCGCGCATGTACAGGAAAGGGCAACAGAGGCCGAAGAGGTCGGAAGCACCCCTAGGCAGCTCGCAAACGACATGGTCATCGAGATAGTCCGCAAGAAGGACGGCAAGGACGAGGTGATATCCGACCTCGACGAGGTGATCAAGCAGGATGACACCTTGGTCTCTCTCTCGAGCGGACTCGCCAAGAGCTATCAGGAGCTCCAGCAGCTGAGACGGATGGCCGACGAGCTGGACGTGACCCTGTCGATACACACGCCCTACTACATGGACCTCATCAGCGAGGGTGAGCTGTGCTTCAAGAGCATGGACTCGATCCGCTGGGGCGGCATCATAGGCAACGAGCTCGGGGCGTCGATGGTCGTCACGCATCTGGGCCTGTATGGGGACGTGTCCCCGAAGGTCGCCCAGAAGCGGGTCAAGGAACGTGTGTCCAATCTGACGAAATGGTACAAGAAGCACGGCATCAAGAGCCCGCTCGGGCTGGAACTGAGCGGCAGGCAGGAGATCTTCGGCTCACTCCCGGAGATCACCAAGCTGTGCAAGGAGATCGACGGCGTTGTCCCTGTCGTCAACTTCGCCCACTATCACGCGAGGGTGGGGGGGAAGCTGAAGGAGCCGAAGGACTTCAACAACCTCCTGGACGACATCGCCGAGGTTACGGACGGCGCGTTCTATACGCACTTCTCAGGCGTCGAGCACGAGGGCGGGAACGAGAAGAGATACACCTCGATCAAGAAAGGTGACCTCAGGTTCGAGCCGCTCGCTGAGGCGCTCGTCGACAGGAACGACCCCATCACGATCATCTCGGGCTCACCCTTGCTCGAGCACGACGCGATGTACATGAAGGTCATACTCGAGAGGGTCCTGGCCAAGAAGGTCTCCAAGGAGGAGAAGGTCGTCCCGAAGAAGGAGAAGGCCGGGTCCAAATGAAGGAGAGCATCGATTACATCCTCGAGAGCATCAAGAAGACCTTCGAGTCCGAAGTGGAGAACACGGACAAGTTCGTCGACCAGATCATCGCGTCCAAGAAGGTTTTCATTTACGGCGTCGGAAGGTCCGGCCTGATTGCGAAGGCCTTTGCCATCAGGCTCGTCCAGATGGGCCTCGAGGTCTACTTCGTCGGCGAGACCATAACCCCGATCGTCGAGGAGGGGAGCCTTGTGATCATCGTCTCGCACACTGGGGAAACCATGTCCGCGATACAGACTGCGAACATCGTGAGGAGGGTCGGGGCGCGCGTTACGACGATCACCGCCCACCCGCACTCGAAGCTTGCGACGGCCTCGAACCTGGTGATCGTGATCCACCCGCCGAAGGACGAGGACAGGAAGAGACTGGCCCCGCTCGGGACGCTCTTCGAGGATGCGACCGTCATCTACCTGGACAGCATCGTCGCGGACCTGATGGAGAAGCTCGGACAGGGCGAAGGTGCGATGAGGAGACGCCACGCGATCTGGGTATGAGGCAGCCTACTGCGTGGGACCTTCCGTCCGGCCCCTCTTGGTTTTCACTCGCCACACGAACAGCGCGACCATGGCGGTCACCACTGCCACCGAGACCGCCACCCATGGAAGGTACTCCATGACCCAGTCCCGCATGCGCCCGACGAACCCACCCTCGTCGAGACCGATGATCCCCCCGAAGGCGATGGTCGCCCCGTCCTCTACGGCCGCGTAGGCCGTGTCGATGGTCAGGCCGACGCCGTCCGTGTAGTACGATGTGGCAGGCACCAGCTGCGTGGTGTTGGACGAACGGTTGCAGGACGCGAGCGACGCCCATTCATAGATCGCCTGCACGGTCCCGTCATCCTTAGCGACGGACACCCGCTGGAGCGGCCCATCGGCGTTGACCATCCGGTGCGTGAAGTTCTCCCCCAACTCCCGCTCATCTATGAGTCCCGAGGCCTCGACCTGCCCTCCAGCGTCGTCGATGACGAACATGCTGGCGGAGCCTCCGCCCTCGACCCGCTGCTCCAAAGCGATGCAGGTCGAGTTCACCTGCCTCAGCACATCCAGCGACACATCCACGGACAAACTGACCTTGCCGTCGACCACATAGCTCCCGGCGGCGTTCTCGTAGGTGACGTCGTTCTCGGCGATGCAGAACCCGAAAGTCACGATCGCCCAGTCGGACAGCGTCACGGTCTCGTCCTCGAGGGAACGGTAAATGGAGAGGTGCGTGGTCATGTTGAACCTGGCGAACGCTCCCATGGACATGCTGAAGCCCTGGTCCACGGCCGAGAAGTTCCACAGGACGTGGTTCGAGTCCAGGAAGGACACGCCCAGCATCTCCGACCGCGCGAAGACTCCGTCGGCGTCCGTATCGTTGAACATGAACATCCTGGGAAAGCTGACCTCGAAGGTCGGGGTGAACGGGTCCTCCGAGTGCCAATAGACGATCCTGGGCCAGTCCCGGGTCACCGCGGCCGTGAGGTTCCCTGAGACGATGCCGACCTTGGTGTCGTCCACGCTGATGTACAGGGAATAGTCGTCATCGGCGCCGCTCATCGGCGCGGCCATGGACAGGACGACGAAGCACAACGACACGGCGGCCGCCACGACGACCCTGACGGCGGACTGGTTGGCCCTACCCATCAAGAGAACCTTAAGGGACACCTTCAGGAAAAAGGTTTCCTGGAACGGGCCCGGAAGCGGTCAGCCCGGGGGGTACGGTGTCACCTTGAGCCTGCGGGTCCGCTGCCCCGGGCGCCTGGCGAGCTCGAACGAGTGATGGGGGAACACCGCGAACGGCACCTCGGCATAGCCATCGCCGTCCAGTCTGAAGGCCTTGACCTCCTCGTTGACGGGGTCGATGACCAGCGCACTGTGGTACGCCTGGTCGAACATCGTCCTCTGGGTCTCGAGGTCGGTCCTGGAGAGGAAGCATGTGTGGCCAGGGTGTGAATGGTACCAGCCCACGAGAATGTAGTCGAACCTCTTGTCGTCCAGCGAAGCGAACAGCTTGGGGAACGCATCAGGGTCGAACCTGACCTTCGCTGAGGAACTCTTGAGCTCGGTCGTGACGACATCCCTCACCACGGAATAGTGCCTCCCCCGCCAGGAATTGACCTCGCCGAGCAGGAAGCCCATGACCTCCAGCCGCCGAGGCGCGTGCTCGACCGCGTGGTTCCGTATGCGCTCCTCCGCCAGGGAGGACAGGTAGAGCGCGAAGGACGAGCCGGCCCTGGCCACGCCCTTATACAGGATCATAGACTCATCCGAGAGCCAGTCGTGCGGCTGAAGGGTGGTGGCCTCCGGAGGCTCCCGCTCAGATGGCTCGCGTTTCGTCTCACCGAGTATCTTCGGCCTAGCCATCGGCGTCACCTATGATCCTGATCCGGCGGTCGCTCTGGTCCATGACGAGGGGCGGCGCGTACCTGTTCCGGTTGAAGTACGCCGCGGCACGCGTGCAGGCGTCGCACCCGAACGGGTTCCTGGGGTTCGGGCTGACGAGGAGGGATTCGATGCCCTTGATGAAGGACGCGAGGGTCGAGCTGAAGTCCCAGTTCTCGAGGAGCTTCGTGCAGACATAACCGCCGTCTTCCGGGGGCATGATGTTGGGGTGGAAGATCGGGGTCTGCCATTTCACGATGGGTTTCTCCATCGGGTACTCCTCGTTCACGAGGATCGCCATGCGATGGACGAACCTGTGGACGACCTTGCTCTCCTCCCATGCAGGGCCTGGCACCCGTAGGAATGTGACGTTGATGAGGATCGGGAATGCCGAGAGCGTCGGGTCGGAGATCGTGATGTGATGTCTGAGCTCCCGCTGGCACATCTCGATCTCGTTTCGCAGGCGCATCATGAGGACGTCTGCTGGGAGCGGCATCGGGTCTATCCGCCCTCGGGGTCGGGTATCAGCTCTAGCACATCCTCGGAACGTATGCCAGCATCCTTCAGGGCAGTCCCACCCCTCAGGACCTTTTTGCCTTTCCTGAGGACATACGCTCCCATGTCCTTGCTCCAGAAAGTCGCCGCACTCTCAATGATCTCGTCGATCGTGTTCTCGGTCTCGAGTTCCATCTCGACGGCGGCGCCTGTCTCCGCGTTCTTGACCTTTATCCTAAACGCCAGAAAGACCACCGGTGTACTGGACAGTACATGAGGTTAAATTGCTTTCGCATACCTGTAGTCCCCCTAGGCACGACCGTGAACGGGGCAGGCCGGGTCCGGGGGGACCTCCATCTCCTCCGCGACGTTCCTCTGTCCGTCATAGTAGAACGCGTTCGCAAGGAGCAGCTCGCTCCTCCCGGAGACCACCTTGAGCGCCTCCCTGACCATGACCGCGGACACGATGCTCGTGGTCGTTATCTCCGCAGCGAGCCTCGGTTCGTGGAACACGACATCCTTGCCCGTGCAACTGAACCTCAGCCCTGCGACCTTCGCATGCGACCGGTTCATGCCGCATTGGATGCATGCCCCTTGAGGCGGCCTGGCGACCATGACCTTGCCTATGAAGCCTTCCATTCCGCCGTCGATGTAGACCTTGCCGGCACGATACGCGCGCGCGTTCACGTGCAACCTGGCAGCGATGTTGTCGAGACAGCCGAGCACGACGTCCTGCCCCTTGATGATATCCTCAGGGAGGTCCTCGATCCTGCACGTGAACGGCCTGACATCTACCCCTGGCGACAGGCGGCGCATGCCCTTGGCGACCGTGTCGGCCTTGGCCCGCCTGCCCGTTGCGTCCTCATCGGAGAAGAACAGGCACCTGTTGAGGTTCGAACCCACGACATGGTCCATGTCGACGACCGTCACATGCTTGAAACCCGACAGGGCGAGGTCCTTGCCGACCTCGTTCCCCAGCGCCCCGGCACCCACCATGAGGACCCTTGCGCCGAAGACCGCGTCCATGTCCAGCCAGCCGACCCTCCGGGACCGGTCGTACCTGTCCCCGTCGATGGCGCCTAGCTCCAGCCGCCCCTCCACGGCAGGGTGAAGACTGCGTGCGCAATTAAACGTTCGGCTGGTCCCAGACGAGCCTTCCCGCGCTCATGATGACGGTCTCCTTCCCGCCCTTGGAGACCGCTGTGATGGTCGGTCTCTTCACGAGGCCGTCCAGGTGTATGAGGGACTCGGCGTCGCCGTCGTAGTTGCTCCCGACCGCGAAGTGGCATGTGCCGTAGACCTTCTCGTCCTCGAGCATGATGCTGACGATCTGCGCGCTCCTGTTGAGCCCGATGCCGAGCTCTCCGATGCTCCAGGCGTTCTTCGCATACTTCTCGGCGACGGACCGCTTGAGGTCCCCGGAGGCGCCCATCTTCCGCGCCTTCTTCTCGGCGTCCCTGACGGTCTTCTCGAGCCGCGCGGCCTCCTCCCCGCCAGATATGCTCCGGATGTATCCGCCCTCGACCTCCGCGACGATGGGTTCCCTGATGACTATCTCGCCCTTGTCGACCACTATGGAGCCGTCGAACGCTATCGTACCGTTGGAGGCCCCGAGCGCAGGTGATATGTAGACCTCGCCCGCCGGAAGGTTACCGCCGAGACCGGGCTTGCTGAAGTCCCCGTTGTCCGCCTTGCCCTTCCGGCCTTTGATCCCCACGTCGAAATCGGTGCCTCCCGGGGCCGTGACACGGACCCGTTCCGCACCCGCCAGTATCTTGATGATGCGCTTGCAGTCCGTCCTCATCCTCGCGTAGTCGATCGGGACCGTCCTCGTGAACATGTCGATCGTGACGCCAGGGGACCAGAACGACCGGCTCTTCTTGCCCTCGAAAAGGACATCGAAGTAGTGGTCGTATCTCCTCTTGGCCCCCTTGTAACCGTGCTTCATCCCGAACCTGTCCTTGCCGAGCCTGTCGGAGCTTATCGAGATGACCACATCGGGTTCAGCGGACATCGCCTTGATGAGCCCCGCCTCTGCGAAATCGAACTGACCCTTCTCCTGCTGGAACATCAGGAGCGGGCTGGCGCCGGCCTCGAGGACCGCATCGAACACCGCCATCGAGATCTGTCTGACCTCGCTGTTCGGGTTCGTGAAGATCATGACGCTCTCGCCCTTCCGGACCTTGAGCACCTCGCGGACTGCAGCCCTGGCGCCCCTCACCAGGGCGCGGTCATACACGTCTCCGTCTCTGAAATCGACCACCGCGGACATGTCTAGGTGATTCGCGGACCTGGACTTAATTGTTCACGACCGACCTCGCCCACGAGCACCTGCTTTTCGTTGGTGGTCAGCACCTGCGGTCCAGGTAGCGCGTGTCGACGACCTTGCCGATCAGCGTCTGATCGTACCTGCCCAGCAGCTCCTTGACCTCGTCGCGGACGGTCCTGTCGAGCTCCGGCGGTTTGTGCTGAGCGAGGATCCTGCGGGCCTCCTTCCTGGCGGCGATGGCGATCGGCTCCTCGTCCCCGCACTCCGGCGTGTGCGGCTGCATGGCGAGTTTCGGCATAAGGCTCTCGGACCTGAAGTGCCTCAGCGTGTGCGGGTCCTTCATGAAGTAACCGCCCGGGCCGACCCTTGCGATGGCCTCGAAGGCCATCGTGGCATCGTTGACCGTGACGCCCTTCCAGGCCCTGATCAGATTCCTCCAGAGCTCGCAGTCCATGACGACCTGCTCGACCGACTCGCACCCGGACCTGTCGAACCCGCCTATCCCGACGACCTGGTCTGCGCCGGCCATGACAGTCAGGAGCCCGCTGATGGCCTTCTGGTAGCCGATCTCGTACCCGGGCCTGCAACCCGATGCCGCAACTCCTCCGACCTGGGACGGGAGGCCGTACCTGGCGGCCATCTGACATCCGGCCGAGTTGATGAGGGCGCCCTCGGTCGACCCGGACAGGAACACACCGGAGCGCATGTCCATCGGGCCCGACTCGGAGCTGTAGAGGATCGGCGCCCCTGGGGAGGCCATCTGCGAGACGGTCATCCCCGCGAGGTTCTCGGCGTTCACCAGGGCGATGGTCCCGGCGAGAGAGACCGGTGCCACGGAACCGGATATGGCCATTGACAGATGGACGACCGGCAGTCCCGCCTTCGCGAACTCGACGACCGCGTCGATATCCCCCTCCTCGAACCTGAGGGGTGTGATGGGAGTGTGCGTGATAGAGATGATCGGGCGCTTCCTCAGCTCCTTCTCGCCGCCGACGATGATGGCGGCCGCCTCGATCTGGAACCTGGCGTCCTCGACGGAGCCTGCGCCGTGCTGGACGTGCTTGCCCGTGTTGAACACCGATGCGACGAACTCGTGGTTGTTGGACACGTCCGGCGGGAGGTCCGTCGCGACGACCTCCGGCCAGTAGAGGTCGACCTCGGGCATGGCGTCGCACACGAGGGTCAGGTCCATGAGATCGTACACGGTCGATTTCCTCTTGCTCTGGGTGTTGATGTCCCAGACCTCCGTCGGTTGACCGTCGTTGCAGCCGTAGACACGGTCCTTCGCAGGCAGCGGCAGGTCGTGCTTGCCGTCCCTCGATGCCATCACTATCTCCTTAGGGGCCTTCGCGAGGGACTCCTTCACAAGGGACTCGGGTATCTTCACGACCTGCGACCCTTGGTCGACATCCGCCCCGTGGTCCTTGAACATCCTGAGCACATTGGGACTGGACACCTTGACCCCGATCGTCTCCAGGATCCTTATGGACTCCAGGTGCACTGCATGTTCCTGCTCGGCTGTCAGAGGTCTGAAAAAGGCCTTTGCCAAACTATCCCTCTATTGGACAGGGTAACATTTCGCATGTAATAAATGAAACCGAGACCGAGGCAAAGGGGTTGAAAAGACCTTCGGACGGCCTGTCACCGTCTCCGCTTCTTGCCGAAGTTCTCGACCGCCTTCTCCTCGAGTCTGCGGGCACGCCTGCGCATGGCCTCGCGGTTGCGTCGGCCGTCCTCGTCCGTCTCGAGGACGAGGCCGGGCACGGTCGTGGGTTTCCCGTCCGGGCCCAATCCCACGAGCGTCAGGTAAGATGAGCCTGTGTGCCGCGCCTTCCCCCTGAGCGGGTCCTCGGCCTCGACCCTGACGCCGACCTCGAGCGACGAATGCCACGCGGCATTCACGTTCGCTTTCAGCGTGACGAGGTCGCCCACGTGCACAGGCGAGAGGAAGACCATCCTGTCGACCGATGCGGTCACGACATTGGTCCTGGCGTGCTTCGTGGCGGCGACATAGGCGATCTCGTCGACCATCTTCAGGATGGCCCCTCCGAACACATTCCCAGCGATGTTCGCATCCTGGGGCATCATCACCCTGGCCACCACAGTCTTCGACTCCGAGACGCATCTCTTCGGCCTTGTCATGACATCATCCTCCTATCCGATCCTGCCGCCTCATTGCCCTGCAGGGTGACGGCAACCGGCTTACGCCGCCTCATAATCAGCAGGAGCACGACCGCGACGACAATGACTGCAATCGCGACGCCTGCTCCTATAATCACAAGGACCAGGCGCTCAGCGCCCGTGGAATGCTCGAACTCGGTCAGGTCGACCGTCGAGTAGGGGGTGGCCTCCGCATAGGAGTACGAATAGATGGCGACATATCCGCCGACATCCTTTGAGTACCAATAGATCTCGCGATTGCCGGACTCATCGGTCACTGTGATCCTCATGGTGGAGTAGGTGCTGTCGCCCACCGTCTTCTCCTCTTCATCGGCAGCAATCACAACTGAGTATATCATCTGCCCTGAATTGGAGCTCACGGCATCCGTGGTACCGTTCAGCCAGGTTGTAGTTGTCGTGGCAGTATCGATGGTCTCGTTCCAGGAATCGCCGGTCCCTGTGGTCTCCACGTCATATCCAGAGAGCAGCGGAGGAGAGTACACGGTTGTGATTTCCTCCTCGGTGCTGGAGGTGATCACAAGAGGGGCTGTCCCCCAGCTGATGTTGGCCCACATGAATATATCCTCCTTGACAGTAGCGATGCCGTCCACACTGTCGTAGGAATACCCGCCGAAGTTCATGGAGTATTCCTTCGGAGAACCGGTGAGGTTGATGCTGCCGCTTGCGGACCCGCTGATCTTCATGACGTTGACCTCGTAGGATTCTGATCCAACGGTCAGCTCATCTGTGTCCTCGAATGCGTATGTGATGGACCCAGTCAGTTCTACCCCTTCGAAGTCCATGCCCATATCATAGGTCCAGTAGCCTCCATCAGACCTGTCGATGGCAGACACGGGGACCGCCAGTACCATCAGAGATACCACAATCAAGAATGCGAATGCGCCCGTGACCCTAGCCAAGAGATCCACGTTCGTACCACCAATCCTGCTTCGGTCCTGTGCGCTTGAAAAGCCTGGGATATGATAAGCCTTTCCCATTCCGGCAGAGGCCGGATATCAGGGCGCTGGCCGTCCGTCACTAATGCCCCGGAAAAGTATAAGACCAGGCACCCGGATGCGACCGCAGCAGTCGGAGGCCCGGACCGCACAGTACGCGACGCCGGGCACCTACCGTCCAAGGGATGATGCGATGCCAGAAGGACTCTCGATGTACGCCGAGAAGGTATACAACGCGATGAAGAGCGCAGGGTTTGACAACGAAGAGAAGATGGCCGCGGCCGAAAAGGTCGTCTCTCTCACGAAGGCCCCGAAGAACTTCGTCATGAGGGCTCTCGACGAGCTCCAGCAGAAGGGTCTCGCGAAGCGCAAGGCCAGAGAAAAGGCGGCAGGCTACTACATCATCATCAAGTAGCCGCGAGGACAAGGACCTCCAGCTCCTGGTCGAGCGACAGGGGTTGCGCAGGCACACCGTCCCTGTCCGCCAGCAAGGGAAATAATATAACACGATACACTCTAGACTCGGTTGAGTGGCGAGATGAACAAAGAGTTCGAGGTCACCCCGTACAAGACCACTGGGGAGATAGACTACGAGGTCCTGATCGACAGGTTCGGGACGAAGAGGATCGACGACGCGCTCCTCACGAGGATGGCGAAGTACGGCCCGCTCCACCCGATGCTCAGGCGCGGCGTGTTCTACTCCCACAGGGACCTCGACTGGGTCCTAGACCAGTACGAGAAGGGGAACCACTTCTCGCTCTACACGGGCAGGGGGCCGTCGGGCCCGATACATCTGGGGCACCTGATGCCCTGGACTTTCACCAAGTACCTCCAGGACACCTTCAAGGTCAAGCTCTGGTTCCAGCTCACGGATGACGAGAAGTTCATGTTCTACGACCATCTCACGCTCGAGGAGACCAAGAAGTGGGGCTACGAGAACGCCCTCGACATCATCGCCCTCGGGTTCGACCCGAAGCTGACCAAGATCTTCCTGGACACCGAGTACATCAAGACCATCTATCCGCTTGCGATCAAGGCCGCCAAGAAGATCAACTTCTCGACCATCAAGGCGGTGTTCGGGTTCGACAACTCGTTCAACATAGGCATCATATTCTTCACGAGCATCCAGACGGTCCCGTGCTTCCTCGAATCCGCGGAGCGCGGGAGGAAGGTCCCGTGCCTCATTCCGTGCGGCATAGACCAGGACCCGCACTTCAGGGTCACCAGGGACATCGCGGAGGGGCTGGGGTACTACAAGCCCGCGCTCATGCACGCGAAGCTCATGCCGTCGCTCGCCGGCGCGGACAAGATGTCCACATCCAGCAAGAACGACACGACCATATTCACCGTCGACGACAAGAAGACGGTCAAGAAGAAGATCGGGAACGCGTTCACCGGAGGGATGGTCTCGGTCGACGAGCAGAGGAAGAAGGGCGGCAACCCCGACATCTGCTCGGTCCACCAGTACAACGCATACTTCTTCGAGCCCGACGACGAGAGGCTCGCCCAGCTGTACTCGGACTGCAGGTCCGGGAAGATGCTCTGCGGGGAATGCAAGGCGCTCCTGTTCGAGAAGGTCTGGAAGTTCCTCGAGGAGCACCAGGCGCGCCGCGAGAAGGCCAAGGACACCATCGAAGATTTCTTCGTCAGGGACTGATGCACCAAGCATCATAAGCCCAGAGGGCGGTAGACAGACCGGGGTGTTCCGAAGATGCGGCTGAGGGCCATCGCGCATGTCGTCAACGGCGTCACCGAGCGTCCAGAGGACTGGGACGAGGTCGTCTCCAGGCTCGAGTTCGAACCGGAGTTCGTCCCCGGACTGTACAGGCTCGGCCATTTCAAGCACGTGTGGGTCATATTCGGGTTCCACAGGACCAGAGGCTGGAGGGCGAGGGTCCATCCATGCCACGACCCCGCCAATCCGGAGGTCGGCGTGTTCGCCAGCCGGTCCCCGACCAGGCCGAACAGGCTCGGCCTGACCCTGGTCGAGCTGGTCGGCATCAGGAAGGGCACGGTCACCGTGAAGGGCTTGGACGCCTTCGACGGCACCCCGGTCTTCGACATGAAACCGTTCGAGGACGAGATAGACTACCATCGCCAGTCCCGCAAAAAGTAGATAAGCCGAACGCCCGATGAGCCCTCGGCATGTCCACGAATGACATAGTCCAAAGGCTCAGCTACTTCGAGAAGAGGGTGCTCAAGGCACTCAACGAGCTCAGGCAGGGCAGCCCGGAGGACATACTCGCAAAGTCCGGGCTGGATCAGCTCGTGGAGGTCATGAACGCCTCCTCGTGGCTCCAGGCGAAGGGACTTGTCAAGATCGAGGAGTCCATCACGAAGGCCTATACCCTCAGACGCCCGGAGGCAGCGTCGAAGCCGCTCCCCGAGCGGGTCACGATCGGGCTGCTGGCCGACGAGTACGGCGGCAAGGTGTCGCTGGCGGAGCTGAAGGACAGCGGGAAGCTGAAGGCCGAGGATGTCCAGATAGCCCTGGGATGGATCAAGAAGAAGGGCTGGGGGGACATCTCGAAGGAGGGCAAGGACACATTCATCACGCTCGGAGACCGGGGCAGGGCGGCGCTCGGCACGAAGGGCGATGACGAGCTCCTCATCGAGAGGCTCGCGCAGGGCGAGGTTCCCGAAGGGGAAGCGAAGAAGGCAGCGATCGAGGCGCTCAAGCAGCGCAAGGACATCGTCAACGAGCGGCACATCGCGAAGAGGATCATCTCGCTGACGCCGGAAGGCGAGACGCTGGCCGCGATGGACCTCGACATCCGGGAGGAGGTCGCGCAGATCACCCCCGAGCTGATACAATCCGGCAAGTGGGAGAAGGTCGAGGTCCGGAGGTACGATGTCAAAGCCTTCGCACCGACAGTCTACGGCGGCCGGAGACATCCGATGTCCATGCTCGTGGACCGCGTGAGGAACTCGTTCCTCACGATGGGGTTCACCGAGATCCGGGGGGACTATGTCGAGAGCGCCTTCTGGAACATGGATGTGCTGTTCACGGCCCAGGACCACCCGGCAAGGGAGATGCACGACACATTCTATGTCAAGGACCCGGAGACGGCCGACCTGTCCGCGGACGGGGAACTCGTGGAGATAGTCCGACAGGTGCACGAGAACGGCGGGAAGACGGGTTCGACCGGCTGGCGGTACAAGTGGAGCCTCGCGGAGGCGCAGAAGGTGCTCCTGAGGACGCACACCACTGTCGACACCGTGAGATACATCTCCCGAAACCCGAAGCCGCCGTTCAAGGTGTTCACCGTCGACCGCGTCTTCAGGAACGAGGCCATGGACTCCACGCACCTGCCGGAGTTCACGCAGATCGAGGGCATTGTCTGCGAGGAGGGAGCGAGCTTCGACATGCTGGTGACGATGCTGAAGGAGTTCTACAGGAGGATGGGGCTCCCGAAGATACGCGTCAGGCCGGGATACTTCCCGTACACGGAACCGTCCCTCGAGGTCGACATATTCTACAAGAACCAGTGGATGGAGCTCGGCGGGGCCGGCATCTTCAGGCCCGAGGTCACGGGGCCGCTCGGCGTCAAGGAGCCGGTCCTGGCCTGGGGCATGGGCCTCGAGCGGCTCGCGATGCTCGTGTACGGCCTCGATGACATCAGGGACATATACGTGTCCGACATCGACTGGCTGAAGAAGGTCCCGCAGGTCTGACCGGCGTTCTGATCTATGCGCCCTTCGACAGCTCCTTCAGCTCCCGGTCCACCTTCGAGAGCATGTCCTTCGCGTCTATCCTCCGGAACAGGTCCTTGGAACTCTTCAGCATGGAGGCCGCTCGGTCGCTCTCCCCTTTCTCGGCAAGCATCGTGGCGAACTCCATCTGACGCACGCCCATGCTCCAGGGGACGTCCATGCCCTCCAGAGACGAGAGGCTCTCGTTGTAGTACTCCTCGCTGGCCTTGAGGTTGCCAGTGAGACGCTCCGCGAGCCCGAGGTTCGCGTAGGCGGCGGAAGTCCCGAGCCTGTCCCCGACCTCTGTGAAGACCTCGAGCGCGCTGAAGCAGAGCTCCTTGGCATCCTCCGCACTGCCCGACCTCATCAGTATGTCAGCGAGCGATGTGAGGGCGTATGCCTTGGCCCTCGGCTGGCCGGTCTCATCGGCCAGACGGACCGCGTTCCGCAGGTGGAGCTCGGCCTCACCGGAACGGTTCAGGTGGGCGCAGGCGATGCCCATGTTGACATAGACGTTCGTGAGCTCGACCGGCCCGAAGCCGCCCGCGCATTTCGAGAAATGGTCGATGGCCTCCTCGTACCGGCCACGGCCTATGAACACATTGCCGAGCTCGAGGTGCGCCAGGAGCATTCCCTTCTGGTCCATGGCGGCCATTGACTCCCGGGCGCTGCGCTCGAGCAGCTCCTGGGCCCTCGCGTAGTTCCCGAGCTTGCCTTCGACCGTGCCGAGCCCGCGCAGGGCCTTCGCGCGCAGGCCCGGGCTGTCCTTCGAGGACTCCATCGCCTTCGAGTACAGGCCCGATGCGTCCTCGAACTCGCCCTTCTTGCTCTTGATCCGCCCCATCTCGACCAGCGCGTCCCCCCTCGTGGAGGCGTCGGCGCCCGATAGGCCTTCGAGGATGCCCCATGCGATATCCAGCTCGCCGACCATGCTGGCGACCCGGGCCTTGGTCAGCAGGAACTGGTCCCTGTACTTCGGCTTCGACGGTTCGTGGGAGGCTATCGCCGTCCACAGCCGGTGGGCGTTCCCCCGGCCGAGCAGCTCTTCCCCGAGACGGGAGACCATCATCTCCGCCTCGAGCGACCTGTTCGCCCTGAGGAGGTGGTAGAGCCTCTCTTGGGTATCGCCCTCACGGAGGTAGAAATCGGCCGCGTGACTGTGCCATCTCACGCGCTCCTCGCGGGACATCGATTCGTAGACGAAGGAGCGGAGCGAGGCGTGTATCTCGAACATGCCTGGAGCGACCTCCCGCAGCATCGAGCCCTTCCGGGCATGCCTCAGGTCCTTGGGGACCGCGTCCGCTGAGAACGGCCTCTGGAACACAGACGCCAGCTGGAGGAGCGCCTTCTCGGCGTCCGGGAGCCCGGCATAGAACTTCTCCTCGAAGAACTTCGAGACCTGGTATTTGGCCCCCGCAGGGGTATCCTCGGTGACCATCTCGAGGGAGAGTGGATGGCCGTTGGTGATCTCCGCCAGCTCGTCCGCCGTGGAGCCCTTGATGCCCCTCGATTCCAGGAGCTGGCGCGCGGCGTCCTTCGCCAACCCGCCTATCTCGACCTCGATGACCTCGTTCCTCGCGACGATGTCCGACCGATCGTAGAACCCTGGCTCATGCTCCGCGGTGACGATCATCTTCGCAGAGCCGCTGCTCTGCCTGAACATGCGAAGGAATTCCTGGATGCCGGCCGAGCTGTCGACATCGTCGAACACGAAAGTGTAACCGTTCTCCGCCAGCTCGTCGTTGACCAGGAAGCTCATCTCACCCAGGTCGAACTTGCCCGTCGCAAGGTACGCCGAGAGCCGCCTCCTGCCGTTCTCCGTGAAGAAGTTCCCAAGGGCCTCTGCGACCGTCCGGGCGGAGTCCCAGGGCTTGACAGAGTACCAGAACAGGCGCTGGCCCGTCAGCTCCGGAGCGAGCTTCGCCACGATCGTCGACTTGCCGATCCCAGCGATGCCCCTGACCGATAGCACCTTGACCGATGGCTGCGCGAGCGCGGACCTGAGTGCCTTCAGGTCGTCCTCCCGGCCGAAGAAGTACCTGACCTGGGGGATCGGCGTGGAGCGCTTCGCGGACCTGCTCGTCCCTGACAGGACCGTCGGGAATATGGCCGCCGCGTCGACCATCGGCTTGATGCCGTTGTCGGTCACATATTGCACGACGTCGGCAGCGCCGGCCTTCCCGGCCGGTGTCAGGAGGTAGACCTTGCGCCTCATCTTCCCCTTCCGGACATGGGAGAGCTTCTCGTCGATGATCCCCGCGGTCTTCAGTTTCTTGAGTTCGACGGCCGCGTGCGCCCTCGATATGCCGCATGCCTGCGAGATGCCGTCCTGGGTCATGTCGTACGGGACCTCGAACTTGTCCTCGTACTTGACATACGCCTGGAGATGATACAGGATCCGTTCAGAAACTGTTAGCATTCCACCCACCAGGTCATCGAACCCTGATGCCGTTATTTAAAATCGACCATCACATGCAATCGGCAGAACCGCTCATCAGACCGTGCCCGTGGGCGGATCAGTCACGTCATCGGGCCTCGTCCGGTCCTTCTCCTTGACCATGATGTGCACGAGGGATATCGTGAAGAGCCCCAGCAGACCGGATATCAGGAACGGCAGCACCGAGCCGTCGAACGAATCCGTGAACCCGAGGTCCTCCCCGAGGAACATGTCCATGAGCAGCCCCCCTACCGGTCCGCCGATGACGGACCCGGAGTTGGATATGGACTCGAGCATGCCTATCAGCCGGCCCCTGGTCGCCTCGGGGACCGTCTCCGCCTGGAGCGCCCTGAGGGCGGGGCTCGACACCTGGAACGCCATGGACCTCATGGCCATGAACACGATGACCACCCACAGGAGCCAGCCGAACGGTATCAGGATCGTGCCGATGAACGCCACATACCCTCCGATGACGAACATGCGTTTCCTGCCGAACCTGTCCGCGAAGCGGCCTGCCGGGAACGCGATGATCGCGCCCAGCCCGCTGGCGAGGCCGATTATGATGGGTATCGAGTCCGCGCCCAGCTCCGGGAACTTGAAGGACAGGAATATGACCATGAGCGGCCCGATGCTGGCGAATGCGAAGCCCTCCATCGCGGCGTTCGCATAGAGCGCCCGGAGGTTCCTGATGCCCTGCCTATCCATCCCATCGGGGTGGAGCAGCTGCCTCAGGGACATCTTCGACCTCACCCCTTTGGGAGCCTTCGCGTCCCTGACGAACGCCCAGACCATGATGGCGCCCACGAGGGCGAGCACCGCCGTGAAGTAGAACGGGAACTTGTAGCTGTCCATCTCGGAGAATCCCAGCGGCCCGTAGGCGAGCGCGAACAATGCACCCCCGACGAACGGCCCCACGACCATCCCGAGGTTGGACGACATGACGATCTTGCCCATCGACGAGCCCACCATGTTCGGAGGGGTCGAGTCGATCACGAGCGCCTCGCTCACGGGCCACACCATCGCGCTCGCGACCCCCTGGAGGCCTCTCACGAACAGGAGGCCGAACCACGTGTCCGGGACGGTGAACAGCACCGCGAGTACGGCGTACAGGAAGCTGCCGATGAGGATGAGACGCTTCCGCCCTATCCTATCGGACAGGTTGCCGAAGGGCGCCGCCAGGAGCGCGCGGGAGAACACGAACGCCGAGAAGAGTATGCCCACCTGGAGCCCGATCTCGAGCGAGCCTCCGGAGAGCATGGAGAGATAGAGCGGGAAGAGCGGCATGATCAGGCCGAATCCCAAGGATATGATGAAGTCCAGGGACGCGAGGAGGTTGACGTTCGTCCTCGCCTCTTTCTCGGTCAGGATCGTCGAGCCCAAGCCATCTGCCCCCGCCAGCTCAGTCGACCATGTCGACGCCGGCTTTCAGGTTCGCCAGTATCATGGGCACGAGGGCCTTGTCGGTTACCCTCATACCGCAGTCCGGGTGGGCGAACGCGATGTTATCCCTGCCGACCCTGGCAGAGAGCTCGTGGAGCTTGGATGAGACATGTGCAGGGGTGTTGACCTCGGCCGGGGACATTGGCGTGACCGATATGCACCCCGCGCCCAGCTTCTTGTGGACGTCCTCGAAGGCCTTCCGATGCACATGGTCGATGTTCGGCCGCTCGGTCCTGCCCGCGAACGCGAAGCTGAGGACCGATACGTTCTGCAGCTTGAGCAGGTGGTCGACCACGCCGAAACCCCCTATGAACCCGCAGACATGGACCGTGACCCTGTCCCTGGGCAGGCCGTCGGCGACATAGTCCAGAAGCGCGACCCTGGCCGCGAGGTCCCTGAACCCCTGGGACAGGAAGGGCTCGTCGATCTGCACGTACGCCCCCCGGTCCGCTATGGCCTTCGCGATGGGCGCGAGGGCTATCGCGATGTCCTCGTAGAGGTCGAAGTCCAGCAGGTTCCTGTAGTGCGACTTGATCTTCCTGCTCCCGCAGGTCATGCCGAGGGTCGTCGGCCCGGTGATGGCGACCTTGACCTTCAGGTCAGGGTGCTTCGAGAGGATGTAGTCCAGGTCCTGGATCTTGGAGAACGACCCCGGCCCGTCCCTCAGCCCGATCTTGCCCGTGACGACGGGGGCGCCGTTCTCGACGGCGAGCCCGGTGAAGGACTCTGCGAAGTAGGACACCATGTCCGCCCTCTGCTCCCCGTCCGAGAGGATGTCAAGGCCGTGCTGGAGCTGGAACTCGACCGCCCGGTCTATCGACTCGTGCAGGTCCGGGCTGAACCTGTAGAGGCTGCCGATCGTGGTCGTCGGGATGGGTGCCATGGCGGTGCTCAAGAACCCTGGCAGGATAATAAGGCTTTGCGGGACACCGACTGGAAAAGGATTATCGTATGCGGTCCCCGTGCGGGAAGCGTGAAGCTGATCGTCACCTCCGCGGAGGACCCGGCATCGATGAACATCCGGGCGCGGCTACTGGAGAGGCCAGGCTGGACAGAGAAGGGGGCCTTCGGAAGGCATCCGGTGTTCTCCAAGGACGACTTCAGGATGGTCCTCGTGGACAGGATACATCTCGACGAGGACTTCGTGGACTTGCGTGCATCGGAGGCGCTCGGAGAGGGCGTCGAGGTCGTCGTCTTCGCCTCGAGGCACAGGGCGGAGTCGAGGATACCCACGCTCACGGTTCACCCGATTGGCAACTACTCGTCCGCGGACTTCGGCGGCAGGCCGGGCACGCTCTGCCATTCGTCGCCCCAGCTCATGACCTCGGCCCTGAGGAACCTCGCGGCGAGGAGCCAGGGGCTCGGGTTCAACATATCTTTCGAGACGACACACCACGGACCGACCGTGGACGCGCCCGCGTTCTACATCGAGATCGGCAGCTACGAGGAGCTCTGGGGCAGGGAGGACGCGGCCGAAGCCATCGCGGGCTCGGTACTGGACATCAGGGACCAGGGGTTCCCGACGGTGATGTGCGTCGGTGGCGGA
Organism: uncultured Thermoplasmata archaeon; assembly: GCA_964568665.1. Classification (GTDB taxonomy): domain Archaea; phylum Thermoplasmatota; class Thermoplasmata; order UBA10834; family UBA10834; genus CAWBDD01. The sequence goes on along the minus strand of CAZMPY010000025.1, from coordinate 87,810 downwards.
CATTACGCCCCCAGGTTCACGGAGGTCGCGCTCGCCAGAAAGGTCGCCGTCGGGCACATGGCGGCCAACTACGCGCTCGGCTCATTGGATGACGCCATGGTCCGGCAGATGAGCGAGAGGTCGGGCGGCGCGAAGCGCGTCTACTTCCATAAGAAGGGCATGCCGAAGCCGGCCTACCGGGAGCTCCGGGAACGGTTCGCGTCGTGCGGCATCGAGGAGATCAGCAGCGAGGACCTCGGGCCCATCGCGTGAGAAGAAATCGAATGGGCAGGACTGACATCAAACGCTTCTTGAGCGGGCTAAGGGTCTTCTGAACAGCTTCTCTGCGATCCTGTCCGCGCGGGCGCATCGGCTTTAAGGGAAAGCAACTGAGTTCTTCCCGTTTCTGACGGGGTATCGATAGCGCTCAACCCGTCCCGTCTCGAGATGCCTCAGGAATCTCTGGACGTTCCGCTTGAGGCCTCCGATGTCCTCGAAGAGATGATTGCTCAGGGCGTGGGACTTCAGGAAGAGCCAGAACCCCTCGATCGGGTTCAGGTGTGGTGAATATGTGGGCAGTGGCACCAGCTCGATACGTCCATCGAGCCCTTCGAGATAGTCCTGCACACGTTTTGTGAAGTGGACTCTGTAGTTGTCGAGGACGATCTTGACATCCCATCCCCTGTACCGTCTGGCGACCTGCTTCAGGAGCCCGACGAAATCGTTGCCCCTCTTGTGCTGGCAGAAGCGTGTGACCAGGGTGCCGGTCTCAGGGTTCACCGTGCCGAACAGGTTGAGCTTCCGGTCCTTCCCGGCCGCGTCCACCCTGATCGGGGAGCCGACCTCCTGCCATGTCTTCTTTATGCGTGGGTTGAGGTGCAGCTCCGTCTCGTCCTCGAAGAGGACCACGGTCCTCCTCGGGGGAGCGGCCAGGAGCCGTTCGAGGCGCTCCCTCTTCTGGCCATATAGGGGGTCATCGCTCACGACATGCAGCTTCGGCCTCCTGACGCGCATCCCGTCCTTCAGGAGCAGCTGGCGGATCCGCTCTCCGGACAGTCGCACGCCCGTCTCCTTCCCTATGTACTCTGCGAGCAGCGGGAGGGTCCAGCTGGTGACGGAGTAGCCCACGAGGAGTGGGCTGATGTGGACCATGTCGATGAGCCTCTCGGTGTAGGCCTCGTTCGCCTTCGGAGGCCTCCCGGACCGCCAGTCATCGGCGAGCCCTTCGAACCCGTCCTCCTCGAATATGTGTATCCAGTTCCTGACCGATTCCTCGGACGCATCCAGTAGTTCTGCAATCTCCCGGACGCTCTTCCCGAGGTTGGAGAACCAGATCGCCTGGTATCTCAAAGCCAGTCGTCCATCGATTGCACACTTCGACACCTTTCTGAAAGTGTCGACCTCGTCCTGGGTCAGCCGCCTCACGAACAGCACTCCAAATCCCATCCGGAGGGGGATGGATGACTGGACGTAAGAGCTCTACGAATTTATTTGCTATCCCTTAGACCGACGCGTTCAGGAACATCTGACATCCGGGCCGTCGAATCGTCCGTTCAAGGATGTGCCAAATTGGCAGCCGCAACAGTAACGTGGGAACTGTGAAATATCTGGGCGCAGAATCCTGATTGACTATCATGATTAGACTCGCGTTTCACGCAAACTATCCCTATGGGCAGGCAATTCCAAATGCTGCCATTGCATATCTAAAAGGATTTCTCGCACATGAGGCTGACGTTTCAGTAACCAACATCTACTGGTATTTGACCCCGAGAGAGATATCGGACGGCTTCGCCTCTATAACGCGCAGACTGGAGAAGAGTGGCTTCGACTTCCCAGAGGTGCTACTGTCAGCGCGTATTGCGAGGATTTTCCATTCAGTATCAGGTCAGGACATAACGCATTGCGCTTCGATTTCGCCTTTTGAGTCCGCACTAGACAGCCTCTCCATGTCGGGGCAGACAAAGAAGATCTCAACACTTCTGAAGAACCACATCGACACGGTAATCGAAGAGAAGAAAATCGCTGACTGGGAAATTTCCGCGTTCACAGTAAACACCTACCAATGGTTAATCGGCAGCTACATCTGGAACAGACTGAAGGAACTGAATCCTAGCACGAAGGTAGTTATTGGAGGCCTTGTCTCCGAGACGCAGGCAATGGCGTTCATGACAAACTTCGAACACGTGGATTACGCGATATGGGGCGATGGCGAGATTCCTCTGACAACACTGCTACAGAATATCAGTGAGACTTCTTCCTTGGACGAGGTCCCTCGATTGGTCTACCGCGGCAGTAATGGCCTTCGTTCTACATCTGGAGAACCTGAGAAGCATGTTGATGCTGCTTCATTCTGTGCCTTCGGGGATCATGACGACTATTTCCGAGCGGTGAGGGAATTGGGGCTTTCTGTCTCACCGACAATCCCCATCGTTGGATCCCGCTCTTGCCGATGGCGCAGATGCAAGTTCTGTATTGCCACTAATCAAGGCGGTCCTTACCAAGAAAGACCAGTGAGAGACATCGTTAGCGAGATTGAGTTTCAATCCAAGAGACACAACGTAGAGAATTTCTGTTTTGTTGACGATGACATTGGCAGAAGGAATGTCGAGGAATTCGGATGCCTCTTGGAGGCTTTGGTGGAGAGTGCGAAGGCAAGACACCGCCCGTACAAGATAGTAGGGGAGATCTGTCCGAGCAGATTGACAAGGGAGAATATCAAGACCATGGGGGAGATAACGATTGTTGCGGTCCAGATTGGTTTCGAGGCTCTGTCGGATCCCCTCATGCGGCAAATGAACAAGATGCATCGCTTCATAGACAATATCCAAGCCCTCAAGTTCTCAAAGGATGGCGGCCTTCACCTTCCGGGACTGAATGTCATTCGCAACCTGCCGGAAGAAAGGGAATTAGATGTAACCGACAGCATAAGAAACCTGAGATATCTCAGATTCTACTTGGATTTCCATCAGCTAACGCCATCCGAACTCACTCTTCTGAAGTATTCGAAGTTCTTCGAGGATCTCTCGTCCGAGACCTTGGAGAAGGTCTGGACGTATGATGCGTGCTATGAGGAACTCAAGGGTTCAGACATTCTTGGGACAGAGTTTCAGAAGCGAGAGTTCTTTGGATTCAATTCGAACCATATGAAGCATCATAAGCTTTGGGATGTCTTCAACAGAATCCTTGACTTCTATCAAGAGGCATCATTCTCATATTCATGGATTGAGCTTCCCGATGGAACCTCACTCGTCGGAGAGCGAACTAGGCTCGCTAAGGCAGACAAGATTCACTTCTTGGACAAGACTGAGACCGACATTCTCAAGGCATGCGACAGCATTAAGTCGACAACTCAGCCGGATTCTGCAATTGCTGCAATCAATCACAGCACACTTCAGAAGGCCGGGGCGGAACTTGCTCGAAAAGGGTTCCTCTATATAGATGACGAGGGAGAGCATCAGATTTCTATCCTGTCAACACGGAATTTGCGAAGACTGTCTCCACCGTAGTGTAAGTAGTTCGTAGGCCTTGTTGATGGCATGCTAAAAGTGGTTCCCCGCCGATACGGGCGTTTGCATCCCATCTTTTACAGTTCAGTCGCGAGATGAGGGGCGATCTGTGCCATCTGCGCTGGGAGAACCGCGGAGATCCCTGTGCGATGAACCCCTTCTCATCTTGAGGCAAACGTCGTAGCTGTCTCACCGCTCCTCGTGAGACTGCTCTCGCTGGACTTCTGGACGCCGGCCGCTTGGCAACTATCTCACGCGAGAGACGCGAGACAGCAGGGCGATGTCCTCCCCTGTCGGCGTCATGTGCCTTGGACGGGTCGAACGCTCCATGAACTTCCTCAGCCGGTCCAGGGCCTTCGTCCCGGTGATGCCAGAGATCTCCTTCCTCGCTTCGATCTCCAGAAGCGAGTACAACAGGTACGCGATGAAACACACGAACAGGTGTGCTTTGATGTGCTGCTCAGTGCGATTCCAGATGGGCCGTATCTCGATCGTCTCCTTCGTGATCCTGAACCCCCGCTCCACCGCGTCCCTGGCGCGGTATGTCTCGATGACACTCTTCGCTGAGTCATCGAGCGTGGTCACGAGCCAGTACCGTCCGTCCAGCATCTCCTCTTCCTTGATGGCCGCTTCGTTCAGCTCCCATTTCAGGCGCCTCCCGCCCCTGCCTCCGACGAGGCGCCATTCGATGAGCCTCTCGCAGTGGTTCTTCTCGAGCAGGAGCACGATCCTCCTCTCGATGCCGTTCCTCGTCGGCTTCCGGCCAGCCCCTTTCCGTGTCAGCGAGGCGGCAATCTCGTCAAGCCCTTGTCGCGACTTGGCCAGGCGCATCTCCCTGGACTTCCTGTCCCGCTCCGCCTTGTCCTCGCTGTAGTACAAGATGCACCGGCGGTCGTTGCCGCCGATGTCGACGGCGAACTCCTTCGCCTGGAGTGCCTCGTCCTTCAATGTGAACTGCTTCCCGAAGGATTTGAGTGAAGTCTTCAGGGCCAGCGCCCTGAAACGCTTGTCCATGCGGAGGCCGCCGACAAGGTCCAGCTTCCTATCGTCCACAATCTCGACTATGTTCGCACTGGTGACGATGCCTCGGTCGACCGAAGCATCCGTCCAGTCCGAGCTTGTCCTTGAATCGGACCATCGTCTCCTTGACGGTCTTCGAGTCGACCGTATTGCCAGGGAACGCCTCGTGGAAGAGCGGGACCGTCGGGTCCATCGTCACGCACAGGGTGTAGTTCACCTGGCGGCAGTCGGGACGGTGGTCCATCGAGTAACCGCATAGCAGGATCTCGGCTCCACCCTCGCCCTCGACGAAGGTGGAGGTGACATCGTAGATGAAGCTCTCGGGCTTGAGGTGGAACGACTCCATCACCTTCCCGGCGAGGGCCATCTCTATCTCCATCTGGACATCGTCCGTGAGATAGTCCAGACACCGCGTCAGCGTCTGGTAGGCGCTGTCTGGAGGAAGGTCGATGCCGATGATCACAGGCATGTACGTCCTCTGATACCACTCGGCGATGGTGTACTTGGGGCGTGGATCCAGGATCCTGTTGGCGGCCATGATGAACGCCAGCTCGCCGACCGGCAGCCCGTTCCGTTTCGGGGCTGCCCGGTTGATGATTTCCATCAACCCGATTCGCTCCGCGATGGCGTGGAGCGCCTTCACCGTGCCGTACTCGACCGTTACTCCCCCCTCTCCTGAATCCTTCTTCCTTGGAGAGGTCCCCATAATGCATCCCGGGAAGGCATCGAGTCAGGACGTTTTGAACCTATCGGCGAGGATGATGGCTCAACGAACTGTAAAGGATGGGCTACAGCCTCGAACGCCCAGTCCATCTGTCGGAGGAGGTGTAAGGTTGACCGTCACGGATTAGCTTACGCAAAGCTGATAAGCAAAAACCTTATTACCATGCTCAAGGAATTGGCGAACCCCGTCGGAGCATCACTAAGGATTTCGTGGAGCGCGGCGGGCCCGTGGCTAAAGCGTTCGGGAAGATGGCCGATGGTCGAAGCACTGATTGCAGAACGCCTCAGCAAGGACTATGGAAACGTTAGGGCGCTCGTCGACGCAGACTTCAGCGTCAGTGTCGGTGAAGTGTTCGGGTTCTTGGGACCGAACGGTTCTGGAAAGACGACCACGGTCAGACTGGCAACGACACTCATTTCTCCCACATCTGGAACCGCGCGCGTATTCGGATACGATGTCCGCGAGGATCCGGTAAAGGCAAGGGAATGCATCGGCCTGGTACAGCAGGCACCGAGCTACGAGCCATATCTGTCAGTGTTGAGGAACATCTCGATGTATGCATACCTGGACGGTATGTCCTGGAACGAAGCGACAGCAGCTGCCAGGGAGATGATGGCTCTATTCGGTCTCGACGAGCATGCTGACCGTAAGGCGGTCCAACTGTCCATCGGCCTGAAACGGAGACTGCAGATTGCACGAGAGTTCGTCAGAAAACCACGGCTCCTCTTCCTGGACGAACCGACGATAGGCCTTGACCCAGAGGCGAAGAGGCTGACTCTAGACTTGCTGAAAGAGAATGCTGAATCCGGCATGACCGTGTTCTTCACCACGCACAACATGTCCGAAGCCGAGTACCTTTGCGACAGGGTTGCGATCATCGACAAGGGTAGGATTCATCTCATCGACGAACCAGATTCGATCATCCGGTCCACCGGGACGGACAATCTGGAGGACGCGTACCTGTGCGTGATTCGGAGGAACCGGACATGAGCGTCTTCTTCAGACTCACTGTGAGGAACCTCCTAACCACCTATGACCTGAAGCCTGCCCTCTTCGCGAGCCTTCTGATTCCGAATCTGATGTATGTCTTCTTCGCGGCCTTCGCCTACGAGAAGATCATCCCCCCATTCACCGTCAATGGCGTGGAACTGGACTATCCCAGCTTCCTGGCTCCAGGCATTGTACTGATGCATGTCGTTTCCCTTTCGAGCCTGGGGGGCACCATGTTTTGGACGGACAAGCACAACGGTATGCTGGAGCAACTGCTCACACTTCCGGTCCCGCGGTCCTACTACTTCCTCTCGCGGATTACTGCGATATTGATCTCCAGCATCGTGAGCGGTCTTGCGATTCTCCTCCTATCCATGCCCATGATCGCTGGGTCGGTCCATATCGAGTACTACTCTGCGGGACTCTTTCTGGTGTCAATCACCGCATGCTGCCTCATCTTCGCGTTCCTATCCATACTCATATTCTCCTTCGCGACGACTCCTGAGCACGTCACCGTATTCTTCAGGCTGACCACAACGCCGCTGATTGTCATGAGCTCGGTATTCTACCCTCTTGAATCTGCACCATCGCTGATTCGGCAAGTGGGGTATCTTAACCCGCTCACGTACTGTGCTGACATCCTCCGGGCGTCATTGCTGGGTACGTTCCGCGAGGCGGACATCCTCGTGAGTCTCCTTCTTGTTTTGATGAGCGTCTCTGTGATCTTGTCTGCCAGGGTCATCTTCGACAGAAAGCAGCTGGAGTCCTGATTCCTAGGTGTCAGGACGAGACCGCCCCTGTGGCATTATCTGCCGGTAAGAAATCATGTTGTTGTCCACCATGCATGTCGCTTGACGGTTTTAGTTCGGAGTTCTAATTGAGGGTAAATTGAGGCTGTCCCAGTATTCCCAGTATAATCCACGCCATATTTTAATCTAGTAACAAGTCTGGTTCAGGATTCTTCATTATGCCAGACATCCTGAAATGCCACGGTGTCTCCGGACGAGAAGACCTTCCGCAGATACGACCCTGACCAGACGATGCTTCCCCCCACCGACCCTCGGGAATGGCTCCCGGAGGATCATCTCGCCTACTTCATATCAGATATCGTCGATGTGCTCTGTAGCAACCCTCTGAAAAGCGACATTCTGGAAAGGTAGAAACGTCGGCACAGGATGACCCCTCCCTGGAGTCAAGCCAGTTCCGCAAAGAGTTGTCTTGACCCCAGGATGGGATGGCCCTGCGCCGTGGGATGGGAAGAATGCGAACCAGCACAAGCTGGTTCGCATCGTGAGGCGACAGAAGAGGGTGTTGAGGAGGGCTCGGTACCCCCTCAGAGGATCGAGATATGCGAATCACCTGTACACGGACCACCAGCATGTGGTCCCGCTGGCGCTCCGCCAGCACTTCAGGAAATCGTACAGGGACTTCTGCGAGGTCTTGGAGGTTTGCACTTCGCTTCTCGAGGAGCTCGGATTGAAACGGGTGCCTCACTGGACGACGCTGCACAAGTTCTCGAAGAGGGCCGACACGATGAGGCTGGAGCGCATCCTCCTCGGGTTTCTGCAGGAGGCGCGTCTGAGAGTGCTCTATCTGGCCGTGGACTCGACGGGATTCAGCTCGACATCCGCGAGCACGTACTACACCCGTGTGCTCGAGTCGAGAGGGGAAAGGCTGGGAGGACACAGGAGAGGCGTTCTGACTCGTCGTTATCTGAAGCAGACCGTGGCGGTGGAGGCGAGGAAGCAGCTCATCGTGGCGGTTAAGTTCAGGCGGGCCCGTCGGGCGACTCGCCCGACTTCGTCTGGACCCTGAAGAAGGTGCGTCCAGCAGGACTCCCCGTGAAGCTGGTAGTGGCCGACAAGGGCTACGACGCGGAATCAAACCACGAGTACGCCCAGGAGGTCCTGGGCGCCCGGACGGCGATATCCGTCCGGGCGGCGAACCGTCCGAAGATCAAGATGAAGGGGAAGCGACGGAGGAAGCAAGCGAAGTACTTCGACCAGGAAGGGTACGATGGCCATCGGCCGAATGTGGAGACGGTGTTCTCGGTGGAGAAGCGGAAGATGGGGTCCATCGTACTGGCTCGCGTTTCGAGCCAGCAGCACAAGGAACTCATCTTCCGAGCGATTTCATACAACTCGGGGAGGCTGAAGACTCTCTTTTTGCTCTTCACCGAGGATTTCTACACAGCACGCTCCACGTAAAATTCATATACTCCAAATCGCGGTGACGCAGCTTGGAGGTGAGTTCTTGGAGGAGCTTAATCCGGATGACTACTCGGAAGAAGAACTTCTTGAGTGGGAACCCACGTGGATATGGAGAAAGTAGACGACGCCGGCGAGGCACGATGCTGCTAGGTATCTGAAACCTCTCCGGTTTAGTTCTCAGGATATGAGGGCGTTTAGATGGCAAGATGCGGAATCGTTGTATGGCATTTGACTGAAAGATGCAATCTCACCTGTCCTTACTGTTACGCAAGAAGTTCCAAGGACGGTAACGGAATTACCGAAATCGACTACAAGTTGATAGCAGATGCAATCAACCAGTTAGGCCCGCGGATTGTCTTCTTGATGGGAGGCGAGCCGTTACTACACGATCACCTGAGCGATATCATAACGAGAATTAGCCCGAGCATTTTGAAAACTCTCACTACGAATGGCACACTGCTCGCCAAGCTTGAGCGCGCAGAGGAAGTTGTCAAAGGTGTCAACAAGGTCACCATAAGTTTTGATTCTACGCACGAGGGAAGACACGACGCAATGAGAGGAAAAGGTAGTTTCAGAGAAGCTCTCGAATCCGCTCTCCTGGTTAGGCAACTTGACAGAATCTTGGGGATTCCATTCCAGTTATCGACACGCAGTTTCGAAGACTGTGAAGACATGTCGAACTATGAGAGTATGATTGAGTTCGCAGGCTCTCTTGGAGCGAGGAGTCTAACAGCCAATTTTGTCGAGGAGATTGGCCATGGGGTTGGCACAGGACTTTCAATCCCCCTCCTAACCCGGCGAAGGATTGTCAAGCGCCTATGGGAACTTGTCGAACAGAATCATCCTACCATGTCTCTTCAGGTTACGAGCATCTATCCGTTTCCGGAACTCCTGGGAACCTTCGGGAAGGAGGCTTCTTATGGATGCTTATGTGGTAGCGGGAAAGTAATCATAAAGGCAGACGGAGGCATTGTGCCATGCGATGTCGCCGATTACCCTGCGGACTACCTAGCTCAGGGATTCGAAATCCCAAGGATACCGGGCTATTCGATTCAAGAAGCCTATGAGTCCGAGCTTTTCAAGAGATACCGTGACGCAACGACACGATTCGGCAGACCCGAGTGTGAACGTTGCGAATACACCGACATGTGCCACAGTTCGTGTAGAACCCTTGCTTTCAAAGAGACGGGCTCGCTCCTGAATAGGGGTAGCCTCTGTTTCAAGGCCAACCCAGGGTAGACCTTGCGATGAGGGCTTCAAGCAACTCTATCCGCTGACGATGAATAAGTCGCATCCGATTCTAGACATACATCCTGACCTTCCCATCTTTTACAGCCTGTCAACGGCGGTTACAGCCTGATGTCGTGTTAAAAGAGGTTCCCCGCTCATATGGGCAATTGCATCAAAACCCAAGGCGGGAGAACCATGAAGTGCATAGGACTGGACGTACATAAAAAGGACACTCAGGCTTGCGTGCTGGACGAAAAAGGGAAAATCGCTCTCGTCAAAAGTGTCAACGACGGTTACAATTCCCCAAATCCGGCGGATTGAGTTCCCCACTTCTGGCGGTCATTCTTCCCCACTCCTATTTATCCTTGTCTGAGGCCCTCGCCGGCGGAGGATATGCCAACCCCGCCTTCCGTCTCGCCTGCAACCTGTAGCTCTCCCCCTTGATGTTCACCGTCAGGCTGTGGTGGAGTATGCGGTCGAGGACCGCCGAGGCGAGCACGTTGTCTCCCAGGACCTCACCCCACTCGGCGTATGACTTGTTCGATGTGTAGATCATCGAGCCCCGCTCGTACCTCCTCGACACCACCTGGAAGAACAGGTGGGCGCCTTCCCGGTCCAGAGGCAGATAACCGATCTCGTTCACTATCAGGAGCCTCGGCCTACACACGCTCCTAAAGGCGCGCTCGAGAGAGCCCCTGTGGCTCGCGTTCTTCAGCTTCTCGACCATCTGCAGCGTGCTCGTGTAGTACGCCGAATACCCTGCCTTGATGGCCTCCATGCCCAGCCCTATCGCGATGTGGGTCTTCCCGACTCCAGGCGGTCCCAGCAGGATGACATTCTCGTCGTTGGCTATGAACCGCAGAGACCGCAGGTCAGCGAACACCTTCTTGTCCATCGACGGCTGGAAGGATGGGTCGAACTCCTCCAGGGTCTTCTTGACCGGGAAGTGCGCGAGCCTCGTCATCGTGGCCACGGAAGACGCCTTCCTGGCCCTCACCTCATCATCCATGAGCCTGTCGAGCACATCCATCGTGAACGAGTCGTCCGCGGCGGCCTTCTCGAGCACGGAGTCGAGCACCGACTCGGCCGCGAACATCCTCAGCTTCAGGAGGTTCCCGTGGAGTCGTTCGTATGCCTGGCCGTCGGTCATCTGATCCCTCCGGTGCCCGCGAAGCTGTCGTAGACAAACATCTCGCGACGGCCCACATCGACCGGCGGATGAGGTATCATGACCCGGGGTCTCTCATCGATGGCAGCGATCCTGTCCATGTGCCGTTCCTGGTTGGAGTCCCTTATCGCCTTGTAGAGCCCATCGAAGTGTTCCTTGATCCTGATGCACCTGTGTGTCCCTGGCACTGTCTCGTGCGTGGCGACTACTTCGTCGTCCACGGCGACCTCGAACCTCTCGCCATTGATCCGCAGCCTGCACTCCCGCCCCGCGTATCGCCAGGGGACGGAGTACCTGTCCCCCAGGTAGGACACGAAGCAGACCCTGGAGACCCTCCTGAACTCTGTCTGGACGACCTGGTACGGCGAGAGTGAGGCGAACGGCCTGAGCCCCTCGAGCTTGAACCGCTCGAGAGGCACCCTATCGAGTGTCCATGTGGCGGCAGGTTCTTGTTCAAGAACCCGTTGAAATGCCCTGTCTGCGGCGGAGTGTTCAGCGGGCCAATGTCTGAGACATCTGAAGACGTGTTCATCATGGACCGCCACATCGAGAGCAGAGAGACAACGATCTGGAAGGACTGAAGGGTATCCAACTCCGCCGAAGACTCGTTGGATAGGCCCCCTCGTACCCGTCTCTTGCACTTGAACAGGCGAGAGAACGATTTCTGAGATGGGTGGCGGCGTTCCTTCTGAGCGTCCACGCCCAGCTCCTGCACCTTTGTAAGAGATGGGTCTAGCCCACGAGCGTGCCCTTGAACTCCTTGCCCTCGAGCGCGCTCCTGAGGTTGCCGAGGTCGCGCCCCTCGACCACCGCCAGGGTGATACCCTCGTCCGCCAGGACCTTCGCGCCCGTCGGGTCGAACACGACGTTGGGTCCAGCGCCGAGCGGCGCTGTGCCCACGAGTGACATCAGCTCCCTGTGCGTCATCCTCGGGATGTACCTCGCCTTCGGGTCCTCCTTGGGGTCCGCGGTGTACACGCCGTCGACCGATGTCGCGTTGACCAGGAGGTCCGCGCCGGCCTCCTTGGCAAGGTAGGCTGAGACCGCATCCGTCGTGATGCCTGGGGCGACGCCGCCCATGACCACGATCCTGTGCTTCCTGCCGGCCTCGACCGCCTCCCTGTAATCCTTGGGCACCGTGGGGCACGCTGCCTCTCCGAGGGCGATGATGAGCATCTTCGCGTTGATCCTCGTGACCTCGATGCCCATCTCGTCCAGCTGCGGCTCGGTCCCGCCGAGGGCTCGCGCATTGCGTATGTAGAACCGGGCGATCTTCCCGCCGCCCGTGACGACGTACAGCTTCCTCATGGACGAGACCTCGAGCAGGGCCTCAGCGATGTCCGCGATGTAGGCCGCGCTGTTCTCATCGTTCACGAGCACCGACCCACCCAGTGATAAAACGACAGGTTCCATCTGGTCAACCTTTATAATGAAGAACGCTCTAACCTGTATAAAAGCTTCGGACTGGTTGTTCTAGGATGACAGAGCTCACAGACCTCCAGCGATACGAGTTCAAAAGGAGCCTCGAGGAGGTAAGGAAACTCTCCGGGAGGGGCACGGAACTCATATCGCTGTACGTGCCGCCAACGAAACAGATATCCGATGTCTCGAACTATCTCAAGAGTGAGTACTCTCAATCCTCGAACATCAAGTCCACGAGCACCAAGAAGAACGTGCAGTCCGCGATATCGTCGATCCTGGCGAGGCTGAAGAACTTCAAGCAGCCCCCGGAGAACGGGCTCGTGTTCTTCGTCGGCCACAAGAGCATCGCGGCGGACCAGACGGACATGGTCCAGTACGTGCTGGAGCCACCGGACCCGGTGCCCACATTCATCTACAAGTGCGATTCGAACTTCTTCACGGAGCCCCTCGAGGGCATGCTCGAGGAGAAGGAGACCTTCGGGCTGATAGTCATAGACAGGGGCGAGGCGACCATCGGCCTGCTCCAAGGCAAGAGGATCGTGCCGATCAAGAACATACCGTCGCTGGTACCCAGCAAGCACGGCAGGGGCGGCCAATCGGCCCGCAGGTTCGAGCGGCTCATAGAGATAGCCGCGCACGAGTTCTACAAGAAGGTCGCGAACATCGCCAACGAATCGTTCCTCTCGCAGAAGGAACTGAAGGGCGTACTGATCGGTGGACCGGGGCCCACCAAGGAGTACTTCGTCAAGAACGAGTACCTGCACTACGAGCTCCAGAAGAAGATCATCGAGACTTTCGACACGGGCTACACGGACGAGTACGGACTCCGCGAGATGATCGAGAAGGCCAGGGACACCCTGAAAGACCTCGACCTGATGCGCGAGAAGGACCTTGTGCAGCGGCTGTTCGAGGAGATCAGGAAGGCGGACGGTGGGCTGTCGGTCTACGGCGAGAAGATGGTCAAGGACGCCCTGCTCATCGGCGCGGTCGACACGCTCATGCTCTCGGAGAACATCCGGAAGGTCAGGCTGGGCCTCGTATGCCCCACATGCGGCGCCCGGAAGGAGGAGCTCGCGAAGGACTCCACCGAGGAGTTCAAGTGCGAGAAGGACGGGGCGCTCATGCGCAACGAGAGCGTCGAGGACCTCGTCGGCGAGCTCCACAAGCTGGCCGACGCGCACAACACGAAGGTGGAGTTCATCTCGGGCGAGTCCGAGGAGGGCGAGCTGCTGATGAAGGCCTTCGGGGGCATAACGGGGATACTCAGGTTCAGGATAAACTGAGACCATGACGGCGGATGCGTTCCAGGAGTTCAAGGGGGATGTCGCTGCGGCTGTCGCCGAGGCGCTCAAGGAGCTCGGAGCGGAAACGCCGGTCGTGCTGGACAGGGCGCCCCAGGGCATGGGCGAGCTCGCGTTCCCGTGCTTCCCGCTCGCGAAGATGCTCAGGAAGGCCCCGAACATCATCGCGCAGGAGCTCGCAGCGAAGATACGCCCGAGAGGTTTGGTCGCGAAGGTGGACCACTCGGGCGGGTATGTCAACTTCCATGTCAGGTTCGAGGAGCTGGCCAGGAGGACCGTCGAGGACGCCCTCGGGCGCCGGGAGCGGTTCGGCTCGGGGGATCCCAAGGGGGTGCGGGTGCTGGTCGAGCACACGAGCGCGAACCCGACCGGCCCGCTGCACGTCGGCAGGGCCAGGAACCCGATCATAGGCGACACCATAGCCCGCATACTGCGCCGGGCCGGATACGGCGTCACGACGGAGTTCTATGTCAACGATGTCGGACGCCAGGTCGTCATAATGGCCTGGGGGGTCAAGAACCTCAGGCTGGAGTCGGAGCCCGACAGGGATGCGGACCACTACAGGTACGTGCTCTACTACCAGCAGGCCAACAAGCGTCTGGAGGAGGACCCGGAGGTGCTCAAGGCGGTCGACCAGATGCTCTACAAGCTGGAGCACGGGGACCATGAGACGGTCATGCTGGCCCGCGAGAACTGCGAGAAGGTCCTGACGGCCATCAAGGCCAGCCTGGGAAGGATCGGGATATCGTTCGACCAGACCACCTGGGAGTCCAGGTTCGTGGAGGACGGGAGCGTCGACAAGGTCATCGAGCGGCTGAAACGGTCCGAGCACTGCCGCGAGCAGGACGGCGCGTTCCACCTCGAGCTCGAGAGCTTCGGCATCGCCGGGAGGGAGACCAAGTGGGTCTTCACCCGCGCAGACGGGACGTCCCTCTACACGACGAGGGACCTGGCGTACCACACGGACAAGTTCTCCAGGACGGACATCGCCTTGAACATCCTTGGCGAGGACCAGAAGCTGGGCATGCAGGAGCTCGCCGCGGCGCTCACGATCATGGGGGTCGACAGGAAGCCCGAGATAGTGTTCTACGCGTTCGTCTCGCTCCCCGAGGGCAGGATGTCCACCAGGAAGGGGCGGGTCGTCTACATAGACGACCTCATGGACGAGGCCGTCGAGAGGGCCTACGCGGAGGTCAAGGCCCGGAGGACGGACATCTCGGAGGAGCGGATGAGGGAGATCGCCCGGGTCGTCGGCATCGGATCCCTCAGGTACAACATCATCAGGATCCAGGCGGAGAAGCAGATCGTCTTCAAATGGGAGGACGCGCTCAACTTCGAGGGGAACAGCGCCCCGTTCGCCCAGTACTCGCACGCCCGCGCGTGCTCCATCCTCGCGAAGGCCGGGGACTGGGACAGGGGAAGGTTCGACGCGGCGCTGCTGGTGAACGACCACGAACGCGCGCTCGCGAAGCTCATAGCCGAGTTCCCGACGGTCCTGATGGACTGTGCGGAGAACAGGCGCGCCCACACGCTCGCGGCGTACGCCCAGGACCTCGCCTCGCAGTTCAACCAGTTCTACAGGTATGTCCCGGTCCTGAGGTCCGAGGGGCCGGCCAGGGACTCGCGCCTCGCGCTGGTCGAGGCGAGCATGTGGACCCTCAGGAACGCACTCGACGCACTCGGGATCGAGGCGCCGGAAGAGATGTAGTTCAGCGCCTCAGGTTCCATTCTTCCCTGCCATAGAACCCCGAGACGAGCGCCTGCACGGACCTCTCCTCGTCGTCCGTGAGCCGGCCGAAGTAGAAGTTGGCGCCGAAGGCCTTTGCGAATTCGACCGTTATGCTGGCCTTCACGGACTCCATGTCCGGGACGGCGCCCAGGACAGAGGCCATGGTCGTGACCCTCTCGGACGGCCTGGACAGGGGCGGCGTCTCCGACGGGTCGGCCTTCAGCACTAGGTCCATCATGGCCAGGTCCGCGTCCACGAGGACGGTCCCGTGCTGCAGGACGGAGCCCTTCCGCCTGAACTGCGCGCTCCCCGAGACCTTCCGCCCATCCACCTCGACATCGTTGACGGGCCTGTGCATCGCATCCATCCCGAAGGTCCCGAGCGCACTGGCGAGCGCCGAGCAGACGAACGCGAACGACGCCTCCCTCCCCAGGGGGAGGTCGTTCTCCGGGACCACCAGGGCGTATATGAGCTGGGCGGGGTCTGTGAAGATGGAACGGCCGCCGGAGCGCCTCCGGACCACGCTCACCCCGAGCCTCGCGCAGGCCCCCAGGTCCACCGCGGCCTCGGCCTTCTGGAAGTAGCCCAGCGAGACCGTGGGCACGCGCCGGCGGTAGAAGTGCAGTGTGGGCGGGACCTGTCCCGATATGTGCGCCTCGAGCAACGCCTCGTCTATGGCGGCCGACTCGGCCGGTCCGACGAAACCGCTGTCGATCAGGCGCCATGTGTGCGGCATGTTCCCTCGCAGAAGAGAATGAAAAGGAGTTTAAGAGGTTTCCGTGGTTTGAAGGCCTGGAGGACTCTCAGTTCTCCTGGGTCTTCTTGTCCTTCTCGCGCCTCGGACCCTTCTTCTCGCGCTTCGACCAGCGGCCCCTCAGGAAGAGGAGCAGGGGCACGAGCACGATGACCGCTGCGACGCCGCCCCAGAGGGCGATCTTCTTCCAGCCGGCCTCTTTCACGACGATGTCGCCGTTCATGTCATGGGTCGTCAGCTGGTCGTCGCTCGTCACATTCACCTTGATGGTGTATGTGCCCTTCGAGTCCGGGGTCCAGGAGAACTTGACCTGCACCGTGTCGCCGACCGCGATGGTCGTGACAGCCGTGGTCCCGTTCAGCAGGCTGCTCGTGGAGCCGATGAGCGTCTCGGTGCCGTCCGCATTCTCCATGTAGAACGTCACGACGACACCGGTCGCCACCGCGCTGCCCCTGTTTGTCAGGTTGACCACGATGTAGCCCGCGCTGCCCTCGGTGAACTCCTCAGGGTCGAAGGTGATCGCATCGATCCTCACATCCGGCCTCAGGCCGGATACGATCGTGACACGCTTCGTGTACTGCGCCGAGTTGTTCGCCAGGTCCGTGATGTTCAGCTTCACCGCGAAGTTGCCGGTCGTGGTGAAGTTGTGCGTCACGTTGTACAGGCCGGTCCCGTTGAGCCAGGAGTCGGTCCCGAGGTCGTCGCCGAAGTACCAGACATAGTACATGTCAGCGAGCTCGTCCACATTGTCCGTGGATGCGTTGGCGTCGAAGGTCACGGTCTTGTTCTCGACCAGGCTGGTGCCCCAGGTCTCGTTCTTGGCGGTGAAGGTCACCGCGGGGGCGCTCGTGTCGTTGACCTCGACGGTCAGGGCAGCGCTCGTCACATGGCCGACGACATCGGTCGCGTTCATGTAGAGCGTGTACGTGCCTGACCGCTCGTAGGCGTGCGTCACATTCTGCTGGTCCGCCTGCCAGTCCACCTGGCCAGACTCGTTGCCGTCACCGTAGGAGAACTCGACATAGTCGATCAGGCCGAGCCCGTCGCCGACGGCCACTGCATCATCCGAGGACGATGTGCCGTTGAGCGTGAGCAGCTGGGCCTGGTCCACCCTGAGGGTGTCCGATTCGGCCGTCAGGTTCTCGACGGTGATGACCGCGACCGGCCCGAGGCCGTCGACGGTCACATTGATCGTGGTCAGGTTCTCCAGACCAGCGACATCGGCCACCGTCATGTTCACGACGTACAGCGCACTCGCATCAGTGTATGTGTACGCCGCGAGCACATCGCCCGTGGTGTACATGCTCGAACCGTCCGCGAACTCCCATATGTAGGTCAGCGGGTTGCCGTTCGGGTCGAACGAATCGATCGCCGTGAAGTTGAACTCGGAGCCGGCCTTCACATAGTACTTCGTGACATTGCCGCCCTCGTCCGTCACCGCGTAGGTGACGTTCGTGTCGACTATGCCCGCGCCAGCGGATGGCATCTCCGACTTCTCGAACATCAGGGAGACCGCCTCAGGGCCGCCGGTCCAGGTGTTCGGCTGTATCAGGAACACGAGGTAGCCCGTGACCGACACATGGCTGGTGGTGGTGTTCGCCACGAGCTCGTAGTCGGCTGGCAGGTCCACGGCGAAGGAGTAGTTCACGGAGGCCGTGTCGTAGGCCGCGTAGGCCACCGCGGTGTAGTCGTCGGCACCGACATCGATCGCCTCGACCGATGTGTATGTGCAGGTGTAGCTGTAGGGCACGCCGGCCGTCGCGGTCACGAGGCCCGCGCTCATCGTGAGCGCGAACGGGCTCAGGGACGTCGCGGACTTGTATATCGTGTCGTTGACCTGCAGGAGCCTGGACGAGGTCACATGCGTCGGGCCCCAGGCGGACATCTTTGCCTGGAAGGCCGCTATCTCGCCCGCGTCCACCGCGCCGTTGGCATCCGAGTTCAGGTCGATCTGCATCCTCAGGCTGCCGACATCGCTGTAGTCCATGCCCGGTATGGCGTCATCGTAGGACAGGACCGTCGACATGGCCAGGCTGAACGAACCGAAGCCGGAGCCGTAGGTCATGGTGGTGGTCTCGAGCCTCTGGGTCTGGTTCTCCAGGTCCAGGGCGTAGGAGACCGCGGTCGAGCCCACGGTGAGGTAGTCCATGTAGGACATCACGCCGTCAGCATCCACGCAGAGGATGTAATCGCCCGCGATCGAATCGAAGGCGAAGAAGCTGCCGCCCATGTCGCTCTTCTGGAGCCTCTGTATCCATGGCAGGCCCGTGTCGTTGCTGAGCAGGTACGCGACCACGTTGGACGCTGGTCCGTCGTAGTCCGTCACGAAGCCCGTCACACGGACCGACTTCTCCATGTAGATCGTGGTCTCGTTGTCCAAGGACACGATGACCGGTTCGACATACATCCTGTACGTGTTCGACTGCACGATCAGGTCCAGGTCACCGATGGTGAGGGATTCGAATATCTCGACCGTCGCGTATCCGAGGGAGTTCGTGGTCGATGTCGCCACGACCTCCATCTGGGCCGGGTCGTAGAACGAGACCTTCGCCCCGATGATCTTCAGGTTCGTGATGTCATCCCTGACGGTCACGTTCCATGTGTACAGCGACGGCGCGAAGGCGTCGAGGGTGATCTGCGGGCTGACAGTGTAGCTCGTCAATCCCTCGAACCTGAACTCCGCGGCATCCATCTTGTCGTAGTACCCGTCCGCCGCTACGTCCACCCGGTAGTACCCGGAGGGCGCGTTGGTCGCGACGTACAGGTTGTACGCGGATGAGTAAGGAGCGGGAACGGTCTCCCCCGTGTGAACGTCGGTCAGGGTCACAGTCACGCCCGTGGATACGGGTGACCCGTCGGAAACGACGGGCACATAGATCGTGTTCGTCCCTGTCGTCTGCCCGGTGTTAGTCGCGGGCAGGAACGCCAAGGCGGATAGTGCCATGACCAGCACGAAGAAGCTGGCTGTAAGCTTGCTCATTGCGTCTGTCCTCATTGGAATTACCCCTTAGTCTCCTCGGAGCCTAAACATGGCTCCGCTTGAGAAAGGTAGCTCGGCAAATAGATTGCCCCTTTATAAGCTTTAGGCATGCAGGCGCGCATGCGCATGACCAGGGATGCGTCTGGCTGGCCCTGGGGCCTCTGGAGGCGGCCTCAGGTCACGATCTTCGCGACCTGACCCGTCTCGATGGCCCTCCGGACCTCCACGGCCAGGCGCCTGCCGGTGCTCATGCTCGTGCGCCAGAGGGTGTTCCCGTACGGGTGGCCCACCGACATGTGCACGTTGGTGCCGCCGCCGACCCGCGGGGCGACATCGTATATGTGGAACTTCAGGTCCTTGTCGACGCAGGTCTGGAGACAGAACGGTCCTATGATGCCCGGCGGGGTGTGCTCCTGGGTCGCCTTCACATACTTCTCGGCGAGGTCGAAGGCACCCTCGAGGAGCGACTCCCTCATGGTCGCTGAGTTGTGCCCGCAGACCGTGTACTCAGGGGTCGCCTGGGCGCCCACGAGGGTCATCTGCTGCGGCGCGGGGAGCCTGACATGCCCGTCGAGGGATGTCTCGAACCTCCAGTCGACGCCTATGAGCTCGACCCGCTCCATCTTCGACTCGAGCGGGGAATAGAAGAAGTCCAGGTTGAGAACGGGACCGATGATGTACTCCTCGATCCGGGCGGCCCTCAGATCCTCCTCGGTTATGACGTTGTTGAATATCAGGTCCCGGGACTTCTCCCGGTACTCCTTGAACGACGCGGCCGTGAAGAACCCCCGCTCGAGCTTCTTGACCTTGTGGTGCAGCTTGACGATGACCAGGCGGTCGATGTCCTCCGGACGCTCGATCTTCTTCGGGAACGGCAGCCCGGCCTTCTCGAGCAGCCAATAGTAGTCATGCGTCTCCCCGCGCTCCTCGCTCCTCAGCAGCGCCCTCGAGCCGACCAGGGGCACGGCGAAGTCGTTCTCGATGTTCTTGAGATCTATGTATGATGTGAAGGACCGGTTCGGGACGAACAGGATGTTCTCCTTCCTGAGGCGTTCCTGGAACTTCGGGTCCATCATCTCCTTGAACTTCTTGAGGGTCCAGCACTCGTCCACGACGCCCCTGACCGCTCTGCCTGAGCCGTCCCGCTGGCACCTGAAGTACCTGGAGTAGGTCTTGTCCCTGCCCTCCTGGCATATGCCGACCGTGTGAAAACCCTCCTCGACCGCACCGTCGCACACATCGAGCGCCGAGTGCGATGCGACCATGCCGATCTTGGTCTTCTTGAGGTCGTAGTCGTCGACTATGCCGAGGATCCTCTCCCTGTCCATCATGCGAATGCCCCCATCGTTCTCCGCTGACTGCGGGCGACCGAATGGATACGATTCGCGATATATCTACCTTGAGGGATGAGAGGTCGACGGGCGCCGCATGGGACGCTGACGTGGGCCTGGCGACACGGTCCCGGAGGCGGCAGAATCGCCGCGGACGAGGACACGGGGACGCTGCCCACAACCGTGACGCGGGGGCCAGCGTTCAAGTCCTGTGATCCGTGCCGGTCTTCTCGCCAGCACCGGGAGGGACCAGGGCGAGCTCGTCCAGCCTCACCGCCAGCGACGAATAGACCGGCTTGAAACCGAACTTCTCGTAGAGCACCTTGGCCCTCGGGTAGCTCGTGTGCAGGTAGACCCCCGCGGACTTGCCCACGAACGATGTGATCGCGCATCTCATCAGCTCGCCCCCCAGCCCTTCGCCCTGCCTCGAGGGGCTCACATAGATGTCGTACACCAGCCCCGAGGCGCCCTCGTCCTTGAGCACGACGAACCCGCCGTCCACGAGGTATGTCGAGTACGCCCTGTCCGCCTGGAACCGCCGGAGCCGGAGCATCGCCTGGAGAGTGGGCTCGTCGTAGTACTCCGAGAACAGTCTGACGGCGTCCCGCTTGTTGGCCTTCGAAAGCGGCTTGGCCACGTGGTCGTAGGCCGTCGGCCGGTCGAGTGCGAGGCGCCACATCGTGGTCGGGTCGTACCGGCGTACGTACCGCCCCATGTGTGTCGAGAAGACCGCCCAAGTCTTCCTCGACGCCGCGAGGAACTGCACGAGGCACTCCGCGGCCTTGGCCATATCGTCGGAGCTGCCCGCGACGAGCATGCCCTGCCTCCGGTCGCCCTCGGACACGACCCTGGCGGTGTTGCCATCATCGGTGTAGAACCCCCAGGCCTTCCTGGTCCCGAGGTCGATGCACACCCCGACCATGTGATCCGTGCCCGACAGCTCTGGCTTCGCCTCCCTGTCATCGAGCAGCGTCTCGTCGAGCGGGAGGTCGTAGGTCGTGGTGACCGTGCAGGCCCTAGCCATGGTCGGCTGGATGGCGCGCTCCACCCCCCAGCCGAGGCCTGGGAGCGACCTCCGGAGCAGGCCCTTGCGGTTGTCCTGGGCCAGTATCCGGGAGTAGCCGCGCGAGACGAGCTGGTCGCTCAGGGACCTCGCGGACCCGTCCGAGAGCCTCAGGTTCCTCGGGGACGGTCTCAGGAAGCCTCTGGCCACACCCTCCCTCAGCTCTGAGAGCTCGAGCGAGAGCGCCCCCTCGGGCCCCTTGACGTTGACGGTGAGCACAGCACCCCTGCCGTTGGCATCAGCGGTCACCTAGGACCTCCAGGCCGTCAGAAGAAGTAGAAGCCCACACCGCTGTCGCGGGCACACTTCGCCATCGACTCGAGCCTGTTGAGCGTCCCTTCGATCCTGTGCACCGTCATCTTCCCCTCGGCCGGGGACTTCTCCCGTATGACCTTTACCTCTTCGAGGAGCTTCTCCGCATCCTTGCCCGTCAGCACGGTCTTCTTCTCGCCGAGCTCGTTCACCTTCGAGAGGATGGACAGCCCGTACTTCTGAGCCAGCGCTGGCACGGGCGACGCGCTCGGGCCGAAGTTGCCCACGCAGCCCTTCTTGTTGTCCCAGGACATCTCGCACTTGGCGCATGTGGCGTACATGTCGTCGAACTCGACCAGGTCCCACTCGGTGACCGAGTCGTCCTTCTTCGCCGCCGCGATGACATCCTTCTTCTTCGCCTCGGGGACATTGTCCATGACGACCCAGTTGGTCTTGGTCTCCTTGACGAACGGGGCCAGGGTCTTCAGGTCCGCCGGGTCCTTGATCTTCTCCGTGGACATCTCGTCGACCGCGACCGCCCGCAGCCTCGAGCGCTTGAATATCTCGTCCATCTTGGCCTGCCCGAGCTTCGCCGTCGCTGCCTTGATGGCGATCTTCCTATCGACCTCGACGTACTGCTCGAACTGGCCTGGGGACGCCAGGTTGACCTTCGCGATCGTCAGCTTCTTCTTCTTGCACAGGGACTTGTCCGACTGCAGCTCCATTATTGCCATGTTGAGGGCCATCTGTTCACCTTCTGACTGAACGTGGGAGACTTGAGCAGGGAATAATAGTTTTCGCAGGGGGTGCGCGTATGTGCGCGCGGGGGGATGAGTTCCATACGTAGCCTCAACGTAGTACGTACGTGTTGTACGTAGTCGTCTTGACCGGCACGTGTATGCGCCGCTGATGGCCGCATGCACGGTTATCCGAGACGTTAATCTATCCTGTCGACTCTCAGGGCATGCTGGTATCCAGGGGACGTGTCCCGCTCGCGCGCACGGCACTGGTGGCACCGGAGGGATGTCAGATGGCAAGGGCCACGATGAGCGTGCTTTCGAGAGGGGAGATCGAGGCCGTGCACGACGCCGCACTCAGGCTGCTGTCCGAGGTCGGCGTGCGCATCGAGAGCCCGATGGCCCTCGACCTCTTCAGAGAGGCGGGCGCTGAAGTCGACGACAAGAGACAGCTCGTTCACATCGACGAGCGGCTGATAACAGGGGCCCTCAGGACCGCGCCGAGGAGGATCATGATCTGCTCCCGGGGCGGGAAGGACCACGGGATACCCGCCGAAGGCGTCCAGCTGATGTCCACGGATGGTCAACCGCCTGCGGTCTTCGATGCGGCCAAAGGGATGAAACGGCCCTCGACGCTCAAGGACCTCGTCGAGCTGACCATCATCGCGGACGCGCTCCCGGAGGTCGACTTCATCTGGCCACCGGTCGTGGCGACGGACATGCCGCCCGACCGCTCGTCGTTCTTCGAGTTCCTCGCAGCCGTGTCCCACTCGTCCAAGCACATCCAGCATGGAGCGGCGAGTGCGGAGGAGGCGGACTTCCAGATAGATGTGTGCGCGGCCATACTCGGCTCCAGGGAGGAGCTGCGGAAGAGGCCCATCTTCTCGGATGTGTGCACGCCCATCTCCCCGCTCAGGTACGATGCCGGCGAGGCCGAGGGGCTCGTGACGCTCTCGAGGGCCGGGATACCGGTGGTCAACCTGTCGATGGCGATTGCGGGGTCCGTCACCCCGGTCACACTCGCCGGATCGCTGGCCGTCATAAACGCGGAGAACCTGTGCGGCCTGACGATGACTCAGCTTGCGAACCCCGGGGCCCCGTCGATATACTCGTCCTTCTCAGGCGTCACGGACCTGAGGTCTGGTGTGTTCGTCTGCGGGACGCCCGAGGGGATGCTCCTTGACTCGGCCGCCGTCGAGCTCGCTAGGCACTACGGCCTGCCGTCGTGCGCGGGAGGGCCTTCGAACGTCGCCAGGACCCTCTCCGCGGAGGCTGGTTACCAGAGCGCGCTGACGGCCATGGCATCCGCCCTGACCGGCGCGGACATGATGGTCGGGCTTGGCGGGATGGACAGGGCGGGGATGGTGTCCGCCGAGAAGCTCGTCATGGACTGCGAGGTCTGGAGATGGATCAGACGCCTCAGGTCGGGGATCAAGGTCGACGGACAGCTCCTCGGCCTCGATGCGGTCAAGCGCCAGGGCCCGGGTGGGACCTTCCTGTCGGACCCGCACACGCTGAGGAACATGCGCAGCGAGCTGCTGATACCGCAGGTGACTGGGTATCATGCCCGCGGCGAGCCGAACCGCGGCTCCGACGAGCTGATCGTCCATGCGAGAAGGAGGACCGAGGAGATACTGGCGACCCACAGGCCTCCGCTCTTCGACAAGGAGACCGCGGACAGGGTCGGAGCGGTCGCGAAGCGCTACGGCGTGGTCTGCGGGGACGGGAGCCAGATCTTCGGGCACGCGTGACGCGTCACAGTCGCCGCTTGAACAGCCGCTCGAGGTCGGCCGGGGACAGTATTATCATGGTCGGCCTGCCGTGCTCGCAGGTGTACGGGCTCTCGGTCTGCACGAGCTCGTGCACGAGCTGCCTCATCTGGCCTCCCGACAGTGATTCACCGGCACGTATGGCCGTGTGGCACGCAACCCTCCAGATGACCTCCAGGCCCAGCTTCTTCTCGGGCGCCATGCGGGCGAGGTCCCCCAGCAGGTTCCTGAACGCCGATTCGCCCTGGGCGACCCCCAGCACGGTCGGGATGGACCTGAGCGCATGCGAGCCCCCGCCGAAGGGCTCGGAAACGAACCCGGCCTTCCCGAGGGCGTCCCTGTTCTCCTCGAGGACCCTCGCCTCGGAGGAAGCGAGAGTGATGACTAGCGGCGTGAGAAGCCGCTGCGAGACCTCCTTACCAGACTCCATGGACCTCAGGACGCGTTCGTAGACGATGCGCTCCGAGGCCGCGTGCTGGTCTATGAGCAGCAGATTGCCGTTCGACTCCGCCAGGATGTAGGTGTTCATGATCTGCGCGATCGGGACTATCAGCGGAGGACTCGCGCCAGCGCTGTCCTGCTCCACAGTACGCAGCGTCTCCTGGACCGCCTGGACATGCCGTTCGTCGCTGATCTCGCCCTTGGTCTGGAACGAGGATGCGAACTTGGTGAGGTCGTACCTGAACGAGAGGTCCGGTCCGGCGATGGCGTTCTGGACGCAGCTCTCGACGACCTCCGCGACCGAGCGGTCGTCCTCGAACCTAACCTCGCGCTTGGCAGGGTGGACGTTGACATCGACCGAGGAGGGGTCCACGAACAGCCTGAGCACGCCCATCGGGTACCGGTCCTTCATGAGCTTCGAGCCGAAGGCGTGCACGACCGCCGAGACCACCTTGGGGCCCCTCACGGGCCTGTCGTTGACGAAGAGATGCAGGTTCGTGGACGACGAGCTCGTGTGCTCCAGCCTCGCGAGGTTCGCCTCCGCGCGGATGCCCTGCCCCTCCGAGGAGCCCGACATCATGTTCTCCGCGACCTTCGGGCCGAAGGCGCTCGCGAGGGAGCCGTTCATGCCCTCGGCCGGCGAGTGGACGATGTCCACCTTGTCGTCCGAGCGGAACGTGAATGAAAGGCCGGGCCTGCATAGCATGCAGTCGACCATGACCTCCCGACAGTGGGCCAGCTCGACGGCCTTCCCCTTGAGGGACTTCCTCCTGGCAGGTATGTTGAAGAACAGCTCCTCGACGGTTATCTCCGTCCCCGGGGCCGCCCCGACGCTCGCGACCGACTCGACCTTCCCCGCGGTCACGCGGACCTCGGTCCCCCCGTCGGCCCCGTGCTCGCGCGTCCGGAGCACGACCTTGGACACGGATGCTATCGACGAGAGCGCCTCGCCCCTGAAACCGTAGGATGTGAGCGCGTCGAGGTCGTCGATGGATGATATCTTGCTCGTCGCGTGCCTCGCGAACGCGGCCTGCGCGTCGTCCCGCGGCATGCCGGAGCCGTCGTCCCTGACCGAGATGATGCTCCGCCCGCCGTCCCAGACGGACACGACGACCGAGGTCGCGCCGGCGTCGAGCGCGTTCTCGACCAGCTCCTTGACGACGGATGCGGGCCGCTCCACGACCTCGCCCGCCGCGATCTTGTTCACGGTCGCATCGTCGAGCAGCCGGACCCTACCCATCGGACCCACCGACCTTCTTCTTGAGCTCGCTCAGCTTGAGATAGGCCTCCATCGGGGTCATCTTCCCCAGGTCGAGCTTCTTCAGCTCCTTCTCGAGGGCGGCGAGCTTGGAGTCATCGTCCTTGGGCATGAGCAGGGACTGCGCATGGACCTTCCGTCCCGCCTTCACCTCGACGACGTTCTCCTCCTCGATCCTGCTCAGGACCTGCTCGGCCCTTGTGATGACCTCGTGCGGCACCCCCGCGAGCTTCGCGACCTGGATGCCGTAGCTCTTGTTCGCTTTGCCGGGCACGACCTTCCTCAGGAACACGACCTCGGAGCCCTCCTCCTGGACGGCCATGGAATAGTTCTTGACGCCCTCGAGGGACTCGGACAGCTCCGTCAGATGATGGTAGTGGGTCGCGAAGAGGGTCTTCGCGCCGACCTTGGAGCGGTCGTACAGGTACTCGGAGACCGCCCAGGCGATCGCGAGGCCGTCGAACGTGCTCGTCCCCCTCCCGACCTCGTCCAGGAGTATGAGGCTCCTGTTGGATGCGCCGTTGAGTATGTTCGCGAGCTCGGTCATCTCGACCATGAATGTCGACTGTCCCCTTGCGAGGTCGTCGAACGCCCCGACCCTGGTGAAGATCCTGTCGACGAGGCCTATCCTCGCCTCGGACGCGGGCACGAACGAACCCGCCTGGGCCATGATGACGATCCCCGCGATCTGCCGCAGGTAGGTGGACTTGCCCGCCATGTTGGGGCCGGTCAGTATGACGAGCCTGTTCAGGTTGGTGTCGAGGTATGTGTCGTTAGGCACGAACGCGTGTCTGAGGACGCGTTCGACCACCGGGTGCCTCCCGTCCCTGATGATGATGGAGTCCCCGTCGTTCACCTCCGGCCGGACATAGCCGTGCATGACCGCCGCCTCCGCATAGGACCTGAGCACATCGATCTCGGCGATGGCGTGCGCGACGGTCCTCAGGTCGCCGCCCCTCTTCGCGACCTCGCCCCTTACCCTGATGAATGCATCGTACTCGATCGCGAACGAGCGCTCCTGGGCGGACAGCACGACCCGCTCGCGCTCCCGGAGCTCGGATGTGACGAACCTCTCGCCGTTGGCGACGGTCTGCTTCCGCTCGTACTCGGGGGGCACCAGCCTCAGGTTCGGTCTCGAGACCTCGATGTAGTATCCGAAGACGCTGTTGAACCCGACCTTCAGGTTCCTTATGCCCGTCCGCCTCCGCTCGGACTCTTCGAGGGCTGCGATCCAGTCCCGACCGTCCTTCGAGGTCCTCTTGAGCTCGTCCAGGTCCCCGTCGAACCCGTCCCTGATCAGACCGCCCTCCTTCAGCGTCACGGGCGGGTCGTCCGCGACCGCCCTGGCGATGAGCGCGGTGACATCGGAGACGTCGACCAGCCTCGATGAGAAGTCCCTGAACAGCCCGGTGGCGAGTCCTTCGACGGCGCGCTTGACGTCTGGAACGGCAGCCAGGCACTCCCTGATGGCGACCAGGTCCCTGGCGTTGGCGCTGCCGTACATGACCTTGGCAGTCAGCCTCTCGAGGTCTCGTATCCTGTCCATGGAGTCGGCGAGGTCTCCCCTGACGACGGTCCCGGCCACGAGCTCGCCGACCGCATCCAGCCGCCGGCGCACCGCCTCGATGTCCATGAGCGGCTCCGAGAGCCACTTCTTCAGGAGCCTGGAGCCCATGGGCGTCAGCGTGTGGTCCAGCACGGACGCGAGCGTGAACTCCTGTCCGCCGTCCCTGACGTTCCTCACGACCTCCAGGTTCCTGAGGGTCGTCTGGTCGAGCACGAGCTTGTCGGAGGATGAGTAGAACTTGGGAGGCGACAGGAACCCGAGGTCGCGCTTCTGGGTCGTCTCGAGATACCTCAGGACCGCGCCCGCGCTCGACACCGCCAGCGGGCTATCCGCGAGCCCGAGGCCGTCCAGAGATTGAAGCTTGAAATGCCTCCTGAGCATCGACTCCGAGGCCTCCTTCATGAACGCGATGTCGTCGAGCCCGGTCATCGAGGCGCCTGCGAGGCCGAACTCCTCCCTCAGCCTCTTCGAATCGAACCCGCGCTGGTGGAGGACCTCCTTGGGTGTCCTCTGGGCGAACTCCGCGAGCACCCTGTCCTCGGCGTCCTCCCCATCCAGCTGAGTCGAGACGAACTCGCCTGTCGAGATGTCCGCGAAGGACAGCCCGAACCCGGAGTCCGACCTCACGATCGCCATGAGGTAGCTGTTCGCCCGGCTGTCAAGGGCGGTGGTCTCGGTCACGGTCCCCGGCGTCACGATCCTGACGACATCCCGGTCCACGATCCCCTTCGCCTTCTTCGGGTCCTCGAGCTGCTCGCATATCGCGACCTTGTACCCCTTGTTGAGGAGCTTCGGCAGGTACGAGTCGAGCGCGTGCCACGGGACGCCGCAGAGCGGGATCTTCTCCTGCTTGTTCCGGTCCCTGGTCGTGAGTGTTATCTCGAGCTCCTTCGCCCCGATGACGGCGTCGTCGCCGAACATCTCGTAGAAGTCGCCCAGGCGGAACAGGAGGAGGCAGTCGCTGTGCGCCTCTTTGATCCTGAAGTACTGCTCCATCAACGGCGTGGTAGCCTTAGCCACTGCCCTGCTCCCCGGGCGGAAAAAGACAGGGCGGCATATTTCTAGTTATGGTAGAACTTGGAGAGGCTCTGGATGGGAGGCGCAACGTTTTCTATACCCCTGGCGCATATGGAGCCCGTCAAGAGGGATGCGACTCTGGCTGATTCCTACGACCTGCTGGTATACACCGACGGTGCCTCGAGAAACAACCCCGGCAACGCGGCGATCGGGTACGCCATGTTCGCCCCCGACGGGGCGGAGCTCGAGAAGGGCGCGAAGTTCGTCGGCACGCGCACGAACAACGAGGCCGAGTACGAGGCGCTGATCTGGGCGCTCGACAGGGCCGCTGCCGTGACCAAGGGCAAAGTCAAGTTCCATTCGGACAGCGAACTCATGGTCCTCCAGGTCAACGGCGTGTACGAGGTCAAGAACGAGCGGATGCGCGCGCACTATGTGCAGGTCAAGGAGCGCACCAAGGGCTTCAAGTCGTTCAAGCTGGTCCACCTGCCGAGGGATAACCCGAGGATACAGCTGGTAGACGGCCTGGTCAACGAAGCGCTGGACCGGGTACGCGGATAATGGGATTGCACGGAGGGATGGGACACGTCGAGGCTCGAGGACTTCGGGGTGATAGAGGATCCCCGGACGAGGTTCAGGAGATACATCGCGTCCGCGGCGAAGATGCACCCGAGGACGAGGGCTGCCTGGTGGCGGGACACCATCAAGCGCGACCCCGAGGTGCTCGCGCTCTTCAGGGGAGACGGCAAGGCCGAAACGGGCAAGAGGAGAAAATAAGGTAGCCCCGGGAGGATTCGAACCTCCGTCGCAGAATCTCTCCTTGCGAGAAGCAATCCAGAGTCCCGCATGATTGACCGCTACACTACGGGGCTGTTGCGGCGGAAATCGTTATTCCGGTCCGTGTATTTAAGGGGTTAGCACGGACCGGGAAGGCCCGTGGAACCTACTTCTTCAGCCGGTCGATGGCCTTGACCATCTGGCCGAACACGCCGTCGATGCCTGCCGAGCCGTCGATGTCCACCAGGTTGCCCTTCTTCTTGAAGTGCTCGATGAGCGGGGCGGTCTGCTCCGTGTAGACCTTCAGCCTCTTCCTGACGGTCTCTTCCTTGTCGTCGTCCCTCTGTATGAGCGAAGCTCCGCACTTGTCGCACACGCCGGCATTCTTCGGCAGGTTGAACTTGACATGGTACACGGCCGCGCACTTGGGGCATATCCTCCGGCCGACCGCGCGCTCGACGAGGGCCTCCATATCGACCACGATGCTGAGAACGAGGTCGACGGAGGTCATCTTGTCCAGCTCGACAGCCTGGCCCATGGTCCTCGGGAACCCGTCGAGGAGGTAGCCGTTCTTGCAGTCCGGCTTCGACGTCCGGTCCTTGATCAGCTGCACGATGAGGTCGTCCGGGCCGAGCTTGCCGGTGTCCAGGTAGGACTTGATCTTGATGCCGAGCGGCGTCTGCTTCGCCACCGCATCCCTCAGCAGGTCGCCCGTGGCGACCTGGGGTATCCCGTACTTCTTCGAGAGCATCTGCGCCTGAGTGCCCTTCCCGGCGCTCGGGGGGCCGAATATGATCAGCTTCATCATGCTATGACCGGTCCGAAGCATGCGAAAGGAGGTACTTATTGGTTGTCGGCCGCACAACGCGCGGCGCGATGTCCGTTAGCGTGCACCAGATAGCCCAGGCGTAAGTGAAAACCGTTTTATGCGCCGTGTGCGTTAGCCGTATCTGGTCCCAATGAAGAAAGGTGTGCTCGAGGAGCTGGAGAAGATCGTAGGCAAGGAACGCATGTCGGACAAGACCGCGGACCTCTATGTCTATGGATTCGACGCCTCCATCCATCACAAGACCCCGGACGCCATCGTGAGACCGCTGAACGTCAAGGAGGTCTCGGAGATCGTCAAGCTCGCCAACAGGACCAGGACGCCCATCGTCCCCAGGGGTGCCGGAACGGCGATGTGCGGCCACACGGTCCCGGTCAAGGGCGGGATCATCATCGACATGACCGCCATGAACCGGATCAAGGATATCCGGGTCGAGGACCTCTACTGCGTCGTCGAGCCCGGGGTCATCTACGACAAGCTCAACGCGGCACTTGCCAAGCACGGGTTCTGGTTCCCGACGACGCCCGGCAGCGGCGAGGCGTGCACCATCGGCGGGATGGTTGTGACGAACGCCTCCGGGATGAGGGCCATCAAGTACGGCGCGACCAGGGACTACGTGCTCGGGCTCGAGGTCGTCATGCCTACCGGGGAGGTCATCCACACGGGCACGCGCACGCTCAAGAACTCCTCCGGATACCAGATAGACCGGCTGATGGTCGGGAGCGAGGGCACGCTGGGCATCGTGACCGAGATAACGCTCAAGCTCGCCTTCAAGCCCAAGGCCTCGGCCATGACGCTCGCTGCGTTCAACTCGCTCGAGGACGCGGGGAAGTGCGTCTCGGGCATCATCGCGAAGCCGCTCATGCCATCGGCCATCGAGCTCATGGACTCCATCTGCATAAAGGCGGTCAACAAATGCATGAACGTCGGCCTGCCGGATGTCGCGGCCATATGCATGATCGAGGTGGACGGGCACCCCGTCGCGGTCGACGAGGACCTGAGGACGGTGGAGGATATCGCGCGGAGGTGCGGCGCGGTCACCACCGAGGCGTCGAAGGACAAGAAGAGGATCGACTACTGGACCTACGCGAGGAAGGCCATCATGCCGTCCCTGAGCAGGTTCGGCGAGAAGTTCGTGTCGGTCGCCCTCGCGGATGACATGTCCGTGCCCATCTCGAAGATACCCGAGGCGGTGGTCGCGTTCCAGCGGATAGCCGATGAGAACAAGGTCATCATCGGGACCTACGGCCACGCGGCGGACGGGAACCTGCACACGAAGATGCTCGTGGAGCCCTACTCCGACGACAGCTGGAGGCGCGGTGAGCGGGCGGTGGGGCAGATCTACGACAAGGTCATCGAGCTCGGGGGCACCGTCACCGGCGAGCACGGCGTGTCGATCACCAAGGCGCCGTACATGCAGAAGGAGCGCGCGGACTCGATCCCGACCATGAGGGCCATCAAGAAGGCCCTGGACCCGAAGAACATCATGAACCCGGGCAAGATGTTCGACTGGCACGGGAGCATCATCAGCCACCTCAGATATCCGGCGTTCACCAAGACCGGCGGATGCCTCGTCTCAGAGCATGACAAGGGCGAAGAGCAGCGCTGACGCGGCCATGGCGGCTATGTATATCGGCTTGTTCCAGGCCCAGACCTTCGAACCGTCGAGCGGGTAGAACGGCAGCAGGTTGAATATCGCCAGGAATGTGCTGAAGAAGTACAGGCTGAAGGCGATGTCCGAAACGACCACGGGGACCGAGGTCATCATCATGACCGGGAGACAGCCCAGCGCTATCGCCAGGTTGGCCGCGGGACCCGCCAGGCTGATCCGCCCGTTCTGCTCGCGGGTCACGTTCCCGGATATGTAGACCGCGCCCGGGGCCGCGAACAGGAAGCCGAACACCGAAATCACGAGCGCGAGGGCGAGCCCTTTGAAGTCCGCCCTGAACTCCGCCCAGCAGCCGTACCTGCGGGCCAGGACCTTGTGGGCCATCTCGTGCAGGAAGAAGCCGGCGAGCACCGCCAGCACGGCCATGGGCAGGTTCCTGACCATGTCGTCGACCGAGAGGCCGGACAGGACGAACGTGAACGCCAGGATGAGCACCGAGACCGCGATGAGTATGTGCTTGAGCTCCTCCCGGCTGAAGAAGCCAGGCCTCTTCCGCACCTGCGGGGAGCCGTAGGGGGTCGTCGTGTATCTGTACGTGTACTGAGGCTCCACGACCTCGTACTCGTCGCCGCGGTCCCAAGACATCGGGTCCTGTGAGATTTCGAGCCAGTAATTATACCTTGCCCCGAGGAGACATAGGCTGTTGGACGGGGGGAAGGGCCTGTTCCGGCAGGACAAGCTATTTACATGACTGCCGCATAGCACTGGCCCGTGGAGCATCATCATCGCCACGAGACTCTGTCGAACCTGCACTGGTGCGACGCATGCAACGTGCCGCTCATCGGACTGACGTGCGGTAGGTGCGGGAGGAACGGCCGGGAGGTGCAACTGGCACCCCCGGGGGACATCAGGCTGGCCTTTGAGGGCACGAAGCGCCGCCTCAGGTACCTCTTCCTGAGGGAGTTCGGGGCGCAGCAGCTCATACCCGATGTCGTCGTCCTCAACAAGGCGTCTGGCGAGGACCGAGCGGACGAGGTCATAGTCGAGGGACGGCGGGTCGCCCTCCTCAGCTACGACCTCGAGAAGAAGGACCACACGCTCACCCTGCGCATAGACGGCGCACGCATGCTCGCGCGCACGGGCCCGAAGAAACTCATCACACTCACGAAGGCCGAGGGGCACATGAAGGGCAAGTACCTGCCCCCGGATGCGATCGACAAGTTCGACCGCGGCATAAGGGCCGGGGACGAGGTCGTCATCCAGATGGGGAAGTTCATCGGCTGCGGCTCTGCCAAGGTGGATGCCGCGGAGCTGCGCACCTCCGACAAGGGGGTCAAGGTCCGGGACTTCACCCAGGCCGGCCCGCTGCATCCCGGCAGGCGCGCGTGGACCAAGGATGTCGTCAAGGCCAACCTGCAGTACATCGCCGCGAAGAAGGCGAAGGCGACGCTCGAGCTGCAGGAGGCGATGAAGGCGCACCCGCTCCCACTGACGGTGTCCTTCAGCGGCGGCAAGGACAGCCTCGTGGTCCTCGACATCGTGTCATCGATGACGAAGGACTTCGCGGTAATCTTCATCGACACGGGGCTCGAGCACCCGACCACGCGGGACTATGTGAAGAAGTTCACCGAGTGGAACAACCTCCGGCTCCTCACGGCCGAGGCGGAGGACGCCTTCGACGACAACTTCGCCGCGTTCGGCCCCCCAGCGAAGGACTTCAGATGGTGCTGCAAGGTCTGCAAGCTCGCGCCCGCGTCCAGGCTCATCGAGGAGCACTTCCCGGGCGGGACGCTGACGGTCGAGGGGAACCGCAGGCTCGAGTCGTTCTCGAGGGCATACACGGAGCTCGTCCAGGTCAACCCGTTCGTCCCGGGCCAGGTCGTCGTGAACCCGATCAGGGACTGGACCGCGCTGGATGTGTGGATCCACATAGTCATGCGCAACCTCGAATACAACAAGCTGTACGACGAGGACATAGAACGCGTCGGATGCTGGATGTGCCCGTCCTCGCTCGCGAGCGAGGCGGTCGAGATCACAAGGATCAGCCCGGAGCTGGCCCGCGGCTGGGATGCGAAGCTCAGGGCGTGGGCCGAGGAGAACTCGCTCCCGGGGGATTTCATCACATACGGCTTCTGGCGCTGGAAGCAGCTGCCGCCCAAGATGAAGGATCTGGCGGACAGGCTGGGCATGCAGGTCATGGCGAAGCGGGCGGACACCGTCGGGGTCCGGGTGGTCAAGGGTGTGAGCCCGTGCGCGGCCGGCGGCTACTCGGTCGAGGCGGTCCTCCAGATGCCCGAGGCGAAGGGACTGAAGGAGACATCGGAACTCCTGAAGACCGTGGGCGAGGTCAAGCTGGTCGAAGATTTCGGCGTCGCCATGGTCACATCGGAGGACGCGAGCTCCAAGGTGTTCGCCGGAGGACAGCTCGCCTCCGTCGGCAAGACGCCTAAGGACGCGTCCGGGTTCTTCGACAGGACCGCGAGGGCGGTCCTGAGGGCGAACCTGTGCACCAAGTGCGGCATCTGCGTCAGGACATGCCCGTCAGGCTCCATCAGGCTGGACGACACACTCACCGTGGACGAGCGTAAATGCACGCGGTGCGGCAAATGCGCCGAGAGCTGCGTCGTCGCCCACTACTTCGACAAGCTGGCAGGGGAC
The DNA here is from genome assembly GCA_964568665.1 of uncultured Thermoplasmata archaeon. Taxonomy (GTDB): domain Archaea; phylum Thermoplasmatota; class Thermoplasmata; order UBA10834; family UBA10834; genus CAWBDD01. The sequence goes on along the minus strand of CAZMPY010000025.1, from coordinate 53,492 downwards.
ATGTCAGAAGCGGTCCCGGCTACCAAGAAGAATCCCAGGAAGGGGCGGCTCACTCGTCCTTGAGGCCTTTGGCCACCTTGCGCGCGCTGTCCCGCGCCTTCTGAGCGCCGCGCTTGCCTGCCCCGAGCACGCTCTTCACGATCGGCTTCGTCTCCCGGATGACCGTCTCCGTGACGTCGATGCCGGTGTCGATGACCTTCCCGGTCACCTTCGCGGCTTTGCCCACGCCCTTGTTCAGGACACTATCGCTGGGGCCGTGCCCACAGCTCGGACAGGCTGCCGCGCTCCCCATGCTCCTTCCGCACCTAGCACATTTGGCCATTGTTGTCTCCCCGGCCAATGCAGGGTCTGCGGCACCTATAAAGTTATCAGCGAAAAGTCCATGAGGGTGTTCGGACTGTGAGCGGGCGTAAATGGCGGACCTGCTAGGGATAGTCAGCGGCATCGCGGCCTTCGGACCGGCGATGGCTTTGATGTTCTACACGCTCAAGGACTACACGTACCCCGCGGTCGAGAAGCCGTTCTTCGAGGACAGGAAACTGTTCGCGTTCTTCGCGTTCGGCATCGTCATCGGCATGGTGCTGTTCGCGTTCGAGGCATGGGGGCAGACCGCGTCCTCGATGAACACGCTCCTGGTGCTCATCGTCGGGTTCGGTTTGATGGAGTCCCTGCTCAAGCTCATCGTGCTGAACCTCAAGCGCTTCCAGAGGAAGGTCGACACGGCGTTCTACGGCCTTTCGTTCGGCCTAGGCATATCAGCGACCTACACGTTCGCCACGATATACGTGAGCGCCCTGTCCCTCGAATCGGTGCAGGTGACCGACATGATCGCCTACTCGCTCCTGGGCCTGCAGCTCGTGCTCCTCCACGGCTCGACCACGGCCCTGATAGGCATAGGCGTCGCGAGGGGGGACGTGAAGGGGTACTTCTCCGAGGCGCTGCTGATCCACATCGGTTACAACCTGCTGATGGTCCCGTTCTTCATGTACGAGATCGTGACTCCGCCGCTGAACCTGATCGGGCTCGCGGCCGCGTCGGCGGTCGTCATATACGGATACACGAAGGTCCACCGGCTCTCGCTACCGGTGCTCGTCCAGGACGCGAAGCGCCTGATGGCCAAGAACAAGTGACGGCCTCAGACGAGCCTGTACTTCCCGTCGGCCGTCTCGTAGACCAGGCCGTGCTCCTTGAGCCTCGCGATGACATCCTCCGCGGACTCCCTGCCGATGAGGTTCGTCACCTTCCTGACATCGTCGGCGTCGAAGTCGCCCTTGAGCATCGTGAGCTCCTGGGCGATGATCCTCAGCCGCTCGAGCGGGTCCTTGACCGCCTTGGCCTTCTCGCTCACGGCCGCGTACGGACCCTTCTTCCTGGGCTTCTTCTCGAACGTGAGCTTCTCCCCGCCCGCGAGGAGCGCGTTGGCCTGGGCGACCGCGTCCGCGAGCTCCATCGGGGATTCGGTCCTGAACTCGAGCTTGGTCTTGGACAGGTCGACCTCGCGGCCGCATTGACATTTCGTGGTCTTCTTGTCAGCCTCGACGCCCTTGGCCTTGCCACATGCAGGGCAGACTATCACACCGTACCTCATAGGAAAACCTCGACCAGTGCTAGAAGGACCTCAGCTCCTTCTCGAGCATCTTCAGCTCGGTCTCTGGGAGCGTGAGTGGGCTTACAGGAGTGAGCAGCACCGAGTCCGTGACCGAGATTTTGTCGTTCAGGTGCTGGATGAGCTTGAGGACCTTCGGGAAACCGTTCTGGGACACGAGGTACTCGATGCCCGAGAGCAGGACCACGCAGCCCCTGTTCTCGGTGATGAACGTCTTCATGTCGGAGTAGAGCAGCGCGAGGTTCGACGGGTCCCTGGAGAAGTCCTTCTCCTGGTCCATCGAGAGCCACAGGAACGGCATCCCCTTGAGGCCCCAGCGCTCCTTGACCTTCTCCGGGTACTCCCTGGTGACGCACAGGCTCGGCACACCGTGCTTCGCCGCATCGGCGAAGATGTCGAAGGCCTGGTCCGGTATCTCCTCCTTGATGAGGTAGCTGTACCCCTGCTCCAGGTTGTACTTCCTCGACGTCTCGAGCTCGGCGTGCTTGACCGGCTTCAGCTGGTCGGCGACCTCGTAGACCTGCATGACGCAGTGGAGGTAGCCGGTGCTGCCGCACTCGACCTCGTCCGCCTCGAACCTCTTGGAGGTGAGCTGCGACACGATGCCTGAGAGGTAGCCCCGGGCGAACTCGCAGGTGTTGCCCTCCTTCGCCTCCAACGAGTCCTCGAGGTTCACGACCATGTCCGCCTCCTCGGCGGTCTCGACCTTGATCCTGCTGAGCCCTGCCTCCATCCAGATAGGCTCGATGACCGACTTGACCTCCGTGACGTTCGAGCACGAGAGGCCGTAGCTCTCGACGAGCGCGCGGCCGCACCTCTGCCCGTACCTGTAGAGCATCAGCTTGGCCCGCGACTCGCCCTGCTCGATCTCCAGCTCCTCTCTCAGATGGGCGAGGGCGACGCCAGGCATGACGAAGAACGGGACCGTCCTCATCTCCCCGCCTCCACCATCTTCCTCGTGACCAGGGCGAAGGCGGCCTCGACGTTCTCGCCGGTCTTGGCGCTCGTCTCAAGGACCTCGCATCCGAGCGATGCGCTGAACGATGTCAGCTCCGCCAGCGAATACTGCTTGTCGAGGTCGGCCTTGTTGCCCAATATGACGACGGGCATGTTGTCGGCCACCTCGCGGAACGACCTGACCCACGAGGACAGGGAGTCCATGGTCCCTGGTCTGGTGTAGTCGCAGACCGCCAGGGCACCGACTGCACCCTTGTAGTAAGCCGCATGGAGCGATTCGTTGGTCCTCTGACCGAGGATGTCCCAGATCATGAGGTCGACGTCCGAATCACCGACCGTCAGGGACTTCTTCGACACCTTCGTCCCGAAGGACATGAGGTACTTGTCGTCGAAGACATCGTTGACGAAACGTCTCATAAGGCTCGTCTTCCCGACAGCACCGTCCCCTAGCAGGCATAGTTTGAGGATGTACTTGCTCTGGGGCATTCACAACACCCAACTAATGCCCGCATGGATATTTAACCGTTCACGCCTGGTCGCATCGCGCTGAGAAGCACAGGTCAGTACCGCACGACGGCTCCCTGGAGCGACGCGCACCGCCCCGGCTGACAAACCTTATGAGTGTGCAAGTGCTTACTTGCATTCATGAAGCGCAGGGCGACCGGCAGGCGGGCGGCTCCCGCGAGGGACAGGATCCTCGACGCGGCCCTGAAGTCGTTCGCGGAGAAGGGGTTCGTCGGCACCACGACCAAGGAGATCGCCAAGAGGGCGAGGGTGAACGAGGTCACGGTGTTCCGGCTGTTCGGCTCGAAGCACGCGCTGTTCGTCGCGGTCATGACCGATAGGTCGCTCAACCAGATCAAGCAGGAGATCGCCCTCGAAACGGACGGCCCGATCGGCGAGCTGATCGCCGGCAACCTGAGGACCGTGCTCCAGGCCCTGAGGGCGAACAAGTCCCAGTACATGGTCATGCTCGGCGATGCGTGGAGGCAGCCGAAGACCAGGGCCCTCATCGGCGAGATGAGCATGCGACGGGGCCTCGAGCTTGCCACTGGCCGGATGAGGAGCCTGATGGACGCCGGCAGGATCAGGAGGATGGACCCCGAGGTCGCTGCGAGGGCGTTGATGGGCATGGTCCAGTCATACTTCCTGATGAACGACCTGATGGAGGGGAGGAAGCAGGACCAGGCGCAGGACGACCGGGTCGTCGACGGGTTCGTGTCCGTGTTCCTGGACGGGATGAGGGCAGACGACGGAGGAGGAGGCGCATGAACATGGAGGGCACGATGGCGAGGAAGGCGAAGGTGGCTACCATGGACGAGTCCCCGGTGATGACCAGCGGCTTGACGAAGGAGTTCAACGGGGTCGTGGCCGTGTCGGCCCTCGACCTGCGCATCGAGAAGGGCGCGATATACGGAATGATCGGGCCCAACGGCTCGGGGAAGACGACCACCATCAGGATGCTCGTGGGGCTGCTCCGGCCGACCGCAGGGACGGCGCACCTGCTTGGCGAGAGGGTGCCCATACGACGCAACCTGCCCAGGATAGGTTACATGCCCCAGGAGCTGGCGGTGTACACGGACCTGACGGTCCATGAGAACCTCGAGCTGTTCGCCAAGCTCTACTCGATGGAGCCAGAAGCGTTCTGCAGGCGTGAGGAGGAGCTCCTCGCGATGATCGACCTCGAGGACCGGAAGGACAGCCTGGTCGCCCACCTCAGCGGCGGGATGAAGCACCGCACTTCGCTGGCCTGCGCGCTCATCCACGACCCCGAGCTGGTGTTCCTGGACGAGCCCACGGTGGGGGTCGACCCCGAGCTGCGGGTCGGGTTCTGGAGATACTTCGCCAGCCTCAAGGGCCAGGGGAAGACGATCGTGCTCACGACGCACTACATGGACGAGGCGAACAGGTGCGATGTCGTCGGCATGATGCGCCAGGGGAGGCTCATCGCGGAGGGCCCGCCTAGCAGGCTCATGGCGAGCACCTCGACATCCAATCTAGAGGACGCGTTCCTCGCGTCCGCAGGGAGGGGGACCGCATGAACCTTGGCCGGGCGCTGGCCGTGACCCAGAAGGCCCTGAGGGCGCTGAAGCACGACCGCAGGACGGCGGGGTTCCTCGTGCTCATGCCCCTGCTCATGATCACGCTGTTCGGGTACACCTTCGGCGGGGAGCTGAAGGACGTCTCCATATGCATCGTTGACCTCGACCAGGGATCCCCGAACGGGTCGGCGTCCGCGGACATCGTCTCCGCGCTCTCGGCGAGCGATGTCGTCACCGTCACCAGGACCTTCGGGCCAGGGGACGGACAGGGAGACCCGATCGCAGCGGCGGTCGACACCGTGACGCGAACGGATGCGTGGGCCGCGGTCGTCTTCGGGGAGGACTTCACCCGGGACGTGTTGGCATCCATCGAGGCGCTGAGGGCCGGGACGCCTGCTGCGCCCGTCCCCGTGACGGTGTACATCGACGCCACGAACCCGAACATCGCCCAGGCGGTCCTCGCGGAGGTCCAGAAGGCGGTCACGGTCGTGCTGGTGACCGAGTACGGGCTCGCGCCCACGGTCTCCGTGGTCGAGGACAGGGTATACGGGGAGGGCGCGGAGTTCATAGACTTCTTCGCACCAGGGGTGATGGGGCTCGCGGCGATGATGGTCACGTTCATGATCTCCATCATATCCTTCGTGCACGAGCGGTCGAGCCACACGCTCGAGAGGGCGCTCACGACCCCGGTGACCGAGGGGGAGTTCGTCGCGGGGTACGCCATCGCGTTCGGGTTCGTCGCGCTCATCCAATCGGCCGTGATACTCGTGGCGGCCATGCTACTCTTCCAGATACAGATCGAGGGGAGCGCGTTCCTGGCGCTCGCGATCATATTCGTGCTGGGCGTCGGGACCCAGGGGCTCGGGTTCCTGCTGTCGTCCAACGCCAAGAGCGAGTTCCAGGCGATCCAGTTCCTGCCGCTCATCCTGTTCCCGTCGATACTGCTAGCAGGGGTGTTCTGGCCGCTCGAGTCCGTGCCCACGCTGCTGAGACCCATCTCGGACTTCATACCGCTGACCTACGCCGTGGACGCGTGCAGGTCCGTCATGATCCGCGGCTGGGGGCTCGCGGACGTGTGGCCCCAGCTTACAGTCCTGACCGCGTTCGCCGCCGCGACGCTCACCCTGAGCGCCTACAGCCTGAAGAGGAGGGGGTGACCGGATGGCAGAGGCCAGGCCGAAGGTCGTGTTCGTGGCCGACGGAGGGGAGGTCACGCGCAGGCAGATGGAAGCTCTCGTCGCCCTGCACGAACGAAGCACGATGACAGGGGCCGCCCGGGCGATAGGCGTCTCCACACCCGTATTATACAAGTACGTAAGGGGGGCCGAGGCGAAGGTCGGGGCCCCCCTCGTCCGCTCGAACAGCAGGGGCAGCCGGCTGACCGCGGAGGGAGCTGAGCTCGTCGGCAGGTTGAGGGCCTACGAGCTGCGGCTCGGGGACGACAGGGCCCTCAGGGTGGCGGGCACGCTCGTGTCCGAGCAGTGCCTGCTCAGCGCCGCGTCCGCGGTCTCGGCGAAGGGGGTGACATGCGCGGTCACAATCGCCCCTGACCAGGCCAACCTCAGGGCCATGGACGAGAGGCGCGTCGACTGCATCATACTGGACGACGCGATGCACGCCATGGAGCGCGCGCCCGAGGCGGAGGGGACCGAGGTCGGGTCGGACCTGCTCCTCCACAGGGACGTCGGCTGCTGCCATGTCCGCCTGGCCTGGGGCGCCCAGAGGCTGGGGTTCAGGCAGCTCGAGCAGAACGGCGTGCCGTTCGAAGTGGAGCGGGAGCTGTGGGAGCCAGCGCTGCTCGACAGGACCGACAGGAGCTACTTCGTCAACAGGAGCCTCGTGCGTCGCGGGATCGTGAAGGCGGCCGGGGCGAGGGAGCAGCCATGGTCCGTGCACGCGGTCATCGCCCTGCCCTGCTCGGAGCACCCTGACCTGCCGCTCTTCCTGAAGGAGGCCAGGCGAGTAGGGCTTTACCCAAAAGGCTAATGCTTGACCGTTTTCAGCAAAACCCTCAAATACGGCCCTGCCGGTCCCATGTGCGGTGAGCCTTTTGGCGGAAGCTAAGGAACCCAACCCGGAATTCACAAGGAAGGTAATCGAGGCAGGGGGCAAGACGGTCAACCTCTGCTTTCAATGCGGCACCTGCACCGGCTCCTGCCCATCGGGCAGACAGACGGCTTTCAGGGTGCGGAAGGTAGTCAGGAGGGCCCAGCTGGGCTTCGAGGAGGACGTGCTCCCCTCGGACGACCTCTGGCTCTGCACGACCTGCTTCACGTGCTACGAGCGATGCCCGAGGGGCGTCGAGATCGTCGACATCATCATGGCCCTCAGGAACATGGCCGTGAGGAAGGGGTACATGGCAGAGCCCCACAGGAAGGTCGCCGAGCTCATATCCAAGACCGGGCACCTCGTGACCCTCAGGGACGAGGACAAGGCGCTCAGGTCCAAGCTCGGGCTCCAGGGCACCCCGCCGACGGTGTTCTCCGACCCGAAGGCGTTGGAAGAGGTCAAGAAGATCGCGGTGCTGTGCGGCTTCGACAAGCTAGTGATGACAGGAGGCAAGTGACATGGCTAAGTACGGATTCTTCCTGGGATGCATCATGCCCCTCAGGTACCCAGGCATAGAGAGCTCCTCGAGGGAGGTCATGAGCGCGCTCGGCGTAGAGCTCGTGGACATGCAGGGCGCGAGCTGCTGCCCCGCACCAGGGGTCATGAGGTCCTTCGACCAGACCTACTGGATGGCCGTCGCCGCCAGGAACCTCGCCATCGCCGAGAAGATGGGCGTCGACATAGTCACGATCTGCAACGGGTGCTTCGACACGCTGTTCGAGGTCGCCCACAAGCTGAACCACGACCCCGAGCAGAGGAAGAAGATCAACAAGATACTCAAGGACGCCACGGGCATGGAGTACAACGGCACGGTCAACGTCCGGCACTTCGTAGAGCTGCTCTACAAGGACGTCGGCGTCGAGGCCATCAGGGCCAGGGCCAAGGGCGGGAAGAACCTGAAGGCCGCGGTCCACTACGGCTGCCACTTCCTGAAGCCGAGCAACATCAAGAAGATCGACGACTCTGAGAGGCCCCACGTGTTCGACGACATCGTCGACGCCGCGGGGATGACCAGCGTCCCCTACAAGGACAAGGGGATGTGCTGCGGAGCCGGCGGCGGCGTGAGGGCCAGGACGCCCGATGTGGCGCTCAAGATGACCAGGGAGAACCTGACCAACATGAAGAACGCCGGGGTCGACGTCATAGTGGACTGCTGCCCGTTCTGCCACCTCCAGTACGACGCGGGCCAGGTCGCCCTCAAGGGCGAGTTCGCGATACCGGTGCTGCACCTGATGCAGCTCCTGGGGCTCGCGTTCGGCCTGCCGAAGGAGAAGCTCGGGCTGGAAGTCCACCAGACCAAGGTAAACCTCTAGGAGAGAGGAGGGTCCCGGAGATGCACGTCGCCAAGCTGGTAGTCATCACGGAGGTCAGGAACGTGCCTCCGGAGATCCGTCCCTTCGTCGATTTCAGGGCGGCGGTCGAGGACCGCACCCTGGACGACGGCGAGCTCGTGGCCGTCCTCGTGATAGACACGACCACGAGCTACATCCCTGTTTTCCTCAAGGACCCGCCCGCGATGGCGGACCTCGAGAAGACGCTCGCGGTCCAGGACGCGCAGCTGACGGCCGACACGAAGGCCGCGCTCGCCAGGCATATGAAGCATTAGCGCGAGGACCAGGCAAAGTTCATTAGCGCGCGCGCGTTTCCCGTTGACGGCCCGGGGAACGGCTGGCCAGGACATGAGGTGCTCACATGGCGCAGAGGTTGTACAAGTGCTTCGCGTGCGGCAAGACCTACGACGACGAGCAGAGCGCGATCAAGTGCCACAACGCACCCGTCCAGGCGCTGGTGACGAACGATAAGGCGCCGAAGCCGAAGTTCCTCGGCAACTGATACTGGTTCTGCGGAGAGCTGCGTGCCAGCGGAGGCGATGTCCGTGCCCATAGAAGAGGTCCACAGAGAGATAGACCGGCGTTGGAGCAAGCACCTGGGCGAGACCAGGAAGATGCTCCGGCAGCCGAGCGTGTCCATGACGGGTGAGGGCATCCAGGAGATGGCGGACATGGTCGAGGCCATGCTCCTGGACCTGGGGGCGAAGCCGAAGCAGTCCAGAGGGACGAAGAAGAGCCACCCGCTCGTGACGGGCTACCTCGACGTGGGCGCGGAGAGCACCGGCATCATGTACGGCATGTACGACGTCCAGCCCGTGGGCGACCTGGACGCGTGGGACCACCCGCCGTTCGGCGCGACCGTCGTGAAGAGGAAGCCGTACGGGGACGTGGTCGTGAACCGCGGAGCCTACAACTCCAAAGGGGCGCTCGCGGGCATGCTCCTGGCCGTCAGGACGATGGCCGACATGGGCGAGATGCCCATGAACATGCATTTCCTGATAGAGGGCGAGGAGGAGGTCGGCGGGCTGAGCCTTCCGAAGTACGTCCTGAAGAACAAGGCTAGGCTCTCCAAGGCCGACTCCGCATGGGGGTTCGACTACAGCGAGAACGCCGACGGCACGCTCGTGCTGGCGCTCGGCATGAAGGGGTGCGTCTACTTCGACCTCGAGGCGCGCGGGAACCCGGAAGGCGGCCCGATGGACGGGGAGATACACAGCAGCGACGCCGTACTGGTCCAGAGCCCGGTCTGGAGGCTCGTGCATGCCCTCTCGACGCTGGTCGACGAGGACCAGGACCCGGCGGTCGACGGGATCTGGGACGACGTGGCCGAACCGACCGAGGACGACCTGGCGCTCATGAAGGAGCTCGTCAAGACCTTCGACCCGGAGACCTACATGAAGGAGATGGCCGTGAGGAAGCTCAAGGTCCAGGGGTCCAACGAGGATATCCTGAGGAAGTACCTGTTCGAACCATCGCTGAACATCGACGGCCTGGTCGCCGGATACACCGAGGAGGGCACGAAGACGGTCCTGCCGCATTACGCGAAGGCGAAGATCGACATCAGGCTCGTCCCCGATATGACGATAGAGGGGACCAGGAGGAAGGTCATGGACCACCTGAGAAGGCGCGGGTTCACGGACATCACCATGCACAACTACATCGACTACCCGTGGAGCAAGGTCCCGCCGCACGAGCCGGTGGTGCGGGCATCCATCGAGGCCGCGAGGTACCACGGCAAGGAGCCGGAGGTCTGGCCGCTGATGGCGGGGTCGGCCCCGTTCTACCTGTTCGACCAGGTCCTCAAGGTCCCGTACGGCGGGGGAGGGCTCGGGCACGGGGGCGGGGCGCACTCGCCCAACGAGTTCGCCGTGGTCAAAGGGATGAAGGACTTCGAGAAGAGCGTGGCGACGGTCCTCATGAAGTACGCGGAGATGCGGGGACGGCGGAACGCGTGATGCACTTCATCGATCGGGCCGAATCGAATTTCATTCGATGCGCGCCCATTACGACATTCGTACCAACGGTAAATATTTCGACCTAGTGAATGCAACTCCGTCCGATGAAACGCCGTGAAGGACCGGCGAGTTCATCGGACGGGGAACTCACCCCTGGCAACGGATGCAGCGGCGTCTGCCGGCACGCACCCCTAAACCGTGACATGCCAGATAGTGCCACAATGCTAAGCATTCGCACACACTTTATATAGCATAAAGTCCAATGCTCGGCCCGTAGGGCCGGTGGACCGACCCGACAGAGCTGACTTGTAATCGGGGGACTGTAGGAATGGAAAGGAACCTGAAAAGGATCTCACGTGCGCTAGCCATAGCCGTTGTTGCGGTCATGCTAGCCTCTGTCGTTCCGACGTATGTGTTCAACGCACCCGTCGTCGGGAACGCAGCGGCAGCTGAGAACATAGTCAACATCGGTTATCTGAACTTCGATATCCAGAACTGGAACCCTCTGTGCATAGAGATGGTCGAGGACTACGTCCTCACCTATCTGATGTACAGCGCCCTGTTCACATACGACGAGGACTGGCAGGGCCCGGTCAACGACCTGGCCACCGGATACTACTTCGATGTGCATCCTGACGGGAGCATGACCACATACATCAACCTCACCGAGAACGCGTTCTTCAGGAACGCGGCCAATCCGACGGACACATCCCAGCAGCTGACCGCGGACGATGTCGTATACACGTTCGAGACGATCATGGACAACCTCGGCAAGACCTGGGACTGGTACCTCGAGGAGTGCTCCAACTTCACCGCGGTGACGGACCACCAGTTCAGCATCGACACGCACTACGCGAAGGCGACGGTCATCGACGACCTAGCAGGCATACCGATCGTCTGCGCGGACTACTGGTCGACCCTGTCCAACCCGGTAGGCACGCTCCAGCCTGAAGAAAGCTTCGGCACATCCGCATTCTACTTCGACAGCTTCCAGACGAACAGCTGGTACCTGTTCAAGACCGCGCCCAACTACCACGGTGCCACGGACTATCCGACAGAGAGAACCATTGACTTCGACGGCATAATGTACACCGTCTACACCGAGGCTACAGCGGTCACCTTGGCACTCGAGAACGGCAACCTCGACGCGATCACCCTCCAGGGCGACCTGCCGACGTTCGGCACTATCAGCGCGACAGGCAACATCAAGAAGTTCGCCGTCCAGGAGCCCGGCATCTGCGACATAGCCATCAACGCGATCCCGCTCTCGTTCAGGACGACCGGTGGAGGGGCCGCGTATGGGACCGGCAACGTCCACCTGCTCGACCCGTATGTCAGGCAGGCCATCATGATGACGCTGAACAAGCCCTTCATCAACGAAGAAATCATGGAAGGCTTGTCGACGCCCGCTGTCTCGGTCGTGCAGCCAGGTTACTGGCAGGCCGACATAGATGAGACACAGACGCTGTACGACCCGGTCGCCGCGAGAGCGCTGCTCGAGGCCCACGGATACGAGGACATCGATGGCGACGAACTGCTCGAGGCGACGGATGAAGCCTACATCATGGTCAACGACCTGTTCGACCCATCTGAGGACGACGAGGAGCTCTCTGGCATAAGATGCCAGGCGCCAGACACCGACCCCAACTACTGGAAGATCGCGCAGCCCTGGGAGGGCTGGGCCGCGCTGGCGGGAATCGGGTTCGTTTCGTCCCAGGACTCAGAGGGCATCATGACGAGCGCTGCCTGGTACCAGGCGGACTACGACATATGGGTCTGGCACTGGGGCTGGGGCCCTGAGCCGATGGGCGGGGCGCTCAGCTGCTGGGTCACATCCGAGATCACACAGGGCGGCGACAACTGTCAGATGCCGATGGGCGAGTGGTGGTACGGACCAGACAACTACACCCTGGCTAACCCGAGCCTCGGGCTGACCGGACCGTATTCCTCGTTCGATGAGAACATGTCCCTCGCGATGCACACCCTGGACAGGGACGCGAGGAAGGTCATCGTGGACGAACTCCAGCAGATGGTCTACGACTCGCACGCCGAGAACCCGCCGATGTACGACCTCGGCGTGTACGCCATCAGCGAGCTGAAGTTCACAGGCTGGGGCAACTGGTCGGAGCACAACGGGAGACCGCTCACATCCGACCTGCTGTGGACATGGTTCGACCTGGTTCCGTCGAGCAACCAGCCAGCGGGGTTCGATGTGGGCCTGTCGGACACATACTACCCAATCGTCGATGAGGCATTCCCGTTCACCATAGAGGTATCTGATGATGACGGCGACCCGATCATGGTGAACTGGACCTTCGGGGACGGCACATACGCCTTCGAGAACGTGACCGGCGACACGACGATCGCGACCGTGCTCTCGCAGACGCACACCTACACCACGGCGGGGACAGGGCTGTACCTGAACGTGACGCTCTGGGACCACCAGCCGATGCACGCGGTCACCGCGACGGCGATTGTGAACGTGCTGACGGAACCGAACCTCGGGCCAACGGTCAAGCTGATGACCTGCGACGACCCGCCGGGATACGTCGACATGGACATCACGTGGACCGTTGTAGCGAATGACACCGAGACGGAATCCCCGGACGCTCTGACGGTTACCTGGGACTGGGACGACGGCACGTACTCGACGAGCCAGATCATCCCCACGACGCTGGGTGCGGACATCACCGACATCCAGACCCACGCATGGTCCGAGTCTGGGACGTACATGGTGACGGTCTGGGTCTGGGACGGCTTCCTGGATGACCCGACGGACGACACACACAACGTGTCGTACACCTACACTGGTGGGTACGAGGTCATCTACAACACGGCCCCGACAGCGCCCTCCGTGAACGACTTCTCATGGAACCCCGACGTGGAGGCGACAATCACGGCCACATCATCCGATGCGGACCCTGATGTGCTGACCTTCACATGGGCATGGGACGACGGGACGTACACGGTCGACCCCATCGACACATCCGCAGACGTCGGAGCGACGGTGACATCCACGGTGGAGCACACATGGACTGTCGAAGACGTCTACGACATCACTGTATGGGTCGATGACGGGAACGGGCACAACGTGTCCACGCCCATCACCGCGACCATAGTCGCAGGCGAAGTGTCGCCATCATCGTTGGGCGTCGCGCAGAGCCCGTACCCGGGCATGGTCGACATCGAGGTCACCCTGAACGCCAGCGCGATCGACGGCAACGGCGACGCGCTGACCATGACGATCGACTTCGGCGACGACAGCGCCCTTGAGGTCGGAACGACCGACGGAGGCGTGACCACCGCGCAGTCGTGCGAGTTCGTCCACACATACACCGCAGCGGACACGTACAACGTGACGCTGTGGGTGGATGACGGCAACGGTAACAACGAGACGGACTACTTCGACGTAGAGGTCGTGGAGAACTCCGCGCCGCTGTTCGGGCTGCAGTCCACCTACACCGCGTACTTCAACCAGGTGTTCAGCATCGCACCCGTGTCGATATCCGATGCGGACGACGACACGCTGACGGTGTGGTACGACTGGGGCGACGACACCGCGATGACCATGGGCGACGACGCAGCCGGATACGCGGCGGAGCACACCTACATGGGTGTGGACGTCTACACGATGACGGTCTATGTCGACGACGGCATGACGCACAACGTGAGCGCTGAGGCCACGGTGACGGTCACGGACCCGAACTTCGTGCCGACCTTGACGCTGACGGTCGAGCCCGATGTGGCAGAGTTCGATGTGGGCCAAACGGTCTACATCAATGTCACCGTCTCCGACCGTGAGGGCGATGTCGTCACCGTGAACATCAGCTTCGGAGACGGCACCTACGACGATGAGGACACCCATGACATGGACCCGCAGGTCAACTACACCTTCGCGTTCACGCATGTCTACGCCTCCGCGGACACCTACACGGTAACCGTTGTCGCCATGGACGATGTCGTCCACGCCAACGACTGGACGAGCATGCCAGCGACCGTCACGGTCGTGGAGCCACCGACGGACGGGACATCTTGGGCCCTCATGGCCGGGATAGCCCTGGCAGCCATCATCGCGCTCGTGGCCGTTGTCCTTCTGATGAAGAAGAGGAAGGGCAAGAAGGGCGAGGCCAGCGATGGTGCTGGCGGCATGGAAGGCATGGCGCCCCCGCAGAACTGAGGTCGAGAGATCAAACTCCAGAAAACCATTCCAAACCCTTTTCCCAAACCCTAACCACGGGATCGTGCCCGCGGACAATGCGCCAATCGAAGAAGAAGATAACTGGATGGTGCGAATAGTGGCCTCTTTCAGGAAAGTGCTCGGGAAGAGAATATTCAACGCCGTGCTTACGGTAGTCATGATCATGATCCTCAACTTCCTCCTGTTCAGGATCATGCCTGGCGATCCGGCCAAGCTGCTCACGCCCAGGACACCGAACGTGTCCGACTGGGCGTACCAGAGGAACGTCGACATGATGGGGCTGAACGACCCATGGTATGTGCAGCTCTACAAGTACTTCGTCGGGACGTTCACGGGGGATTGGGGGATATCATACATCTATGAACAACCCGTCATCGATGTGATGGGCAATGCCATCGTGTGGACCATGCTGCTGCTGGGAACGGCGTCCGTGCTGACGTTCGTCTTCGGCATCGTGCTCGGGAAGATGGCGGCCAACCGGAGGGGGAAGCCCACGGATGTGGCCATCACGGGCTTCGGGCTCTTCTTCTACGGCATGCCGATATTCTGGCTCGGCATCATGCTCATGATACTCTTCGTCGGCGTCCTGAACATGTTCCCCGTCGGCGGGTACATGACGCCTGGCACATCACCGTTCCCTCTGACGATCGACAAGGTCGGGGATATCATCTGGCATATGGCCCTGCCCGTGGCCACCCTGACGATAGGGTCCATCGCGGGCATCGTGCTGATACAACGCAACTCGCTCGTCGATGTCCTCACCGAGGACTACATCATGACGGCATACGCGAAAGGCCTGACCGAGAAGCAGGTCATGAAGCGCCACGCGACGCCGAACGCGCGTCTGCCGGTCGTGACCACGCTCGCCATGGATGCGGCGTTCATCCTCGGGGGAGCGTTCCAGATAGAGGTCGTGTTCAGCTACAAGGGCATAGGGTACATGACCATATACGCGATCGAGAAACAGGACTACCCGCTGCTGCAGTTCATATTCTTCATTGGCGGGGTGGCCGTGGTCATCGCCAACCTGATGGCAGACCTAGTGCTGGTCAAGCTGGATCCACGGGTGACGATAACATAGGGGTGATGACATGAGGTTCGAAAAGGCCTTAGAAATCACAGCAAGGAAGCTATTCGGATTCAACCCGGTGCTTGCGGACAAGATAGGTCTCGGCGCGAAGAGCATGGGCAGGACGACGGACCTGTTCCTCAAGACCTGGATGGGCAAGATAGGGATAATCATCATCGCGTTCTTCATCGCGGTCGCGCTCTACGCGCAGTTCTTCGTGCCCTACGATGCGACCGCGGCAGGCAATGACATCCTGAGCGAAGCGAGCTGGGAGCATCCCTTCGGCACGGACCAGATAGGGCGCGACGTCTTCACTAGGACGATACACGGCACGAGGGCGTCGCTGACCGTCGGGTTCGTCGCGATGGGCCTGTCCATGGGCATAGGTACGATCGTCGGGCTCGCATCCGGGTACTGGGGCGGATGGAGGGACGAGGCCATCATGAGGGTCAACGATGTGTTCCTGTCGATCCCGTGGCTCGTCCTGATGATAGTCATCGCCTCGATATGGGGCTCGCAGGACCTCACATCGGTCATAGTGGTCATAGGCCTGACCGGCTGGTCCACTACGGCCAGGATCGTGCGCGCGCAGGTGCTCTCGATCAAGTCGAGGCAGTTCATCGAGAGGTCCAAGGCCATAGGCGGCGGGGATTGGCACATCATCAGGAGGCACATATTCCCCAACGTGGTCCCGCTCATATTCGCGAACGCCATCCTGACCATCGCCATATCCATCCTGTCCGAGAGCACGCTGAGCTTCCTCGGGCTCGGACCGCAGGATGTCGAGACCTGGGGCAGGGTCCTTGAGGACGCGTACAATGCGAGCGCCGCGTTGGCCGGGCCGTATCCGTTCATCATCATGCCCGGCGTCTGCATCGTGGTGGTCGTGCTCGGCTTCACGTTCGTCGGGTACGCGATGGACGAGGTCCTGAACCCGAAGCTCAGGAAGCGGTAGTGCCCGGCCAGGACCCCTGGAAACCCTTTATCATCTATCCTTTCTCCACAACAACCTTTTAATACGGAGACCCGTTATCGAGGCCTACTCTTATCATTCACGCAGGGGTATCAGATGGCTCAGAAGGCTAGGGCGACGGCCAAGAAGGTCAAGGACAAGTGGAGGGCGAAGGAATGGTACAAGTTATACGCCCCCGACATGTTCAGCAAGATGCAGCTCGGCGAGACACCTGCTGACAACCCTGAAGGGGTCATGGGCAGGCTCATCGAGGCGACGGTCCAGGACATCACTGGCGATTTCTCGAAGATGCACATCAAGATCAGGTTCAAGGTGAACGACGTCCGGGGTCTCGACGCCTTGACGACGTTCGACGGGCACGACCTGACCAGCGACTACGTCCGGAGACTCACCCGGAGGAAGAGGACCAAGACCGACACCGTGGTCGATGTGACGACCAAGGACGGCTGGACGATCAGGGTCAAGCCCATGGGCGTCTCCGAGCAGAGGATACAGGCATCCCAGGAGACGGCCATCAGGAACATCATGCACGCGGAGACCAAGCGCATCGCGTCTGGTGCGACCATCGGGGAGTTCGTCCGCATGCTCATCATGGGCGAGCTCGCCAAGTCGATCTCGGACGCGTCCAAGGTCATTGTCCCGATCAAGAGGATAGAGATACGCAGGAGCGAGGTGCTGAGCATGGGCAAGCTGCCCGGGCCGGGCGAGGCCCCGGTCCTGGGACCGCCGCAGCAGGAGCAGCCCGAGGAGGTCCCGGAGACGACCCCTGAGGCCGCACCGACGCCGGCCGAGCCCGTCGCGCCCGCCGCCCCTGCGGAACCTGCACCTGTCCAAGGCGCGGACCAGCAGCCCCCGCAGTAGGCGCGCTGCCCGCCTGAGCGCCCTCGCGGGCGCATTCCACGAACAATGTCGGGGTGGCTCAGCCTGGTGGAGCGTCGGACTCATAGGGAGTTCTTCTGACCAGATGCTCCTAGGACATCCGAAGGTCGCGGGTTCGACTCCCGTCCCCGACACCATTATCGGCCGAGAGCGCATACTCGAGACCGCTCACGGGGTGTCCGCGCGTTGAGGGTAATCATATACACTGGCAAGGGCGGCGTCGGCAAGACATCCGTATCCGCCGCGACCGCGCTCAGGGCCGCGGCCATGGGCTACAGGACGATCGTCATAAGCACCGATGCGGCGCACAGCCTGTCCGACTCGTTCGAAGCGCCCCTCTCGGGAGTGGCCAGCAACATAGCGGAGAACCTCGACGGGCTCGAGATAGACATCCAGCTCGAACTCGAGACCCGCTGGAAGGAGGTCCAGAGCTACTTCTCGGACTTCCTCGCGTCCCAGGGCATGGACGGCGTCACCGCGAAGGAGATGGCCGTGTTCCCTGGGATGGAGCTGATGTCCGCGCTGTTCTACATCGAGGAGTTCCAGAAGAGCAAGCGGTACGACGTGGTCGTGATGGACACCGCCCCGACGGCCGACACGCTCAGGCTGCTGGCGTTCCCGGACATCGCCAACTGGTATTTCGACCACCTGTTCGGCATGGTGAAGAACATGTTGAAGCTCGCGCGCGTGACGGTCGGCAAACTGGTGTCGACCCCGCTCCCCTCAGACAAGTTCCTAGATGACCTGGAGGACCTGCGCGCGCGCCTGGGCTACGTGCAGGACCTGCTGACGGACCCGGAGATCACATCCGTGAGGCTGGTCGTCAACCCCGAGAAGATGGTCATCACGGAGACGCAGCGGGCGTACACCTACCTCTGCCTGTACGGGTACACGGTCGAGGCGCTCGTGATCAACAGGATCATACCCGACACCGTCCGCGACGGCTACTTCGAGGGGAAGCTCGAGGAGCAGAGGCGGCACCTGCAGACCATCGACGAGATATTCGCACCCCTGGCGACGCTCCGGGCGGAGCTCATGCCGAGGGAGGTCCTGGGCAGGAAGTCGCTCGAGCCGCTCGCCGAGCAGCTGTTCGGGGACAGGGACCCGGTGAAGCCCATGTCCCTCGAGTCGCCCATGAGGATCTACGGCGACGGAGGGGGGACCGTGGTCGCCGTCAGGCTCCCGTTCCTCCTGGACCAGAAACTAGAGCTATATACGCGCAAGGACGTGCTAACTGTGCAGGTCGGCGCGTTCAAGAAGTCCATCAGCCTGCCCTACTCGCTCGCCGACAGGAAGGTCCTCGGAGCGGACCACGAGGATGGCTGGCTGAAGGTCAGGTTCGAAGGTGAGGAGATTGGCAAAGGAAAGGGTGGAAAGAGGCGTAGAGGCCGCAAAGCGCCTCGAAAGACATCTTGAGGAGATCGCGACCAAGGTCACTACCAAGGAGACCATGACCCACTTCGTCAACGCGGGCATGGATGTCGTCCAGGCGGCCAACGCGGCCGTCAAGCAGCTCGACGTGCCCGAGGAGACCAAGAGGAGGATACACAGTGCCGAGCGCGAGGTGCTGCTCGCGGCGAGGAGCTTCATAGACGCGATCCTCGTCGAGGTCGAGAAGGAGACGCCGGAGCGGACCGAGCTGAAGAGGATCGAGGTCAAGCGGAAATCGAAGTAGTGCTCCGAGCCCGTCCATGGGCGGACACACACCTTTTTTACCCCCAGCCCGTTGTGGGTATCAGCCCTTAGAGGATAGGGGGTCAGTAGTATGCCGAAGATGTTGGTTCCGTACCCTGATAAATGCACTGGATGCAGGTTCTGCGAGATGGCCTGCACGATATACCACGACGGAAAGGTGAACCATTCGGACGCGAGGCTGCAGGTCCACCGGAGGGACATCCGCACGGATTTCCCGTCAGTGTGCACGCACTGCGTGTCATGCGGAGACGACTGCTGCGTCAACGCCTGCCCGGTCGGCGCGATCAAGGTCGTCGACGGCATAGTGGTCGTTGACGAGGAGGAATGCACCGCCTGCGGGACCTGCGTCGAGGTCTGCCCGTTCGGGGTCATGCGCATGGAGGAGAAGGCCTTCAAGTGCGACCTCTGCGGCGGGGACCCCACCTGCGTCAAGTTCTGCCCGATGGGCGCCATCAAGTACGAGGAGCCGAAGGCCGAGCAGTACGAGGCGGTCAAGGCCCTGCTGAAGGAGGAGGAGTGAGATGAAGGGCTACGCGGGCAAGATACTCAGGATAGACCTCTCGACCGGCAACTCGCACATGAGGCCGATCGACGAGAAGTACGCGAGGAAGTACCTGGGCGGCTCCGGCTTCGCCATCGAGATCGTGTACAACGCGGTCCCGAAGGGGACGGACGCGCTCGACCCGAAGAACGTGCTGGCCATGGCGGCTGGCCTGTTCGACGGCTACCCCGTGCCTACGGGCGGCAAGACCATATTCGCGGCCAAGTCACCAGCCACGCACACGCTCGCCGAGAGCGTCATGGGCGGGTCCATCGGGGCCGAGCTCAGGCACGCGGGGTACGACGCGCTCGAGATCGTCGGCAGAGCCGACGGGCCGAGCTACATATTCATAGAGGACGAGCGGGTCGAGGTCCGCGACGCGGCGGACCTGTGGGGCAAGGACACCAGGGAGACCCCTGACATCCTTAAGAGGCGCCACGGGTGGGACGTCAAGGTCGCGTGCATAGGCGTCGGTGGCGAGAAGCTGTCCCGGATGGGATGCATCGACTGCGACGACCGCCAGGCCGGCAGGGCCGGGCTGGGCGCGGTCATGGGCTCGAAGAACCTCAAGGCCATCGTGGTCCGCGGGACCAACGACCTCGTGCCCGCCGACCCGAAGAAGCTCCTGGAGATAGCGCTCAGGTACCAGAAGATCATGGAGGCCGCCCCGTCGTTCATCGAGGACACCAAGTACGGCACGGGCGAGTTCCTCGGCTGGATCAACAAGGAGAAGGGCGTCTTCCCGACCAGGAACTGGCAGGAGAGCGTGTTCAAGGAGCGCGACAAGGTCGACCCATACTACTGGGCGACCAGGTACGTGAGCAAGAACAAGGCCTGCTTCTCCTGCACGAAGCCGTGCGGCAAGCTGTTCGAGATCAAGGAGGGCAAGTTCAAGGGCGCGGTACTCGACGGCATCGAGTACGAGACGCTGTACTCGCTCGGAGGCGCCTGTGGCAACGCCGATGTGGAGAGCGTCGCGAGGGCCAACGAGGTGTGCGACCTCGTGGGCATAGACACCATATCCGCGGGCGTGACCGTCGGGTTCGCCATGGAGCTCTACCAGAGGGGCATCATCACCGAGAAGGACATCGGGTTCCCGCTCACCTGGGAGAACGCCTCGGACGCGGTGCCCAGGATGTGCGAGATGATGGGCAGGCGCGAGGGCTTCGGGGACGTGCTCGCGGACGGCGTCAGGATCGCCGCGCAGAGGATCGGCAAGGGGGCCGAGAGGTACGCCGTGCACACGAAGGGCATGGAGCCTCCGGCCTACGATGTCAGGGGCATGAAGGGCCACGGGCTCGCGTACATGACCTCGACCAGGGGCGCCTGCCACCTCAGGGCCGGGTTCTACGCGCCCGAGCTCGTCGGCAAGTTCTGGAAGTGGGAGGGCATAGACCGGTTCTCCCCCGTCGGCAAGGGCGCCATGGTCGCAACCATGGAGAACTTCATGTGCGTCTACGACTCCGTCGGCCTGTGCAAGTTCTCGAGGGGCTTCTTCCTGATCGACAAGCTCAGGGAGGTCATCGAGGCGGTCACCGGCCTGCAGTTCACAGAGGATGAGCTGATGAAGGCGGGCGAGCGCATACACACCATGAAGGGCGACTTCAACGCGCGCGAGGGCGTCCTTAGGAAGGATTGGCTCCTGCCGCCGAGGATCACCCAGGACCCGATCGTGGACGGGCCGTCGAAGGGCAGCCTCATCTCCGTCGAGGAGATGAACAGGATGCTCGACGACTACATGGCCGAGAGGAACTGGTCCGTGGACGGCGTCCCGAGCGCCGAGAAGCTGAAGGAGCTCGAGATCCGGTAGACGCCCCGGGCGACGGAAAACCCATGGGAGAGGCCCAGCAGGGCCTCTTCAAACACATTCCCTTCTTTCAAAACCCGTGCGGGGCTCACATCGTCTTGATCGTCTCGGCGATCTCCGTGAGTTTGCTCACTGCCAGGGCCGTGTCCGCCTTCCTCGGCAGCACCGCCACGACCAGGGCCTTCCTGCCGGCGCCGACTATGAGCAGGCGGGCGTCCTCGCTCTCCACGACCACACTCGTCGGCATGCCCACCCTGAGCTCCGAGTTGGCCGTCGACGCGGCCCCGAGGAGCGTCGCGGACATGATGGCGAACGTGTCCACGGAGATGCCGTCTGGCATGTCCGCCGCGATGACGAGGCCGTCCCTGGATATGATGGCGGACGCGACGACACCGCAGCTCTGCCTGAGGCCCCTGAGCGCCGGTTTGAGCTCCATGGGGTTCAGACCCCTCCCGTCTGCTCCACCTTGAAGACGCAGTGCTTGTCGCCCTTGGCGACGCACTCGATCTCCTCGCAGTGCAGCCGGCGATGGGTGTTCGACTCGTAGACCTTCTTCACGATGCCTCTGAGCCTGTGGCAGGTCGGGCCTTCACCATGGGTGGCCTCGATGGACCCCTCGGCGACCGCGGTGGACTCCTCGAACACGATGTTGTCCACCCAGCCCCTCGCCCTCAGCAGGTTCGCGCAGATCTCGAAGTACTTCTCTGGCTCCTGCTGGGCTATCTTGGACATCTCCTCCCCGAGGATCATGCCCTCCCTGAAGAAGAGGCCATAGCAGGCCTGGGACATGACGCCCTCGTAGAGCTTCCTGATCCCCTCGTACTCGGACTGAGAGATCTTGACGAATTTCATGGGGGTCCTCTCTGAGATTCATATCGAGCATATTTAAGGTTTGGCGCATGGACATCGAGCCAGCGGCCGGGCCTCGGACGGGCGCGCTGCCGACCTGGCGCGTCCGGCCGACGGTTGGAAGTCTTTTTAATCCGCCCTACGTATCTACGCGCCACGGGTAAGATGTTCTTAGACACGGACGGCGAGCTGGCGGTCAGGATCGCTCGGGAGACCGTAGAGAGCCATGTGAGTCGCGCGAAGGCGCCCGCGACCAAGGTCCCCGACACTTTCGACGAGAAGTATGGCGTGTTCGTGACCCTCACGACGCACCCGGGGGACGGGCTCAGAGGGTGCATAGGATACCCGGAACCGCTCGTGCCGCTCATAGAGGCGCTCAGGGACTCGGCCATAGGCGCGTGCGCGCGGGACCCCAGGTTCAGGCCCGTCCGCCCCGAGGAGCTGGCGCATATAAAGATCGAGGTGAGTCTGCTGACGCCGCCCCAGGAGATCACCGTCATCAAGGCCGTCGACATGCCCTCGGACGTGAGGGTGGGCACCGACGGGCTCATCGTCCAGAAGGCATGGGCCAGGGGGCTCCTGCTGCCCCAGGTGCCCGTCGAATGGGGCTGGGACGCCGAGGAGTTCCTCTCGCAGACATGCGTCAAGGCCGGCCTCATGCCGGACGCATGGCTCGAGAAGGGCACAAAGGTGTTCAAGTTCCAGGCGGAGGTATTCTCCGAGGACGAGCCTGGCGGCAGGGCCAGGCGAAGGGATCTGAGTGAAGAACATGGATGTCGTGATTGAAGGCAACTGCTTCGTGTCCGGCAGGCTCGAACAGTGCTGCATAGGCGTCGAGGACGGGAGGATCGCAAGGGTAGCGAGGGCCATCGAGGGGGACAAGATGTTCAACTTCGGGTCCAAGATCATCCTCCCGGGTGCCGTCGACTCGCACGTCCATTTCAGGGAGCCAGGCATGACCCACAAGGAGGATTTCGGCTCGGGTTCGCTCGCCGCCCTGTTCGGGGGCGTCACCTGCGTGCTCGACATGCCGAACACGGTCCCTCCGACGACGAGCGTGCAGGCGCTCAGGGACAAGCGGGAGCTGGCGCGAAAGAGCCTGGCCGACTACGGCCTCTTCGCCGGCATCCAGCCAGGCATGGACGTCGAGGGGCTGGCCAAGGAGGCCGTCGGCTTCAAGCTCTACATGGCAGGGACCACGGGGGACCTGATGGTGCCGTCCCTGGCTTCTGTCAGGAAGGAGCTCGCGGCGGTCGCGGGGACCGGCAAGGTCGTCGCCGTGCACGCCGAGGACGAGTCCATGAGGAGGAAGGACCCGACCAGGAACCTCAGGGACCATCTCAGGAACAGGTCGAACGAGTGCGAGGCGAGCGCGATCAGGAAGGTGAAGGACGCGGCCAGGGGCTGCAGGCTCCACATATGCCATGTCTCCGCCAAGGAATCGCTCCCGCTCCTGGACCAGACCAAGGGGCTGACCTCCGAGGTCACGCCGCACCACCTGCTGCTGGACAGCAACGGCAACTTCGGAACGAAGGGCAAGGTGAACCCACCGCTGAGGCGGAGGGAGGACCGGCAGGCGCTGTTCCAGTTCCTTGTCAACGGTGGCTTCGACACGATCGCCTCGGACCACGCGCCGCACACCTCCGAGGAGAAGGAGGAGGAGTTCGACTACGCCCCGAGCGGCATGCCGGGTGTCGAGACCATGCTCCCGCTGATGCTCCAGCATGTGCGGGAGAAGCACCTGACGCTTGACGGGGTCGTCAAGAGGCTCTGCGAGCGGCCCTCGGAGATATTCGGGCTCAACAAGGGCAGGATAGAGGTCGGCTATGACGCGGACCTCGTCGTCGTGGACATGCTGTCGGGCAGCGAGATCCGGTCCCAGAGGCTGCACTCGAGGTGCGGCTGGACGGCGTACGAGGGCATGTCCGCGATATTCCCCAAGGCGGTCTTCGTCAGGGGAGAGATCATGATCGAGTCCGGCTCGGTGGCCAGCGAGGCCAGGGGCATGGATGTCACGGGAAGGCGCAGACATGAGTGAACCGATCGAACTTGACCTCTCGGAGCTCGCCGGGAGGACCTACACATGCATGGACGGCTGCGCGCTCTGCTGCCTCTGCCAGCCGGAGCTGCTCACGGACGAGGAGCGCAGGTTCAGGCAGGACCCGGCCCTGGGCGAGGGCGTCGCTGACCGGCACATCTCGCCGGACGTGAGCGGGGCGGCCCTGCGGCTGAGGGGGTCCCACGGCTCCTGCTGGTTCCTGAAGGACAAGAGATGCAGGATATACAACGACAGGCCGCACTTCTGCCGTCTGTTCCCGGTCAATGTCTTCGTCGGCTGGAGGATCCAGCTGAACGTCAACCTGTCCTGCCGCGGGATCGGCCTCCCGGGCGAGGACCTGACCGCCCTCGGGAAGGGCATCCTCGCCGCCTACGGGGACGCGAGGCTCGGCGGGGAGCTGGTCGAAGCCAGGAACGTGTTCTCGGAGTTCGTCAGGAACACGCGCAGGGCGGGGGTCTCGCAGCCGTTCACATCGCTCAGGACCGCAGGCGCGGACCTCATGGACGAGCTGACCGACCCGGTGGGGATCAGCAGGCTGCTGACCTACGCCGAGCACGGCAGTACGAAGCAGAACGCCTCGTCCCAGGACATAGTGAGGCATGCGAGGAGGACCGAGGCCGAGGCGGACATCGAGGAGGCAGCGGTCATAAGCGGGACCGAGCTGTTCGACCTGCCCGACCTGAGCCTCCTGCCGGTGTATGTCGACGATGACCTGGACTGGAAGATATTCCGGCTGGTCGGGAACGAGATCGTCGGCTACCACCTCGCAGAGGACGGGGGCACCCGGGAGTTCTGCAGGGTCGACCCGTCCGCGGTGGAGCTCCTCCCGATGGGCCCGGACGCGAGGAAGGCCGCCAAGGACTACCTGTCGGTCGTCAACCTCAGGGACTGTTTCATGGGGCACGCGGCCTACCTGTGCGACATGGAAGGGTACGACTACAGCCTGGCCCAGGTGTACACCGGGGCCCTAGCCAGCAACGCCCTGGACCTCTGGTGGAGGGCGTCGTTCCTGGCCGGCCTCAGGGGCGGGACCGGGCTATCGGTTGCGGACATCAAGAACGGGGTGGTCTTCTTCGACATGGACCTGCTGGACCTGCCGACGATCGGGGCGTTCATCTGACGGGCGCGCATGACGGCGGCGGGGCACCTTCCGGACGGTAGGACGGCGCGGAGATGGTTCGATTCCTTTTCATTCAAACATATACCGTAGAAAGCGTTAATTATGCGAGTATCCTCTAACCTTTTCGAAACTTTTTGGTGGGGGCATTATCACGGAGAAACAAGCTGCAGTAAACCTTGACAAGAGCGACAGGATAATCTTGAAAATGCTTCAAGAGGACTGCAACATCAGCCTCAAGAAGATCGGCGAGAAGACAGGGCTGTCATCGTCGACCGTGCACTACAGGGTCAACCGGCTGATAGAGGAAAAGATCATCACCGGCTTCAAGGCGTGCGTCGACCCGCTCAAGGTCGGCAAGGAGATACTGGCATTATCGCTGATCACCGGCAGGTACGGCCCGGACTACTCGAAGAAGATCGGCGAGAAGATAGGCAAGATCACGGGGGTGTGGGCCGTCTACTTCCTGCTCGGGAACATCGACTTCGCGGTGCTCCTGAGGGCCTCCTCGCGGGAGGAGCTCAAGGACATCGTCGATTCGTTCATCAAGATAGACGAGGTCGAGAGGAGCAACACCTACCTCATACTTGAGAGGATAAAAGAGGACACCACGGTGCAGCTCTGACGTCACATCAGTGGACGACATTCCTAGAGGACGACAGGGCCGTCAGATAGGCCTCGATCCGCTTCACCCTGCTGCCGACCATCCGCAGCTCCGAGTTCAGGTGCTCCTGCGACGCCACGAGCTCCTCAGGGACCTTGAAGTCCACAGGCGAGGGTGGCTCAGCGGAGGATGTCTGGAGCTGGGCGAGCGTCTCCTTGAGGGCCGCGATCTCGTCCGCGAGCACATCGAACCGGGGGTCGTCCTCCTCATCCTCCTCGGGCTCGTCCGGGACCGCTGCAGCCGCGGCCGCGCCGATGGCCTTGTCGATCTTCCTGTCGGTCGTCGCGAGTATGACGCCCAGGCCCTTCGCCATCTTCTTGTCGAGGGCGGCCTTGAAGTCCTCGAGGTCCGTCTTCAGGCACTTCTCGAGCTCGGCTATCCGGGTGTCCTGGTCCTCGATCTTCTTGACCAGGTCCTGGAGGCTCCCGAGCTCCTTCACGACCGCCTCTATGAGCCTGAGCCCCTCCTCGTCGAGCGTTACCTGCTTCGGCGGCGGGGGGTAGCTCTTGACCGCGTCGATCATCGACATCATGTCGATGGTCGGGCCGGCCCTTGCGATCGATTGCTTTATCGGCTCGAGCTTCGCAATCGCCTGCTCGGCCATCTTGACAGGGCTCTTGTTCCACTGGGTGACATCCCTGAGGTCGTCCAGGAGCTTCTCCAGCTGCCTGGTCGAATCGGCCAGGTCCGAGCTGTCCAAGGCGCGGATGTCCCGTATGGCGTCCCGCTTGCCCTTGGCTATCGCGCCGTCGGTGCCGAACCCCTCGTGCGGGTAGACAGTCACGAGGTAGCATATCCCGGACATGACCTTCCCCATGACATAGTCCCAGTCCTGGCTGGAGACGGCGATCGAAGCCTTCTCGGCCTTCTCGAAGAGCATGGCGAAGCACCCGTTCGGCAGGAAGCACACCTCGATGCTGTAGGGGTGGTTCCTCGCGAACATGGGCGGGTGTTCGGAGCCTTCGCTCTGCACTGCGCTCATGTAGGCGCCGACATATGCCCTCGCGTAGTTCGCAAGGTCCATGTCCGAAGGGATGTTCGGCTTCTGACTAGGTTTCTGTTCTGTCAAGGGTGCACCAGGCCCGGCATGCGCTGGGCGCCACTCGTGGCTCTATGCGAAAGGCGTCGCTGTCATGGGCATCCCGAACACCGCATGAAATAGTTTGCCGTCAAATCTCGGACCTGATAATCAGGGGGGAGGAACGAGACGGCCGCGCCCCGATGACTCGGTTCACACGGCTGCAGACGCGGTCCAGTCCTCGGACCATTTGACCTGTCCGGTCCTCAGCTCGCACTTCAGCTTGACCTTCCCGTCCTCGAAGTAGATGTAAGCCTTCCGGACCTGCGAGACGTACAGCTTGCTCCACTTGCCGCTCTGCGTCAGGACCCTGCCCTCGCAGGTCAGCAGGCCTTCCGCCAGGAGGCTGTTCACCCGGCGATACCCCAGGGTCATGGGGATCCCGAGCTGGTCGCACATCTGCTGCACGCTCCTCGGTCGGTCTCTGGCATATGTGAGTATCTTGGCCGAGTACTCGTCGATCAGCAGTTTCGACAGGTCATACGCGTTCAGGGGAGTGTGGCCTCCACCGAAGTCATTCACGGACACGGCTCATAAAGTGTTTTGCACAATTCCAAGGAGCGAATATCACTCATGGATAGCAGTGCAGGCGACAGCTGGCAACACGATCCAAAGCCCCGACGCCAGCCCGAACCCACCCCCCTTTCGAACGTCCGACGAGGTCTCCGGTGATAGAATCCTGTGATTCTCAGAATTAGTAACTGCTGGGTGAGTTTTATATACACTAGAATTTACTTCCCCACTCGTGGGAAGGTGGGAAGCCACTTTCTCGAGAGAGGGATTCCACGGCTACCGAGTTGGGCTTAGCCCAGACACTGATGGACCAATACAACATGAACATCCTGGCCGCAACGAATCATAAGGCTAGGAGCGCTAGGGAGCTCGCGTTCATGTTCGATATCCCCCTCGCAAGTTGCTACCGGAAGCTCCGGGAGCTGGTCGCGGCGGGGCTCATCGAGCAGGAAGGCAGTGAGCTGACCTCGGATGGGAAGCGATACAAGGTGTACAGGTCTAGAATCGGCTGCGTAACCCTCGTGTACGACAAAGGAACACTGAGAATGAAGGTGGACATGAACTACAGGGCCACGCCTTTGGAGCTCGTACAGAACATGGCGACGCCGAAACCAAGAGAGCTATAACGAGACGACCTCTTCCGATGCTCAACACGAATCGTTGGCATCCGGGCATCTACCCCCCAAAGTGCACATGTATAGCTAGGGCACCCCTTCCCCCCAGGATGGCATGCCAAACTCCAACAAACCCCCTTCCCGTGGTTTTCTAAAAAGACAATCAGAACGAAACTGTATTTTAATGCCCGTGAGAATCAGTAGTTGCTTTCAGCGCCGATACAACAGCGTTGAGGGCGACGTGCTTGGACTATCCACAGGGCAAGTAGACCTCATTCGGGAGTACGAGAGAAAAGCACAGAGGCGGGTAGGCCAGCTCCAGGTTCTTGAGCAAGTGCAGAGCCACGCATCCTAGCTGTCACCGGTCAAGGGACCGGTCCCTGAACGGTTGCTTCCGTGACACTGCCTGTTCGGTTCCAGGAGCGGACCTTCCCCGCCGACAACACGAAAGGGAGGTCAAAGAATGAAGAAGATATCCAAGCCTAGACTGGCTAGAAAGGAAGAGGGGGAGATGGGGGTGGGCACGCTGCTCATCTTCATCGCCATGATCCTCGTGGCGGCCGTCGCCGCGGGGGTGCTGGTGCAGACCGCGTATGTGCTCCAGCAGCAGGCGGAGATGACGGGGGACCAGGCGCTCCAGGAGATCGCCACGGGCATGAAGGTCATAGCCATCTACGGCATGACCACGGACGACGGGACTGGAAGCCTGGTGATAACGGATCTGTATGTCAAGGTCGCGCTGACCGCTGGCAGTCCGGTGATCAACCTCGCGAACCTGATAATCGAGATATCGAACGGCAATGACGACGAATCGCTCGCGTACGACGACACGGCATCCGCCGCAGGGACGTTCGACGCCGCCCAGATACGGGACACCTACCCGTACAACACATGGACGGTGACCGATGTCGGGCTGACGCAGGGGGACATCACGCTCTTGCACGTCAACCTGTCCGCCCAGGGCGGGGGCATGTCGTTGCCGACGCAGCAGGATTGCTCGTTGCTGCTGATACCGAAGCACGGCATCCCGACGTATGCCATGTTCACGACGCCGTCAGTGCTCGCGAACGTGTACGAGACGCTCAAGTGAGGTACGCTGACCACATAACGGAGGGTTTGAAATGCGATCCGACGACGGGGCACCGGTTCTGGACTACATGACGGTAGACTTCAGGACCAACCTGGTCGTGATGCGTTGGTTGACGTTCCTCCTCCACAGGATGGAACGCGAGGGGATACCCCAGCTGTTCAGCTATTATCAGCGCATCGGATGGATCGGGAAGGACGTAGAGGGGAAGCTGTCGCAGATAGCGGAGGGGACGAAGGCGCCCCCGCCGCCGGAGGACGAGGCCGTTGTCACCGAGGAGGATGTCGAAGACCATCGCCTCGTGCTCACGAAGGAGCCGCGTGAGGCTCCGAAGCGGCAGCCGTCCAAGCGGATACCCGACTGGCAGCTCACCCCTCAGGACCATATCAGATCCTGGGCGTTCATCATGGAGATCAAGGGTGAACCGGTGGACAGGAACTTGTGGTGGGACCTCGAGAAGAGGATCGACAACTACGAGTTCAACATAGAGGAGTATTACAGGATCTGAGCGTAGACCCGCCGCCGAGAGGCGGCGAATTGAGAGAGGCTTTCCGAACACAGGGCGCGTCCAGTGGTGGATTGGGTCCCGATCCGAAACCTTTTCCCAACCTACTTTCCATCTTCGTTTTCGAGTGATTTCCATCGATGAAAATCACGGCTAATTGTCTTATATAACCACCAAATCAATGAGATACCCAGTAGCCTCCACGCATCTCGGGCACTATCCACAGGGCATGTAGACCGTAGGCTCTCGTTTCAACAACGGGAAAAGCTCGCCCCCACACGTCGGGGCGCATATTCTGATGGTGTCTCGACAGGAGCTAGCTCTCTGGGCGGCCCTACGTCCCATGCCCTCACCGCAAGGGGTGGACTGGGATGTCCCTACACAAACTGAACCGCCACATAAGGGCAGACGAAGAGGGCGACATTGGTATCGGTACGCTAATCATATTCATCGCGATGGTGCTCGTAGCGGCCATCGCGGCATCGCTCATACTGTACGCTGCCGCCCTGCTTCAGCAGCAGGCGCAGCAGACCGTGGATGAAGCGGTCGCGGAGGTGTCCGGCGGGGTAGAGGTCATCAACATCGCCGGAGACAGGAACCCCGAGGGCGCTGACACGACGATCATCACGGGGTACTTCCCATCGGCTGACGGGCAAGCGCCAGTAAGCGGAGTCCTCAGGAACGTGACCGCAACGGCCGACGGCGTCTCCCCGCTCAGGGTGATACTCAACTGGACCTCTGCCACCGACTACGGCTCCGGACTCGCCGAGGAGGTCCTGTACAGGACGTCGGTCTATGACCCGACCAACCCCGATTGGTACAACGAGCAGGTCGCCAGGAACAGGCTCCTGACGATCGACCAGCTCGATTCCTCATACGAGATCGCACGCTTCACGGCCGGCTCCGGTGACGTGCAGCATCTAGACTACACCGTCCGAGACGACAACTCGACATCTTATGCCTACGCGGTCGTCGGGGTGGACCGGGCAGGCAACCGAGTCCTCTACTCATCCCTGGACAGCTCTGCATCGACCGACGGCACGGCGCACGACGAGGACAGGGCCGCCCCAGCGGGCGGATCGATGACCAGCACGGCCCAGTCGGACGAGTATTCCGTTGCGTTGTTCTGGGTCCCGTCCACGGACGCCGGGAGCGGGGTGGAGAAGCAGTACCTGTACAGGAGCTGGGGGACCCCTCTGCCGCCGACGAGCGCCGTCGTGAACGGCAGGACGGTGCTCACGGTCTGGTCCGGGACGGTCCTGGACGAGCTCAACGCGACCACGTCGAGCTACGTGGACTCACCGCCTGAGGTCGGCACATACGGATACTTCATGATCGTCGAGGACCGGTCAGGGAACCAGGCATACCTGGGGGCCTTGACCTACACGGCCTCCGAGACGGACCGCACCCCGCCGGGAGCGGTCGGCGGCCTGTTCGTCCAGCAATCCGGCCAGGGCATCATGATCACCTGGGAGAACGCCACGGACGGCGAGACATCCATCAGCGAGTACCTGGTCTTCAGGAGCACGGGATACGGCGCCATCGACAGCGTCGAGGAGCTGATGACGACCACGCCCCTTGCGACCGTCGATGTCGGCGTGGGGTGCTATGTGGACTACACAGGGGAATCCGGCCAACCGTACTACTATGAGGTGGTCGCGGTGGACGCCGCGGGCAACTACGCCGTCCCAATCGTCCCCTCGAACACGATCCAGATGCTGCAGATCAAGGTCAGGACGGTGCCGGGCAGCGACCCCATCCTGTTCACATCGATGATGATCGAGATATCGGACGGCGAGAAGGATGCGACGATATCGTTCAACACGGCGCTCTACGGCGCCGAGGGAGCAGACGACTCGATGTACTCGGTCGAGATACTGCGCGATGTCGACAACACGTTCGCGACGACATACTCCCTCGCCCCTGGGGCCCTGGTGAAGATATTCATCGATGTCGGCGAGCTCGGCCTCAACCTGCACGCGGAGTCGTCGTTCTCGATCAAGTTCATCCCGGCGATAGGCCAACCGACCCTCGAGGACTGTAGGATACCGTATCTGGGCGCTTACAGATACATCACGTTAGTATAGACAGGGGTCCGGGACAGAAGGCGACATCGAGAGACCGACGCTCCAAGCCAGATGGCTGGTTCTCCTCCGGCGTTAATCAGCGTTGAGAATCAGCCATCATTGTTTTCCGAGACATTTGTATCCTAGCGTTTAAGATATATACCCGTCGTTAGCAGACATGAGAGAGGTCTACATGCCCTGTGGATAGTGCCCCTCAACATAACATTGGGGGGCACATCTCTCTCACACCCCGCCATGGACGCACGGCGCGGCGACCGCCATCGGAGGTGAAGGAGGAGAAGAACGGACATACGAGATCCCTGGTGTGACATCAGGGATGGATGCAGCCCTCGACGATTTTCCACAAGAACGACGAGGGCAAGAAACTCGTGTGTTGCTGAAAGACCTGCGATGAGCGGACGCTCTCGCGCCCTGCACTGTGCGGGGGAGCTAGGACCGGCTCCGACGGTCCCTGGCCGGGCTGTGAGCCCGGACGTCTCTCGGGTACGTAACCCGGGAAAGAGATGCGAAAGTGGAGGCAAAAGAGATGCAAAAACTATCGTGGAAGAAGAGAGAGAAGGACGAGGTCGGTGAAATGGGCGTGGGTACACTGCTCATCTTCATCGCGATGATCCTCGTGGCAGCCGTCGCCGCGGGTGTCCTCGTCCAGACCGCATACAAGCTGCAGTCGCAGGCCGAACTGACCGGTGACCAGGCCATGCAGGAGATATCTACCGGTGTCAAGATTGTTGCCGCATGGGGCGTCAGCACTGGCACAGTGATATCTGAGCTGCACATGAAGATCGCCCTGCAGGCAGGTAGCCCCCAGATCAACCTGGACAACATGGTCATTGAGATTTCAGACGGGGCAACCGAGGTAAGCCTCGCATACGAGGGAGATGTAAGTGCCACTGGGTTCAACGCGACGCAGATCAGAGACACGTACCCGACCAACACCTGGACCACCACCGATGTCGGTGTGACCCCTGGTGACCTGGTCGAGATCGTGGTCAGCCTCAACCTGACAGCCCAGGAGCTCGTCACCCAGCAGGGAATGTCAGTGCTGTTGATCCCGAAGCACGGTGTGCCGACATACTTCGCGTTCGTGGCACCATCGGTCTTCGCGACGGACATAATAACGCTGAAGTAAGGACACTAGCCTCTGGCAATACCCAAGCCGGAGCTGCCGGAAACCCGACGGTCTGACCCACATGGGAAGGGCCCCGGGTCCCGGCGGTTCCTAGCGCACACGGGGACGGGTGATTGAAAATGGTCGGCCTATTCCGGAAGAAGCCCCAGAAGGACGATACCGCTGCTCGAAGGAAGCTGAAAGACTTCGAGGAGGAGGAAGCCCCAGCGGAGGCGGAAGAGGCCGAGGAGACCGAAGATGAAGAGACCGCAGAGGATGCGGGAGTCGGCGTGGGCAATCTCAAAGAGATGAGTGAGATCCTGGGCCGGCTGGAAGAGGTCGAGGACAAGCTGGGCAGGATCGATTCTGCGCTCACGATGCTGCGGAACGACACCGCCCAGGTCAAGGACCGCATGAACCAGTCGGAACAGGACATGCGCAAGCTCCTGTCGGTATACGAGATCGTCTCTGCGAAGTTCAACCCCTTCATCGATGTCTCCGACAAGGCCCCTGAGAAGGTAGCGCCTCAGACCCTTAGTGCGGAAGGGCTCGAGCTACCCCCGATCTCGATCGGGGGGGATCTGCCCGAGTTCGAACCGTACCAGGAAGGGGAGTCCGAGGTAAAGTCCTTCAAGATAGGGAAGCAAGCCGAATCGAACAGAGTATCCCCCCCGTGGGAGCCAGAGACGTCAACCGTGGTCGTAGATAGGGGACCAGTCGGACGAGGCAAGGAACGCAGCCAACCGAATGAAGTACAGCCGAGGCAGACAGAGGCTCCGAGCGAGAGAGAGGTCAGGGCGGTCGCCAAGAGCAAGCACAACAAGAAGCCGATGCTTGCGTACATACCGCACGACTACCTGTCGCTCGTGCTCGTCATGCGCTGGATCGAATTCCTGTTCGAGCGCGTGACGAGAGACAAGATCTCGTTGGTCCTCGACTACTATGTGGATGTCGGTTGGATAAGCGACGACGTGAAATCTGAGATCATGTCCTACGCCCGCGGCGAGATGCAGGACGTCACGAAGTACATGGCGTCCGAGGAAAACCGCGAGGATGTGTTCCGGGAGATGCCACAGACGCCACCCGCCGCCCCATACAAGAAAGTGGAGGACTGGCGGATGTCCGCTGACGACCATCTGAAATCCCTGCTGTTCGTTCAGAAGATCGCAGGGTTTGAGGTTGACAAGGATCGGCTGAACTCGCTTGAACAGAACATCTCGAAGTTCAAGGAGAGCCTGGAGGGCTTTCATGGGGTTTAGTGTCTCGGCGACAATGGCGATATTCTTCGCCGCCTTTCTAACCCTTTTTTCTTTCCTTTACGCCTCCGTCAACGACGCCTTCGACGCGGTAGAGGGCTCTCTCGAGACAAAGCTCGACGACATGAGCGACAGAGCATCTACGAGCATCGATTTCGTCAACGCGAGGTACTACCCGGACGACAACACGCTCGAGGTGATGGTCAGGAACTCCGGCGGGACATCGCTGGAAGCCAACGCCACCGAGCTGCTGATCGACGGGCTCCTTTCCGCGTCGGCCACATACGAGGTCAACGGACTGGCGACCGACCTGTGGCTGCCGACGGACTTACTGATCATCCGCCTGGTGGACCCGAACATCGATTTCAGGAGCGGCGTCGATGCCCGCGCATTCGCGAACACCGGCGTAAGGCTCGCTTCGCCCACCAGCCTGTCAGTGGGCGACGAAGTTTATGTCCTCGACGGCACCAGCATCGACGTGTTCACTCTCGAAGGCGCCTTCGACTTCACCATCACCGACGCGACGCATCTTGCGGACCCGTCGGACGTGAAGGTCTACGGAGACTACCTGTACGTCCTGGACAACGGGACGCATGTGGACAGGTTCTCGGCACAGGGCATCTGGATCGATGAGTTCGTGGCCGACCCTATGAACACACCGACCCCGGGGTCGATGGCCGTCGATGGATCCTACATGTATCTGGTGGACGGTCAGAACCATGTCGACAGGTATGACCTGTCGACCGGGGCATTCGTGGACATCCTCGTCCCCAACGGAGGGACCATGACCTCGCCCAGGGACATCTGCGCGGGGGCATACCTGTTCGTCACGGACTACGCTTCCGGGGCCTATCACATCGACCGCTATGCGCTCGATGGAACGGGCGGGTCGGAGATCGTCGCGGGGAGCGCGCTGTCGGTCCCGACGGACATCTCAGTCAGCGCTCCTGGACTGAACGACAGGCACCTGTACATCGCCGACGGAGGCCAGGGGATACTCGTCTTCGGTGAGGACGGGACGTATCAGGATTCAGTTGATGATGGATTGAGCGATGCCGTCCGGGGCGTGGATGCCACCGGGAAGATATACGTCTCGGACGGAGCGAACGGGCTCGTGATCGAGAACCTCGGCGCGAGCATCAAGGTGGTGACCGAGAACGGAGTCTCGAAGGTCATGCAGCTGTAGAAGGGGGTAAGAAAAAATGGGCGCAAGCGCAGCATCGACGCAGCTGATCTTCTTCATCTCCGCGATCCTCGTCTCGTCGGTCGTGGTCGGCGTGGCCACCAACAGCGTGTTCGACCTGACCAGCGGGATAGACGACCGGAGCAACACTGTGAAGAACCAGCTGTCTACGGACATCGAAATAATAAACGACCAGGGTGCGGTACCGAACAATCCAGTGCTCGTGTATGTGAAGAACATCGGATCGACCACGCTGAACCAAGAGCTTATAACCGTGATGCTAGATGGAACGGTTGTAGCCAACAGAACCTTGAGCCTGACCGGGAGCGGTTCTGCGTACTGGGAATCCTCCAGCGTGCTGACGGTCTCGATCACGCAGACGCTCTCCGCGGGGGACCACACAGTGACGGTCACCACGGAGAACGCGATCTCGGACAGGCTCGACTTCCGCATAGCGTGAGCGGGGGCTGACCCTCCGTGGGCGATACATACAAGCTCCAGATACCGCGAGACGACCTGCACGACCAGCTCGGGCAGGGATTGCCAGCGGGCACGATATCGCTCGTCGAGGGACAGCAGGGGGCGGGCAAGAGCGCGCTCCTGCAGCGCATGACCTACGGCTTCCTCAGCAACAAGTACGCGGTCACATACATCTCGACCGAGATGACGGTCCGGGATTTCATCAACCAGATGTACTCCCTCGACTACCCGGTCGCATCATCGCTCCTGAACGAAAAGCTGCTCTTCATCCCGGTCTATCCACTGGTCGGGCGGTCGATGAACAGGGACGATTTCCTCGGCGTGCTCATGAGGTCGGAGCAGTTGTACAGGAGCGATGTCGTCATCATCGACACGTTCTCGAGCCTGGTGAGCAACAGCCTCAAGAAGGAGGAGGGGAGCCAGAGGATATTGTCGTTCTTCAAGAAGCTCGCCGCCATGGGGAAGAGCATCGTCCTCAGCGTGGACTCCAACGACCTCAAAGGGGATGTGCTCCTGCCCTTCCAGTCGGACAGCCACATATACCTCAGCCTGGTGGTCGCCCAGGTCGGGGGTGTCGTTTCGAGGAGCATCATGGTCAAGAGGTTCGCGGGCACGCAGTTCAGGGTCGCCCCCATCATAGGTTTCAGGATCGAGCCGAACATCGGAATGGTCATCGAGATCACTTCGGTCGCGTGAGGTGAAAGAAACGGCGACGAACCTTGCAGTGGCACTCGAGAACAACCCCCACCTGAACGTGTACCTGCAGGACTATGCGCAGAAATCGAAGCAGAAACCGAACTTCGTGGAGACGGTGTCCAGGGACCTGGCGAAGGACGGCATCGTGGACCTGCTGTACCCTGTGGGGGACCCGATATTCATACACATCCACGGCTCCAAGGACACCGGCTACAAGTACGTGGTCGTGCAGCCGATACTGACCGACGAGCTCAAACCGGCCTACGCCATCATCATCGACCGGATCTTCGTCCAGGCGGGGAAGGAGAAGATCCACACGACAGACGAGGAGTTCACCGCGGTCGTCGAGAAGATCATGGAAGCAAACATCGCGGTGACCAACCGGCCGACGCCGTCGAAGGTCGCGCAGCTCTTCAAGCCGAGCCACACGCTCCACATCGGCCAGGACGACTACAGCATCATCGACTACTACGTCAAGAGGAACGTCATCCAGAAAGGCATACTGGAGCCCATCCTGAGGGACCCGTACATAGAGGACATCCACTGCATCGGGCCGCAGGATATCAACCTCTACCACAAGGTCTTCGGAATGATCGAGACGAACGTCAAGTTCGATTCCCTGGCCGATCTCGACCAGTACACCAAGGCCATAAGCGAGCGGATGGGCAGGCCGGCCTCGATATCCAGACCGATCATAGACGGCGCCCTCCCGGACGGCTCGCGTATCAACATCATCTATGCGGACGATGTGAGCGTCAACGGCCCGACGTTCACCATCAGGAAGTTCTCTTCGGAGCCGATAAGCGCGGTCCAGCTGTCCAAGTGGAACACGATCTCCGCGCAGGAGGCGGCCTATCTGTGGCTGTGCCTCGAGAACGGCATGAGCGTGTTCGTCTGCGGCGAGACCGCGTCCGGCAAGACCACGCTACTGAACGCCATCTTCCCGTTCATCAGGTACGACCAGAAGATATTCTCCGCGGAGGACACCCTCGAGGTGCAACCGCCGCATGATGTCTGGCAGCAGCTGTCGACCAGGGAGTTCGGGCCCGAGGAGAGCCGGGTCGACACCTTCGCCCTGCTCAGGGCGGGGCTGAGGTCCAGGCCGAACTATGTGATCGTCGGCGAGATCAGAGGCAAGGAGGGGAACGTGGCGTTCCAGGCGATGCAGACCGGCATCCCGGTCATGGCCACGTTCCACGCGGCCTCGGTCAAGAGGATGATCCAGAGGTTCACGGGCGACCCGATCAACGTGCCGATCACGAGCATGGACAACCTGAACGTGGCGGTGTTCCTGGCAGGCGTGTACAGGGGCGGGAAGCTGATCAGGCGGACCCTCGCGATCGAGGAGATCGTGGGGTACAGCCCGTCGATGGGCGGGGTCATGACCAGGGCGGTGTTCATCTGGAACCCGGTCTCCGACCAGCACCTGTTCAGGGGCATGAACAACTCGTTCATCCTCGAGGAGAAGATCGCGGTCAGGAGGGGGTACAAGGACAAGAGGGACATCTACAAGGAGCTGGCCCTCAGGACCAAGATCATCGAGAAGATGAGCGAGATGAACCTGACCTCCTACAAGACCGTCAACGACGTCTTCAAGGCGTTCCAGAAAGAGGGCCCGTCCGGCCTTCCGTTCTCGGTGTGACATCCACAGGTGCTGGATAGCGCCGGCCACAGTGTTGTGCAGTTGATAGTCAGGCATGAGAATTGAGCGCCAACGCTTAATAGTCCGCCGCCAGGATTGACTCCCGAGGCCACCGAGCATGCGCTCCAAAGACCGCGATGCATTACTGCACGGTGTCTCATCTGACAGGGCACCCAGTGGATGCCAGCGCAGCCAGGAGGGGCGGCTGCCATGGTGACCAAGGACAAGGCGGGCCTCACCAAGGCCATGCGGAAGAACCCGCACCTGTCAGACCACATACAGGCGTTCATGAACGTGCACAGGGCGATGCCCGAGTTCCATCCCACGCTCAGCAGGACCCTCGGGGACATGGACGCGGTCAATGTCATCTACCCGCTGGGCGACCCGCTGTTCGTGCACATCTTCTCCACGAAATCGATCCCCCTCTCGTACACATCCATCCAGCCGCCGATGACAGAGGAGCTGCTGCCGAGGTACCGCCGCGTCATCCAGCAGATCTACAACAAGGCGGTCTACGAGAAACCCCATGAGACGCTCAAGGAGTTCGAAGCGGACCTGATGAAACTGATCGAGAACTCCACTGCGATAGTGGCGGAGGTCGGCGCGGCGCAGAAGAAGAACCTCTTCGGAGACCTCTTCACGGAGCCGAGGGTGCGCGTGACCGCGGAGGAGTTCGAACTCGTGAAATACCACGCCCGTCAGAACATCGTGCTCAACGGACCCCTCGAGCCGCTCCTCAGGGACCCGTACATAGAGGATATCCACTGCATCGGGATCCAGAACATCTCGCTCGTGCACAAGATATTCCAGTCGATCCCGACGAACATCAAGTTCCAGTCGGAGGAGGAGCTGGACAACTACGTGCGCTCGATGAGCGAGAGGATCGGCAGGCCCGCGTCGATGGCCAGGCCCATCATCGACGGCACGCTCCAGGACGGCTCCAGGATAAACCTGATCTATGCGGACGATGTGAGCGTCCGCGGCCCCAGCTTCTCGATCAGGAAGTTCGCCGAGGAACCCATAAGCGTGACGCAGCTCATAGGCTGGAACACGCTGAGCTCCCAGGAGGCCGCGTACCTGTGGCTCTGCATGGAGGAGGGCATGAGCATATTCTTCTGCGGGGAGACGGCGTCCGGGAAGACCACGACGATGGGCGCGGCCCTGTCGTTCATCAAGCACGAGAGCAAGATATACACCGCGGAGGACACCATCGAGATGCAGGTGCCACACAAGGTGTGGCA
Source organism: uncultured Thermoplasmata archaeon (assembly GCA_964568665.1). Classification (GTDB taxonomy): domain Archaea; phylum Thermoplasmatota; class Thermoplasmata; order UBA10834; family UBA10834; genus CAWBDD01. The sequence continues at coordinate 14,151 of CAZMPY010000025.1, read as the reverse complement.
GCGCCTCGCCACCAGGGACTTCGGGCCGGAGGAGAGCAGGGTCGACACCTTCGCGCTTCTGAAGGCGGCCCTGAGGTCGAGGCCGAACTACATCATCGTCGGGGAGATCAGAGGGAAGGAGGGGAGCGTCGCGTTCCAGGCGATGCAGACCGGACACCCGGTCCTCGCCACGTTCCACGCGGCCTCGACGAGGAAGCTGGTGCAAAGGTTCACGAGCGATCCCATCAACGTGCCTATCACCTTCATCGACAACCTCAATGTGGCCTTCTTCCAGGGAGGCATCTACAGGGAAGGCAAGTTCCTCAGGAGATCGCTGTTCATAGATGAGATCGTAGGCTACAACGAGGCCCTGGGAGGCATCATGACCCGATCCATATTCATGTGGAACGCGGCCGACGACACTCATGTGTTCAAGGGCATGAACAACTCCTACGTGCTCGAGGAGAAGATCGCGGTCAAGAGGGGGTACGCCGACAAGAGGAGGATCTACGAAGACCTCGCCCTCAGGACCAGGATCCTCGACGAAATGGTCAAGAGGAACATCTTCAAGTTCAAGGAAGTCGACAACATCATAGCCGAGTTCCAGAAGAAGGGGGTGAAAGGCCTACCGTTCCCCGTGTAGGCGGAGCATGCCAGAGAGCAACATAGCCAGACTCTACAAGTCCATGGACATGCCGGTGACGCGGTACTTCACCAGGTACGCCCTGCCTACCGTGCTGTTAGGCATCGTGGCCTCCGCGGTGCTCGCGACCCAGTTCCCTGGACTCGTGACGGACCCCGTCTTCAGGTACGTCTTCATCGCGATACCGATCACCACGGCAGTCGTCGCAATTCTGATGCCCCTGCTGCTGGGCGAGCGCAGGAAGATGCAGATCGAGCGGAACCTACACCTCTTCCTGATCAGGATGAGCGTCCTCGCGACATCCAAGCTGCCCAGGAAGAAGATGCTCGACATACTGTCCCAGGTCAAGGAGTACGAGGCGCTGAGCATCGAGGTCGAGAAGATCTACAAGCTCATGGAGTACTGGAACATGGGCATGTCCGATGCGGCCAGGACCGTTGCGAAGAGGACTCCCTCACCCATACTGGCGGATTTCCTCGACAGGATGGCACACTCCTCCGACGCGGGAGAGGACATGGAGGAGTTCCTGACCAAGGAACGGGAGGTCTCGATGAGCACCTACCTGAACAAGTACGAGACATCGCTCAGGGACCTCGACCTCCTGCTCGAGATATTCGTCGCCGTGCTCATATCCCTCATGTTCATCCTCGTGTTCATAGCGCTCCTGCCAGTCTTCATAGATGTGTCGGTGGCGCTCCTCCTCCCGGCGGTCGCGCTGTGCTTCGTCGTCGTCGAGGGGTTCGTGCTGTATCTCGTCAAATCGATGCTGCCCTCGGACCCCGTCTGGCACAACATGAAGGAGAAGACGGAGGTGGACAAGGCCCTCAAGACCATCCTGCCTATCACCTACGCGGCGTGCGTGGCCCTTGGCGCCTTCGCCATCATGGCCAAGCTGCCCCTGACAGCGTTGCTGGCGCTGGTCGTCACGCCGCTCATATACCCTGGGATGATGATCCGGAAGGAGGAGAAGCGCGTCCGTGCCAGGGACGAGAACTACGACTCGTTCATGAGGGCCGTGGCCGGCTACGCATCGACATCCGGCGCGGCCGTCACCGACGGTGTCGGGAGGCTCGCCAAGCACGACTTCGGGGAACTCACCCAGGGAGTCTCGATGCTGTTCCGGCGGCTCCTCACGAGGATCGACCAGGTCCGCGCATGGAACCTGTTCGCAGCCGACAGCGGAAGCAACCTCATATCCAAGTTCACAGAGATGTACGTCGTCGGCCTGGCAGTCGGCGGGAAGGTCGACAAGGTCATAGAGATCATCAGCGACAACTTCGTGAGGCTGATGAACGCCAGGAGGAAGAGGTACCAGTCCGCTGACAACATGCTCGGCACGCTCTACGGCATGTCGATAGGCATCACGTTCACGCTGTTCTCCGCGCTCTCCCTGATGAAGCTCCTGAACAAGATGAACGACCAGCTCGCGCTGTCGTCCCAGACATCCATAGCGCTGCCGATCGCGCTGCAGTCGTTCGACCTACCTCTCGCCGAGGCTACATTCATGTTCATCGTCATGATTCACTCGCTGATATCAGCCAACGTGGTCACCCTGGCCGGCGGAGGGCACAAGCACAGCTTCTACATCAACTTCGCGATAATCACATGGATATCCACTGTGACCGCGATCGTCACCCAGCTGTTGCTCGAGAAGGTCCTGAATCTCTCCTGATGCTGGAAAAAAAGGAAGGGGGGCGTGTCATGGCAAAGGCCCCACACCCCCCATCGAAGAATATTGGCCACCGAGTTCGCCTTTCGCAATCGCCTGTAAGAAGCGGTCACGAGGGATTCCAGGGGAGTTGTTGAGGGGGACCTTACCAGACGCGCTGGGGGAAAATCCAGTCACTACACACATAAGGGTTTGTCCAGGAATCCAGAGGGTGAGAATCGTCCGAGATTCTATTCCCGCCGTGATACCGAGGAATCTGGCCTGATTTCGGGACTTCTCCCGCGCTTGATAGTCAGGCACGAGAATTGAGCCCTAACCCTTATGAGCGAAGTAAGCCAGTTTGAATGCATGGCCACCGTGGGACGGGCGACGTTCACGGCTATAGCTACGAGCGTCTTGATCCTTCCGTTAGCGCTCATAGTCCTGCTCCAAGGACCGTCAATGTCGCCCGCCCATGCATTTCCGACCGATGATTTCGGGGATGGCATCAGGGTCACGTTCGACCCTGCGGTGTCGGCCAACATCTCGTCCGTCGTGGACCCTTCCGGGAACATGCACGTCGTCTGGGAGGACTACAGGTCAGGCAACGGGGACATCTACTATGTCAAGCTGGATGCCGAAGGGGACAAGCTGACGAACGACGCGAAGATCTCCAACGACATCTCACCCTCGAGGAACCCGAGCGTCGCCGTGGACCCGACCGACCACATATACATCGTCTGGGAGGAGTTCGAGAACTCCTCATGGGAGCTGTTGTTCGCGAAGCTCTGGTACTACGACGGCAACATCACATTCCAGGAGAACGGCCTCCAGGTATCCGACTCCGACCCCGCGAACTCGACCGAACCGAACATAGCGGTGGAGGCCGAGGGAGGGCTCGCGCTGGTCTGGACCGACGCCAGGGACATGACCGCGGCGGACAACAACACGGAGATCTACTACAAGCGCCTCGACGAGCGCGGCTACTCCCTGACCGCGGACATCAGGGTCACCAGGGATGTCGGCTGGTCAGCGCATCCGCGCCTCGACATCGACTCGGCGAACGTGGTCCACATCACATGGTACGACTACAGGGACTCGGACGACGGCATCGTCGTGAACCACGGCGTGTTCTACAGGAAGATGACGGTCGACGGCCTGACGGCTACCGTCGAGAGGCGTGTGACGTTTGCGTCCCCATCGTCCAGGCCCGACATCGCGGTGGACACCGAGGGCAACGTGCACATAGTCTTCGACGACGATCGGTATGCGAGCTTCGACATCTTCTACACGTTGCTGGACAACGACGGCATCACGATCAGGGACGACATGAACATCTCGCCGAAGGACGAGACCGAATCGCGCTGTCCCCGCGTCGAGCTCAGCGACTCGAACGCCATAGACGCGGTCTGGCAGGATTTCGCGTCAGGGAGATGGGCGATCCACTACTCGGCGCTGGCCTACGACGGCAGCCCCGTGATCTTCGACCAGGCCATCACCACCGAGGTCTTCGACAACGCGACCGCCCCGGTGGTCATGTGCGCCAAGGACAACAACACTTTCATCATGTACATCGGGGACGTCGGGAACACCGAGGTGTTCTTCTCGAGGACGCACAGGCCCGACCCTGCGATCTACGGGAGCGACATGCACCTGTCGACCAGCCAGCCGCTGCTAGGGACGAGGCTCTGGGTCAATGCGACGGTGAGGAACCTCGAGGGAGACACCATCCCGTCGCTCACGGTGAGGCTCACGATCGATTCCACCGTCGTGAACGAGACCGCGGTGCTGGCGCTCGCAGGCGGCAGCTCCAGGGTCGTCTCGTTCTCCCACGTGGCCGAAGCCGGCGAGAGCACGGTCACCGTGCAGGTCGACCCTGACGACGGCATCAGGGAGACCGAGGATGACAACAACGAGGCCAGCGCCGCGATCGTCGTCAGGATACCCGGCGTCACCCTGGTCCCCGAACAGGCAGGCGTCCAGGTACCCCCCGGCGACGACGCCACTTTCAACCTCACGATCGCGAACGACGGGAGCCACGATTTCGAGTACGACATGTACACCTCTGGGGTCCCCGAGGACTGGAGCGTCGCCACGGGAGGCAGCCCCGAAGGCACCTTCCTGGTCGAGGCAGGGAGCACCGTGCTGACACCGCTTGTCGTCTCCGTCCCCGAGGGGACGTCCCCAGGGGCAAGGATGTTCACGGTCACCGTCGAGTGCGCCGAGGACAACTCGGTCAGCGACACGGTCGACCTCATGGTGGATGTAGAGCAGGTCGGGAACGTCAGCGTGACCACATCGGCATCCGGCGGGGTCGTGGAACCGACCATGGTCTACACATACAGCTTCACCGTGGGCAACGATGGCAACTCCAACGAGACCTTCGTCATCACGGCCGAAGACCAGCGCGGATGGGGGACGGCGCTCTCGGCATCCGTGCTCGAGCTCGCGCCGGGCACACCGGTCACGGTCACGCTCACGACATCCGTCGCCCGCTACGACCCGCCAGGCACCTCTAACATCATCACGCTGACCGCGCAGTCGCGGAACATCAGCTCGAACTCCGCCCAGGCATCGGTCATATGCACGGTCGGGTACCACAGGGAGGTCTCGCTCGCGATCGTCGGCCAGACCTTCGTGAACTACTCCGTCCCGCGGGACCAGCAGGTCATCTACACGCTCGATGTGACGAACCACGGGAATGATGACGACATAGTGCAGTTCGCCCTCGCTGGCCCGACCTCGTTCTGGTCCGTCCTCGAGACCAACTACGCGCTGCTCGCGCCCGGGGAGTCCGCGACCGTGCGGCTGATCATGACGCCGGGAACATCCGTCCTCGCTGGCATCTACTCGTTCAACATCTCCGCCACCTCCGAGTCCGACCCCGCGGTCGTCGCAGCCCTGAGCATGAGCGTGAGCGTCCAACCGTACTACGCACTGTCTGTGACCGTCGACACCGATGCCGTCTATGTCAGGCCCGGCGAGACGGCCTTCGTCAACGTGACCATTGAGAACTGGGGGAACATCGCCGACGGCATAGACCTCTACATGTACACCGAGGTGTTCAACACCACGGTCATGATCATCAACGGGGATGAGTTCGATCTGCTCAACGACACGCTCCCCGTGATCACCCTCGACCCGATGGAGTTCATCGTGATAACGGTGAAGATATTCGTCCCATCTGACGGGGGGTTCGTCGGCTCGCACGAGCTCTTCACCGACGTCGCATCGGCCTCGGACCCGACAGCGACGTCAACGGGGACGTTCTGGATCATCGTCGAGGAATCGAAGCCATGGCTGAGCCTCTGGATGATCCTGGCGATCGCCGGAGGGGTGGGGGCGGGCGTCCTGGTGCTGTTCCTCGTCCTCAGGGCGAGGGGAGCTAGGCTGGCCGAGAAAGAGGACGAGGACCGGAAGAAGATGCAGAAGAAGCCGGGCGTCAAGCCGGCCAAGAAGCCGGCATGAGCGCCCTTGAGGGGGTGCCAGCATACCCCGGGGGCCGCTCCGGGCGACGGCAAAGTTTTAAGTACGGCAGCGGTATTGCTGAATTAGGTGATTTGATTTGATGAAACCCCTAGCTGTTCTGAACAAGGCGATAAACCAGCAGGTAATCGTCGAGCTCAAGGGGAAGAGGGGATACAGGGGCGTGCTTGACGGCTACGACCCGCACATGAACCTGGTCCTGAAGAACGCGGAAGAGATCCACGACAACCAGGTCACCCGCAAGGTCGAGTCTATCATCGTCCGCGGGGACAACGTCATCTACATATCACCGTGAGAGGTAGGTCCGAATGACTAAGGGCACACCATCGATGGGTAAGCGCGGCAGCAAGAAGACGCATATCGTCTGCAGGCGCTGCGGAAGGCGTGCTTACCATGTGAGGCACAAGACATGTGCCTCGTGCGGTTTCGGCGCATCGGCCAAGCTTAGGCAGTACAATTGGGCAAAGCAGCATTGACCGACGCAACCATCGCTTACAGGGGGTAGGGGTTACTGGAGACTGAGCACCCGCAGGATGAGTGCGGCGTCTTTGCCATAGCCTCAGCATCCAGCGTGTCCATCGACGTGTTCTATGCGCTCAGGGTGCTCCAGCACAGGGGTCAGGAGTCCGCGGGCATAGCGATCTACAACAACGGCATCAAGGCGCTCAAGGGCATGGGGCTGGCGCACCAGGCCCTCAAGCCCGACGACATCAGGAACCTGAAGGGGGACCGGGGCATAGGGCATGTGCGATACTCGACCGTCGGCTCGTCGACGATAGAAAACGCGCAGCCGATCGTGGTGTCGACCAACTACGGCGACATCGCCCTGGCGCACAACGGGGAGATAGTCAATGCCGACAAGATCATGGACGAGCTCAAGAAGAAGGGCTGGGCGTTCATCACGCAGTCCGACTCCGAGATCGCCGTGAGGCTGCTCGCGAACGACATCGCCAACACCGGGGACCCGGTCCGGTCCCTGAGGAACCTGATGTCCATGATCCAGGGCTCCTACTCGATGACCATCATGATCGACAACCGGGTTTTCGCCATCCGGGACCCGTACGGCATCCGCCCGCTCTGCATAGGCCGCACGAAGACTGGCTACGCGGCCGCTTCCGAGAGCGTCGTGTTCGACACCCTCGGAGGGGAGTTCCTGAGAGATGTCGAGCCTGGCGAGATCATAGAGCTCCTCCCAGGGGAGGCAAAGGCCGTCAAGACCGGCCTCTCGAGGGGGAGGGCGCACTGCATGTTCGAGTGGGTGTACATCGCGAGGCCCGACTCGAACATCGACGGGAAACTCGTGTACGAGGTGCGGCGGAGGATCGGCCAGAGGCTCGCGAAGGAGCAGCCGGTCGAGGCCGACGTCGTCGTGCCGATACCCGACTCGGGAAGGGCCCACGCCATAGGCTACTCCGAGGAGTCCGGGATACGGTACTCCGAGGGGCTCATGAAGAACAGGTACGTCGAGCGCACTTTCATCATGCCTGAGCAGTCCGACAGGACAACCAGCGTCATGCTCAAGCTCAACCCGCTCAAGAGCGTCATCAAGGACAAGCGGATCGTGCTCGTGGACGACTCCATCGTCCGCGGGACCACCATGAAGCAGATCGTCCAGCTCGTGCGCAACTCGGGGGCCAAGGAGGTCCATGTGAGGGTCGGCTCCCCCCCGATCAGGGCGCCGTGCTACTTCGGCATCGACATGAAGACCAGGGAGCAGTTCGCGGCGACGGGCAGGACGGTCGAGCAGATCGCGGAGCTCATCACCGCCGACAGCCTCGGGTACATATCCGTCGACGGGCTCGTCGACGCGATAGGGCACAACTACAACGATCTCTGCCTCGGCTGCCTGACCGAGGAGTACCCCGTCCCCGTGCCCGGCGAGAAGGTCAGGTACCAGAGGAAGCTGGACTCGTTCGCCTGACCGTTGTCCCGGCGCGGCAACGTTTAACTACACCTAGAATATACATCGCCAACCAACATGGGCCGGTAGATCAGCGGAAGATCGCTCGCTTGGCATGCGAGAGGCCGCGAGTTCAAATCTCGCCCGGTCCACTCCTTCTCACAACAATACAAGAGGATTCCTTCGGTCTGGCACGCAATGCCCTCCGCCGCATCGAATCGCTGCCGAATGACCATATTTTGATAAATGCGCAACAGCTTGGAGTGTCCCGCTCTGAGAGGCGTGCCAAGGCGCTCGGGCTTTCGACCATGTGGTATGCGAGATGACGGACAAGACCAGAGCCACGGAACAATTAGATGATTCAGGAATCCTCAGAATCCCGGGACTGGAGTTGCGTCGCTACAGAGGGAGGAGCGACCTACCCGCGATGGCTGCTGTGATCACGCGCAGCAGGGAGGCTGATGGCGTGGAGCTCATCACGACGGAGGAAGACCTCGCCGCGGTCTTCGACGAACCACTCGACTTCGATCCAGGAACGGATGTCCTCGTGGCGGAGGACGAAGGCAGAATGGTCGGTCTCGCCAGGGTCTGGCGTGAGGACCGGGAAGACGGCAGGAAGGTTTACGGCCACTCTGTGGAGCTCCTGCGAGAATGGCGCGTGAAGGGGGTCCGCGAAGAGCTCTTCCTGCACAATGAGAGACACATCCGGAGAATCGCGAAGAAGGACGGCAGGGAAATAACCGGCTTCCTCCGGCTCTGGGCCAACGACTCTGACAACGAGTGGAGGTCCGTCGTAGAGCAGAACGGCTATCGACCCGTCCAACACGAGCTCGACATGGTTCGAGACCTGGATGAGATTCCGGATATGCCGCTCCCTGCGGGCTTCGAGATACGACCCGTCAGGCCCGAACACTACGACAAGATATGGGAGGCCGACATGGAGTCCTCGCGGCAGGACTGGGACTTCTCAGAGAGCAAGTGGGACGAGGAACACTTCAAGGCTTTCATGAAGACAAGCACATTCCAGCCTGGTCTCTGGCAGGTTGCATGGAACGGCGAGACGCTGGCGGGCATGGTCCTGAACTACATCGTCGAGGAGGAGAACCGACAGCTCGGGAAGAAGCGAGGGCACACGGAGCATGTTTCCGTCCGGGAGCAGTACAGGGGCAGAGGCCTGGCCCGCGCACTGCTCGCAAGGAGCTTCAAGGTCCTCAAGGACCACGGGATGGACGAGGCCATGCTGGGCATGGAAGTCGAGAATCCGCACGACCCCCTGAGACTCTACGAGGGGATGGGATACAGAGTCGTGAAGCACTACACATGGTACCAAAAGCCTCTATCCTGAATGAACAGGTGGATGCCTGCAATCAGATGATTCCGTGACAACCGAAGAAGTGGGGAGGACATGCAGACACCCCGAAACGATCACGCTTTGACGCTATCGCGGGAATGGAGATCCCGCTCAGCGGAGTCGGACCCTAACCGAATCCACTGATTTCATTCAGAACGCTTCATCCGACGTCCAATCTCTGATTCGAAGTCGGTCTGACCCAGCGAACCTTCAAGCAAGGAGGAACTTTCAAATGTCGATATGCGGGTTGGGGACGATGGTTGACAGATTGACCGAGGTTTCGACCGAGCTCGTTCTCATGGTTCCGAGGAAGGCGCTCTACGAGTTCCTCAGAAAGAACGAACATGCGGAGAGAATGGCTGAACGGACTTCAAGAGTCAGCGCCATCGCCACACAGCCCTCGTCGCAGATATCGAACAGAACGGATACCGGCCTGTCAAGCACAGACACCAGGGTCATGACGGAGAAACTCACGAAAATGGCCCGAGCGAACCCGTGGCTAGGCAAGGAGATGGCTGAGATAATCAGGACGCTCTCGAATGCCGAAGCGGGACCGAAAGGGAATCCACCACCTGTCGACGCAGTGACATTCCTGCGCCTATGCAAGGCGCACATCGTGGAGGATGTTCCGCCGTCGCGACTCGCATTCGAGGCAGACATTGGCGGGAGCATCACGCGGTACGAAGTGGGCCTCTCCGCACAGGACGAGGGTACAAAGGTGATGCTCTCCGTGAACGTGAAGCCACCAGCAGATGCCAGGACAGCAGGGCTGATGATGGACGCAGCCATCCAAGAGCTGTGTGCGTTCGACATCGGATACCGGACACAAAGGATCTCGGAGTAGAACGGAGCACGCGATGAACGGGGCGACGTGGCATTGCCATGCCGACTCGACAAGATGGCTTGGGTTGATCGCAGCGTTCGACGGGAAAAATGGAAGCTGTGGGGTTTGGTATGGTTTGGCTCAGTAGATGGCTCCATCCGCTTGGGTGGATGTCAGCGTGCCGTCCTCTGCAGACAGTGTGTAGGCTGTGCCCCCGCTGCCTTCCCAGGTCGCCAGGTTGAACGTCGATGTGCCCGTTATCCGGTACACCGATACGTCGAGGTAGGTCAGCGGCGTCTTGCTCTGGCAGGCCTCTGGTGGGCCTGGTGTGCTCAGGAAGTACGCCACGCCGTACGTGCACAGGCTGAACATGGTGACATCCCCGTTCGGCTCGATGCCCAGAGCGGTCTTCTCGTTGATGCCGATGCCTCTCGCCGCGTCAGCCCAGCCGTCTTGAACGATGCGCGCCAAGAATGTCACGAGCCGTCCCATCCGGTCCCTGACGACGAAATGGCTGTCGGTGATCGTACCGCCCATGTTGGACAGGCTCAGGAAGTCACGCGCAAGCGCCACACGGCGGTTGTACGGGTTCTTGAGAGCGTCATCTGACTCAACGGTATCGTTCTCGGCAGAGAATACGAACTCACCCAGTACGGCAAGGCCGGCACTGGTGCCACCGACCGGCGCGGGCTTGTCGGCAACATAGTGTATGGCATCTTCAACTTGCGTCCCTTTCCACATGCTCACATAATCCCACTGGTCACCACCCGCGATGAAGAGCGCCTCGGCGTTGCGGATCTTCTCTATCACGAAGGGGTCGGAGCATGCCTCTGACGACAGAAAGATGATCGTCTCGCAGGAGTCGACGCCGCCGAGCTGCTTGTAGATCCATGGGTTGTAGGCGTCGGTGCCCGTGCAGCGTATGACGACGAAATCGCCACCGCCGGACTTGTTGATCATCCATTGCATGGCCGCCGCGACGTCCGTGTTCCCGCCCGCCAGCAGCAAGCCTGCCGAGGTCGGTGTCGTCACATCGTCCGGGTTGCCATCGACATAGTATTCGTAGGTGGCGTTCCCCCCAGAGGCTGGCAACGAAAGCAACGTGGTCGACAGCACCATGCTCAGAACCAGAGTCCCCGCAAGTATGCGTTTCCTGAAATCCATGGCTATATCCCCCGTCATTGGATGGGGGAAGCGTTACATTATGATTACGTCGCGGGCCAGGTGACTGGCGGCCTGGCACGCCATTCGAGGAGGCAATCAAACGGTACCGCTCGCTGGGATTCCCGTGCACGAGCAGTTAGTCGTCCGCCGTGACCATCCTCAGGCCGGCTCCGTGTTGGGACTTCCACCTACCTAGCGATCACGACGGCACAATCGGCCTTCCTCGAGATCGTCTGCGATACGCTGCCGAGGAGCACGCCCTTTGCGCCCGTCAGACCCCTCCCACCCATCACGATGAGATGGGGCTTCAGCCTCTCGGCGTATCTGAGGACCTGCTGGGCGGCATGCCCCTTCAGCATGGCCGTCTCTGGGGAGGCGCCGAACGAAGCCGCGATCCTAGCCGCTGAGCCCAGGATGAGCTGGCCGCGCTCCTCCCCGGCACGGTCCCCCGCCTCGGCGATGAGCGTCGGGATCTCATCCATCTCGACCACGTGCATAATCGTCATCTTCGCCCTGAACGCCACGGACATCTGCGACGCGAGCACGACCGCCCTGTCGCTCTCCTTCGACCCATCCACCGCGACGAGTATGCGTTCCACGACCTGCGCCGGCCCTTCCGTAATCGTCAAGCCTCCTCCAGCTTCGGGCTGAACCACTTCTGCGCGATGATGGTCGGCACGATGGCCGTAAGCATGACCGTCATCACCAGGATGGAGAATTGGTCCCGGTCTATAAGACCGCTGCTGAGTCCGTACTGTGCGGATATGGTCCCGAAGGTGAGCCCGGTGCTCATGAGCAGGGTGATGTAGACCGAATCCTTCCCGACGAACACCCTGCTTGGATGCAGCACACCGATGAATTTGGCCCCTACCTTCACGATGAAGAGCACGAGGATCAGTCCTGCCCCCGCGACCACGGCGGCCATGGAGACGTTCATGCCGGCGTTGATGAAGAAGAAGGGCGTGAGGAACGCGAGCGCGACCGTCCGGGTCTTCAGGAGCACCTCCCTGCTGCCCGCGAGGGTGTTGGCCATGACGAGGCCGAGTATGTACGCCGGGAGGACCGCGTGGACGTCCGCCAGCTCCGCCGCTGCACCCAGGGCGACCACCAGGAGCAGCAGCAGTTTGACCTCAGGCTCCCCTGGGCGGCCCCTGAGCACCCTGAGGGCCCACGGGAGAACACGGGGCACAAGGACCGTGCTCGCCGCGATGGCGACCACGAGGACCACGAAGCCCATGTTCGGCCTCGTGAACAGAGTGCTCAGGGCCAGGGCCGTGCCCAGGTCCGTTATGAAGCATGATGACAGGATGATCTTCCCGGTGTCGGTGCGGCTGAGGCCCGACTCGACCAGCACCACATAGACGACGGCCACGGAGGTGGTCGATAGCGCTATGCCGGCCAGCAGGGAGGCGTCCCAGGTCCAGCCGAGCACGAGGTATGCGAACAGCCAGGCCGCCAGGAACGGGGCCAGGAACGAGAGCGTGCCTATGGTGAGGCTCGCCTTCCAGGTCTTCCTCATGGCCTGCGGGTCTATCTCGGCCCCCGCGAGGAATGTGAGCACGACGCTGCCCAGCCCCGCCATGAACAGGAGCCATTCGTGGTCGCTCCCGTCGATCCCGACGGCGTTCCCAAGGACCATCCCTAGGACGATCTCTATGATAGCGACGGACACGCCGATGCGTATGGAGATCAGCGATGCAGCGAAGGCGGTGCTGAGGATGATCAGGAGCGTGGTCGAATCGATCATGGGCTCACCTCGTGTCTGATGCGGTTCGCATTCCGGTAGAAGCTATCAGCCCCGCATCGGGCGGTTGAAGGTGAGCCTCATCACCTGGGGCCGGGTAAAGGAACAGGACGTTCATAATTTTTTCGAGAGACGCGAGACTGTGGCTACGTTGCCGTATTTAAACTGAACCTGACTGCGCATGCGGGCCCGGGGCCAATCCGGCAAAGTTTTAATTACCCCGGATGCACAAACTGACCCGAGGAGGCCGGCAGTCCCGCGCAGCCGTCACCGAGGGCGGGGAACCTGCAGGCCTCTCCGAGAGAGAGGACAGGGGACTCATGGGGCATCCGCAGACGGGCAGTCATTTCCCGAAGGGCATCGGGCGCTTCTTGTTCAGCGGCAGGACGGTGCGACACGCATGATCCGCCACTACAAGGGCAAGCCGTCCGAGTACGTCATCAAGCACGTCCGCGGCCGGACCGCGAAGGAGGGCAGGGGCATCAGCTTCCTGTACTTCGGCTCGACGACCAGCATCGTGTCCGTGCCGCTCAGCACCTCGGAGGTCGGGTTCAGGTTCAGCGAGACCACCTCCGACTTCCAAACGGTCACAGTGGACGCGAACGCGACATACAGGATATCCGAGCCGGAGAAGACCGCCGCCCTGCTCGACTACACGATCGATCCCAGGACCAGGGAGTACACGACGGACGGCCCGGCCAAGCTCGACGGCCACGTGACGAGCGCTGTCCAGGAGGCCATGAGGACGGACATCCAGCGGCTGAGGCTCGAGGACGTCCTGAGGCGCAGGGCCGTGCTCATGAAGGCCACCATGACCAGGCTGAGGCAGTCGCAGGACCTCGCCCTGCTGGGGGTCGATGTGTTGAGGGTGTTCGTGAAGTCCGTGAAACCCACGCCTGAGATTGCCAAGGCCTTCGAAGAGGACTATCGCGAATCGCTAGCCATGAAGGCCGAGCGGGCCGTCTTCGAGAAGCGCATGGCGGCGCTGAACAAGCACGTGAAGGCCGCGGCTGGCGTGGGAGCGACGGACGGTCCGGACGGCGTCGAATGCACCGACAGCTGCCCGTTCGCCCAGTTCTGCGAGGACTACAGGGCGCACATCCGCAGCGGGAAGACCTGGTGCACGCTGTTCCAGGAGTTCAGCAGGTGAGCAACCAGGAAAGAAACAGTGGAACGGAAGGGGTTTTGAGTCGTTTCACGGAGCGCTCGCCCTACTTGACGATCCTCTTGGCGACATCGACGGCGCCAGAGGCGTCGCCGCTGTACCCGTCAGCTCCGATCTCCTTCGCGTAGGTGTCCGTGACTGGCGCCCCGCCGACCAGGACCTTGACGGTCTTGGACTTCTTCTTCACGGGCGCGATGACCTCGGCCATCCTCGGCATCGTGGTCGTCATCAGGGCGGACATCGCAAGC
>CAZMPY010000024.1:0-4306 GCA_964568665.1 uncultured Thermoplasmata archaeon | reverse complement strand
AGTGGGCCCAACCGGATTTGAACCGGTGATCTACGCCGTGTAAGGGCGTTGTCATAACCACTAGACCATGGGCCCTGGGTGGTATCCGGACCGCCTAAGCGTTCTTCCGCTTTAAAACATTCTTCAGGGCCTGTGCTTCGTCCCGGATTCGAAGCCTTCGGCGAACGCCTTCAGGTTCTCGTCGAGACGCCTGGATATGTTCCTCGTCAGCGCCGCCTCGAAGTCCTCCCTCCGGAGCCCGGTCGTGCCCGACCCTGCGAGCACCCCGACCATGACGACGTTCGATGACATGGGCGCGCCCGCGGCCTCCGCGATGCCCCTCGCGTCCACCGCGACGAACGCCTTCGCGACGCCGGCGAACCTGGAACGCACATCCTCCTCGCTCGGGTACTTGAGCTTCTGCGTGGATACGCTGAGCGGGACCATCCGCTCCGTCGATGCGATCACGAGCGTCCTCCCGGACGCCTTCGGGAGCGCCCTCAGCGTCTCGAGGAGCTCGAGCGAGAGTATCACGTCGGCCTGGCCGTCGGGTACGAGCGGGCTGCTGACATCGCCTATCCTCGCGGTGCACACGACCGAGCCGCCCCTCTGGGCCATGCCGTGCGTCTCGCTGAGCAGCACCTGCTTGCCCGCCACGACAGCCGCGTCGCCTATGAGCTTGGACGCGGTGATGATGCCCTGCCCGCCCACGCCCACCAGGTAGATGTCCGTCATCACGGCACCTCCTTGATGGCCTTGTAGGGGCAGACCTGGGCGCACACTCCGCATCCGGCGCAGAGCGCCTGGTCTATGGTCTGGACCTTGTCCATGCTGGATATCGCCGGGCACTGGAACCTGTCGACGCAGGTCCGGCACTTCTTGCACGCGTCCTGGTCGATGAAGTGCTTCCTCACGATCGCGCCCCTCTCGTCCTTGGGGGCTATGAGGGCACACTCGCGCCTCGCTATGATGACGGAGATGCCCGGCTGATCGAGCGCTTCCTTGACGGTCTCGGTCGTCTTCTTGATGTCGTACGGGTCGACGACCCTCATCCACCTGACGCCGCTCCCCTGGACGATGCCCTCGATGGACACGGGCACGACGGAGTCACGGCTCGGGTCCTTCGAGCTCCCCGGGTGCGGCTGATGGCCCGTCATGGCAGTGGTCCTGTTGTCGAGGATCATCAGGAGGAACCTGTGCCCCTGGTGCACGGCGTTGATCAGGCCCGGGATTCCAGAGTGGAAGAATGTCGAGTCGCCTATGAACGCTATCACTGGCAGGTCGTTGACCTTGGCGAGCCCGCCCGCGGTCCCGACGCTCGAGCCCATGCACACGAGGATGTCGGCGGCGCTGTACGGCGGCGCGACTCCGAGCGTGTAGCAGCCGATGTCGGATGCGAATATGGCCTTCTTACCGGTGGCCTTGTTGACTGCGAAGTATGTCGCGCTGTGCGGGCAGCCGGCGCACAGGACCGGCGGCCTGACCGGCAGGTCGCCCTGCTGGACCGGTGCGGGCGCTGCGGCCGCGGCCCTTCCAGCGGCCCTCGAGATGCCCGCGCCCACGATGGCAGTGTCGAACTCGTACGGCCTCGGGAACAGCCCGTCCGCCTTGCCCAGGACCTTGGTCGCGAGGCCGAGCCTCTGTGCGAGCGCCCGTACCTCGTTCTCCAGGATCGGCTCGAGCTCCTCGACGACCGCGACGGTCGCGTGCTCCCGGAGGAACTTCTCGACCATCCGCTCAGGCAGCGGGTAGGAGAACCCCAGCTTGAGTATGTCCGCGTCGAGCTTCATCTCCCTGCAGGCGTCCATCGCGTACGCGGCCGCGACGGAGGATGTCACGATCCCCAGCCCGCCGCCGGTGCCCATCCTCCTGACCCAGTTGAACTCCGAGGTCTCCGCGAGCTCGCTGGCCTGCCTCAGCTTCTCGAGCACGACCAGGTGCCTCGCGCGGGCGACCGCGGGCACGGTGACGAACCTCTTCGGGTCCTTGACGAACTCCTTCTTCTTGGGCCCGTGGACCACGGTGCCCACGGTGACGGGCCCGCGCACGTGCGACACGCGCGTGGTCGTCCGGAGTATGACCGGCATCTCCAGCTTCTCGGAGATCTCGAAGGCCTTCTTGGCCATGTCGTGGCACTCCTGGGGATCGGACGGTTCCAGGAGCGGCATGTTCCCGAGCAGCGCGTAGTATCTGTTGTCCTGCTCGTTCTGGCTCGAGTGGCATGACGGGTCGTCCGCGGTGACGAGGACGAACCCCCCGCGCGTGCCGGTGTATGCGAATGTCAGGAGCGGGTCGGCCGCCACGTTGACGCCGACATGCTTCATGCTGGTGATCGCCCGGACGCCCGAGGCAGCGGCCCCGATGGCCATCTCGAGCGCGACCTTCTCGTTGGTCGAGTACTCGAAGTAGATGTCGGCCTCCTTCGCCAGGCGGGCGAGGGTGTCCCCGATCTCCGAGGCCGGCGTGCCAGGGTAGGTCGTGGCGACGGTGATGCCGGCCTCGAGGGCGCCCCTCACGATGGCCTCGTTCCCCAGAAGGAGTACCTTGGACCCAGGTTCGGCGCTGAGAATCTTATCCATGTTGCGTCCGTGATTGGACAGGGGATGGAAATACCTTTTCCAGCTAGCCGGAAACACAGGTGTTTCCGTGGTTACAACCATCTTCTTGGTTGTGACGCCCGCGCCCACGCCGACCGCTTCGGCACCTTGAAATATCCACACCAGCTTCGGCCGGTACGTGACAGGAAGGACATTCTCGGAGAAGGTTCTCGCAAAGGCGTCGGGGTCAGCCGACGCCAGGGCCGGGGACATCGTCGAAGCGTCCCCGGACATCGCCATGTCCCACGAGAACACGTTCCTGGTCCACAAGTCGTTCTCACAGCTGGGGCTCGACAGGCCGGTCCACCCGGAGAGGGTCGTGATCGTCCTGGACCACCGGACCCCCGCGAACACGTTGCAGACGGCGAATGTCCACGCGAAGATACGGTCGATCGTCCGTGACTACGGCCTGGGGAGGTTCTTCGAGTCTGGCGAGGGCATCTGCCACCAGCTGCTGGTCGAAGAGCGCCTGTCGAGGCCGGGCCAGCTGGTCCTCGGCACGGATTCGCACACGACGACGTCGGGGGCGGTGGGCGCGTTCGCAACGGGCATCGGCGCGACGGAGATGGCAGGGGTCTGGGCGACCGGCAGCCTCTGGCTGAAGGTCCCGGAGACCGTCCAGGTGGACGTCAGGGGGGCGCTGTCCCAAGGGGTGTACGCCAAGGACCTGGCGCTGCACCTCGCGAAGCTGTTCGGTCCCTCCGGGGCGGATTACAGGTGTCTCGAGTTCACCGGGGACTGCTCCCACGACCTCACGATCTCGTCCAGGATGGTCCTGAGCAACATGGGCATGGAGGTCGGGGCCAAGGCCGCCGTCTTCCCCGCGGACACGGTCACCGCGGAGTGGTTCGCTGACCACCAGGATGTGGCTGTGCGTACGCCGTCCTCTGACGGCGATGCGGGTTTCATCGACAATGTACATGTGGACGCGTCCAAGCTCCCGCCGCTCGTCTCCGGTCCGCACAGGGTCGAGGCGGTCAAGGCGGCGGAGGGCTTCGCTGGAGTCAAGGTCGATCAAGCGTTCATCGGCTCGTGCACTAACGGGCGGCTCGAGGACATCGCCGCCGCGGCGGCGGTGCTCAAGGGCCGGAAGGTCGCCCCGGGCGTGCGGCTCATCATCGGACCGGCTTCGAGACGCGTCATGGCGGAGGCGATCGAACAGGGCTTCCTGCAGACGGTGCTCGGGGCGGGAGGGACGGTCATCCCGCCCGGTTGCGGGCCGTGCCTCGGGGCGCACGAAGGCGTCCTCGGCCCGGGCGAGGTGTGCATATCATCGACGAACAGGAACTTCCCGGGCAGGATGGGCGCCGAGGACGCCGAGATCTATCTGGCGAGTCCGGCGACGGTGGCTGCGAGCGCCGTCGAGGGCAGCATCGCGGACCCGCGGAGGTACCTCGCATGAGCGCCAGGGGCCGGGTCTGGAGGTTCGGGGACGACATTAACACGGACCTGATCATACCGGGCAGGTACCTCGAGGACTACGACCCCGCCCACCTCGCGTCCCACGCGATGGAAGGCGTCAGCAAGCAGTTCGCATCCGCTGTCAGGAAGGGCGACATCATCGTCGCCGGACGGAACTTCGGTTGCGGGTCCAGCAGGGAGCAGGCGGTCATCGCGCTCAGGCACGCGGGCGTGTCGGCCGTCGTCGCGAAGTCGTTCGCGAGGATATTCTACAGGAACGCGGTCAACCTCGGGATGGCGGTCATCGAGTCCGCAGAGGCAAGCGATGT
>CAZMPY010000023.1:0-35640 GCA_964568665.1 uncultured Thermoplasmata archaeon | reverse complement strand
AGGCGGACACCTGGCAAACCCCTTCCAACGATTCATTTCTGATAATGTGCTGTGGCGGTTCTGTAAATCTTCGGGTGGTGGTCCTCTAGGACCGCCCCCTTGGACTCACTCGCTCCATTCGGCTCCGGCCGTACGCCCCTTCAGGGGAGCAGAGGGCCATCATCACGTCATGCTGGAGCGCGCCGGGGTCGAACCGTAGACCCCCTGCCGTTCTGTTGCGGACGGCTGTACGCAGCGGGCCGGCGTTCGCGGACGGCGACTGGATTGGCGTCTCTGGACGAACGCTCGCTGCATCCGCGCCCATTCGGGAACATGGATTCCTCCCACATGTCGGGCGCGATCCGCTGCTTTTCAACGAACCGATCGTGACGGCCCGCAGGTGTGCCTTCGTTGGCATCGGATAGTCAACGGTCGAGGTGGTCTTCACGGTTGGCACTACATGTACCACCCGACTTTGGACAGAACCTGCTGTGGCGAAAGCTTTTAACAGGTTCTTCCATAACCGAAGTTAGGTGTCGCAGATGCTGAGGGAGTGCAAGGACCACGGATACTTCAGGGCGGAGGTCTGCTCGGTCTGTGGCGAAGAGGGAAGGTTCCTCATGAACGAAGAGGAGCTCGACAGGGTCAGCAGGACCATGGCGGGCGTCCTGAGACACTTCCCAGAACGGTTCGACCTCCAGATGGACAGACACGGCTTCGTCGACCTGCGGAGCTTCGTGGACGCCCTGCAGAGGAAGCAGCAGCGCTACCACTGGCTGCGGCCGCATCACATAGTCGCCATCATCGAGACCGATGACAAGGGGAGATACGAGTTCAGGGACGGCATGATCCGCGCGACCTACGCCCACTCGTTCGAGGTGGACCTGGACGCCGACATCGTCGGCACGCCGGACGCGCTGTACTACCCGACGACCGCGGAGGAGGTCGATATCGTCCTCGAGGTCGGCCTGAAGCCGTCCGACAGGAAGAAGGTTCACCTGAGCAAGACCGTCGGTGACGCCGTCAACGCCGGGCGTGTCAGGACGGAGTCGCCCATCATACTCGAGATTAATTCCAAGGCCGCCGCGG
The DNA here is from genome assembly GCA_964568665.1 of uncultured Thermoplasmata archaeon. Lineage (GTDB taxonomy): Archaea > Thermoplasmatota > Thermoplasmata > UBA10834 > UBA10834 > CAWBDD01. Next base: position 34,572 of record CAZMPY010000023.1, on the reverse strand, counting down.
AGGACGGCATCGTGATCCAGAAGGCCGGAAGGACGGTCTACCTGACGAACGATGTGCCCCCGCATTACCTCAAGAGGATCGAGGTGGACCTGGCCGAGTTCCCCTTCCAGAAACCCAGGACCGCTCCCGAGGACGACGCCCCGAAGGGCGACGAGCCGAAGGGCGACGAGTTGAAGGGCGACGCCCCGAAGGATGACGTCCCGCCGGAAGGCCAGTGAGCCCGGGCCACATTCGCTTCGCCAGGACAAACGATTAATACCCTGCCGGCCGACTCGGTCAGTGCATGTTCACGAGGGCGGATGTCCTGTGGCTCCAGGAGCGCGAGAAGGACTTCCCGCTCCACGCGCTCGAGTACCACTGGGAGGGGTTCGAGCCCGGCCTGACATGTTTCGACACGGCCTCGGGCGAGGTGGTCGAGTTCGACCTCGAGGACGTCGGATTCCTGGTCGGCAGGCGCAGGACCTGCATCGGGCAGTTCGACGGTGACAGGTACATCGAGTGCCCCGTGGACGCCGAGGTCGCGAAGTTCGCGCAGTGCGCGGGATGCTCGGGCGAGTCGTTCATACCCGTCCAGGAATGCATCTTCGAGCCCAGGTGCGACGGCGAGATATGCGACCACCAGTTCTGCCGCCGGGAGCATGTGCTCTACCTCGCGTTCTACAACACCAATGTCAAGATCGGCATGACCTCCTCCCGCCGTGTCGAGAGACGGCTCATCGAGCAGGGTGCGGACGCCTATGCGGTCATAGGCTCCTTCGGCACGCGCAGGAAGGCCCGGGAGGCGGAGAAGGACATCTCGTCAAGGCTGAGGATACCTCAGTTCTTCCGCCAGGACGTGCTGCTGCAGAACCTCGCAAGGCCCCTGGACGTCCAGGGGGTCGAGGCGCGCCACGCGGGACTCAGGACGACCCTGGCCGAGGCATACAGGCACGAGGTCGAGGAGCTCCGCTGGCTCGAGGGATACCCGCTCGAGCTGCCGCTGAGGCAGGCCCCGAGGCTCCAGGAGACGCCAGGGAGGCACAAGGGGTCCTTCCTGGGCATCAAGGGTAAGTGGATGGTCTACGAGTCCGGCGACGTCAGGGCCCTGAACCTCTCGGACCTCCCGGCGAGGCACATCGCCCGGGAACCCCGCTGACCCGCACAACTAAGAAATAGCTTCTAGGCGTTCGTCCTCCTGGATGGTCTGACATGAAGATCACATGGCTTGGGCATTCAGCATTCCTCATCGAAGGCAAGGACCGGGTGCTCGTCGACCCGTTCCTGAGCGGGAACCCGAAGGCGGCGGTGTCCGCCGAGGAGGTCGATGCTGACATCATATGCGTCACGCACGGGCACGCCGACCACCTGGGCGATGCCGCTTCGATCGCCAGGAGGACCGGGGCGGTCGTGGCGAGCATCATCGAGATGTGTGGGTACCTTGAGCGCTGCGACGCGAAGTGCGTCGGGTTCAACCTGGGGGGCACTGCGAAGATCAGGGACACGAGCATCACGCTCGTCCCCGCCTTCCACTCGTCGAGCATAGGGGCGCCCGGGCTGGAGTTCTCGGCGGCCATGCCGACAGGCATGATCATAGACTCGGGAAAGGTCGTGTACCACGCGGGCGACACGTGCGTGTTCGGCGACATGAGGCTGATAGGCGACCTCTACAAGCCGGACGTCGCGCTCCTGCCCATAGGCGGGTTCTTCACGATGGGGCCTGAGCAGGCGGCCCTGGCGGCCTCGCTCGTCGGGTCCAAGACGGTCGTCCCGATGCACTATGGGACCTGGCCGCTGATCGAGCAGGACCCGAGGGAGTTCGCAAAGCTGGTCACGAAGATCTCGCCCGGGACGAAGACGGTCGTACTCGAGCCCGGGCAATCCATGGATGTCTGATATGCGATGAACAAGGTCCTGACGCCTGAGGAGCTGCGGCAGCGCCACGGCTGCATGTTCGCCCGGCGGCTCATCACGATGGTCGACGAGAAGGCCGGGAGGGCCAGGATCGTCGAGGAGTGCTGCGCCCAGGGGCCGGTCGAGTGGGACGCGGTCAACAGGCTTAGGGCGGGCGGTGCGATCGACCATGTCGAGGTCCAGGGCACGACCCTGATCATGCACGCCAAGCTCGGCGAGGGGCCCGTGAGGTTCGGCCCGGCATCGAGGACGACCGGTGGGCAGGCCCTCAAGTCCGTCGTGGTCAAGGACGGCAAGGTCGAGACCACCTGGATGGGCCTCGCGGGCGCGAGCGTGGGCGTAGGCGCCTGCCTCCCGCAGGCCGAGGGCGTCGAGAAGGTCGAGTTCCTGAGCGACGAGGACGTGGGCGGGAGCAGGCAGGTCGAGCTCAGGATAACGACGCCCCTGCACCGGAGGCTCATAATCGGTGTCGACGACACGGACACGAAGGAGAAGGGTGCGACCTGGGTCCTCGGGCTCAAGCTCGGCAGGGAGATGCCCCACGGGGCCTTCCTGACGCACAAGATAGTCCAGCTCAACCCGAACGCCCCTCAGAAGACCACGAACTGCGCGGCCACTGGTCTGTCGTTCGCCGTCCGACCGGAGGCCGTCCCCGAGGCCGTGGCATGGGCGAAGGATTTCATCTCAAGGGGCACATACTCGGACCAGACCGCCATGGCTGTGTTCGAGGGGCTCGAGGTCCCGAAGAGGCTGGTCAGGTTCGGCGCGGACGCGAAGGAGCAGATACTGTCGATACACGACGCGGAGCACGCCGCAGAGCATGCGGGGGTCAGGGTCCATGAGGTCACCGGCCGCCGGGGCGTCATAGGGGCCGTCGCGGCCATCGGCTGCTTCGACCTCGGGCTGTACAGCGCGGGCCTGCCTGAGGATTTCAGGCACGGATAGGTTGAGGACGATGGCCGTGATCCGAACCAGGGGGCTTCCCAGATGACCGGTGAGATTGCGAGGGCCATCTCGTCCACCGCTTACCAGACCTACGAGAAGCGCATACTCAAGGAGGTCATGTCCAGGCCCGTCCCCCACCATGTGGCTGTCATCATGGACGGCAACCGGCGCTACGCCGCGGAGTTCGGGATGATCGTGTCAGAGGGGCACGAGAAGGGCAAGCAGAAGCTCGAGGAGATGCTCGAGTGGTGCCTCGAGATAGGCGTCAGAATGCTCACGGTCTACGCCTTCTCGACGGAGAACGTCGGGCGCTCGCGCGAGGAGATCGATGACCTCATGCACATGTTCGTCTCCAACTTCCGGCGCCTCGGGGACGACGAACGGGTCCACAGGAACAGGATACGCGTGCGGGTGCTGGGCCAGACCGACCTGTGGCCCGACGACCTGAAGGCGTCCATAAGGTACGTCGAGGAGCGGACCAAGGGCTACGACTCGTATTCGTTCAACATCGCGGTCGGATACGGCGGGCGGGAGGAGATAGTCCACGCGATCAAGCGCCTCGCCGAGGACGTCAAGTCGGGCAAGCTCGACACGGCCGCGATCACGGAGCAGACCTTCGCGGACTATCTCTACACCGCGGACATGCCCGACCCGGACCTGATCCTGAGGACCTCGGGGGAGGAGCGCATCTCGAACTTCCTGCTCTGGCAGCTGGCCTACTCCGAGCTGTACTTCGCGGACGTGTACTGGCCAGGGTTCAGGAAGATCGACTTCCTGAGGGCCATCAGGTCGTACCAGCTGAGGAAGCGCCGGTTCGGCACATGAGCATCTTTCGCCGGGTTCCTGCACGCATGACCGCATAAATTGCGTGGACTTGTCTCGAAAAAGGTCCGTGTGCGGGTGATTCTTGTACGGATTCCGTTAGTTTATTGTACCCCCTCCATGTTCAGGTCAGACGAGGGCTCGAATGAGCATCACTACGCCCGACGAACACCCGTGCGAGATATACGAGCGATGGAAGGGCCTGGACCTCAAGCTCCTGCCGATCGACAGGACCGACATCCGCATCCTGTGCGAGCTGAGGGAGAACGCCCGCATGAGCAACTCGGAGATAGCGAAGAAGCTCGATGTCACCGAGGCCACGGTCAGGCGCAGGATCAAGAACCTGATCGAGAAGGGGATAATCCTCCGGTTCTCAATACACATCGATTACAGGCTCATCGAGAACACCGTCAAGGCGTACATCCATGTCAAGACCGTCACGGACAAGCTGGACAGGGTCGTCGAGCACGTGAAGAACCACAACCGCGTCGTGGCGGTGTACAGGGTCACGGGCGAGTACGACCTGCTCGTGGTGGCGCTGTTCGTGGGCATGACCGAGCTGCAGGAGTTCATAGACACCTTCCTGAAGATGGACGGTATCAAGGAGACGGACACGCAGATCGTCATGAGCGCGCACAAGGGCGTCCCGTGGACCGGCATCTGAGCGTGGCGCATGGACCCTGATGACATCCTGTCGGAGCTCCGGTCATTGGCGGACCCACGCCATGCGGAGGGGATGGCCAGGTTCGGCATCAGCAGGGAGGGCACCCTCGGCATACCGATGCCGCCTCTGAGGGCGATCGCAAGGCGTGCAGGCAGGGACCATCGGCTGGCCCAGAGGCTGTGGGCCAGCGGGATCCACGAGGCGCGCCTGCTGGCCGCATTCGTGGACGACCCCGCGAAGGTGACGGAGGCGCAGATGGAGCGCTGGGCCAGGGATTTCGATTCATGGGACACATGCGACGTCGTCTGCGGCCACCTTTTCGACAAGACCCCGTTCGCCCACGCGAAGGCCGTCGAGTGGAGCGCGAGGGATGAGGAGTTCGTGAAGCGGGCGGGGTTCGCCCTGATGGCAGCCCTGTCGGTGCACGACAAGGACTCCCCCGAAGAGGCGTTCAGGGCGTTCCTGCCGGTCATCGCGAGGGAGGCGGGGGACGACCGCAAGTACGTGATGAAGGCGGTGAACTGGGCCCTGAGACAGATTGGCAAGAGGAACAGGGCGCTTCATGCATGCGCGGTCGAGACGGCCTTCGAGATAAGGGTGCAGGGGAGCCGGAGTGCACGGTGGATCGCGGCCGACGCGATCAGGGAGCTCCGCGGCCCCGTGGTCGCCAGGATATTGGCGAGGCAGGAGTCCAGGCCGCTCAGACGGACTGGAGCGCGACCTGGACGACATCCATCGTCTTGATGTTCAGGCCGGCCTTCTTCGCACCCGCGTTCAGGTTGACCTGGCAGAACGGGCACGATGTCACGATGACCTCGGCGCCCGCTTCGACCGCCTGCTTGACCCTGTCCATGGCGATGTTCTCGGCGTTGTCGTTGAACGCGGCCTTGAACCCGCCTCCGGCGCCGCAGCACTGGGCGTCCTCGCGCTCGTGCTTCATCTGGACCAGTTCGAGCCCGGGTATGGCCTTCAGGACGTTCCTGGGCGCGTCGTAGACCTTCGCGTGCCTTCCGAGATGGCAGGGGTCGTGGTACGCGACCTTCTTCTTGAACTCCTTTGTGAACTTGAGCTTGCCCTCTTTGATGAGCTTCTCCAGGTACTCGGATATGTGATAGAGCTTGTACTCGGGGACGCCGGTCAGCTTCGGGTAGTCGTTCTTCATGGTGTTGTAGCACCCGGCGCAGGCCGTGACCATCGCCTTGTATCCGCGCTTCTCCATCGCCTTGACGTTGTGAGGCGCGATGTCGTCCCTGACCGGGGCTTTCTGGCCGGTCCTGAGCAGAGGCGAGCCGCAGCACCACTCGTCCTCGCCGAGCACGGTGAACTTGACGCCCGCCTTGTCCAGCAGCTTCGCGGTCGCCAGAGCGAGGGGTTGCATCCTGTAGGCCTCCGTGCAGCCGGTGAAGAACACCACCTCGGGCTTGTCGGAGAGCTTGATGTCAGGCGTGACCCAGGCGGCCCTCTTCTCGGGCGCCTCGTCGAACGGGTTGTGCTTGGCCACGACCTTCTCCTTGATCTTCTTGTGCGCCTCCATGGGGCCGTAGCCCTGCTCGATGAGCCACTCCTTGACCTCCTCCCAGAGGTGGGCGAACTCTATCTCGACATGGCAGTTGTGCTCGCATGCCGCGCACGAGGTGCACTGGAATATCCGCTCGACGAACTTTTCATCGATCTTCGGCTTCCTGCCCAGGAGCGTGTCGATCGGGGTCTTGTTCTTGAGCAGCTTGAGCTGGTAGACCTTCCCCCTCGGGGTGGCCGACTCCCAGCCGAACTGCTTGTAGATCGGGCACGGGTCCCGGCAGTAGCCGCATTGCAGGCAGGCGTCGAGGTCCTTCTCAATCTCGGAGAGTTTGCGCATGTGATCCACCGTTTCCGTGAATTGCATCCTGTGATGTGCCGCCCGTCAGCTCCGTCCACTGGGTGGCCCCTGAGTCCCTGGCCTTCATGATATCTTCGATGTTGATAAACCTAGCGCAGAACGGTCCGGCGCCTGCTGGCCCCGGTCACTTCCTGGTTTTTCCGCGCCTTTTCGTAGGCTTCCTTTTAGCCTCTAGACGGATTTCAACGTCCTTGCCGGGTTCATATCCCTTGAGGCTGGACAGCATGCCCCGGATGGTGTCGTCGATTATGCGCGCCACGAAGTCCCCGGCCACGATCCTTCTGCCCCCGACCGTGATGACGGTGCCTACCGTGGGGAGTTCCTTGCAGTCGTCGATCATTTTCTTCCCGTCGGCGATGGCGACGGCCATCGCCCTGCAGTCGAGGCCGCACTTGTGGCAGTCCAGGCCAGGAAGCCTCTTGAGGTTCCTCTCGACGGCGACCTCCCTCTCCACATAGGCCACGAGCTCCTCGACCGTGGGACTCTTGAGGATAGTGTTCTTCCTGGCGGCGATCTTCCCGACCGAGACCTTCCTGAAGGTGCCGTTCTTGAAACCCTCGAGTATGATCACCTCGGGGTCGTACTCCCGCTCGAGCATGCGGACGATGTCATCCGCGGATTCGGGCGAATGCTTGAAGACGGTCGTCTCGGTGCTGCTGGAGAAGACCACGGGGTCGCTCCCGGCCCTCCAGTGCCTCCAGGTGTCCTTGCCCTCGCAGTCAGCGCTCTTCCTGTGCGGCGAGTGCTTGACAGAAGCAACTCTGTACCCCTTCCGCGAAAGCTCGCCGACCGCCCTCTCGACCAGGAGCGTCTTGCCGGAGTCCTGGTAGCCGTACACACCGAGTATCATGTGGCTCGCCGCCCCGATATCGTCAGGGAATGATAAACATTGACCGTCCGCGGCTCATCTCCGCCGCAGCAGCGCGCCGATCATCCGCGGGATGCTGGCATATATCGAGCTCTCGGACCAGTCGAGTTCCTCCTTCTCACAGACGGTCGACTCGTTCAGCCTGGACGCGGCCTCCCTTAGGTCATCGAGGTCCCTCCCGCTGACAGATCCCTTCGCGATTATCGGGTCCATCCTGCGCATCAGGTCCCTGGCGGCCAAGGTCCGCTCCTCGGTCCTCGAAGCCACCTCCTCCGTGATGAGCCCCATGTCCCTCTTGATCGCGTTGAGCCCGAGGCCCGCGGCATATGTGGCCTCGGCGATGTCGTCCCGGGTCATCCACCTGGTCTCGTAGTTCAGGACGTGCTTCCAGCTGGGCAGCTCGGCGAGCGCGATGTGTTCCTCCAGCGTCCTCGCGAAGAGCCTGTAACCGTGTTTCTCGGGGTCTTCGAACGCATTGCCTCCGGGGTCGATGAAAGGCGCGAGGGGGCTGATGAACGGGAAGAGCCTCTTCCCCTTGAACTTGGAGTAGAGCCTCCTGGTGTACTCCACGGTCTGCTCCACCGACTCCCTGGTCTGGGTCGGCAGGCCGATCATGTAGAACATGTCGAACCGGCCGCAACCAGCGTCGAGGAAGTGTTCGGCCGATCTCTCCAGACCGTCGGAGGTATAGGGCTTCCCTTGAGCCTTCCTCACGGCGTCGTCGTGTGTCTCGGGAGACATCTGGACGCTGAACCTCTCCGTGCTGGCCGCGACCTCCTCCGCGAACGCCTTGGTCGCAGGAGTGAAGAGCTCGATGACGACCTCGTTCCTCACCTTGTGCCCCTTCAGCTCCTTCAGGAACCTGGTGGCGTAGGCGGCCCCTGCCTGGCGGATGTCCCCCACCACGAAGGTCGCTCCCTTGACGTACTCCTCCGCCCGGGCGACATCCGTCGCCAGCAGCTCCGGGGACCTGTAGGCCGGCTTCGTCCGGCCCATGCTCCGCCCGAACGCGTCGCACGAGCCCGCGCAGTTGACGCAGTTGTGCGTGCAGCCGCGCACGCCCACCGCGATGGACATCGGATTGGACTTCCAGTTCTTGTAGGGCAGGTGCCCAGACAGGTCACGGTACCTGAGCACCTTCCGGACCATCATGCCGTAGTCAATCGTGATGCCGTCGAGGTCATCAGGTACATGGGTCAGAGGGTTCACGCGCGTCCTCGTCCCGTCCCGCCAGGTCAGGTTCGGGACATCTTCCGGCGGACGGCCCGAGGCGAGCGTCGACAGCAGCTTCTCGAGCGGCACCTCCGTCGAGTCCCCGCGGATGACGAAATCGACCTCCGGATGCCCGTCGATGATCTCCCTGTGGTAGTATGTGGAGCTGAATCCTCCCATGATGACGGGGACGCCGGGGTGGATCCTCCTGACCGTCCTCGCGAGCTCGAAAGCCCCCTGGACGTGCGGCATCCAGTGAAAGTCTATCCCGAAGGCACCGGCGTCGACCGACCTGATGAATCTCTCCGGATCGAACTTCGGGGACGCCAGCATCCTGGAGGCCACATTGGCGATCCTGACCTCATAGCCGCGCGATTCGAGGTGCGATGCCATGGTCGTGAACCCGACCGGGTACATCTCGAACACGGGCGTGGACGGTATGAGGTCGCTGACCGGTCCCGAGAGCAACGTCCGCTTCCGGAAGTCGAGAACGCTAGGCGGGTGGAGCAGGACTAGGTCGGGCGCGCCCATCGTGGCATGCAACCCTGCTCGCCGAATAAAAGCTTTCGTTTTGAGCGCGTTGCGGATGCCAGAGCATTAAAACCCTTGTACTGCCTTACCGTTGCCAAGAGGGATGGTTCTCCATGAAGCCCTTGCGAATTGTCTTCGGATGCATGATACTGGCCTCGTTCGTCTTGGCGATGGCCGGAACCGCAGCGGCGGCGACAGCCAACATAGCCCCGTTTGATTTCGAGATGAAGAACTACAACGTGAGCGCCGGCGACACGATATCCTACAGCTGGAACTCCGATGTCAGCCTCGTGTTCGTCGTAACTGGCCCCGACGGGACCATCGTCCGCGAGGTCAGCTCGACAAGTGACGTCTACCTCATGATCGTCGATGACGCGGGCGCTTATCACTTCACATGGACGAACATAGGATTGTCCACGGCGCACCTCGATTACACCGTGGATGTGATTTCGCTTGGCAGCGCGTTCGATGCCCTGTTCTGGGCCATCGTCATCGTGGCCATCATAGTCGTAGTGGTGATAGTCGTGGTCATCGTGGTCGTGCTCATAAGACCGTCCCACAAGCAGCATCCCCCGGTACAGCAGGCCTATCCGCCTCCGGTGGTCCCGCAGTATCAGCAGCCAGTCTATCCGGGACAGCCCGTGGCTGCCCCGATGAACTGCCCGAGCTGCGGCAGTCCCGTGGATCCGCAGTTCCAGTTCTGCCAGAGATGCGGCGGCAGGGTCAGGTAGGCCGGGCGTCCGCGCCAGCGGCATGCGCCCTGTCAAACCATTTCCCATCCTTTCGAAAACACATCGTAATATGATGCCTCCACTTCGTAGGAAATTCGATACTGACACCCCCTGTTTCCCAAGTGTCGTCCAACAAACGCTTTATACATTGTCGTGGATGCGAGGGCGATGCTCGCAGACGACTATATGGGGGTCGGCGTCTTTGCGATCGTAGCCATACTTTTCCCGACCCTCGTGTTCTTCCTTTCGAGGTACTTCAGGAACGACCGGAACGACCCCCGGGGCAAGACCACCTACGAGTGCGGCGAGGTCCCCGTTGGCGATGCGCAGATACAGTTCCATTTCCAGTATTACATGTATGCCATCATGTTCGTGGCGTTCGACCTGGTCACGGTGTTCGTGCTGCTCTGGGCGCTGGTGTTCACGGACATGGGCGACCTCGCGAAGCTCCTTATGCTCATGTTCCTGGGCGTGCTCGTGGTCGGTGTGACCTACGCCCTGAAGAAGGAGGCGATAGTCTGGATATGAAGGACGGGGACCCGGCCGGCCCGTCCGTCGGCCAGGTCATGATGTTCAAGTCCAAGGAATTCCTCAAGTGGTCCGACGAGGTCATGGAGGTCGTCCTGAAGCGCTCCGCCGTCGGAGGCAGCATAGACGTCCTCACGACGGACTTCTTCAACTGGGCCACGAGGAACTCCATCTACCCGTTGCACTTCGGGATCATGTGCTGCGCCCTCGAGATGGCGGTCGCGTCGGCCCCGCGGTTCGACGCCCAGAGGTTCGGCGTCATCTACAGGTCCACCCCGAGACAGTGCGATGTGCTCCTCGTGAACGGGCCTGTCAGCAAGAAGCTGAAGCCCGCGCTGAGGAGGCTGTACGACCAGATGCCGGAGCCCAAGTGGGTCATCGCGATGGGCGAGTGCGCCATATCGGGAGGGCCTTTCTGGAGCGGTTACAGCATCGTCCAGGGGGTGGACAAGTTCATCCCGGTGGACATCTACATCCCCGGCTGCCCTGCGAGGCCAGAGGCGCTCATCGATTCCTTCCTCAAGCTTCAGAAGCTCATCAAGGAGAACAAGAAGGGCCTGCTCACGGGCAGGTGAACACGGGAGATGCACATCATGTTCGAGGGGAGCGAAGGGGGTTCCAAGGGGTCGATGGACATCGAGAAGGCCCCGTCCATGATAGACGGCAACCCGGAGGAGAAGGTGCTCAGGTCGCTCGCAGAGGGTTTCCCGAGGACCGTCTCCGGGGGCGAGAAGCTCAAGTCGGGCGTTATCCGTGCGCATGTCGAGCGTACGGACCTGTACGCCGTGTGCCAGACCCTCAGGGACTCCCTGGGCTTCGAGCACATCTCCATGATATCCGCGGTGGACTACCCGGACAGGTTCGAGATCGTCTACCACATCACATCGTACCAGTCGCGGCTCCTGCTGGAGCTGGTCACGGGCACCCCGAAGGACGATCCGAGCGTCGATTCCGTGTCGTCGGTCTGGGGCGGTGCCAACTGGCAGGAGCGGGAGGCCTACGACCTCATGGGCGTGGTCTTCAGGAACCATCCGAAACTCGAGCGGATCCTCCTGCCGGAGGACACCATGTTCCATCCGCTCAGGAAGGATTTCAAGGGGTGACCTGGCATGGCTGAGATGTGGATCAACATGGGCCCCCAGCACCCGATGACGCACGGGCTGTGGAACCTCAAGGTCAAGGTCGACGGCGAGACGGTCGTCGACGCGGAGCCCGAGGTCGGCTACCTGCACAGGGGTGTCGAGAAGATCTGCGAGGACAGGACATACCCGCAGATCATCCCGATCGCGGACAGGCTCTGCTACGGCTCTTCGCTCACCTGGAGCCACCTGTACTGCATGACCGTCGAGGACCTGATGGACATCAAGGTGCCACCGCGGGCGGAGCACATCCGGGTCGTCGCGATCGAGATGCAGAGGATAGCTTCGCACCTGATGTGGCTCGCGGCCTATGCCGTGGACCTCGGCATGATGGCCGGGTTCCTGTACGCGATGAGGGACAGGGAGATATTCATAGACCTGCTCCAGGCGCTCTCGGGCTCGAGGATCACCTACAACTATCCCAGGATCGGGGGCGTCGCGCACGACCTCCCGCCGAACTTCCAGAGGGACGCGCTCCGCGCGTGCGACTACATGGACAAGAAGCTCAAGGAGTACGAGGACCTCTACGACGGCTCCACGGTCTTCCTGATGAGGAACCAGGGCGTCGGCGTCCTGAGACGCGAGGACGCGATGAACCTGGGGGTCACGGGCCCGACGATGAGGGGCAGCGGCATCAGGTACGACCTCAGGAAGGACCACCCGTACTCGGTGTACCCCGACATGGATTTCGAGGTCGCGTCACATCCGGACTGCGACTGCTACGCCAGGTACTGGGTCAGGATGGTCGAGATGCGCGAGAGCGCGCGGATCATCCGCCAGGCGCTCGCGAAGATGCCCCAGGGGAAGTGGAGGACCATCGCCCCGAGGACAGCCCCCGAAGGCACCGGGATCGGACGCGTCGAGGACCCGCGGGGCGAGGGCATGATGTACATCGTGGGCGACGGGACCGATAAGCCCTACAGGCTCAAGATCCGCAGCCCGATATTCGTGAGCGTGTCGGCGGCGCCGAAGATGCTCATAGGGTACAAGGTCGCCGATGTCGTGGCGATCATGGGTACCCTCGACATGTGCATCGGGGAGACCGATAGGTGAGACCATGAACCTGTTCGAATTCTGCTATGGCCTGATGCACTGGCTCGTGGACCTCATCAACAACCTCTGGTACTGGCTCGGAGACTTCCTCCCGTGGAAGTTCGGGGACTTCTTCATCGCCGTCGGGGACCTCGCGAAGGCCCATGGCACCATCGCCGTCGCAGCGATACTGGTAGAGGTGCTCATCATATTCATCATAGCCCTCGTCAGCGTGCTCAACTTCATCTGGCTCGACCGGAAGTTCATGGGACGGATATTCGACTTCTACGGGCCGTATTATGTGGGCTACAGGATCGGCGGGTGGCTGCAGAACCTGGCGGACGGCATGAAGCTGTTCGTGAAGGAGGTAATCACCCCTTCGAAGGCCGACAAGGTCGGGTTCCTGCTGGCGCCGGTCGTGTTCGTCGCGTCGTCGGTGCTGGCCCTGTCGACCATCCCTCTGAGCCCAGATTTCGGCGTCGCGGTCAACCGTGCGGGCGACTTCGTGCCGGCGGGGGCCCTGTTCGCATTCGCGGCGTTCGCCATCGCCCCCTTCTCGATACTGGTCGCCGGCTGGTCGTCGAACAACAAGTACACCATCATCGGGGGCATGCGGTCCGCTGCCCAGATGATGAGCTACGAGATCCCTCTCCTGCTCACGGTCGCGAGCGTCTGTCTCATGGCCGGGAGCTTCAGCTTCGTGGACATAGTCGCTGCACAGAGCGACATCTGGTTCGCCATCCCGCTCGCGCTGGGGTTCATAGTGTTCCTGGTCTGCATAGTCGCGGAGGTCGAGATACAGCCGTTCGACCTGCCTGAGGCCGAGGCCGAGCTCGTCGAGGGTTGGACCACGGAGTACTCCGGGATGAGGTTCGGCCTGTTCATGATGACCTCGTACCTGAGGAGCTATGTCGCAGGCGCCCTCGTGACCGCCCTGTTCCTGGGCGGCTGGCACGGCTTCGATTTCATCCCTGGACCCATCTGGTTCCTGATCAAGGCGTACATAGTCTTCATAGTGCTCACATGGATGCGCTGGTCCCTCCCGAGGATACGTGTCGACCAGATACTGCAGTTCGGGTGGACGCGCCTCATGCCTCTCGCGATGCTCAACCTGCTGATCGCAGCCGCGTTCAAGACCCTGGGGTGGTTCTAGATGGCTCAGGCGCAGAAGGTCACCTTCTCGGGCTGGGTCGTCAGGCCGATGATGAGGACCATGACGCAGTTCATCCGGTCCTTCGTGACGGGCAAGCCTAACACGGTGCTCTACCCGTACCAGAAGCTCGACCTCCCGCCGACCTACCGCGGGCTGCAGACGCTCGATTTCAAGAAGTGCATCGGTTGCGGCAACTGCGTCGAGATATGCCCCAACGACTGCATGTGGCTCGAGAAGCTCGATGACCCCGAGCTCGGCAAGATCGAGCGGCCAGGCGTGGACATCGGCAGATGCCTGTTCTGCGGGTTCTGCGCGGAGGTGTGCCCGACGTGCGCGATGCACATGACCACCGAGTTCGAGCTGGCGAACAGGGACAGGTCCAAGTTCGTGCTTGGACCGACGGCCATCAGGGACGACACATACGGCGAGCGGTTCGTCGAGGAGAGGCAGAAGCAGCGGCTCCCGGTGCTCGACCTTTCGAAGTGCACCAGCTGCGAGAAGTGCGCGGGGGAGTGCCCCGAGATGTGCGTCGCGATGATGCCCATGGACGGCACGAAGAAGTCGAAGCCAGAGATATCCCTTCACAAGTGCACCTCGTGCGGCAAGTGCGCCGAGGCCTGCCCCGAGAAGTGCCTCGTCATGACCGATGTCTACGAGCAGTACTTCGAGATGCCCGAGCCCAAGTTCGTGCTCAAGAGCTGCACGGGCTGCTCGGCCTGCGCGAAGACCTGCCCCGCGGATGCCATCTACATGCTCGATATGCCGGGGACCGAGAAGGCCCTCAAGGACGGCAAGAAGGGCAAGCCTAAGAAGCGTGCGGTGTTCGTGCTCGAGAAGTGCGTGGGATGCGGCAGGTGCTTCAGGGCCTGCAAGTTCAAGGCGATCGAGATGCCGGGGGTGGAGAAGTGACCTGGGAGCTGTTCGTGTTCCTGTTCCTGGCGGCGTCGGCACTGATATCCGCGCTGCTGGTCGTGTGGTCGAGGGAGATAGTCCACAGCGTGATCGCGCTCGCCTCGTGCTTCATCTCGGTCGCGTGCCTGTACGTCATGCTCAACGCCGAGTTCGTGGCGATCGTCCAGATACTGGTCTATGTCGGCGCGGTCATAGTCGTCATCCTGTTCGGCATCATGCTGACCAGGCGCGAGATCATGGGGAGGGAGCACAGATGAAGCCGGTCCTGCGCGAGCTCGCGGTCGGGCTCATGGCCCTCCTGTTCGTGGTCACGGTCCTCCAGGTCTCCTGGCCGGACGGCGGCATGGACGACGTCACGAACGAGGATGTCGCGTGGACCATGTTCGGCATCGGCAGCTCGTCGGGATACGCGCTCGTCGTCCTGCTCGTAGGGCTCCTGCTCCTGGTCGCGCTCCTCGGGGGCATATTCCTGGCGAAGGAGGAGAGGGAATGATACCGATAGAGTACTGGCTCGTCTTCAGCTCGCTCCTGTTCGCCATCGGCGCCTACGGCGTCCTGACCAGGCGGAACGCGATCGTCGTGCTGATGTGCATCGAGGTCATGCTGAATGCGGCGAACATCAACCTGGTCGCATTCAGCTCCTATCACTCGACGCTGCACGGATACCCGGATGCGTCAGGGCAGGTCTTCGCACTGTTCTCAATCGCCATCGCCGCGGCGGAGGTCGCCGTCGGGCTAGCGATCATACTCTCGGTCTACAGGAGATACCAGACGATCGATGTTGACAAGATCAACATCCTGAGGTGGTAGGATGCTGGAGTATGCGTGGCTCATCCCGGTCTTCCCCTTCGTCGCCTTCCTGCTGATCGCGCTCCTCCCGAAGCGCACGCTCTTCTGGGAGGACGGCGCGGGCTACGCCATCGGAGGCGCCGCGGGCGCGCTCGGCCTTTCGTTCATCGTCATCTGGGAGGTCCTGAACGGCAACACGCTGACCACGGACGCGCCCAGGACTACATGGCTCATCATAGGGCAGTACCAGATCACGTTCGGCATCTGGATCGACCAGCTCGCCGCGCTCATGCTCCTGGTCGTCTCGGTCGTCGCCACGCTCGTCGTCGTGTACTCCGCGGGCTACATGCACAACGAGGGGCCGACCCGCAGGCGGTACTACGCCGAGGTCATGCTCTTCATATCGGTCATGTACGGGCTCGTCATAGCCGACAACTACCTCCAGATGTTCATCTTCTGGGAGCTCGTCGGCCTGTGTTCGTACCTGCTCATAGGTTTCTGGTACGAGAGGCCCTCGGCCGCGAGCGCGGCCAAGCGGGCGTTCATCGTGACCCGCGTGGGCGACATCATGTTCATGACGGGCATCATCATCCTGTTCAAGTACGTCGGGAACCTGGACTTCGCGACGCTGTTCGCGGAGGGCGGGACCAGCGGTGTGCCGACTAACATGATGGTGCTTGCGACCGCCATGATATTCGGGGGCGCGATCGGCAAGAGCGCCCAGTTCCCGCTCCATGAATGGCTCCCTGACGCGATGGAGGGCCCGACGACCGTCTCCGCGCTCATACACGCGGCGACCATGGTCAAGGCGGGCGTGTACCTCGTCGCCAGGAGCTACCCGCTCCTAGTGCAGACCCCCGAGAGCCTGCTGTTCGTCGCGGCCATAGGTGGCGTGACGGCGCTCCTGGCGGCCACATGCGCCCTCGCGGCGAACGACATCAAGCGGGTGCTGGCGTACAGCACCATCAGCCAGCTGGGATACATGATACTCGGCCTGGGGGCCGGCGGGTACCTGGTCATACACGCCAACTCGCCCGACGGCTACACCGCCGCCACGTTCCATCTGATGAACCACGCGTTCTTCAAGGCGCTCCTGTTCCTGTGCGCCGGCAGCGTGATACACGCCGTCGGCACGAACGACATGCGCCTCATGGGAGGCCTCAGGAAGCACATGCGCATCACGTCGGCGACGATGCTGATAGGCGCGCTGGCGATCGCTGGCGTGCCCCCGCTCTCGGGCTTCTGGAGCAAGGACGAGGTCCTCGCGGCCGTGTGGCACGCGGGAGAGTTCAACGTGATGTTCCTCGTGCTCTGGGCCATGGGCATCGCGACCGCCTTCATGACTGCGTTCTACATGTTCAGAATGTGGTTCATGACCTTCTCAGGTGAGCCGAGGTCCGAGTACCACGCGCACGAGTCCCCCAAGGTCATGACCGTGCCGCTCATGATACTCGCAGGGCTCGCCATCACATCCGGGTTCGCCCTGTTCATAGGCGATGGGTTCAAGCTCTTCATGGAGGGCTCGATCGAGGGCCTGGTCCCCGGAGCCGGGGTCGAGTCCCTCGGGGACATCGCGGTCGGGATATTCACCGACCCGCTGACCTATGTGTCGCTCACGCTCGCCGTGGCGGGCATACTCCTGGCATACAGGATGTACTATGTGCCCGGGTTCGACCGGTCGAGGTTCGCCAGGGGCGCGCCCGGCGCGGTCCAGCGGGCCCTCGAGAACAGATGGTACATCAGCAAGTTCTACGACGACCTCGCGGTCAAGGTCGTGTACGGCCTGTCCCTCGTCGCGGACGCGTTCGACAGGCATGTCATCGACGGCATGGTGAACGGCTTCGCCTACATCGGCGGCCGGTCGGGGAACGTGATCCGGAAGGCGCAGAACGGGAATGTCCAGCGGTACACCGGCATCATCGTGGTCGGCATCTGCCTGCTGCTCGTGTTCGTGCTCTATGTCGTGCCGTGGATGGGGTGGTGAGAGATGTTCGAGAACATACCGGTAATATCTCTGATAATACTCCTGCCGCTCATCGGGGCCGTCGCGACCTTCTTCCTGGGCAGGTACGAGCGCTATGCGAAGCATGTCGCGCTCGCGTTCTCGGCCGCGGCGTTCGTCCTGTCGCTGTGCGTCGTGTACGCGTTCGTGACGGTGCCCGATGCCGCCTCGCCTGGGTACCACGACGGGTACCAGTTCTACGAGGACTACACGTGGATCGAGACGATCGGCGTGCACTACACGGTCGGGCTCGACGGCATAAGCCTGCCCATGTTCGTGCTCAGCACGCTCCTGTGCATGCTCTCGGTGATCTTCTCGTGGGACACGGAGCTCCGGCCGAAGGCGTACTTCGGGCTCATCCTGGTGCTCGAGGTCGGGGTCCTGGGCGTGTTCACCGCGCTGGACTACTTCATGTTCTACGTGTTCTGGGAGGTCGTCCTGATACCGATGTACTTCATGATCGGTGTCTGGGGCGGCCCGAGGAAGGACTACGCTGCCATCAAGTTCTTCATATACACGCACATCGCGAGCCTCGCGATGCTCATCGCGATCATGGCCATGTACTTCGAGGCCGGGCTGAACTCGTTCAGCATGGAGCAGATCGCGCTCGTGAGCCCCGGCTTCGACACCGGGATCCAGGTCGCGATATTCGGCGCCCTGTTCTTCGGGTTCGGCGTGAAGCTGCCGATGGTGCCCTTCCACACATGGCTGCCTGACGCGCATGTCGAGGCCCCGACCGCGGGCAGCGTCCTGCTGGCCGGCCTGCTCCTCAAGATGGGTGGGTACGGGCTGATCAGGGTGGCCATCCCGTCGCTGCCTGCGGGCGCCCAGGAGCTGGCCTGGCTCATGGCGGTCATAGCTGTCGTGAGCATAGTCTACGGTGCGATGCTCTGCCTCGCCCAGAAGGACCTGAAGAAGATGGTCGCGTACTCCTCGATCAGCCACATGGGGTTCGTGCTGCTGGGGTACGCCACGCTCACGCAGCTCGGCGTGACCGCGGGCGTGTTCCAGATGTTCGCCCACGGGCTCGTGACGGCCGTCCTGTTCATGATGTGCGGGGTCATCCAGCACAAGTGCGGGACGAGGATGATACCGAGCCTGGGCGGGCTCGCGAAGAAGATGCCCATCGCCGCCACGCTGATGACTGCCGGGTTCCTGGCGTCCCTGGGCCTGCCGGGCCTCGTCAGCTTCGCAGCGGAGTTCCTGATATTCGCATCGATGTTCGACACATGGGGCCTCTGGCTCCTGGTGCCCATCGCTGCCGTCGCCGTGACCGCGGCCTACTATCTATGGGCCCTCCAGAGGTCGGTGTTCGGCCCGCTCACGGACAAGATAGACACGTCCCACCTGCACGATGTGAGCTGGTACGAGGGCCTGCCGGTCGCGGTGCTCATAGCACTGATAGCATTGTTCGGGGTCTTCCCTATGCTGATATTCTCGCGGATAGACGCGGCCGTGGAGCTCGTGCTCCGGGTCTTCGGAGGTGGCTGATTTGGCTGTCTGGAGCTCCCTAGAGGCGTTCGCACCCCAGCTGGTGCTGGTGGCCTTCGCCCTGCTCATGCCTGCCCTGGACTACCTGTTCAAGGACAAGCGGCTGCTCGCGCTCGCAGCGCTCGCCCCGCTCCTGGGCGTGGGGGCGGCCGTGCTGTCGTGGACCATCCTGGGCATAGGCGACCCGCCGGTCAGCCAGCTCCCGCTGGTCCAGGTCGACATGTTCTCCGGTCTGTTCATGCTCGTGTTCCTCGCCGTCGGCGTGATAGTCGTGCTGGCGTCGCCCGAGTTCATACGCAACGACAGGAACCAGGGCGAGTACTACGCGCTCGTGCTGCTGGCGATCACGGGCATGACCGTCGTCGCTGAGTCCACCGACCTGATCGCGCTGTTCGTGGGCCTCGAGATCGCAGGCATATCGTCCTTCGCGCTGGCCGGGTTCCGAAAGTCGGAGAACCGGTCGTCCGAGGCCGCGACCAAGTACTTCATCGTGGGCGGGTTCTCGTCAGCGCTCACGCTCTTCGCGATATCGCTCTTCTACGGCGCTGCGGGCACGACGGAGATAGCCCAGCTGGGCCCGAGGCTGGAGGCGATGTTCGTCCAGTTCGAGGGCACGGACTCCCTGGTGCTGCTCGCGACCGTGCTGTTCCTGGCGGGCATAGGCTTCAAGATCGCAATGGTGCCGTTCCACATGTGGGCCCCGGACGTGTACGAGGGGGCCCCGTCGCCGATATCCGGCCTCCTGGCCGCGGCGTCGAAGAAGATGGGGTTCGCGGCTCTGTTCAAGGTCCTCCTCCTCGGCATCATCGTGACGAAGACCGACTGGGACATCGCCGTCGCCATCCTTGCCATAGCAACGATGACTGTGGGCAACCTGGTCGCCGTGTCGCAGACCAGCATCAAGCGCATGCTGGCATATTCGTCCATCGCCCAGGCCGGCTACATACTGATCGTGCTGCCGGTCGGGACCGAGTACGCGCTGGCCGGAGGCCTGTTCCACATACTGACGCACGCCTTCATGAAGTCAGGGGCGTTCATGGTCGTCGCCGCCCTTGGCGCGGTCGCGATCGGGGAGCGGATCGAGGACTTCAAGGGCCTGAGCAAGCGGTCGCCGTTCCTGGCGTTCGCGATGACGATATTCCTGCTGTCCCTGGCCGGCATCCCGCCGCTCGCCGGGTTCGCCAGCAAGTTCGTGCTGTTCTCGTCGGCGGTGTACGGGTCCATCGACCCGGGCCCGTCGTGGTTGATATGGCTCGCGGTCGCGGGCGTGCTCAACAGCGCCCTCTCACTGTACTACTACTCGCGCGTCATCAGGTGCATGTACATGGACAAGGGCCCGGAGGGGCCGATCAGGGCGCCTCCGATGATGACCGTTGCCATCGTCTTCGCGCTGGTCATGACGTTCGTGCTGGGGCTCTGGTTCGACTCCGTGCTGGAGCTGTGCATGCGGGCGGCCGAGGCGTTCCCCGGCCTGCCTCCGGGGAACTGAGCCCCTAGAGCGTGGCGACCAGGAACCCTGCGGTCAGCAGGAGCCCCACGAGCAGGTGCGTCTGTATCGTCATCGCCTGGGCCGGCACGAGCTGCCGGACATCCGCGCGCTTCTCGAGGACGATCCTGACCGCCTTGACCGAGATGATGGCGGGCACGAGCGCGACCAAGGTCCAGAGCGGGTACACGCCCGCGAGCCAGAGAGCCACGATGGTCGCGAAGGTAGCGGCGACGACGCCGACATACCAGAGGGCCGCGGTCTCGAGGCCCATGCGGGCGACCCAGTGGTTCTTCCCGACGCTCTTGTCCGCCTCCATGTCCGGGAACTGGTTGATGAACAGCACGAGTCCGATGAGGAACCCGACGGGGAGGCCCGCGAGGAGCACGGTCCAGCTGAACACGCCCGTCTGGACGAGGTACGCTCCGACGACTATGATCGGGCCGAACCCCATGCCGACAGCGAACTCCCCCAGGCCTCTGCCTGCGAGGTTCACCTTCGGCGAGGTGTAGAAGTATCCGAACCCGCAGCCGATCACCCCTAGCACGAAGACAAGGTAGGAGACCTCGTATGCCAGGTAGATCCCTATGCACGCGCACGCGCTGAACAGGACGAGCGCGCCCGTGTACACCTCGCGCGGCGTGAGCAGTCCCTCTAAGATGAACGGGCTGCCTCCGTTGAACGTGGTCCTGTTCTTATTGACCCTGTCCGTGCCGCTCTTGAAATCGAAGTAGTCGTTGACGACATTCGTGCCCGCGTGCGCGAGCACGGTGCCTGCGAGCGTCAGGGCGAAGAACAGCAGGTTGAAGGCCGCCTCCTCGTACCATGCGATGGCCGTGCCCAGTAGCGTCGGCACGATGGCTGCCGTGAAGAAGGGCGCCCTCACCTCTTTGGCCCAGACCTTCAGCTTGGCCTTGGGCGTCATCGGTGCATTCATATGCATCAACAACAGGGGGACTGCGCGACGTCCCTTATTAAACGTGCGCATCGTCGGGAACGGTCGGATTCACGCCGGCAATCCCGCCTAGCCAGCATCTGAAAAACTCCTCGACAACCAGCATGCCAGAAACCAGTAGAATTAAGTAGAGATTGGGTTATATGCGAAATCCAATGACCACGTCCCCCTGGGATTTTGGCATCGGAGAGGAGCTGCGCATGGTCGAGGAGAAGCTCCGCGACATGGTGAGGTCCGATGAGAAGGTGCTCACCGATGCGTCCCTGCACGTCATAGACGCAGGGGGGAAGAGGCTCCGGCCCACGGTCACGATCCTCGCGTACAAGGCCCTGGGCGGGACCGATACCCCGAAGATAGTCGACATCGCCGCCGGGTTCGAGCTGATACACTCCGCCACGCTCGTGCACGACGACATCAACGACGGGGGGTCCACGAGACGCGGCCGCGAGACCGTGTACAGGAAGTACGGGCTCCACAACGCCGTCGTCACCGGTGATTTCCTGTTCGTCAAGGCGTTCGCCCTGGGCGGACTCTTCGATAGGACGGTCGTCGAGACCACATCGGATGCGTGCGCCAAACTCGCCGAGGGCGAGATCCTCCAGAGCAGGTTCAGGCACACGCCGAACCTCACCATGGACCAGTATGTCGAGATCATGCGCAGGAAGACCGCCGAGCCCCTCAGGGCCGGTGCGATGGTCGGCGCGTACCTCGCGGGCGGGAAGCCGGACGAGATACAGAGCCTGGGAGGGTACGGCCTGAACCTGGGCATCGCTTTCCAGATCGTGGACGACATCCTCGATTTCACGGGCGACGAGAGGCGCACGGGCAAGGCGACGGGCACGGACCTGAAGGAGGGCTACCTGACGCTCCCATCGCTGCTCGCCATGAAGAGCTCCGAGGATGCCAAGAATGCCATACTCGGAGTCGTGTCGGGACCGGACCCGGACGTCGAAGCAGTCAAGAGGTGCACCGAGCTCGTGGTCAGGTCCGGGGCCATCGAGAAGGCCAAGGGCATGAGCGAGTACTACGGCATGGAGGCGCTCCAGAGCTTGGGCTGCCTCGCGAACTCGCCCTACAGCACCGCGATGCGGGAGATCGTCCAGAAGGCTCTCGACAGGGATTCGTAGGTGGATAACATGGATCACAGAGGCATGACGAGCGGCGAATGGCTAGAGGTCATAGACGCCATGGAGGATGTCGCGCCCTATTATGAGCGTGTCAACACGTTGATGACCTTCGGTCTGGCCGACAAGTGGCGCAGGGAGGCCGCATCCGCGGCGAAGCCCGACGACGTCGTTCTCGAGATCGGTTCAGGCCCAGGGAACTTCGCCAGGCACCTGGCCTCGAAGACGGTCTACTGCCTCGAGCCGTCCGGCGAGCTCGCGTCGATGTCCAGGAGGATGCTGGACGACGAGCATGTCAGGATCATCAGGGGCGTGGGTGAGAAGATACCGCTCTCCGACCAGTCCGTCGACAAGGTGTTCTGCGTGTTCTCTTTCAGGGACTTCTTCGACAGGGCCGCGGGCGCTGGGGAGATGTTCCGCGTGCTCAGGCCCGGAGGTGAGGTCCGGATCGTGGATGTCGCGAAACCCCCCCCGGGGCCCTACGCCAAGCTGCTGGAGATGCACATCAAGCATGTCGTCCCGAAGCTCGCGATGGTCGCGGTGCCCCCCGCGGCGCGTGCGCGCTGGGAGCGGGACCCGTATCGGACCTTCGCGGACACCTACAAGGCGTTCGGGTTCGCGACGGTGCACGAGGACCTGCTGAGGCGGAGCGGCTTCGCCGCGGTCGCCACCGACTATCTGAAGGCGAGGGGCGCGGCGATGACCATGGGGACGAAGCCTTGGACGTCGACGTCCTCATAGTCGGCGCGGGGCCCGCTGGCAGCACGGTCGCCAGGTTCTGCGCTGGCAGAGGCGTGGACGTACTGATGATCGACCGGAGGTCCGAGATCGGTCATCCGGTCCAGTGCGGCGAGCTCCTGCCCCACACGGAGGAGATGTATTCGATCTTCCCGAAGGGGGCCGACCTCGAGGAGCTCTTCACAGTCGACGCATCGCTGGTCGCAGGCGAGTCGGAGCATGTCGACATGGTCTCCCCTCGCGGCAGGACCTACAGGAGCGAGTTCAGGTCCCATGTGTTGGACCGCAGGTCGTTCGACAAGCACCTTGCGAAGCTGGCGGTCGAGGCCGGCGCGAGGCTCGAGACGAAGACATCGTTCCTGGGGTTGAGGGACGGAGTTGCCCGGACGACGATGGGCGATGTCAAGGCGAAGGTCATCGTCGGCGCGGACGGCCCGAACTCGAGGACCGCCCGTCAGGCAGGCCTCGGGAACCCGTCTGAGATGTACCCTGCGGTCGCATGCCAGGCGAAGGGGGCGTTCGGGACCGATGTGAAGATGTACTTCGGGAGCGTGGCGCCGGGCGGGTACGCCTGGGTCATACCCAAGGGCGATGGGGCGAACATCGGCGTGGGTTTCGATCAGAGGATATTGAAGGAGCACCCGAGCGAAGTCTTCTCCAGGTTCGTCTCGGGCCTCGGCTGCAGGTACTCGGAAATCTCCATGGGCTTCGTGCCCATCTCCGGCCCGCTCCCCAGGACCGTGAGCGGCAACGTGCTGCTTGTGGGCGATGCGGCGGGACATGTGATGGCCACGAACGGCGGAGGCATCCCGACCGCCATGATCGGCGGGCGGATCGCCGGGCGGACCATACGCGAGCATATCACTGGGGGCTTGCCGCTCGATCGGTACGAGCAGCGATGGCGGGATGTCATGGGTCGTCCCCTCATGACCGCCCTGAGGGCCAGGAGGATGGCCGACCTGGTGTTCCCCTACGACCTCTGGCTGGGGCTCGCGATGTTCGTCCTCGGCAGGCGCGGTCTGGACCGTGTCATCAGGTGCAAAGGCGTCCTCCTCTGACCTGTCCTAGCGTCCGCCCTTCCTCTTCCGGGCGGTCCGGGTCTCACTCCCGCAGATGTCGCATTCCTTGACGGCCGCCGGGAACCTCTTCCCGCATCCCTTGCACCGTGCCTCCCACTCGAAGACGGCGCCTATGCCCTTCTGGTCCAGTCCTCTGAACGGGACCCCCAGGACCGTCGCGAGGTTCTGGATGCTGTAATCATCGGTCACGATCTGGTATCCCAGTTCCAGCGCTAGTGCGAGCACCTCGATGTCCGTCTCCGACAGCCGGCGCGAATCACCCGTGCCCTCGGCCTCCTTCCGGACCCTGTCCGCGGAGCGCTTCGACGGCGAGAGCACCCTGACGCGTGTCGCGAGCAGCATCTCCAGCCTGTCGCCCATGCCCTCCCTCTGGAGTTCGTGGGCGACCCCTGGCGATATGACCAGCTCGTACCCGGGGGGGAGATCCTTCCCGTAGAACAGGGCGGATGTGTCGAGAACCAACCCATTCACGGCCTCACCTGACCTCCCTCGCGCCCCTGGCCTCCTCGTCCGCCAGCAGCTCGAGATCCACTCTGGACTCCTCCTCGAGCGCGGTGTCGAGCTTGCTGTAGGTCGAGGGCTTCTTCGGGGCGACGGTGCAGCACATACCCGGCCTGATGGAGATGTCGTACGTGCCGATCTCCTTCGCGATCCTCTCGATCTCGATCTTGTCGAAGCCTATGAGCGGTCTCAGGACCGGGAGCTTCGTCGCCCTCTCCTCGACATAGATGTTCGCCAGCGTCTGCGAGGCCACCTGGCCCATGGACTCCCCGGTGATCAGGAACCCTGCGTCGTGCTGGGTCGCGAGCTTCTCCGCGACCCTCAGCATCATCCGCCTGCAGAGGACGCACTCCATGTTCCTCCTGCAGTTCCGGGCGAACTCGGCCTGCGCCTTGCCATGGGGCACGAGGAGCTTCTTCGACTCCCGCCCCACCGCCTTGTCGAGCTGGCGCATGAGGTCGAAGGCCTTCTCGACCTCGGTGTCGCTCGTGAACGGCCTGTTGTCGAAATGCACGAACACGAGGTCCATCCCCTGCCTGCCGAGCAGGTAGGCGGCGACCGGCGAATCGATCCCCCCGGACAGAAGTACGATGCCGCGCACTCAATCACCGATGTACTTGGAGAACGCGGTCTTTGCCGCGGCCAGATCGGTCGTCCCTGATACCACGGTCCTGCCATCTGGGAACACCGTCAGGTCGGCGTCCCTGGACCTGAACCTCAGGACGCCATCGGAGACCGTGACCGTCCCGAGCTTCGAGAGCCTGTTCCTGATGCTTGCGAGGTCCCCGGTCCTTGGCTTCGCCGGGACGATCTGGACCGCGTTCCTGCCGCACAGGGATACCGCGAGCTTCCTGGTCTTCGCCGTCAGGAACTCGAAGTCCTTCTCCCCACAGCATCTGCAGTGCTGGTCCTTCGCGACCCTTACCTTCTGGACCTCCTCGGACCAGACATCGACGACGATGAGCTCCTTCGTCGGCGCTGCCCCTATGATGATCTTGAAAGCCTCCGTGACCTCGAAGGAGGCGATGACGCTCGGAAGGGTGTTGACGATCCCCGCGGTGTCGCACGTGGGCAGCTCCCCGGGCTGCGGGAGCGAAGGGAACAGGCATCTGAGGCATGGCCCCCGTGGCCCGATCGCCAAGACCATCCCCCCCACGCCGACCGCCCCGCCGTATATCCAGGGGACGCCGTTCTTGACGCATGCATCGTTGAGTAGGAACCTGGTCTCCATGTTGTCGGTCGCGTCCACGACCACGTCCGCCCTCTTCACGAGTCGCTCGGCGTTCGTGTGGTTGAGGTCAGCGACGAGCCCCTCGATGTCTATCTCGGAGTTGACGCGCCTCAGCTGCTCCTCGGCGACCTTGGCCTTCGGCCTTCCGACATCCGCCTCTGTGAACAGCGTCTGCCTCTGGAGGTTCGTGATGTCGACGACATCCCTGTCGATGATCCTGACCTCCCCGACGCCCGCGCGCGCGAGCAACGACGACGCGTGCGTCCCGAGCGCACCACAGCCCACGACGAGCACGCTCGCCGCCCCGAGCTTCCTCTGTCCCACCTTGCCGATCTCGGGCAGCAGTGTCTGTCTGGAGTACCTGTTCTCCTTCAACGGGGTGACATAGGTACTGGCGGTATTAATGGCTTTCAGGGCCGGGCCAGCCAGTCATCGGAACCTGTAGTCCATGTCGAACCTGCCCCTCATGGCCTTGACGCGTCTCCTGACGTCCCGGCCTTCGGCCGCCTCCATGAAGAGGTCCGCGAGTTCGGGCAGGTCCTTCTCCTTGAACCCCAGCCTGGTGATCTCGCATGTCCCCAGCCTGCCGACGGCGTCGGTGATGAGGTTCGAGCGCTCCATCCTGACGGAGAAGTCGTTGATGGACACGTCGTAGGCCTTCTCGAACCGCTTCTGGTCGATGAGCAGCTGGTGTGACTCCGAGTAGCCCAGCTCCTCGAACATGATCGGGAACCCGCGCTCCGACAGCTCCTTCCCGAGGCGCTTGGAGTTCCTCACGACCTGCTTCGCGTACGCCTTCCCGAACCTGTCCATCTCGAGCAGGGCCTGGCCGAGGGCTGCGATCCTGTTCCAGTGGGCGTTGTCGACGATCCTCCAGGTGAGGTTCTTCCTGACAGCCTCGTCCAGGTCGTCCCGGTCGGTGACTATCAACCCTCCCTGGGGCCCGAAGAAGCTCTTGTGCGTGGACCCGTAGAGCACGTCCGCACCCTCCTTGAGAGGCTGCTGGAACCCTCCCCCCGCGATGAGGCCCATCACGTGGGAGCCGTCGTAGACCAGGGTCGAGCCGGAATCGTCGCAGGCCTCCCTGACGGGCCCGATGTCGTAGGGGAACAGCAGGTAGGACGCACCGAGGATCACGATCGTCGGCTTCCTCTTCCTGATGGCCTTCGCTGCCGCGTCCGTGTCGATGTTCTGTCTCTCCGGGTCGAAGGGGAGGTGCCATGCCTTGAGGCCGTAGATGTCGGGTATGTACGGTTGCGCGTACCCGTCGTAGCCGCCGTTCTCGACATGGACAGAGCACATGCTGTCCCCTCTGGCGGTGGTCGACTTGATGACGATGAGGGCCGCGATGTGCCCGCCCATCGGCTGGACGCAGGCGTGCCCCGCGCCGTAGACCTTGCACGCGGCCTCCTCAGCCGCCTGCTCGACCTCGGTCGATATCCTCGTGCCCCGGTAGGCGTTCTCGACGAACGCCTTGCCCGAGCCCGTGTTGAGCGGCAGGGTGTACCTGTTCCCGAAATCGGACGCCATGAGCGCCCTCACCTGGGGGCTCGCAGAGTTCTCGGAAGGCAGCAGGTTGATGGAGTCCTCCTGGCGCCACTTCTCCTGCTCCCTCATCCTGTCCAGAAAGTAACTGCTCTTCATCTTCAGAACCCCCTCGAGGGCCGCAGCCCGCCTGGCAGCTGCGCTGCTGGCTCAATTGTACATGTTGAACCGGGGCTCGGATGACCTGTAGTTGGGGAACTCGGGCTCATCCTCCTCCAGGTCGTCCTCCATCACGACGTTCACCAGGACGTTCACGACCTCTCGCAGCTGCTTGAGGTCCTCTCTCAGACGAGTTATCTCAGCAAGAAGCTCTTTGTCGCATTCTGCCAAACTGTCCCCCTCCTGTCCTCTGATTCGCGGACGCGCATTTAGGGTTTGTCCTCGCCGCTACTTCATGAAGTTGCGGTAGTCGTCCGAGGTCTTCCGCTGCTCCGTCCTGTCGCATCTCTCGCAGTACAGGTCCCTGCCCTTCCTCTCGAGGGGCGACCTGCACCTGCCACAGTAGGACAGCACTGCCCCGAAGTGGGGCCCGGTGGTCGAAAGCTGCACGGATGGGTCTGCCTGAATCACGGTCGCCCGTATGACGTCACCGGGCCTGAGAAGGTCCCCGGCGTCCTCTACGTACGAGCTGGCGATCTTGGAGACATGGACCGAGGCAAGGGTCTCGCCGGAGACCTCCCTCTCGTTGCCTTCCTGGGATACGACGGTGCAGATGGCCATCGCGGGCTTGGTGTCCGTGACCTGCGCCATGACAGTGTCCCCTTCGGTCAGCACGGCCGGCGGGTTGACCAGTATGACTATCGCAAGCTTCTCCTTGGGGTCAAGGTCCAGCTCTCCGATGGCGCTCGCATAGATCTTTCCGTCCGCCTCGTACGTGCCCTCGCCCGACATGTACTCCTCGGCTATCGCGACCTCGTCCCCCGGGAGCACTTTTCGACCTGTCTTTGCCAAATGAATCACCTATCTCTTGAACCTTAACAGAACGACTGAAACGGTCTCCTTAGCCTTTCTGTGGAAGTCGAACGCATATGGAATCTCGAATTTATACCTTTTGACCGGTTCCAGTGCGCCCCCGAGCGCCCCGACCATGGTCCCGATGAACTCCTGGGTGCCGTCCATGTGCAGGGAGTAGGCCACCGGGGCCAGTTCGAGAGCCTTCTTTATGAACGCCCGGTCGGCATGCCTCGTCTGGGCTCCGAACGGGGGATTCTGCAGGACCGTGTCGAACACCCCTGCGAGGGCTGCGACGTCCACCGTCTTCAAATCGATGTCCACGTCCTCCTTCGCGGCGTTGTCCTTGGCGACCCTGACCGCCTCCGGGTCTATGTCGATGCCCAGGACGACCTCTGCCCCGAGCAGCTTCGCCCCGATCGCGAAGACCCCGTTCCCGCAGCCGAGGTCAGCGACCCTCTTCCCGGCGATATCCCCTCTCCCGAAAGCCTCCCAGAGCACGTCCGCGGCGATGTCCGCCGGTGTCATGTACTGTTCGAGCTTGGGGGAGCGGCTCGCTAGCGGTTTCAGGCCCTGCAGGGCGATCTCGAGCTGGCGTTTTTTCAAGCGGCGGTCACCGTCCCGTGGGTGGGGCCGATGGTCAATCGACCTCGTCGATCATCTTCCACCGACGCATCTTGTTGACCTCGGACACGTCCCTTCCGTGCACATCCCTCTCGATGTCGGACAGGTACTCGATGGCCATCAGGAGCGACTCCTTGGTCGGCTTCGTTATGTTGACCTTGGCCTTGTTGAACTCCCTCTCGACGATGTCCATCGCCTTGGCGGTCTCGCCGTACTGTTCGCAGAAGTCGGAGACGATCTCGTCGACCGCCTGGGCGATCGACCCGCCGTCCCCGAGCGCGGCCTTCTTGTCGGAGAAGTCCCCTGAGACCATCATCTCCCCCAGCTTCCTGAACCCCGTCTCGACGTTCTCGCCGGTCTTGGCGCTGGACAGCACCACGGGGATCTTGGCCTTCGCACCGGCTGCGATCAGTGCCTTCGCCCCGGGGGAGTCAAGTCCCGCCATGTCGACCTTGTTCCCTACCAGTATGATCGGGGCGTGCTCCATCATCTCTTTGACCTCGGGGAGCCAGAAGTTCTCCGCCGATTCCACGGTCTCCATCCGGTTCAGGTCGCACGCGATGAGCGCCCCGTGCGCCCCGGTCATGCCCTGGACCCGCATCTTCTTGTAGTCCTTCTGCCCGAGTATGTCCCAGGTCATGATGGTGAGGTAGATCGTCTTGTCGGGCATCCTGTACTCGATGTCCCGCTTGCTGACCTTCGCCCCTATGGTCGCGATGTACTTGTCCTCGAAGACGTCGACGACGAACCTGCGGATCAGGGAGGTCTTGCCTACCGATGAGTCGCCCACCAGGGCGACCTTCTTGATAAAACGCCTCGATTGAATGATGCTCAGGTTATCACCAGGTCTTCAAAGGCACGTAGGGGGGTGTACGGTACTCGTTTTGGCCCAGCTCAGCTTCTCATCGCGAACACACTACATAATCCTTTCCGACTTCTTGCTGACCGTCCCGATACGCACTCAATTGGATGCCGTTTCTGATTTCCAGCCGAGCCAATCATCCGTGGCGACATGCAAAAGCTCAATACCGCACATGGGCAATACCCGAGCGGTCTGATGGAAGAACCCTCTCAGAAGGCTCGCTTGCCGTCCAAGAAGAACCTCGAGAACTACGCGAGCGCGTACATGGGCGCATACCTGAACGCAGTGGAGAAGGAGCGCCCCGAACACCAGCCGCCGCTAGCCCGCAACGCGCCCTACGACATAGAGGTCAGTCTCATGCCGAACCACTGCTTCGTCATGCTATTCGAGCGCGCGGAGAGGCAGAGCGTCACGGTCTCAGAGAAGGATTGGAACTACGCCGAGAGCAAGGTGATGTCGGGCGTCGCTCACATGGTCACCGTGTACGCGCACGAGGGGCCCACGGTCGCGGACGCCATCGCCAGGGGCAAGAAGGACGCCGTCAGGGACATCAGGTCGCTCGAGGACTCGAGCGTCGCGAAGGCAGTCGGTCAGCTCGAGAAGATCCTTACCGACCTGACGAGCGTCGAGAAGGGCAACAAGAGCCTCCTGAAGCTGGCCGAGATGGAGATGTCCAGGCTCCAGCCGATCAAGGACGCCATACGGAACTCCGGGCCGGACATCGACATGCTCGGGATGATCGACGCCCTCAAGAACTATCCCACGGCGCCGGTCGAGGTCAGCGTTGACATCAAGGAGAAACAGCTCCTCGAGGACATACACCGGGAGCTCGGGGACCTCACCGATGTGATTCGGCGCGTCGAGTCCCAGGACCAGAAGCTCGAGGAGATCGAGCAGGCCATGAACAAGGGCCTGACGGAGTTCCAGAGGAGCGTCGACGAGAAGATCGGGAAAGGCCTGGCCGTCGTGCTCTCGTCATCCGACAGGAAGATTGACAAGGGGCTGCAGGCCATCCAGGACGCCGCATCGGCCCCGGGCCGGGGCGACCGTGCCGCGAAGGAGCTGGAGAAGCGCCTGGACCTCCTTGAGGAGGGGTTCAACGCCCTCAAGGACCGGCACGATGTGTCAAAGGAGGTCCTGTTGGCGGTCTCGGACGTGAAGCAGAACCTCGAACGGCTCCAGTCACGCACGATGAAGATCGAGCAGTTCCTGGTGCAGCTCACCAGGCAGAAGGGCGTCCCCCCGAGGACTTAGAAGCGGTTTTTCCAGACGCCTTTGAGCCCCAGGCACAGTCCGGCGTTCGCGTAGTGGAGGACCGGGTTCGTCGTCTCGTGGCGCGACACGACCGGATTCCTGAGAAGGTTCCTCCGCAGCTCCTCGACCGTCGAGCTGCTTGGGACCAGGGTCCTCCCGTTTCCTACAGCGTAGACCACGTGGGCGTCGGAGGAGCCGAAGCCAGGCTTGCCGAGCCTCTGGGCGAGGGCGAGCGCATCTGCGTTGCTCGCCTTTCCGCAGTTGGCGTTGAACACCTCCATGGCGTCCGCCAGCGTGATGTCCTGCTGGCTGAGCCTCTTTGATTCGAACGGATGGGGGACTATGGTGATCCCGCCCGCAGACCTGACCTCGTCTATCGCCTCTGGCCAGGACCTGGACTTGACCTCCTCGACGAACAGGACTATGAGGTCTCCTCGGTCGGTCTTCAGCTCCGAGCCGGGGATTATCAGGAGGGATTCAGGGGCGATGCGCTTGGCCTCCAGATACCCCTCCCACGTGTCGTGGTCGGTGACCGCGATCGCACCCAGACCGGCCCTCGATGCCCGATTGATGACCTTCTCCGGCCTCGACATGGAGTCGGGAGAACGATGCGTGTGTATGTGCAGGTCAACTTCCAATCTAGACACCCTCCGAGGTCCCTTCCCCTCTCCCTTTGTCATACCCAGACGATTAGGCGAGCCAAATACCTTGTGGAGGGTTGACGGTGTCCGTCCCGGACCATCGATGTGCGATGCCCTCGGCCGTTCACGTCTCCGTCCTTTCTCAACGTGCACCCTCGTTGGCGCGCCGTGCAACCATCCCTAGTCAGGTCCCGGTCCTCCCAGCAAAAGTATATAGCTCGATTTCCACAATGAGCGGTCTAGCGGAGGGATTGGATTGACGTCGAGGGGGATCAGACAGACTTCTGAGTTCGAGCTAGGAAACACTGTGGTCACTCAGTGGAACGAATGGACATGGAGGTAGATGGACATGGAAGTAATCTCAGCATTGTTACTCGTCTGCATAGTCGTCGTGATATTCCTGCTGATACCCGGTCTGAAGCTGATCACCGATTCCGAGGTCGGGATTCTCACCAAGAGGATGTTCGGTAGGAAGATGCCTCAGGGACAGGTCGTCGCCAGGAACGGCCAGATCGGTGTCCAGGCTGACATCCTGATGCCCGGCCTATACTGGAGGATACCCATCATATGGAAGATCAAGAAGGAGCCGGTCACGGAGATACTCCCAGTGGAGGTCGGCATCGTGGAGTCCATCGACGGGAGGTCGATTCCGAGGGGGAGGCTCCTGGGCGACGAGATCGAGTGCAACCACTTCCAGGACGCGAAGATGTTCCTGGACGGCGGAGGCATGAAGGGGCCGCAGGTCGCCATCCTGAGGCCCGGTACGTACAGGATAAACACATACGCATTCAATGTCACGAAGGCTTCGATAACTGAGGTTCTGGCCGAGAAGATCGGGGTCGTGATCGCGAACGACGGTCTTCCGCTCCCGTCGGGGTACATCGTGGCGCCGAGGATGCTCGAGACGCCGACCCCGCAATACCCCAAGGTCAAGAACTGTCAGTATTTCCAGGACGGCCAGGCGTTCCTCGTCAGCGCAGGGCACAGGGGCCCGCAGCTGGACACCCTCCAGCCCGGCAGATACTACATCAACCCCCTACTCTTCAAAGTGGAGCAGTACGGTGTCACCGAGGTTCCGCCCGGATATGTAGCGGTCCTGAGGTCCAACGTCGGGATGGAGCTTGAGAAGAAGCTGGGCTCGCCGATCCCCAACGTCGGCGCGGTCGGACCAGTCTCCGTGGTCACACCCTCGAAGCAGCTTGTCGAGATAGGGCAGGCGGTGCACGAGGATGTCGAGACCCTCCTCATACTCGACAAGAACATGAGGGGGATCTGGAAGGAGCCAGTGGCCCCTGGTAAGTACAACCTGAACCCACTGGCCTTCACGCCCTACCTGGTCCCGACGAGCGCAGTCACAATCGACTGGGCGTCAGGGGTCGACCAGAGGGCGCAGCACAACACTCCGCAGATCGCCGTGATGAGCAACATCAAGACGAGCACCGAGGCCCACGACGAGGTGGAAAGCGACAAGGCTACGGAGTTCTTCAAGTTCTCCCAGCTCCGGGTGACATCGATGGACGGCTTCCAGCTTGAGGTCGATGTCAGGATGATCATACGCATACGGCCTCAGAACGCCGCGTTCATAATCGCGAGGTTCGGGTCCGTCAAGAACCTGATCGAGCAGATCGTCCACCCGCTGATCGATTCCTCGTTCAGGAACAAGGCAGGCGAGGAGAAGGCCATCAACTTCATCATGAGCAGGACCGAGCTGCAGCGCTCCGCCCTGGAGAAGGCCCAGCAGCAGTTCGAGGTCTATCACGTCGAGGCCCAGAACCTCCTGATCGCCTACATCAAGGTCGACCAGGCCCTGCTGGACACCCAGACCAAGAGGGAGATAGCTCTCCAGCAGCAGGCGCAGTACCAGCAGGAGGCGCTCGCCCAGGAGAAGCGCATCGAGGTCCAGTCCAAGGCCGCGAACGCGGACAAGCAGCCCGAGGTGGTCGCCGCCATGCTCTCGATACAGATCGAGGACAACAAGGCGGAGGCCAAGAGGAGGCTCGCGGCGGGCGACAGGGACCAGAACAAGATCACGGCGGACGGTGAGAAGTACAAGGTCCAGGCGCTGTCCGAGGCGGATGCGTACAGGCTGAAGCAGGTCGGTGACGGCACTTCGTACCAGCTCAAGACCATCGCGGACGGCAAGGCATACGAGCAGCGCGAGGTCGGCAAGGGCATAGCCGATGCCTACAACGCGCAGGCGCAGGTGCTCGGACCGACCGCGACCGCCGCGATCAAGCTCATGGACGAGGTCGGCGTGAACGGGGTGAAGATCACGCCGGACATAATGATCTCGGCCGCGGGCGGCGACCAGGGGGCCACATCGCTCCTGTCGACGTGGCTGGCCCAGGCCGTGGCGAAGGGGCTGCTCGACGGCAAGAAGGACGCACCCAGCCACGTGCCCACGCGCAGCAAGACCGATGCCAAGCCGGACGGACAGACGAAGTGATCTCTGCGCCGAGGCCCTGTCGTCCGGATGACTCCAAATGAGCGAGCCGGACGACATGCGGGCCAATCAAACAAGCAAGGGTACCGGGGAACCCTGGGCGGTCTGTGCCAGTCCGCGGTGTCCTCGGACCCTCTCTCAGATGCTCCTGACCAGTCTCTCAATGGCAGCGGCGGTCTCGTCGTAGAGATGTCTGTATCTCTCCTTGTTCTCCGCCGTCACAGAAGGTTCCTCGATCCACATTCTGATGTTGCCCAGCCTGCTTCGGAGGTGGTCGATGTCCCCGACCGAGGCTGCGATTCTCAGCTCCACCTGCGTCGCAACCAGGTGCGCATCGTCCACCTTCTCGAGGTTCTTCACGATGACGTCCTTCGTCAGCGCCAGGCCCATCTTCTTGACATTCTCGATTTCCACGAGCTCGTGGACGACGAGGAGCGGTATCCCTATGACCTTGTCGAGACCGAAATTCTCGTCGAAGGGGGTGTCCGCCTCGAACCATCGGACGAGGTCTTCTTCTGTCGTCTGGCAGATGTATCCATGATCCTTGAGG
>CAZMPY010000022.1:0-11007 GCA_964568665.1 uncultured Thermoplasmata archaeon | reverse complement strand
GTGCGAGGGCCCGGATTTGAACCGGGGAACCCCTGCGAGAACAGATCTTGAGTCTGTCGCCTTTGACCGGGCTTGGCTACCCTCGCTTGGACCTCGTTAAGCGGCGGCGGATATTAAATCCTCTCGACAGCAGAAGAGCAGCACGGGAAACCCCGCCCGATGCTTATGCAAGTCCTGCCTCGAACGTCTTTGGCAAATCCGCAGCGCAGGAGAGGGGGCATCGCCCGGATGACACGAATAACATTGTTTAAAGCCTGTACTACGTATAGTGCAGTCATACCGAAAAGCATTAAAGATAGGTCCGCTAATAGCCACCCGTCAGCAAAGGGGACGCTGACAACTCCAACATGGAGAGGCATCACCAACACACCTCGCCATTTCCTCCAGAATTTCGAACCACCCACAACTTTTACACAAAAGAGGTGTTCGTCATGCCTCTCCACCCTACAATTTCTATGGCACGGGCGGAGAAGAGCGAAGCTCGTGGGCACGTCCCGATGGGCGTTCCGTTGCTTGATCCACGAAGAAGACTAGCGGTCCATCAGGTGATGACCACGCAGCCGTCGCCGGTGACGACGACCGAATGCTCCGACTGGGCGACGATGCCCTTCTGGACCTCCGTCAGCACGGGGTAGTTCATGATCATCCCGAGCCGGACCATCCTCTGCACGAGGGACGCGGAGCCTGGCTGTAGCGCCTCGCACCACCTGCTCGCGAACGGGAACGTGCCGAAGGCCGCGCGCATGCTCGAGAACAGAGCGGTCACCTCCGGGGGCGCCCGCCGGTCCCGGACGATTCTGTAGATGTTCCCCCGGGCGTCGTTCTGGACCCTCCCGCCGCCCGTGGTCGAGAAGGGCTCTATCGCCACGACCATCCCCTCTTGTATGACGGCCCGGTCCCTGGTCGGTATGTTGGGTATGCTCAGGCCCGCGTGGAGGCTGTAGCGCTCCATGCTGTGCCCGGTGAGGTTCTCGATCGGCCTGAAGCCGGCCGCGCGGATCGTCCGCGAGACGGCGTCGCCCAGGACCGAGACGGCCGTGCCCGGGGCCGTCATCTCGATGCACATCCTGAGGGCGTCGTCCGCGCAGGCGATGAGGGCGGAGTTGTTCCTGGTGCCGATCTCGACCGTCGTCGACGTGTCGGCGGGGTAGCCGTCGACGTGGGCGCCGACATCGATCTTGACGACATCGCCCAGCATGAACCGTATGTCGTCGTCCTTCGACGGCGAGTAGTGCGCCGCGACCTCGTTCACGCCTATGTTCACGGGAAAGGCGCACCCAGCGCCCCTCGAACGTATCAGTGACTCGACGGCGTCGGCGAGCTCCATCGCGCCCATCCCTGCCCTGATGTGCGAGCGGGCGAACTCCCGGGCCTCGCGGGCGACCTTGCCCGCCTGGATGTACTTCTCGAGCGATTCGGCGCTAATGGACGGCGTTCTCGATCTCCTCCTGGGAGATGACGCCTTTCCTTATGAGCTCGACAGCGCCGTCCGAGACGTCCACGATGGTCGACGGCGTGGAGTACCTGGTCTTCCCGCAGTCGACCAGTATCTGGACATGCCCCTTCAGGTCCTTCTGAGGCATGACCGCGTCGACCGGGTCCGTGTGCGAGTGCATGTTCGCGCTCGTCGATGTGACGGGCCCGAACCTGTCTATGATCCTGAGAGCCAGCGGATGGTCCGGTATGCGTATCCCCACGGTGTTCGAGCCCGATGTGAGTATGTCCGGGATGCAGGGCTTCTTCGTGAGCAGGATGGTCAGTGGGCCCGGGAGGAACTTCCGCACGAGCTTCCTCGCGGGCTCGTTCAGCACCGCGACGCTCTCCATCATCTTCTCGTTGCTGACGGCGATGGACAGGGGCATGTCGAACGGCCTGTTCTTCGCGATGAACACCTTCTTGACGGCGCCCTCCTTGAACGGGTCTCCTCCGAGGCCGTACAGCGTATCTGTCGGGAACACGACGAGCTCACCGGCCTTGAGCGCCCCGACTATCTCGTCCAGCTCCTTCTCCGACAGGTCACACTTCCGGCAGCCGCTCTTCCGGTCCGCGCACTTGATCACTTTCATCAGTAGGCCTCTGCTATGTACTCCTTGGCCA
Source organism: uncultured Thermoplasmata archaeon (assembly GCA_964568665.1). Classification (GTDB taxonomy): domain Archaea; phylum Thermoplasmatota; class Thermoplasmata; order UBA10834; family UBA10834; genus CAWBDD01. Next base: position 8,910 of record CAZMPY010000022.1, on the reverse strand, counting down.
TCCGCAGGTGGTGCGATGCATCCCCCTCGGCGTAGGAGCCGTGGCCAGGGTACATGTTCCTCAGTTCCAGCTGCTCCAGTCTCTCCAGGGACGACCTCAGCTCGGCCAGGTCCCCGCCTGGCAGGTCCCAGCGCCCGACGCCGCCGTCGCAGAACACCGTGTCCCCGACGACCGCGCTCTTCCCGCGGGGGTCGTACAGGCACACGCTCCCGGGCGAGTGGCCCGGCGTGTGCAGCACCTCCAGCTCGGACGAGCCGCACCTGAGTCTCTGCCCGGCCCTGAGCGGCTCGAAGTCCAGCTTCGAGAGCCGCTTCCCGAACATGTCCGGGACGGCCAGCGATGTGTCGCCCGCGAGGAGCGGCCCCGCCTCGGCCTCGTGGAGGTATATCCTCGCGCCCGTGGCCTTCTGGAAGGCGGCTGCGCCGCCGATGTGGTCGTAGTGGCAGTGGGTGAGCACTATACGGCCGATGCGCTTCAGAGGGAGTATCTTCGACATCTCCTCCAGAACCGTGTCGGCGTACATGCCCGTCCCCGTGTCGACCACTAGCGGGTCCTCATCTTCGAGGAGGTACACGTTGCTGTCGTATGCCACCCCAGCGATGTAGTGGACCTTCATCCCGTGAGTCGGGATGGCACCGGTCTTATAAAACCTTGGCCTCCTAACGCCGGCAAGTCGAGCCTGGAGCGGGCCTGTCCAGACATACCGGTCAGCCCTTCGCTAGCACCACGAGCTTCTGCCGCTCCTCGTGGTTGACCTGCGCGACCATCTTTGTCAGGGAGAGCTCCTCGGCCTTCGCGAGGCCCTCGAGCGCCTGCAGGACGGCATCCTTGTGCGGCTTCCGGATGTCCACGCCCGCCTCCTCGAACTGGTGCTGGACTATGAGCATGGCCTTCTCCAGGTCCCCGTACTGGGCGCAGAAGTCCTCTATGATGAAGTCGACGACCTCGGCCAGCGTCTGGGGCGTCTTCGCCTTCCCCCGGGCCTGGGACGCGGTCACGTCCGCGGTCATGATCTCGCCCAGCGCCGCGAAGACCGACTCGACGTTGTCCCCGGTCTTGGCGCTCGCGAGGAAAGTCGGATGCCCGAGCTTCTGCCCCATCGACTCGAGCACGGTGGCGGCCATGGAGTCACCCTTGATGAGGTCGGTCTTGTTCCCGACGATCACCACGGGCATCTTCCCGATGACCGACTCGACCTCCTTGAGCCAGAAATCCTGCATGCTCTGGATGGTCTCCATCCTGGAGAGGTCCCCGACCACGATGACGCCCTGGGCGCCGCTCATGCTCGCGGTGCGTATCTTGGAGTACTCCTTCTGGCCGAGCACGTCCCAGATCATGAACCTGAGGTTGATGATCAGATCGGGCTTGATGACCTGGATGTCCTTCCTGGAGACCTTCGTCCCGATGGTCGCGATGTACTTGTCGTCGAACTTGTTGACGACGTACCTGGCGATGAGCGATGTCTTGCCGACGCCGCCGTCCCCCAGGAGGACGACCTTCTTGAGCAGCTCCCGTAGCTCCATCCAGGGGCTCGATAGGTGGTGGATGGATTAATATTTTGCCTGCGAGAAGAAACCCGGCTCTGGTTACTTGCGGCTGTACTTGCCGCTCAGGAGGCGCTTCATGAGGACATCGACCTCGCCGAGCTCGGCCCTGTCGCCGCTCCAGTTGATCAGCTTCTTACCGTACCTGTGCTCTATGTCCTCCGTGACGAGCTTGAGCTGGTTCCTGAGCTTCTCCGGCTTCTTGGTGGATAAGATCGCGGCGATGACCACGTGCTTCGAGTGCGAGATGACGATGTCGTAGTTCTCGAACTTGATCTCCTTCAGCCGGCCCCCGGACTCGTCGAAGCTCTCCTTGATGAACGTCTGGACCGCGGTGAGCATGCCCGCGAGGATGTCCTCGTCCTGGTCCGGCCTCAGGCGCCGGGTGTAGTGCTTGAGCAGGAGCCCGTCCGGGGTCATCAGGAATATCTCGTCTATGATCGTCGGGGACGAGCGCAGGATCATGAAGAACCCGGCGATGTTGATGACCGCCAGGATCCCGGCCAACGCGACGAAGAAGAACCTCGTCTGATCGTCCTCGAAAGGTATCAGGAAGGCCGTCACGGTCAGCACGGCGAAGATGGAGACGGACAGCAGAACCAGAGTTTCAATCTTGATGTCCTGCTCCATATGACTGGATGATTGCAGGGGCACGTGATAAGGCTTTCGATGATATTGTTCAGACATGGGAACAGGAACATGGAACCCCTGTCTTTCGACAACGAATAAATAGCCTCGCGCCCGCTTATGCGCGAAGGCGTTGGACATGAAACTGTTCGAGTACAAGGCCAAGGAGCTGTTCAGGAAGCACGGCGTCCCCGTCCCGGAAGGATTCGTCGTGTCGTCCGCGGACCACATCCGGGCGATACCGGGGCCGGTCATGGTCAAGGCGCAGGTCCTCGTCGGCGGCCGCGGGAAGGCCGGAGGGATCAAGCCCGCCCAGACGGTCGAGGAGGCCAGGGAGGTCGCGGCGAGGATCCTGGGGATGAACATCCGCGGGTACATCGCACGAGAGGTCCTGGTCGAGAAGCGGCTCGACATCGCGAAGGAGCTCTACCTGGGCATCACCATCGACAGGACGAGGAGGTGCCTCCTGATGATGGCCTCGCCCGAGGGCGGCATCGACATCGAGACGGTCCCGGACAACAAGATCATGTTCGTCCCCGTGGACCCGTTCATAGGATACCAGCCGTTCATGGGCCGGCGCATCGCCGCGTTCATGGGGCTGTCCAAGGACCAGGAGGCCCAGGTCGTGACGATATGCCAGAAGCTCATGGACCTCATGGTCCACGAGGACGCCGAGCTCGCCGAGGTCAACCCCCTCGTGGTGACGAGGGACGGGAAGGTCGTCGCGGGCGACGGCAAGGTCACCATCGACTCCGACGCGCTGTTCAGGCACAAGGAGTTCGCCGGGTTCCCCGAGGACGTCACGCCCCTGGAGGAGAAGGCCAAGAGGCTGGACATCGCCTTCGTCCAGCTCGACGGCAACATCGGGGTCATCGCCAACGGCGCGGGCCTCACGATGGCCACGCTGGACAGCCTCAACATGTACGGCGGGAAGGCCGGCGTGTTCCTGGACCTGGGCGGCACCGACGACCCGAAGAAGGTCAAGGACGCGGTCCTGCTGATGGAGGAGGCGAAGCCGAAGGTCATCCTGCTCAACATATTCGGCGGCATCACCAAGTGCGACACCGTCGCGGAGGGTGTGCTGGAGGCGCTGAAGGAGCGCGACATCAAGGTGCCCATCGTGGCGAGGATCAAGGGCGTCAACGAGGAGCGCGGGAGGGAGATGCTCAGCGAGGCTGGGGTCATACCCGCGTCCGGGCTGAGCGAGGCGGCCGAGAAGGCCTCGAAGGAGTCTCAGAGGTGATCCCATGGCGGTAATAGTCGACAGCAACACAAGGCTCGTGATACAGGGCATAACCGGATACCAGGGCTCGTACCACTCGAAGGCCATGCGGGACTTCGGGACGAACGTCGTGGCGGGCGTCACGCCGGGCAAGGGCGGGCAGGTCGTGAACGACATACCCGTGTTCGACTCGACGGTCGAGGCCGTGCGGAAGACCGGGGCCAACACATCGTGCGTGTTCGTGCCGGCGCCGTACACCAGGGACTCCGTCCTCGAGGCCATCGACGCGGGCATCAAGACCATCGTCGCGGTCACGGAGCACGTGCCGCTCCACGACGAGATACACATGGTCGCGGTCGCCAGGTCCAGGGGCGTCACGCTCATAGGGCCCAACTGCCCAGGCGTCGCGTCGCCCGGCAAGGCCAAGGTCGGCATCCTGCCGAGCAAGATCTTCAGGAAGGGCAACATAGGCGTGGTCTCGAGGTCGGGCACGCTCACCTACGAGATCGTCAACGCCATGACCGAGCAGAAGCTCGGCCAGTCCACCTGCGTCGGCATAGGCGGGGACCGCGTCCCCGGGACCGGGTTCATAGACGTGCTGGAGCTCTTCGAGAAGGACAAGCAGACCAAGCAGATCGTGCTCGTGGGCGAGATCGGCGGCACGGCCGAGGAGGAGGCCGCCGAGTACATCGAGGAGCACATCTCCAAGCCCGTGGTCGCGTACATCGCAGGCAGGACCGCGCCGCCGGGCAAGCGGATGGGGCATGCTGGGGCGATCATCGCGAGGGGCAAGGGCACCGCCGAGAGCAAGATCAAGGCCCTCGAGGGCGCCGGGGTCAAGGTCGCGGCGGTCCCGACGGACGTGCCCAGGCTGCTCATGGAATGAGCGATGCCTGGCGCGTACGCCAACAGGCTTACATAGTGGCCCGGGGCTAGCAAGGGCGGATGACTGAGGAGCTCGACGCGGTCATATTCGACGCAGGGGGCACCCTGTGGGACATGGTCCCGCGGAAAGAGGAACTCATCGCGCAGGCGCTGGCCATGCAGGGCGTCCAGGTCGAGCGGGCCGATGTCGACGAGGCGGTCCGGGCGGCCGAGCGCAGGTTCGACGAGGACTTCGCGAAGCTCCTCGACCCGCTGGACGAGGCAGGTTTCTGGCACGGATACGACATGTTCATCCTCGACCGCCTCGGCGTGCGGGCGGACCTCGACCGGTTCGCGGCGGACACGGCGGCCGAGTTCAGGGCGGTCGTGGACCGCGTCGAGAGCTGGCAGCCGTACCCGGACGCCATACCGACGCTCCAGGAGCTCAGGTCCCGCGATGTCAAGGTCGGGCTCGTCTCGAACGCGACGGACCTCGCGAGGAAGGTCCTCAGGAACCTGGACATGGAACGGTACTTCGATTCCATCATCATATCGAGCGAGGTGGGCTTCCGGAAGCCCCAGAGGGAGATCTTCCAGATGGCCGTGGACCGCGCCGGGACCAGCCCGGGCAGGGCGCTCTACATCGGGGACAGGCTCGCGACGGACGTCAAGGGCGCGCGCAGGGCAGGCCTGAACGCAATCCTCCTGGACAGAGGGGACGTGTACCCGGACGCGGATGTCATACGCGCCAGGGACCTCGCGGCCGTGAGGCGCTTCCTGTAGCCCTAGAAATCCTTCGGCTCAGGCAGCGTGAGCCTGGCCAGGTGCCTCGTGTCGTTCAGCACGACCGGCTTCGCCACCCGGTCCTCGACCTCGAACACGCTCATGGCGCAGGGGTCGTGCCTGACCTCCGCGAAGTGCTTCCGCTTCTTCCCCAGAAGGTAGGCGGTCATCATCTTGAGCGGTATCCGGTGGGAGACGATCACGATCGTGCCGGTGCCGTGCGTGAACAGGATCTCCCTGAGCCCGCTGTTCGCCCGCTTCCATGTCCTCTTGGGCGTCTCGCCTCCGGGGAACCGGGCGCTCGCAGGCTTCTCCACCCACTTCCGGTACTGCGGAGGCCACTTGTCCTCGACCTGCTTCGGCGTGAGCCCCTCCCACAGACCGAAGCTGATGTCCTGGAAGTCGTCCTTCACGCGGACATCGAGCGCGTGGGGCTTGGCGATCCTGGTGGCGGTGACCTGGGCGCGCTTGAGAGGGCTCGAGTAGATCGCCTCGAAGACCTTCCCGGAGAGCGCCTCGGCGACGGCATCGGCCTGGAGTATGCCAGTCGCGTTCAGGCGCATGTCCGTGCGCCCGCGGAAGACCTGGTCCTTGTTCCAGTCGGTCTCGCCGTGCCTGATCAGGATGAGCTCCAACTTGGACATCAGGGCGCTTCGATGAACGCCCCGCTATTTAGTTGTGACCTGGTGCCCGCGCACGCGTACGCTCGTGCTCCTTGTCTTGAAATGATATAATACGCCCGCGGGAAGACGCGGGCGCATGCGGAGCGGTCAGACGGCGCTGACCACCACGTACTCGGAGAAGTGGGCCTCGATCTCCACGTCCTCCAGAGGTATGAAGCCGATCCGCATCTCCGCGTACACGCGCAGCTTGACCACCAGATGGCACTCGTACTGGCCAGGCTGGTCGAAGGTCGCGGTCACATGGCCCAGTGGGCCGAAGTCCAGCTTCGTCTTGCCATACATCTCACCCAGCAGGTTCCCGTCCGAATCGTACATCGTGACCTCCTTGAGGTTCACAGAGGTCCCCCTGAACCAGAAGCTGCCGAGCTCCTCCTCGACCTTCGTGATGAGCACGCTGTACTCGGCTGGCTCGCCCGCTGTGGCGTTCCTGTCACCGGAGATCGAGACACCCCACACAGTCCTCACGACATGGATGGACTTGCCGAGCCACCAGATGTCCCGCTCGCCCGTGTAGTTTCCCATGTCGGCGTAGGAATCACTATCCACATAGGTCGTGCCAGCCTGAGACAACACCGACGGGCTCAGCACGGTCCAGACGACCATGAAGACGATGACGACGGCCACCGCCACGATGCTCCCCCAGTGTCTCTTCTTCTTGGGCCTCGCTGGCACCTGCTCCTCCTCGTACTCCTCGATCCACTCCTCCTCCGGGGAGGTCCTCGACACATCCGCGGACGGCTCTGGCCCTGGTCCGGCGGTCGCAGCAGGCGCAGCTGGCTCAGGCGGACCTGGAACGGTCGATATGCTGTCTGGATTCGGAGTCTCTGAACTCATTCTGTGCATCCCATCCAGGCGTAACAACGGTAAGCTGAGAAATCAAGGTTTCGGTTGGGATGCTGGTCATGCGCATGCACATCCGCATCGCCCGGTCCAGTGGAAGCGCTGGTCTTCACGACACGGACGGCAACGCTTTTATATGGGACCATACATAGCGGGAATCCCATGCCCCGCATGGTGGCAACGCCCATATAGGGCGATGCACCCAATATTAACGGCGGGGAAGGAACGTGCACTCGACCACTTAGTGTTCGGGGAAGATGGTAGAGGGGCAACGGGCGGAAGGACCTGCGGGCCTCTGTGAATACCGATCATGTGCAGTACGGACGTGTGCTGAGTCGACATGCTAGCGGCTTATTAAACCGTCTGGGGAATGGCTCGGTTCGGGCGCCGAAGAAGGTCGTGCCAAGCTGCGATACGCACCGGGTAAGCGCAAGGAGCTTTTGATCCGGTGATTACCGAATGGGACTTCCTGCTCTTTGGAGCAATCCGTGAGGATAGGGAACCGGGGGGATTGAAGCATCTTAGTACCCCGAGGAAAAGAAATCAATAGAGATGCCGTCAGTAAAGGCGATCGAACGCGGCATAGGGCAAACTGAATCCTGCCTAGAAATGGGCCGGAGATGTGGTGTTGTAGACTCTGGTACATCTTAACCTGTTAACCCGAAGTCGCCTGGAATGGCGCGCCATAGAGGGTGATAGCCCTGTAGGGGTCAGCGGGAAAGATGATTCGGAGGATCTTGAGTATCGCGCGTTGGATATCGCGCGAGAAGCTGGGAGCCATTTGCTTCCAACCCTAAATACGACCCGAGACCGATAGTGCAGTAGTAGCGTGAGCGAAAGCTGAAAAGTACCCTTAGCGGGAGGTGCAAAGTGCCTGAAACCAGATGGTGACAGTAATATACGGCGTGCAAGGGAAGAAACTCGAAAGAGTGGACCGACGTCGTATTATCCGTTTTGAATAACGGGCCAGGGAGTTCGAATCGATGGCGAGGCTAATTGGACAATCCAAGCAGCCGAAGGGAAACCGACAAGTCCGCAACCCGCAAGGGCCAGGGACGAGGTGGGCTCGCCTGTAGTCATCGGTGAGAGACCCGAAGCCAGTTGATCTAGGCGCAGATAGGTTGAAGCCCAGGGAAACCTGGGTGGAGGACCGAACCCGTATTGAGGTGCAAATCATTGGGATGATCCGCGTCTAGGGGTGAAAGTCCAATCTAAACTGGATATAGCTGGTTCCACCCGAAACTACTCGCAGGTAGATCTCGGACGAGGTAGGCGATGGGGTAGAGCGACTGATTACGCATTTAGGTGGAGAAATCCGTCGGTGCGTTGCCAAACTCCGAACCTGTCGTCGCTGTAGACTCTGGGAGTGAGTGTATGAGGGGTAAGCTCCATACGCAAAAGGGGAACAACCCAGCCTCAAGTTAAGGTCCCTAAGTACTGACTAAGTGTGGACGGGCAAAAGGAGTCCTTAGTCTAAGACAACTGGGATGTGGGCTTAGAAGCAGCCATCATTTAAAGATAGCGTAACAGCTCACCAGTCAAGATTAAGGGCCCTGAAAATGGACGGGGCTAAGTCAGTCACCGATACTTGGGAGCACCGAAAGGTGATCTGGTAGGGTGGCGTCGTGTGCGGGCAGAAGTTCGGCCGTGAGGTCGAATGGACCACATTCGAATGAGGATCCTGGTGGTAGTAGCAGCAAAGAGCGGTGAGAATCCGCTCGGCCGTAGGGGCAAGGGTTCCTCGACAATGTTCGTCAGTCGAGGGTTAGTCGATCCTAAGGTGTCCCTTAATCGAAGACACCGAAAGGGCAAGCAGGTTAATATTCCTGCACCATTGCAGTCTCTGCGCACATCCAGACGCATCGGGGTAAGCTGAGCAGGAGTGCCAATCTGTTCAAGCGTATAAGCCTGGGAAGAATCGTAATGATGAGAACCGGGCGAAAGCGCGAGTAGGGGGGCGAAGGCCCCCTTCAGTTCATCCCTGGTGCCCATGAAAAGGGATGTGCTAAACAACTGTGATGTTCGTACCAAGATCCGACACAGGTGCCCCTGGATGAGAAGTCCAAGGCCTGTCGGCGTTAATTGACGCGAGGGAACTCGGCAAATTAGCCACGTAACTTCGGGAGAAGTGGTGCCAGCTCAGTGATGAGCTGGTCGCAGTGACAAGGGAGCCCCGACTGTTTAACCAAAACAAAGGTGGCAGCTAGTCCGAAAGGATGCGTATTGCCGCTGAATCCTGCCCAGTGACGGTATCTGAAACTCCCTTACAAGGGAACGAAGGACCGTTAAACGGCGGGGGTAACTATGACCCTCTTAAGGTGACTGCGTTGCCTTAGTAAAATTCGGC
>CAZMPY010000021.1:0-32013 GCA_964568665.1 uncultured Thermoplasmata archaeon | reverse complement strand
GCATGCCCCTACTTGGTTTCGCATGGGCGACATAGATATATTCGAGCTCAAGAGGATGGATCTGAGGAACGCGGTTATAATCGACGGCTTCCCGAGCGTGGGCCTCGTCAGCTCCATCGTCGCGAACTATCTGATCGCCCTCCTGAAGCTGGAGTACATCGCGGTCATGGACTCCAACCTGTTCCCCTCGATCTCCCTGATCAGGGACTCCGAGCCGATGGGTCCGGCGCGTGTCTATGCACGCCCGCACCTGAAGGAGGGGGACCAGCAGATCGTAGTGTTCTCCACGGAGTTGCAGCCATCCTCCAACCTGCTGCGGCCGATCGGCACCGCGATCATGGACTTCGCCCAGGCCCGCAAGTGCGGGTTGATTATATCCGCCGGCGGGCTCGTGGTCGAAGGGGCCGATGACGAGGAAGGGGGACCTGATCCGGACCAGGCGCCCGGCATGGGCGAGATCGCCGTCTACGGCATAGGCAGCACGGACAGCGCTCAGAAGCTGCTCATGCAGGCGGATGCCGAGCCGTTCCTGGAGGGCGTGATCTCCGGGACCGCCGGGGTGCTGCTCAACGAGGGCAGGCGACGCAACATGGATGTCATAACGCTGCTGGCGGAGGCAAAGCCAGACACAGCGGATGCGCGCGCAGCCGCCCTGATACTCGCGGCCATCGACCAGATGATCCTCCACATGAACCTCAACGTGGAGCCACTGTGCAAAGAGGCTGAGAGGCTCGAGGCCCAGCTGAAGGTGCTCCACAAGGACACACAGAGGAAGAGCAAGGGTCAGACGAGCGACGTCGCGGGGTACTATTGAGACCCCGGCCACGAAGCCCTTAATACCGTCGGGCACATCTACGCTGGTCCCGAGTTCAGGAGACGGACGGGTGAAGTGATTGATAGACCCATTCTACAACGGAATCCTCCTCACCATCGTCCTGGTCTGGCTCATCGGATTGAGGTCCTGGGGTTTCGGGAGGCTCTTCGCAACCCTGGCCCGGCACATGACCGTCATCACGGTCCTTCTCTGGGTCCTGTTCATATCGTTCGCCTCTGCGTTCGTGCTCCAATTCGGTTATTTCGAGGATATCCACGACATCGACGAAGCCGTCGACGCAGCCACCCATGAGTTGCTCGACGGGGTGAATCCGTACGCCGAGGAGGTCGTCCCCAGGTTCACAGAGAAGTATTCCCCCTCGCCGGTCTTCGCGATGGGCCCCTACAACTACATGCCCCTGGACCTGATCGTGTACACGTGCCTGCAGTTCTCCATCGGGGGGCTCGGGGCCCCGGTCTGGTTCGTCCTGGCTAACCTCGCCTTCGCTGCGGGCGCGATGTACGTCCTGTCCCGTCTCCTCGGGACGACATGGAAGGTCTTCGTGCCCCTGGCCGGGATCGTCATGTTGTTCTACTCCTTCGACAACGCCTCGTTGACCCTCCTGCTCATGGTCCTCGCGGTCTACGTGCGGGAGAAGGGCAGCTGGCACCCAGGGGCTTCCTCGATCTTCATAATGGGACTTGCGACCCTGACGAAGATCTATGCCGCGCTGCCCCTCGCGGTCCTGTTGCTGTTCGATCTCCAGCGGTCCCTGGGATCGCGTAACTGGCGCAAAGCGGTCGAGGTCTTGGCCGCGGCGGCCGCGGCCACCGTGATTGCGATTGTGGTTATGTATCCGTTCGGAGTGTCGAACGTCCTGGACGCGGCCTTGTTCTTCCACACCAGTGCGGACGCCAGGGCGGACACGTCCGCCGGGGGCACCATACTGGCCGAGATCGCATCAGGGAGTCCGCTGTACGCCTGGGTGAGCGCGGGCCTCGTTGGCCTGGCCATGATCGTCGCGTTCTGGGTGAGGGACCCGTACGACCGCGTCCTCCTGGTCACTGTCGTGTTCCTGCTTGTGTCCGTCAAGAGCAGCCTCGCGCCTCTGACGGTCGCCGGCCTCTTCCTGATGCTGAGGTTGCGGGACTTGGCGGCTGCAAGGCGGGCGGGGGCCTCGGTCAAGTCCTCCACCGGGGGACAGGGCACGGGGACAGCGCCGCCTCCGTCGGCCTAGACGCATGCTGCATGACCGGGGCCGCGCCATGCTGGACGCCGCGTCCGGGCGGTGCGACCAGTGCGGTCATTCACGGACTCCGTCCTAAAGTAATATCTATAGTTGCAACCATTCACGAACCGAAGCGCGAATTATCGCACATACTTCGAGGCATTGACATGACTGCAAGAAAAGCTTCAATAAGGACGGCGGAGGTGCCGGGCCCGCGCTCGGTCGAGCTCGGGAAACTCCGGGAGAAGTACATCTCGAAGGCGGTCGGGATCTCGGCCCCGGTCTTCATCGACACGGCCGAGGGATCGCTCTTCACCGATGTCGACGGCAACGTGTTCATAGACATGGGCAGCGGGATCGGCGTCACGAACGTGGGCAACAGACCGCCGGAGGTCGTCAAGGCGGTGAAGGAGCAGGCCGACAAGTTCCTGCATGTGTGTTTCCAGGTCACGCCCTACGAGAGTTACCTGCGGCTGGCGGAGACCCTCGCGAGATTGGCCCCACACCCGGCCCTGTCCAAGTCCGTGCTGTACAACTCGGGCGCGGAGGCGGTGGAGAACTCCGTCAAAATCTCAAGGCAATACACGAAGAAGTCCGCGGCCTTCTCCTTCGTGCACGCGTTCCACGGGAGGACGATGATGGCCATGGCGCTCACATCCAAGGAGATGCCCTACAAGGCCGGCTTCGGCCCGCTCCCGGAGACGTACAAGGTCGAGTTCGCCTACTGCTACAGGTGCCCGCTGAAGATGGCCTACCCCTCCTGCGGCGTGGCATGCGCCGACAAGATTGACGAGACCTGGTCCAGCAAGCAGTTCGAGGGGAAGGTGGCGTGCCTCATAGGCGAGCCCATCGCCGGTGAGGGCGGGTTCATCGTGCCCCCTAAGGAGTTCTACGCCAAGATCACCAAGATCTGCAGGAAGCACGGGACCGTCTATGTGGACGACGAGATCCAGACAGGCGCTGGCAGGACCGGGAAGATGTGGTGCGTCCAGCACTGGCCAGGGGTCGAACCGGACATGCTCGTCACGGGCAAAGGCATAGGCGGAGGCTTCCCGGTCTCAGCGACGACCGGCAGGCCGGAGATCATGGACGCCCCGCAGACCGGCGGCCTCGGAGGCACGTTCGGCGGCAACCCCGTCGCGTGCGCGGCGGCGCTCGCCCAATTCCCCCTCATCGAGAAGGCGCTCGCCAACGTCCCGAAGGTCAACGCGGTCATGACCAGGAGACTCAAGGAGATCCAGCAGCGGTTCCCGATCGTCGGCGACGTCCGGGGGATGGGCGCGATGATGGCGATCGAGCTGGTCAGCGACCAGAAGGCCAAGACCCCGGCGGCCAAGGAGACCAAGGAGATCAAGGTCGCGGCCATGAAGCGGGGCATGATAATGCTGACATGCGGGACCTATGACAACGTCATCAGGCTGCACCCGTCGATGGTCATGCCGCCTGAGATACTCGACCAGGCCATGGACATCCTAGAGGCGTCGTTCAAGGATGTCGTGAAGGCCTGAGGGACGGGACCACATCGGGTCCCGGACGGCCCTTCCATCCTCGGCCAGTACCCTTCATCTTCGGTCGTACTGAGCGGCTAGCCTGTTCGCCAGGTCCAGGTCATGGTCGTTGTTGACGTTGACGCTCAGGAACGGGTCGTCGAGTTCCAGGAGGTCCATCTCCGTGCTGCTGGTGACCAGGTTCAGCCCGACCCAGATCATCCTCTCGCCCCTGTCGTCGATGAACACGGACCTCTCGTCCGGCACGCCGATTGCGAGGACTGCGGGGAGGACCGACGCGACGCTCCTGTCCTGTCCGACCGACAGCAGTCTCCTCACATGCTCGTTCCGGGCGAACGGGACATCGACGTTCATGGCAACGAACCGGTCGAGCTCCTCGAGCAGGTCGATGATGTCCTCGTGGAAGCCAGCTCCCGTGGTGTCGAGGGTCTCCAGTCCGAGCGAGTCCGAGAGAACCTTGGTCCTCGGCGTGTGTGGCGCCGTCGCGACGAGGACCTTGTCGACTCCCTCGACCGAGAGCGCATCGCGCGCACGCTCAAGCAGCGTGCGGCTGCCGACCACGAGGTCGGCCTTCTCCACTTTTCGGCCGAACCGGGTGGCCTTCCCTCCCGCCATGATGACCGCTCTCAGACGATCAGCACCCATGCGAAAAGAGCGACGAGCCGACCTATCTCGTTTGCGGTCCCGAAGGCATCGCCCGCCACGCCGCCGAAGTGCTTCCTGGCGGTCATCGTGACCGCAACCCCGGCGAGGACACCCGTCAGGACGATGGCGAAGTAGACCCCGGCGACGAGGACGCCGACGGCGCATGCGAGCCCCATCGCGGCGAGCAGCTTCCTTGCGCTGGCGCTTTCCACGAACACGGTCCCCATCCCCGCATGGGAGCTGGGGCCCAGGAAGATCGTCGTGTTCATCGCCAGCTTCCCGGCCATCTCGGAGATGACGAACCCGATCGCCGGCGTCACCGTCCACGGCCAGGGCACGGGGTCGATTTCTCTGCCGGCCCTCGAACACATGACCGACGCGAGGGCGAAGAACAGGAGGAGGTACATGAACAGTGCGAACGCGCCTCCGACTCCGGTGTGCACATCCTTCATCGCCTCCTTCTTCCTCTCCTGCGTGCCGCTGGCCATCATACCATCCGAGAAATCCGCCAGCCCCTCCGTGTGGAGTATCCCGGTGATGTAGTACATGGCCACGACGAGCAGACCGGCCGAGACCAGGACCAGTTCCTTGCCCAGGTAGGCGTCGAGGGTGACTGTGAGCAGGGTGGCGCACAGACCGACGACCAGCCCGACAAGCGGGAAGAGATGTTGCTGCTTGGCCGCCACGGAGAGGTCCCTGGACCCGCCTGGGATTTGGATGCGCGTCAGGAGCGAGAACATCTCCGCGGTCATATCTCTCAATCATTCCTCGAAGAGCCTTGTCATCGTGCCAGCCACGAGGGCGCCCACGGCGTCATCCATGAACGGTGGTAACTTGCCCAGGACTCCGGGCTTCTCCCTGTCGTACCGGACGTAGTTGAACAGCCCTCTCTTCCCTGCGATGTACTCCGCAATCGACATCCCGATCAGCTCGTCTGCAACGAGCGCTGAAGGGTCCTTCGAAGTCTGGAAGATGCCGTTTGACTTGGACTTCACGAGCTCGTCGAGATGGGATGCGGCCTCGATCAGCAGCGCGACGTTTGGGTCCTCGAGATATGCCGTGAGCATCTCCCGGTGCCTCGACTTGAGCTGCTGGATCGGTCTGTCCTTGACGTCCCCGGCATAGAGGGCGAAGCCTGCCTCGACCATCGAATCGAGGTCCACGCCGTGTCGTTTCAGCGTCCTGAGCACGTCCATGGTATGTTCACGCCCTCGTAGCGGCGAAACAGTAAAATACACTTTCATTATTTCAAGTTTGCTTAAGTGATGCTATGGACGCCCTCTCCGCCTGTGTAGATTGCATCGCGCCCCTGGACGAGCGCGCGATGGCCGCGGCCAGTGCCAGGCAGGACTCGCTGACCAAGCCGCGCGGCAGCCTCGGGAAGCTCGAGAGGCTGTCCATCCAGCTGGCGGGGATATACAGGACGGCGAAGCCGTCCATCGGCAGGAAGGTCATATTCACGATGGCAGCGGACCACGGCGTGACGGCCGAAGGCGTCAGCGCCTATCCGTCCGAGGTCACGACACAGATGGTCCTCAACTTCGCACGTGGCGGAGCCGCCATCAATGTGCTCGCCAAGTGCTCTGGCGCGGATGTCATGATCGTCGACATGGGCATCGCGTCACCCGTCGGGTGGCCGCCAGGGGTTGTAGTCAGATCGGTGGCCCGAGGCACGGCGAACATGGCGAAGGGGCCGGCGATGTCCAGGGAGGCCGCCGTCCAGTCTCTGACGCACGGTGCCAAGCTGGCGGCCGACGCTGTCGCGTCAGGTGCCACCGCGTTGGCTGTCGGCGACATGGGCATCGGGAACACCACCTCGGCGAGCGCGCTCGCCGCGGCCTTCACGGGCCGGTCGGTGGCCGACGTCACGGGTAGGGGGACCGGGGTCGATGACAGGACGCTTGCCGCCAAGGTCAGGGCGATCGGACGAGCCCTCGACGTGAACCGGCCGGACCCGATGGACGGAATCGGAGTCCTTTCCAAAGTTGGCGGGTTCGAGATCGGGGGCATGGCCGGGGTCATCCTTGGAGGAGCTTCGAAGGGCGTCCCTGTCTTTCTGGACGGATTCGTCGCAGGCTCGGCCGCCCTGGTCGCAGCGTCGATCTGCCCCGCCTCGAGAGGATACATGGTCGCCTCGCATGTGTCGGTCGAGCCAGGGCACAGGCATGTGCTCGAGCACCTGAGGCTCGAGCCGCTCCTGGACCTCGGGATGCGGCTCGGGGAAGGCACCGGTGCCGCTCTCGCATTCACAATCGCTGATGCGTCCTGCAGGATACTGAACGAGATGGCGACGTTCGAGGACGCCAACGTATCGAAATCGAACAAGGAGAGGGGACAATGAACCAGGAAGCAGTTGCAGGGAAGAGGAGAACGATACTCGCGATCGCCGTCGTGGCAATCGTTGCGATCGCGATCGTAGCGAGCGTGTTCGCGTTCAAGGCGCTCGTCCCGGAGGAGGACGCGACGGTCGTCATAATCGATGATTACAACAGGACCGTCGAGCTGCCCGGAATACCGGACCGGATAGTGTCCGTCGCGCCTACGCCGACGGAGCTGCTGTTCGCCGTCGGTGCGGGTGACCATGTGATCGGGGTGGACGACTACAGCGACTACCCCGCGGCCGCTCTGAACATAACGAAGGTCGGGTCGTACACGCTCAACATCGAGGCGATAATCGGGCTGACACCCGACCTGATCGTCACGAGCGACCTCGTGCCACTGGTGCAGCTCGACCAGCTTCAGGACCAGGGCATCCCGTATGTGATATTCGCCGCAAGGACCCTCGGCGATGTGGTCGACGATGTCAGGCTCGCTGGCAACATCACCGGGCATACCGAGCAGGCCGAGACACTCGCTCAATCGCTCCAGGGCCGGATCGATGCGGTCACCTCCAAGACGCTCGCTGACGGCGTCTCGACGCCGAAGGTGTACGTCGAGTACTACCCGTTCTGGACGTTCGGGCCGGGTTCGTTCGGGGACCACCTGATATCACTGGCCGGCGGCGCGAACATCGCGGCCGAGACCAGCAGTGAGTACCCATTACTCACATCCGAGTATGTGATCAGCCAGGACCCTGATGTCATCGTGTACACGATCGGCGTCATGACCACGACCACCGCGGACGAGATTGCCTCCAGGCCCGGCTGGGACACGATGACCGCAGTCACGAACGAGGACATCTACTCGATGGACGACAACCTGGTCAGCAGGTACGGACCGAGGGTCGTCGACGGGCTCGAGCAGCTGGCGGAGATAATCCACCCTGAGCTGTTCAGCTGAGCCCGGGCCGCGAGGAGTCACTGAAATGGCATGGACGAAAGTCGCCAGGGATGGTACCCCCGACGGGGCGAGGCGCAGAAGCTATCTGCTGATGCTCTCGCTGGTCGGCCTGCTCGTAGTGTCGGTCATGGTCACGACGCTGGTCGGCACGCTGGGACCGATCGGTCCCGGGGACCCCGAGAGGATATCGTTCCGCGAGGCGCTTGAGGCGATATTCGTCGGCCACGGCGATTGGCCATCGTACTACAGTGCCGTGTTCTGGGACGTCAGGATCCCCCGCGTGCTGCTGGCGGGCCTCGTAGGCGCCGCCCTTGCATGCGCGGGCACGGCGATGCAGGGGGTGTTCCGCAACTCCATGGCCGACCCCTTCATCATCGGCGTGTCGTCAGGCGCTGCCGTCGGCGCGGCGTCGGCAGGCCTCATAGGCCTGACCGTGGCGATCGGCGCGTTCGCGGCGCCGCTCCTGGCATTCGTCTCCGCGCTCCTGACCGTCCTGGTCGTCTACCGCATGGGCGTCATCAGGGGCAAGGTGCATGTCGATACCTTGCTGCTCTCAGGCGTGGCCATCTCGTCCTTCCTCGGCGCGATCGTGTCCTTTCTGATATACTTCGCAGGGCAGGACTACCATCAGCTCATCCCATGGCTCCTGGGCAGCCTGTACCTATCACGCTGGGAGTACGTCTACATCGCGGCAATCCCCGTCGTGGTCGGAGTCGTCATCATCTACATCTACGGACGGCAGCTCGACGTGCTGCTGCTCGGAGAGGAGACTGCGCACAACCTCGGCGTCGACGCCGAGCGGCTGAAGAAGACCATGCTCGCGGTCGCCGCCCTGATGACGGCTGCGGCCGTCGCGTTCACCGGGATCATCGGTTTCGTCGGTCTCATCATACCGCACATGATGCGCATGTTCGTCGGGGCGAACCACCGGTTCCTGGTCCCCGCGTCGACGCTCTTCGGAGCGTCGTTCCTCATATGGGCCGACGCCATCTCGCGGTCGGTGATACCTGCCCAGGAGCTACCCGTAGGCGTCATAACCGCCCTGTGCGGTGGGCCGTTCTTCCTGTATCTCCTGCGCATGAGCAAGTCGAGGGGTGATGGTAATTAGGGTTGCGGTGTCGGGACTGTCGTTCTCCTTCGGCGAGAAGAAGGTCCTCAAGGATATCACGTTCGAAGCCAGGGATGGTGAGTTCCTGGGGCTCATGGGCCCGAACGGTTCGGGCAAGACGACATTGCTCAGGTGCATCACGGAGTACCTGAAGACGGATGGAAGGGCCGTGCTGGTCGACATGAAGCCGATCCACACGTTACCGCCGCGCGAGCTCGCGCGCATATTCGCCGTCGTCCCCCAGAGCACGGTCACGGACTTCCCGTTCACCGCCTACGACATCGTGATGATGGGCAGGGTACCGCACGCGAAGGGCATGCTCTCCGGGGAGACCGAGGCGGATGTGAGGGTGGTCAGGGGCGCCATGGACCGCACGGACACCTGGAGGTTCGCATCGAGGCCCTTCACAGAGCTGAGCGGAGGGGAGAGACAGCGCGTGATCATCGCGCGCGCGATCGCCCAGGAGCCGAAAGCGCTGCTGCTGGACGAGCCGACCGTGTACCTTGACATCAGCGGGCAGTTCGAGATCATGGATCTCGTGAAGAAGTTGAACCGGGAGCATGGCATCACCGTCATCGCGGTCCTCCACGAGGTCAACCTCGCGGCCAGGTACTGCGACAGGATCGCGCTCCTGTCCGATGGCAGGCTCGAGACCATCGGTTCCCCGGAGGAGGTCCTGACACCGGAGATCATCAGGGGGGTCTACGGAGTGGATGTCATCGTGAGGCGCGACCCGTTCACCCATGCCGTCTACGTCATGCCAAGGCCGTCACCGTCGGCCGTGCAGCGCCACGGGACCAGGGTGCATGTGCTCTGCGGCGGGGGCACGGGTGGGCCGGTCATGAAGCTACTCCTCGATTCCGGGTACAGCGTGTCCACGGGCGTCCTGAATGTGCTCGACTCGGACTATCAGAACGCGAACGACCTCCATCTGCCGGTGGTGGCGGAGGTGCCGTTCTCCCAGATCAGTCCGGAGGCCCATGCCGAGAACATGAAGCTGATCGACCAGGCGGAGTATGTGATCGTCTCTCCGTTCCCCGTCGGACCGGGGAACATCAGTAACCTGGAGGCGGCGGCGAGCGCGCTCGCAAGCGGCAAGAAGGTGTTCGTCATCGCCGCCCCGGCCGGTCACGGGATAGACTTCGTCGGCGGCAGGGCCGATTCGCTCATAAAGGGTTTGATTAGCTCGGGCGCCGTTGCGGTGGCAGGCGCAGATGAGCTGCCTGGTCTGCTCAAGGTGAACCGATGAACGTTCAGCCGCTCCGGGACCTCAAGATGAACACAGAGCTACTGATTCTGATCGAGATGATCGAGGCGCCCTCGGCCAAGCTCAAAGACATAGCCGCCAAGCTTGGGATAACCGTCCAGGCGGTGAGCCAGTACAACGCGGCGATGCGTAAGGAGGGCATGGTCAGGGAGCGCGGGGGCACCCTCGTCCCCACGAGGAAGGGCATGCAGATGCTCCAGGAGCATTTCACGAAGGTCAAGCAGGAGGTCGACTCGACCCTGCGGAGGATCAGCGTCATCGACAGATGCGTCGCCATCGCGGGAGCGGCCGTCCGGAAGGGGCAGTCCGTCGGGCTTGTCATGGAGGACGGGATGCTCATGGCGTACCCGGGGAAGGAATCCGCGTCCATCGGCAGCGCGCTTGAGGACGCCGCCGAAGAGGACGACATCCTCATCGGGGGCCTCGAAGGCATAGTCGACATGGACCTCGGTAAGCTGCTCGTCATCGAGGCGCCTTCGGAGTTCGAGGGCGGATCGAAGAAGGCGGACGTGGCCCGTGCGAAGGAGAAGATAGACGCCTTCTCGCCTGGCCTCATCGTCGCCGGCGACATCGTCGGCGCCGCGCTGCTCATGAAGACGAGTGGTGAGATCTTCACGATTCACGCCCCCATAGAATCGGCAATGAGCGCGGTCAGCAAGGGGGTGGATGTCTTGTTCTCCGGCACGAAGGAGTCTTCGGACAAGATGCTGGACGCGGTCGAGAGACTTAAGCTCGAAACGGGCTACGAGATCAAATTGAAGGTCTTCAGGGCGTGAGGGTTGTCCGACCCAGGGATCGGAGGCAAGTCTAAATCCCATCTTGCGCATCCTCGTCGCGGGGTTCGAGATGGAGGTTGCCGAGGCTATCCGTGCGCGCCGCGCGAAGCGGGTACTGACTGAGAGGATGATCGAGGATGACAAGATCGAATCCCTCGTCGAGGCTGCCAGGCTCTCCGCGTCATGCTTCAACAACCAGCCCTGGCGCATGGTCTTCTGCAGGGGCAAGGAATCCCTTGAGGCTGCAAAGAGCGCACTCGCCAAGGGCAATGTCTGGGCGACGCGCGCGGACACGATCATCGTCGTCGTCGCGAAGGAGACCGACGACTGCCAGCTGAGTGACAGGCGGAACTACTACCTGTTCGACTGCGGCCTCGCCGTCGGTCAGCTCCTGCTGCGGGCGGCCGACCTCGGATTCATAGCCCATCCGATCGCAGGCTACGACCCGGTCAAGGTGAGGGAGCTGCTCGGCATCCCTGACGACTACGTCGTCATAACATTCATCATCTGTGCGTACGAGGGCACGGACGACTCCCTGCTCTCCGACAAGCAGAAAGGGTGGGAGCGCGAGAGGCCCGAGAGAAAGCCAGTGACCGAGAACTTCTTCCTCGACCGATGGGGCCGGCCGTTCGCCTAGGACCCGAAGCGCTGTCCTTGCGCGCGCCGCTGAAAACCTCATATCGTTGTCAAGGCATTGCAGACCCGGTGGACAGGATAACAGTCGCATCTGACATGGAACGCCAGAGGGTGGGAGAGGTCTTCACGAGCCGGAAGAACCGCGTCTTCGCCGTGGACATCGACGGGCATCGATGTGTCGCCAAGGTGTTTCCACAGGGCGCCGGGGATCGCGCCTCGACCGAGTTCTCCGTCCTCGGGATGTGCTCCCGTGCCGGCGTGACCGTGCCGACCCCCATCTGGCACCGGGAGGATGTCGTGCTGATGGATTTCGTCGAGGGTATGAGCCTCGCCGGGTCGTTCGACGAGATATTCGAGGGTCGTGGCGGGCCGGTCCAGGCGGGAAGTCCGACGAGCGCGACCATCATAGCCGGTCTCGCCGACTGGCTGGCGTCCTTCCACACGGCCTTTGCATTCAGGACGTGCAGGGGCGATTCCATACTCAAGAACTTCAAGATCTCGGAGGGCAAGGTGTGCGGGCTCGATTTCGAGGAGGCCCATGAAGGGGATCCGATCGAGGACCTCGGTCAGGCATGCGCATACGTTCTGAGCACGAGACCAGAGTTCACGGAGGGCAAGTTCGAGTTCGCGAACCGGCTTGCGGACCGTTACTGGTCGGTTGCCAGGGTCGACCGCTCACCGGAGCTCCCGGATGCCGTGGCTGCCGGTCTCGAGCACTATGCGCAGTTCAGGGCGAACGGCTCGCTCCTCTATGACTGGGCCGGCAGGATAAGGGTCCGGGGCATGCACCTCATGGAATGACGAGGGTGTCCACGCATGCCTGCCAATCCAGCAGGACTAGCACCACGCCCAGCCCGACCGACGCCATGATCGCGGCGGCGTCCCATCGGGTCATCTCATGCGGTTCGAGCATCGTCCTGGTCGGGTAGGCGCCGAACCCGCGCCCGGTCATGGACGCCGCGAGCGAGTTGACCTTCGACATCGCCGAGAGCAGCATGGGTCCCATGGTGTGCCTGACCGACCTTATGAGGCCTGCGAGGCTTTTGTCCAGCCTCAGTCCGCGGGTCGCCTGCGCCTCCCGTACCACTGCGAGCTCGAACTGGAACGTCGGGACGAACCGCATCGCCAGTGCTGGGAGCGTCGCGTACCTGTAGGGCATGCCCGCGCTCGCGAGCGCGGATGACAGGTGTGACGCCTTCGTTGTCCCGACGAACAGCCAGGACATGCCCACGAGGGCAAGGAACCTCCCCGCGATCGTGACCCCTGAGAGGATTCCTCCAGTGTGCACCTCGAGCACGCTCATGCCGAACAGCAGGTCCCCCGAACGGTTGAAAAGCACCTGCGCGACGAAGATCGCGAGCGCGAACCATGTGATGCCCTTCGTGACGAGGCTCCTGACGGAATACACCCGAGTCAATGCGATCACCACCGTTGCGGATGCCAGAACCAGCACCGGGTCCGTCATGAGGAGCACGGCCACGGAGAACCAGATCAGCATCATCATCTTGGCCAGCGGGTTCAGCCCGGCCGGGGCGCTCACACATTCCGTCAGGCTCCCCGCCCCCCGAACAGGCGTCCGCCCTGCCGATCGACCACGGCGGCCGCGGGCCCGGCATCCGCCACCTTCCCGTTCTGCAGCACGACCGCATGGGTGCAGAACGCCCGCGCGAACGACGGGTCGTGCGTCACGATGACGACCGTCCTCCCCTTCCCCTGCAGTCCCGCGACGAGCTGCGCGATCTTCAGGGAGTTCGTCCTGTCCTGGCCGACGAACGGCTCGTCCATCAGGAGGACCCTCGGCCCGTGGGACGATGACGACAGTATGTTCACCCTCCGGCGTTGGCCCAGGCTGAGGCAGTGGGGGTGCACGTGCTGGCTCACGCCCTCGGCGCTCTCGAATGCCAGGGCAGCATTGGCGGCCTCGTCGGGAGCCACTCCGAAGTTCCCGGATGCGAACAGCAACTCCCTCTCCACAGACGACTCGAATAGCTGGTGGTTAGGGTTCTGGAAGACCATCCCGACATCCGTCCCGAGTACCCATGGGTCTACGGTGGCGCCGGCACTGATCCGATGATCCAGTATGCGGATGCGTCCCTTCTGGGGCGCTGCGAGTCCCGCCAGGTGCCTGAGGAGCGTGGTCTTGCCTGCGCCGTTCTCCCCCATCAGGGCCACGACCGCCCCCTCCTCGACAGTGAGGCTGACGTCGTCGAGGATCTGCTTTCCGCCGATCGCGTACGACAGTCCTTCCACCTCGATGACGCGGCCCCCTCTCGCCTTCATGCTCGGATAGATGGCAGGAGACATCGCCTCCTCGCAGAGCCGGTCGAACCCTTCCGTGCCCCTCTTCTCGTCGCCTGCGAGGCGCCCCTCGTCGATCTTGACGATCCTCGTCGCGATGTCGGCGAACCCTCCGATCCGGTGCTCGACGACGACCGTCGTGATGTCCCCGAGGTCCTTGAGGGCCCGGATCGCGTCGACGACCTCCGAGACGGATTGTGGATCGAGGCTCGAGGTCGGTTCGTCGAGTATCAGCAGCCGCGGTTTCAGCACCAGGACCGATGCGATGGCGACCTTCTGCTTCTCCCCGCCTGACAGGGTGAGCAGCCGCCTGTCGATCAGATGGTCCGCCCGCACGCTCCGGAGCGCGTCCTCGACCATGTGTCGGATCTCCCCAGGCGGGTGCCTGAAGTTCTCGGGCCCGAAGGCCACCTCCTCCTCAACAGTCTCGGTGCAGAACTGGGTCTCAGGGTCCTGCTGGACCATGCAGATGGTCCGCGCGATGTCCAGAGGATCTTCGTAGGTCCGTCCGTCTATCGCCACGGTGCCATGGACCTCGGCCGGCACTATGTGCGGTATGAACCCGCACACGGCCTGCATCACGGTGGACTTGCCTGAGGCGCTGTCCCCGGTGAGGAGCACGAACTCGCCGGCGGCGATGTCAAGTGTCAGGTGGGACACGGCCGGCTTGGACCTGTTCCAGTATCTGACGGTCAGGTCCCTGGTCTCCAGCATCTACCTCACTTCTATCGAGGCCAGGTCCTCGACCCAGTAGGCCCCTTCGTAGTCCGCTGCTATGACCCTGTATGCTCCGTCCTCGAATATCACGATGAGGGTGTCATCGGCCATCACGCTCTGGAGGTCGAAGGTCGCGTAGTACCCGTCGGCTCCGGTGACGACGACCTGGGTCGCACCGTCTGTGGGACCGGCCTGGCCGAGTATGATGTTGAGCGGTATCCCTGTGTAGTTCCTTGGGGGCTCATGCGTGACCGAGCCGATGAGCTCCGCGTTGATCGTGACCTCCTGGTCGGCGAAGTCGTCGTATGTGAACTCGAACGGGCTCTCGACCTGGCCCGATATCTCGACGGAGCTCTGGCCAGGCAGCTCGTAGATGGTGAAGAAGTAGTAGACGGCCCCGACGGTGAACACCGCGAGGAACGCGGCGACCACGGCCGTGCTGACAATCGCTGCCCTCCTGCGTCTCGCCCCGCCCTCTCCCGGGCCGGTCCGTGGACCGGGTACATCCACAGGGGTACCGCCCCTCCCGTCCACGATCCCTGCGTGTTCCATGGATGCGAGCATCTGCACCGCCAGCCAGCCGGCGAACACGATGCCCGAGGCGGCGGCGAGCATGCACAGCACGATGATGAGTATGACCGGCGCGCCTGAGAAGAAGAACGCCTGGAACACCACGACGTTCGACGCTGAGGCGATCGCTGCAGCGACCGAGTACACGTATACGTTCCTCTCGGCCTTCGCCTTGTCGCTGAACAGGAGCGCGTCGACGAGCACGCCCTGGGCCAGGGACACCACGACGATCACGATCCCGTGCGTGCTACCCAGGAACAGCTCCACGACCCCCTTCAGGAGGCCTGTCGCCGTCCCGACGCCTTTCTTCCTGGTGATGCCGACGGCGAGAACGATCCAGAGGACGTGCAGCCCGGCCATGAACTGCCCGGCTCCGAACGGGACGCCGAACATGTGGTTGATCAGGTTCCCGAGGTAGCCGATGTACGTGGAGAGCACACCGCCGAGCGCCGACAGCAGCGCGATCGTGACGAGGTCCTTCGTTGACAGGAAGTACTTCCTCGTCACGGGGATGCCTCCAGTATCGCGAGGCTCGCGACATCCTTCGCCCATCTCGCCCCGGCGGACGGGTACAGGTCGTATCCCTGGCCGGGGTAGGATGTGGCCTCGCAGTCCTCGTTGCTGTAGAACCCGTCGTCCGGCAGGAACGCGATCCTCGGTCCGTCCTGCCAGTCGGGCATCGTCGTGTTGTCGAACCACAGGGCCAGGGTCATCTGTCCCTGGAGCCCGAGCCATGCATCGTCAGGATAGATGTTGAGGTACCCGAAGTCCTGGTAGTAGCCATCGGACGAGGTCACCCTGAGCACTTCGCCATCCTGCAGGCCGCCGACGAGGTCGAGCAGCGAGGCGAACGTGACCCCCTCATAGTATCCGAGTCCGCCGACGTTCCCGTAGAGGTTCTCGTAAGATGACATGCCCTCGACCATGGCCATGCCAAGAAGTTCATCGTAAGTCAGGTTCGCCGTCGACCCGTGGCCGACGATCGAGATATCGGTCCCGGCGATGATGGTCCCGCCGTCAAGGTCCACCTTCTCGTATTCGAACCCGCCCGACGAGCGGTTCACGAGCACGAAATGGTGCACGCCGTCCGTCAGCGACCCGCCTCCACCGCCTGTTATTGTGAAGCATGTGTCGTCGACGGTCATCTGATAGAACGCGTGGACATGGCCGTTGAACACGGCATCCACGTGTTCGTCAAGGACGAACGCCTGGAACCTGTCGCAGGACGCCGCATCCAGTGTGTGGTTGTACTCGAACGGGTCGAAGCTGGGCGCGTGCGTCACGACCACCTTGGAGTCGGCCCCGGCGAAGAAACTAGTCAACCAGTCGATCTCGTCCTCGGAGATGTTCAGGTCCGATGAATCCACGAACGCGAACCTCACCCCTCCGTAGTCGAAGCCGTACTGCGTCGGGCCGAACCGCGACGCGAACTCGTCGGGGCCTTCGTTCCTGATATCGTGGTTCCCAGGGGTCACGAACACCGGCGCCGATGACGCGTTGAGTGCGAACTCCGTGGCTGCGTACTCCGTATCTCTCCCCGACGGCGTCAGGTCCCCGCAGTGGATCACGAAGTCGACGCCTCCGGCCAGGTCCAGCGCCTGTGCCAGTATCTCGTTATGCCCCTGACTGTCCCCGACTACTGCGAAGCTGAAATCGGATTTCGCAGGCGCGACCAGCCGGTAGTCCGCCCGTCCCCCGGTCACAAGGAACGATATGTTCGTCCCGGAGCGCTCGATGGGCCCTTCGAACCCTTCGATCCCGGATCCCGGGAATGCGTTGCGGAACACGACCTGGCCATCGAAACCCCTCAGCGAGAGCGATACCTCTGGAGCGAGGCATCTGACCTCCACAAGTCCGTCGCCGGTCGCGAGTACGATCCCTCCCTCGACCGAGACCTCATCCCTGTAGAGCCAGAGCCCGGCATATGCTGCCAGTAGGACCGCCGCCGCTAATCCCGTAGCGAGCAGGGCGGTCCTCAGGGACAGTCTGCCGGCCATCTCCATGTCCTCAGACGTCGAGCCCGATCAGCTCGATCCTGACGACGCTCTTGACGCTCTGGGAGCCTGAGAGCCATTCTCCGACCAGCGTCAGCGGGGCCTCCTCTCCCTCGAGCAGGGTTCCGTTGAGCATGAACGCCAGGATGACCGTGTCGTTGTACGCCAGCTCCCCAATCGGGATGTCCACGGAGTACCCGTCGGATGCGATGATCCGGACAGTGTACCCGGCCGCGGCCAGCGAGTCGTTGAACTCATAGTGCACGAGGTCGACGCCGTCAATCGCGCCGATGAGCACCCACAGCGGGATGCCCGCGTAGCTGTAGTCGTAGCCGTCCTCGGTGTAGTTGTACCAGGCCGCGTGAATCCCGCAGTAGAACAGGGCAGCATAGGCGTCGGACTCGAAGACCACCGTGGTCGTGCCGACGAGCGTCAGGTTCCAGTCAGGCACTGACTTGAGGTCCGTGAGCTCGATCTCGACCACCATGCCGACCATCTGGCTCGGCGAGAGCCAGGGTCCGACCAGCCTCAGGGGGAACTCGTCGTCCGCCAGGGGCTCGCCGTCGAGCCGGTCAGCGATGATCATCGAGTCGTTTCCGGCCACCATCGCGGACGAGAATGTCTTCGAGTAGCCGTCGGACGCCCTCACGGTCACGTTGTATCCCTCCGATGCGAGCAGTTCGTTGAACAGATAATGTCCGTCAGGCGCGTCAGCGCCATCCACTGCCGCTACGAGCACCCAGAGGGCCGCACCCGTGTATACGTGGGTGCCAGTCTCGTTCTCGAAGGTGTACGAGAGCGCGTGGTACGAGCACGTGGCGATGCTCTCGAATGTCTGCCTGTCGATGGTCATGGTCGTGACGCCTATCAGGGTCAGGTTCCAGTCGGCCACGTAGGGTGTGACCCTGAGATACCTGACATACTTGGCCCAGAAGTGCCCGTCGGTGATGGGCGAGCTCTCGTCGACGATGGCGATCCTGAGAGCCATGCCATCGAGCGCGGCGCCGTCCTGTTCGTAGGCGACGAGCATCGTGAAGTTGCCCGAGCCGAGCACGGTCCCGTCAAGGTCGTAGTATGCGAACGTCCCGTTGGCAACCTGCGACGACGAGTAGGTCATGATGTATCCGTCGGTCGCCTCGACCTCGAGGCTGTAGTCCATACCGTCATAGACCATCTCGACGAAGTCCTTCAGGGGCACGCCGGTGAACTCGTTCGGGCCGACGATCGTCCCCGTGCTCTTCATGTAGCCTCCGGACGAGGTGACAGTCTCCATCGCCTTGAGGTCGGACAGCGTGAAGTCGAACCCATCTTCCGCGTACTCGAGCGTGAGGATGAACGGCTCGAGCATCTTGACGGACGCTATCATGCTGACCATGCTGGAGCCGGACAGGTCCGAGCCGACCAGCTTCAGGGGGGCCGAGTCCTCGTCCAGGAGCGTCCCGTTCATCTTGAAGGCGAGTATCGCGCCCATGTCGACCAGGTCCTTCGCGACCATCGTCTTGTTGTAGTCGTCGCTCGCGATGACCTGCAATCTGTACTGGGTGTCGGCGACGGTTGCGTTGAAGGTCAGCGGGTCGTCGTCGTCCACGAGGCCCAGTATCTTAGATACTGGGACTCCGGTCCAGTTCCTCAGCTTGTAGTCGACGACATAGGTGTCGTTCGTGTAGTCGAGGGCGACGAACTTGGTCCTCGTGAGCTCCTTCGTGTCCCCTGCGAGGTCCGTCAGCTCGACCGTCCACTCGTCGTAGTATGGCTGTACCTCGATCTTGACCACATTCTTGACCCAGACCGACCCTGCGGATGTGCTGGTCAGGAACTCGGGGTCCCTGGCCGCAGTCTGGTTGAAGTCGTCGTTGCTGAGCGCCTCATCAGGTGCCAGGACCGCGACCATCGGGCCATCGGTCCAGTCGGGCGTGAGCGTGCCGTTGAACTGGAATGCGAGGACCATCTCGCCCTGTATGGCGAGGGTCTCTTCGTCAGCGTACACCTGGTAATAGGATAGGTTCTGCACATAGCCGTCCGTGGCCGTGACCGTCATGATGTACCCTGGCTGCATGCCCCCGACGAGGTCCGCGAGGTCACTGAGCGTGACGCCCTCGTACTCCCCGAGCCCGCGCCAGTTGCCGAACCTGTTCTGGTAGGACGATGTCGCCGTGAGCGCGGTCATGCCCTGCAGGTCCGCGAGGCTGACATTAGTGGTGGCCGTCGCGCTGACGACCGTCACGAGCGTTTCGTCCGCACCCGTGTCATCGGAGTCGTTCCCCTGCGTGTACAGGTATCCGAGCGGGACTGCGATGAGAAGGATGACGATCACCGCGAGGGCGATCATCCCCGTCTTGTTCTGCTTGCTGAATATGGACTTCTTCTCCCCCTGTCCTTCTGTCATCATATCTCTCCGTTATGTTCGTTGGAACATAACGCGATGTCGCCTCGTCGATAAATAGCTGACGGACACGGGCTTGGCCGATCGCCAGCGGTCAAGTCCGTGCACAAATGGCCGGCGTCAGTGAGCGCGCCGGCCTTCCTCTCCCGAGAAGGCATATATCCCGCCTCTTCCCATAGGGACAAGAACCAGGAGGCGGAGGCGCTTGATGCGTATGTACTGCGCGGAGGACGGCATCCTCGAAGAGGTCGATGCGTCCAGCCTGAGCTCCGCCCTGTGGATCGACCTCGTCGCCCCGTCCCCGGAGGAGGTCGAGATGCTGCACCAGGAGTTCGGGATCGCGCTCCAGGATGTGGCGGACTGTCTCGACCCCAACGAGAGGGCGAGGGTCGAGATCGAGGAGGGGTACGACCTCCTCGTGCTGAGGAACCTGCTCGCGGAGGACCAGGACGCCGACCGGATCCAGACCATGCCCATTGGGATCATCGTGACGTCCAGGTGCGTCGTGACCGTCAGGCTCGGGGCGACCTTCGCCCCGAACGAACTGACGGCCGACATGAGGCGCCGGCCGCGGATCGAGACCAAGGAGGACCTGTTCTTCGCCCTGGTCCGGAAGGTCAACCGGGACATCGAGCGGAGGGTGAGGCCGATGGAGCGGAGGATCAGCACGATCCAGGCGAGCATCCTCTCCGCGAAGAAGGTGGACGTGGCGCACAGCGCGTTCACTCTCAGCAACAGCCTCATCCTGCTGAACACCGCCCTGCTCTCCAACCTCAACGCGATGTCCCTGCTGTCCAGGGCCAAGCAGCTGAGGATGACCAAGGACAAGCTCGACCTCGCGGAGGACCTCGAGAACGATGTCGCTCAGCTGTACGAGATGACCACGATCTACCGGGAGATTATGTCCAACATCATCAGCGCCTACGAGTCGACCATCGCGAACAACCTGTCGACCGTGATGAAGACCCTGACGACGATCAGCCTCATCCTCATCCTGCCGACGCTCATCGCCAGCCTGTACGGCATGAACCTGGACAACCTGCCGTTCCAGCACGACCCGAACGCCTTCTACATCGTCATCGGCCTGTCGGCCGTCGCGGTCGCGGTCCTGTGGGTCGGTTTCAGGCTCAAGCACATCCTCTGAGGCCGTCGGCCCGTGCCTGGCGGACCCTGGGACCGTGCGGTGCCAGCGCACGTATTATAGGTCGTGAAGTCATACAGCAGGATGACACCGTATGGTCGCACCCTTGGACACCGCGCTGGGCATGCTGCTCGGCATATCCGCGTTCCTTCTCGCGCTGTCGCTGGCATCCTACCGACGGAGCGGCGTCAGGACGCTCGAGCTGGTGTCCGTGGGGCTGTCGGTCCACCTGTCGCTGACCGTGGCCATCCTCGTCCTCGCATATGCGACGGACTGGCTGGACAGCATCGACGGGTTGGTCCTGATCGTCCTCGACGCTGCGGTACTGGCCGCGGTTCTTCTCATTGGCCTGATGGGGGGTAGGCTGCGTGCAAGACCCTCTTGAGCTGGAGAACCGTAAGAGGATCTTCGAATGCATACGGGGGAGCCCCGGCCTGCATTTCAGGGAGATCCAGCGGAGGACCACCCTCCCCATAGGCGTGCTCGAGTACCACCTGAACTATCTGGCGGACCGGAGCATCGTCACGCTCGACAAGCAGGAGAACTTCTCGAGGTACTATCCCGGAGGCCAGCTGAACTCCGAGAAGCAGCGCATCCTGTCCTCCCTGAGGCAGGAGATACCCCGCGGCATCATGCTGTACCTGCTCCGCAACCCGGGGGCGACGCACGGCGAAGTGCTGACCAACTTCACGATCTCCGGCGGCACCCTGTCCTATCACATCAAGAAGCTCGTCGCCAAGGGCGTGATCAGGCTGGAGAAGGTCGGACGCGAGTCGCGGATGACGGTCTTGGACCCGGACAAGGTCTCGGACCTGCTCATAATCTACAGGCGCACGTTCTTTGACAAGCTGGTCGACGAGTTCGTTGCCAGGTATGTCGAGCACGGCCCGGCGGTGTCGGAGTCAAAGGCGGACGCAGAAAAGCCAGAACCCCCGCCGCCATGACCGCTCAGTTCTTCTTGCGGTAGTACCTGTTCTTCTCGAGCACGACCAGCTGGCTCGGGTCCTCCTTCGAGAGGTCCTTCGTGGCCATGTACGCGCCAGCGCCGCCTGCGACCGCTACACCTATCAAGAGCCCCACTGCAATCGACATGGCCGAGGACCCTACGATGGAGCCTCCGCCCGGCAGCGGGACGATGCCGCCGCCTGACCCGCTCGGTGTGAATATCCCTATGCTCGGGTCGTGCGTGATGAGCTCCGTCTCGTTCGTCAGCGGGGTCGTGATGTACATCCTGAGCGCCTCGCCGTCGGTCCTGTAGTATGTCGTGACCTGCTCGAGGGCCGGGTCAGCGTTGCTCCAGTCGAGGAGCGCCTCGCTCGCCCAGCCGAAGAAGCTCGTCTCGTTGACATCGACGAATGTGAAGAGCTGCTTGAACTGGTCCCTGTTCTGGAACGTGTGCATCAGAAGCGTCTCGCCGTCGGTCTCGTTGACCGCGGGGTCGCTCACAGTCACGGTGCCGTCCTGGTAGCCGCGGAGCAGGTAGGGTTCGGACAGCAGCGCCGGCCCGAAGTCCTCGGCGTTCATCTTCATGAGCGCGATGTCGAGGGCTAGGCTGTCGGCGAAGATCGGTTTGAGGATGTCGATTGAGATGTCGAACTTGATCTCGGACGTGCCGTTCACGGCGAACGCTGGTGAATCGGTCACGGCGTCGAATGTGGCCGAGTGGTTCTTCGTGGAGACGATGAATGTCACGGTGACCGTGGCCCAGTCCTCGATGGTTACCGTCCCGGGCGACCCGGGCGTCGGGTTCCCGTCGCCGAAGACGAGCCTCTGTATGATGTCGACTGTGGACTCGAGCGCGACGGTCACGCTGTCCCCCTTGTCCGCATCGGTCTGTTCGGTCGGGCCTGTCAGGGACCAGACTGCGTGGTCGAACGACGCGTGATATGGGACCTCGTCGAGCACAAGCCCCGTCGGCTCGGTCGTGTTGAAGCCGAGGATCGCGGAGAACAGGAACCCATAACCTGGTTCGCTCTCGTTCCCGGCCGACCATACGATCGCCGCGGGCATGGCCGTCGAGATCTTGACGGTCATGTTCTCCGTCTGGATAGTCACGACACCATCTGCGACGCTGTAAGTGATTTCGCCCGAGGGCGTCGCGGCCTTAGCTCCCGCGGTGCCAGCTAGCAATCCAGCTAGGAGAAGCACTGAAACGACAACGGAGGCTAGGGTGTTCGCTCTAAGCATACCGACGACAACATCATCATCGAGTTTATTAAGCACTTTGGTACACCAGTAGAACCGCCGGTGGTCAGTGTTCACAACCGGGCGCCGCGCAAGTCGGCCCGCTCTCCGATGCCTGGAATCCGTTCGAATCTCGATCGTTCTCGGAAGCCCTTCGGGACCGCCCTTACGCGGTTGTGCGCTGGTCCGCACTATCACGCTGTGATGAGGGATTCTGCACATGCGTGGGCGAAATTGCGTTTCGACATCGGGTGGCCGGAAGCTTCGAACGCCTTCCGAATGCATCCTGGAGGGACAAATACTCGTGAAGTATGCAAGATCATCAGTTGTTGTTACGGTCGCGTTGACGACGCTCGTGCCGTCGTGGTCCCGGCGCAGGGTCATGGGGCCGCTAGTCAGTAATCGATATTAACCCGTAATAACATCCCCCCTTCCGAACTCCTTGCGGGGGGTTCTAACAAAATAGGGGGAGAAAATCAAGATGAAGTGCAAGAAAGTCTTAGCTGTAGCGGCCGCCGTTTTCGCGACGTTCTCGTTCGCGTCGGTCGTGATGGCGGCGGATGTGCCTACGATGCCGGTCCCGATCATGGAGCCCGGCGAAGACTTCGACGAGATTCCGTGTGCGGTCTATTTCGCCGACAACATGGCTTTCGGACCGCAGTGGCGGGTCGGAGGCCTGGTAAGGATCGAGCTGGCCGTGATCAACCTGGACGCGGACAAAGACGGGACGCTCCTGACGGTCGAGCAAATCCCGCTCAACATCTCGGAGAGCGTGAACGGCACGATCGATCCGCTGACTAACGAGACAAAGGTGTACAACCAGGTCGAACTGTTCACGGACCCGAACCTGCTGAACGACACGTACATGGTGTCGGTCTCGCACATCTGGGTCAACATATCGCTCTCGACGGACAGCTCTAACACTTACAGATACGCATCGGATTTCACGGACGGGTACGATGATTCCGACACGGTCGGCAGGGAGATCAACAAGATGGGCCACCTGATCTACGGATTCCTATGGGACACTGAGCTCGACGCCGCGCCAGTGGGCGTGTACAGTGTCTCGGTCGGGTTCACGACCGTCTACGGCGTGAAGATGGCCATCGAGCACCTGTACCCGATTGTCAACGAGACCGATGACACCGATGACACCGAGGCTGTACCGACTGGTTACACCGCGTTGCCCTTTGACGACGGATCGGCCACATCTGGGACCGGCGGCGTCGCCACCGGCACCAACGAGGCGTACATCTACCTCGGGGAGCTGATCCTCAAGGGCGGCAGCGGCTCCAACGGCAGCAACGGCGGCGGGGATGGGGGTAACGGCAACATGAACGGCCTCTTGAACACCGCTGGCCGGAAGGCCTACTAACCGTTCCTTACGACCTGGGCAGGAGCTCGACAGGGCCCCGCAGCACAGGTTGAAACCATTTATTATCATTATCACAGCATGAAAATGAACGGGCCTGATTCTGAGACATCTGGCTATATAGATTGAACCTTGTGCTACTGGTTGATTCTCGTACCACAAACCACTTATCAAGTCCCCCCTGTTGCTCGCATCAGAAGCGGCTGAGACTGCTTCCGAAGAGAGCGGTGAAAAACATGATCGCAAATGCGTGGATCGCGCTGGCACTCGGTGCCGCGATGCTCGTCGGCGGCGTATCGACCGTCGCGGCGGGCAATATGAACGGCGACTGTGACCTGATCAAGGACCAGCTGCAGCTCAAGGACGGCACGGGCGACAACTGCACGTGCCCGGAGGACGTAATCGTCGACGAGACGCTCGACAGCACGCTCGACAACACGACCTGTGACTCGTGCAACGACTATCTCTACGACTGGAACTTCCTCTACAACGAGACCGAGCTGGAGCCCCCGTACCAGTCTTCATGTGGACAGGTGTAGCAGGATTCAATTCTTGCACACAGGGTCTCCCCCATTACCTAAGTGTCTGGGAAACCGGCTACCCTGCCCACACGAAACCCCTTAATCCATTGTTTTTCGTCCAGCGTCCGCCCTGCGCGGCACGCCTTACAACGTCGGGACTGTCAGCTCAATTCTTATGAGCAGGGTCGCCGTTCACCATAGCATGACCTTCGAACCGAAGTTCCTGAAGAGGATCCGAAAGGAGTTCCCGACGGCCGAGACCGACCCGATGGGGCGGAAGAGGGTGTTCCTGGACAACGGCGCGGGGACCCTCGTCACGCTCAGGAGCGTCGACCGGGAGGTCATGGGCAGGATCGACTGGAGCGCGAACGTCGGCAACCTGTTCCCCGAGTCCGTCGGGGCCGAACAGACGATACTGGAAGGCCGGCAGGCGGTCAGCGACCTGCTGAACGCAGGCGACCCGCAGTCGATCGTATCCGGGGAATCTGCGACCTCGCTGCTCTTCGGCCTCGGCTACGCGCTGGGGCGCGAGCTGACGGGAAAGGAGAACGTCGTGACGACCGGGTACGAGCACTACGCGAACGTGAGCCCCTGGGTCGAGCTCGGGGACAGCGGTCTCATCGACGAGCTCAGGTTCGTGGACTTCGACCGGGAGACCTTCGAGCTGGACCTGGGCAAGCTGGAGGAGACCGTCGACGAGAACACCGCGGTCATCACGGTCACGGCCGCCTCGAACGTCCTGGGGACCAAGACCGACCTCAAGAGGGTGGGCAAGATGGCCAAGGCGGTCGGGGCGTACTTCGTGGTCGACGCCGTGCACCATGTGGCCCACGGTCCGCTGGATGTTAAGGCGATCGGGTGCGATGCCCTTGTCTTCTCGGGGTACAAGCTCTTCTCGAGGCATGGCAGTTTCATGTACATGCGGCCGGAGCTGATCGAGGAGCTCACGCCGTACAAGGTCTACTCATCGCCCAAGCACGGCCCTGAGAAGTGGGAGTGGGGGACGAGGGACCAGGCCATGTTCGGTGCCATCACAGGCGCAGTCGATTACCTCGCATGGGTCGGGAACCCGGGCGCGAAGGTCTATCCGAAGCCCGGTGCCCAGAGGCTCGCGAGGGTCCGCAGGGGACTCGAGAGGATAGAGGCCTACGAGGCCGAGATATCCGAGCTCGTGCTCGATGGCAAGGGGAAGCTCGCAGGCATGAACGACATACCCGGGCTGACGCTCTACGGTCCGAATACGGTCGACACCGCCGCGGGCAGGGACCCGACCTTCTCGTTCAAGCTCGCCGGGCGCGACGACCGGGAGCTGTCGAAGCTCTTGTGGGACAGGTATGCGCTGGCCGTCGGTGCGGAAGACTACTTCTCGCGCGTTCCGGCACTGTTCGGGGCGAGCACGATGACGCGGGCGACGTTCGTGCACTACAACACGAAGGCCGAGGCCGTGCTGTTCCTCGAGGCGCTGAACGAGGTCGCGGGGAAGCGGAAGTGACCCCGCGCCCCTCCCCCGGCAGAGGGCTTGCATACTGGCGGGCTTAACAGGCCTATGGAGGCGCCCGCACGAGCGCTTCCGTGAAGCATCTGGACGGTTCTAAGAACGTTCCACAAGTTGATACTTGCACCACAACGGGTATAGACACCGCGTGCCGCTCGGTCACCAAGACGCGTGATAGAGGCGACTAGGGGACGGCCGGGTAATTCCCGGCCCAAGAGAGCGTTGCCTCCGCAGTTGCGCGCATCGGGACGGGCTTGCGCTCGTGAGCTCCGGGAGCTCGGAGCCGTGCCCGTCGAAGAGAGGGTGAAACTATGGGCAAGGAATTCGAGAGTGAGCTTGGAAAGCGCATCGTGGAGGGCAAGACGCGGAAGACCCCCGTCAAGGTCGGCCTAGTGGCCGCGGCGGTGGTTTCGTGCGCCCTCCTGTTCGGCACGGCCGCGTTCTCCTACGCGATGGGGAGCGGGGCCAGTGCAGGATCGCCGCCATTCATGACCGAGGTCGTCATCTGGGACCATGAGGTCGACGAGATATCCTTTACGGAAGACGGCGACGCTGACGCCAAGGACGTCCTGAGCCTCAAGTACAAGTCCTCGCTGCCTCCGGGCGGAGCCGACCCGGGCAACACGAAGCTGGTCTTCTCGCTGAACGTGGCTATCAACTCGACCGAGAACTTCTACTTCGCAGGCATGACTGCAGCCATGTTGACCGTGTGGTTCAACGGGTCGGGTCAGGCAGTGGTTTCGATAACGTCGGTCCTGACAAACAGCACGGGCGATGATGTCCCGTTCGAGACCGTGACGAAGCCGTACCTCGCGTGGTTCTACGGAACTGACACCTTCGATGTGGCCGCGACGCTCCCGTCCTCCGATGTGTGGACGCCAGCGGTGGGCGACACAGTGTCGTTCAACATCGTGGTCGAGGTGTACGTCCCGGGCATGTCAGGGACCGTTACCGAACTGTCCTGGCCGGATGCCATCTACGCCCCCGAGCCGCGTGTGGAAGACTTCGAACCGCTGACCGTACTGTAGGCAGATAGGCGGACTCAAACCCCTTAGACCTCAGGCCCTCACGGGCCTGCAACTTTTGTTTTTCACGCATTCCATGACCATGGACGGCCGTCCGTCGGTCCGCTCGGCAGCCGTTCATGCCCTCGCCACCGTCATGTGACAGGACGCCCGTGACAATCGCCGTACTACGGGGCCGTGGAGCATGTCGACGGGGACGAATGAACCGGGTCAGCCGGACCCCGTCAGTGCGCGCAGGTTGTCCTTCGCGACCGTGAGCGCGTACTGGTCGTTCGCGATCTCGGCATGCCTCGCGGCCTCCTGATAATGCTTCACGGCGGCCGCTTCGTCCCCGAGCTTCTCCTGGACGGTGCCCTTCCTCAGGTACACCGCGACGAGTCCGGCGCTGTCGCCCAGGGATCTCAGGGTCCCCTCCGCGCCGTTCAGCGCCCGCATGGCCTCCTGGAGGTCGCCCGCCACTTCGTGCACCAGCGCGGCCTCGATACCGGCCTTCGCGGCGAGCGCCTGGTCCCCGGTCGCCTCTGCCATCGACGAGAGCCTCTGGACCTCCTTCAGGGCGCCCTTGAAGTCGCCGGACCTCCTGAGGAGGTCGGTCATGACGAGTGACAGTGCCACGTCCCCGGCATCGTACCTGGGCGCCTTCTGGAACAGCCCTGTGCGCCTCTTGAGCTCCGGCTTCTCGAGGGCCTTCCTGCACAGGTCTACGCCGTCCCCGAGCCTGCCCTGCGCTCCGAGCGCCTCGGCGCATGCCGCCTGGAGACGCTTGAACTCGTCTATCTCGCCCGCGCGCCTGAAGGCCTCCGACGACTCCCAGAGCAGCGTGGTCATCTCGCCGAGCTTGTACTGCGTCCTGAAGAGCTCCGCGAGGTTCTCGAGGCCCTTCGCCTCCCCCGCGTGGTCCTTGACCGCGTGCGCGAGCTTGACCGACTCCTTGAACCTGATCTCGGCGTCCCTGAGCCTGTTCTCGTCCCAGTCGAGCAGGGCGAGGTTGTTGAAGCAGGCGGCCTGGGCGGCCCTGTCCTCCTCCATCGTGGCTAGCGAGAGCGCCTTCGAGTAGGCCTCCCTGGCCTTCGCGTGGTCCCCCTTCCTGCGGTGGACCCCGCCTATGTTCATCCACTCCCTGGACTGCCCCTCCTTGTCCTCCATCTTCTCGTAGAGTCTGAGGGCCTTCTCATGAGCCGCGAAGGATTCGCTCCAGCGCTCGATCTGCGACTGGAGCTTGGCCGTGGATTCGAGCACTGCCGCGTGCAGGGGCGCGTCCCCCTCGGCCGTGAGCAGCGCCGCGCTCGCTCCGTAGTCCTTAAGCGCCCGCTCGAGGCCTCCGAAGGCCTCCGAGAGCTGGCCACGCAGGTACAGGAGCTCCGCCTGGTCCCGTTTCGGCAGGGTCTCGACGGCTATCCTCGAGATCAGGCTGTGGGTCTCCTCGGGGAACTCCTTCGCTAGCTCGGTCGCGTGCGTTATGGCTATGCGTTTGGCGTTCGCCCAGTCCTTCGCCTCTACGTGGTGGTAGAGCGTCTCGAGCTTCCACTCGACGGTCGGATGACCCTCGCAGAAGGCGGCGGCCGCGCGGTGGTGCTCACTCTTGCGCTCCGCCCCCAGGTGCGATGAGAAGAACTCCTTCAGGAGGTCGTGGGTCGATATGCCCCCCTCCTGCTCCGTGACCAGCGCCCGCTGGCGGAGCGATGAGACGGCTGAGTAGTCTCCTCCCGGGATGGCCTCCACGGGGACGGGGTGGCGGTAAATGGACAGCAGCTCGAGCACGGTCCGCTCAGGGGGCGTGACCGCCGAGTAGACCTCGCGCTCTATGAACGATATCACATCGCCCTTCGACGAGGCAGGCCCGCCCTTCGCCATGAGGCGCAGGAGGAGCGGGTGGCCGTGGCTCTCGTCGACCACGCGCATGACATCGGTGGCCTTGGAGCTCTCCGCGAGCTGCCTTGCAGCCTCGCGATCCAGGCCCGTCACCTCGATCGCGAGATGACCGGGGACGGACGGCGAGAAGAAGGTCGGGACGGACCGTGACACGAACACCGCCTTGGCCGAGCCCGACGCGCTGACCGCCTCCATGAGCAGCGTCATGAGCAGGTCGATGGAGCGCGCCGCCTTGTGGACGTCGTCCAGGAACAGGACCGCGTCGGAGTTCGACAGGTCCTCGACCAGGGGGGCGAACAGGTCGGCCGTGCCCTGCCCGCGCTTGACGGCGTTCAGGGTGTTCTCGCGGCCCAGGGCGCCGATGAAACCTTCGAGTGAGAGCAGGAACGATGTGTCCGTGTCCCACTCCCTGAAGGTGTACCAGAAGACGGATCTCTTGCCCGCCAACTCGTCGAAGGCCTTGGACGCCAGGGAGCTCTTCCCTATTCCAGGGATGCCCCAAAGCAGGGTGACGGCCGGACCGTCCTCCGCAAAGGCGCCCGTGAGCGTCTTGCGCTCCTTCTCCCTCCCGAAGAAGCCGTCGACCTTCGGACGGCCGAACGCCCTCACGACGAACTCGCGGGCGCGCTCGGGCGTCGGTGGCCTGCTCAGGCTCGCCGCCGGGACTACATCCGAATCGCGGGCGAGCTCGGCAATCTCCGTGAGGCTCGGGGTCTGCCCGGTCAGGGAGCCTATCCTGCGGACCGCCTCCTCGATGGACATCTCGGTCGTCTTCCCGCGCTCCTCGATGACGACCCTGCGCCTCCCGAGGTCCGCGCGCAGGGCATGGGCCGCCTTCCTCCCCTTCTCGGTCAGGAAGTACGCCCGCCGTCTCTTGGGCGCGCCGCGTATGTGCGCGAGCCTGTCGGCGACGAGTCCCTCGGCTTGGAGCGAGGAGAGCGTCCTCGAGACGTTGTGCACCTGCATCTGAAGCTTCTGCGCGATGCCCTCCTGACAGGCCCCCATGGGGACCTCGGCATCCTCCCTGTACTTCTCCAGCTCCGAGAGATGGAGTATGATCCTCTCGTTCTGGGACACAACCAGGCGCGCCATCGTTCACCTCGAACGATTGTCGGTCTTAATACCCCTTTCGGACCGGCTATCGGGCCCGCATCCGACCCGTTGGCCGCCTGAGAAATCCACTGCAAAACGGCGGTCAGGGTTCATATACCCTCGATGCAGGTATTGAGGGACAGAATGCATCCAAGTGGAGGCAATGACAGATGAATGGCAAGATAACGAAGATAACATTGGCGACCGTGGCCGTCATGAGCATGATGCTCGGGTTCTTTGCGAGCCCGGCCTCGGCCGCTACCATCGTGAACGAGGAACTGACCACCTCCGAGGGCGCGACCGACCTCCTAGGCGGCGGTGACCACTTCTTCGTCAAGTTCGGCACAGATGCCGCGTTCGGCATCGTCTGGGGCACGAACGAGACCGAGAACAACGTCTACTTCGTCGCGCTGAAGGCCAAGTACCTCGGCTTCGCACAGGTGTACGACAAGCAGGGCAACATCGTCGAGGAGAACCACACGATCAAGATCTGGACACTCTACGCCGTGAAGCTGTCCAGCATCCTTGAGTTCAACGATGTGAGCCAGGACGGGGTCCTGGACTACACGAGGACCTATGACGAGGCGACTGAGAAGTACACTTCCTATGTCGCGACCGAGCCGCTCTACAAGAAGGTCGACCTGAAGACCGCCTGGGACGCGAGCCCGGTGGAGTACACCGAGGCGGACGACACCAAGCACTGGTCCTTCGACCTGACGGCGGCCAACGAGAGCTACCAGCTCCTCGATGCGGGCGCAGCGCCGGCCGTCGGCGACGACATGCTCAACCAGTTCAAGCTGACCTTCAACCTGGAGGCGAAGGCGGTCCAGGTGGACGACGCCGAGCTGCCCCAGTGGAGGCTCACGGTGACCACCGGCCCGCTGGGCAAGACCTGGGTCACGGACGCCGAGAGGATGCAGAACATCCAGGTCAACGGCGATGTCGTGAGGTACGGTGTGAAGTGGGACCAGGAGATCCAGGGCTGGGACTTCGACACGGCCAACGCGAACCCGATGCTGATGCTGGAGTTCGAGAGCCTCGTGGGCAACTCGTTCCCGGCGGCATGGATGGGCGCGGCGATGCTCCAGTACATGAACGCCGTCAGCGTCATGAACTGCGCAGCCGTCGAGGGTAACCTGACGGTCAACGAGACCACGGGCGACCTCGAGAGGCCGAAGCAGCTCATACAGACCCGGCTGACATTCACCGCGGGCTGGACCAACGTGGGCAACCTGACATGGGTCGACGATGCGACCGTGGACGGGGAGCCGGCACTGGTCAGGGCACAGGTCATGGCGGCGCACAGGGTCCTCGGGCTCAGCGCTGACGGCAAGGTCTTCGTCGGGTTCGTCGCGCTGGGAGGCATGTCCTTCCCCGGCGGCAGCCTGATCATACACGACCCGACCTTCACGACGGACGCGCTGGTGAACGTCGACACGACGACCAAGACACTGCCGGTCTTCATGATCGGTCTGGTCCTCGGCGTCGTCGTGGT
The DNA here is from genome assembly GCA_964568665.1 of uncultured Thermoplasmata archaeon. Lineage (GTDB taxonomy): Archaea > Thermoplasmatota > Thermoplasmata > UBA10834 > UBA10834 > CAWBDD01. The sequence goes on along the minus strand of CAZMPY010000021.1, from coordinate 593 downwards.
CATAGGCGTGGCGGTCGTGGCGGTCTCCATGGGTCACAACAAGAAGCCTGGCCAGGGCGTCAGGAACAGCTACGAGAAGAGCACGAGCTCGCAGCCCGGTGCCTGGTCCAAGTACTACAACAAGAAGTGAGGATGAACCAACCCAACCCACCCACCAACCCCTTCCAAACCCCTTCCCCCTTCCTTTTGTTCCTATCTTCGAGGGCCGTAGGCACGTCGTCCCGATGGAGATGGCCCACCCTGTCAAATACGACTAAGTTCATCCGGGTGCCGAGGAACACCACGCCCGTGAGGCAGGGGGGTCCTTAGGAGACGCAGCAATGGAAGATGCTGTCAGGAAGCTCAAGGAAGCTGTCATGAACTACGAGATGGAGACCATCGCCGACCTCGCGAAGCAGGCGTTGAAGGACGGCGTGGACCCGCTCGTTGCGATCGAGAAGGGCCTCGCGGAGGGCATCAAGACCGTCGGCGAGAGGTTCGGCAAGGGCGAGATATACCTGCCCGAGCTGGTCATGGGCGCCGAGGCCATGAAGTCCGCGCTGGCGGTGCTTGAGCCCGCGGTCCCGAAGGGACAGCACAGGGCGAGCGCCGGC
>CAZMPY010000020.1:0-2892 GCA_964568665.1 uncultured Thermoplasmata archaeon | reverse complement strand
AACCCCCGAGTCCTTTCGGACACTGGATGTTTGCCTCTCCCACAAATGGGAGGGGATAGCAATCCAGCGCCTTGCCGGGCTGGGCCATCCCCGCTCGGGATGCGCATAATGCGCCGACGCCTTTAAAGGTTTGTCGGGGGCCGCAGTGGTGGCTGGATTGGCCCGGGACATCATCCTTCGAACGAGACCTCGCCGATTGCGGAGCCGTTCTCATAGAGGACGTAGAACGTGTATCGGACGTCTGGGGAGAACGACCCTGATGCGACCGACAGATCGAAGCGGTCCCCGGACGATATCTCTGCATCACCTGCCAGGTCCGTGACGGTGCAGGTGATGTTGAGGTCGCCCAGGATCTGGTAACCGAGGTCCGACTGAACGGGCACCCCGCCCGCCAACAGATCGTTCACGTCGGGCCATGCGACGAAGTCCGTGCCGTCGGTCAGCACGACGGAGATGGAGTGCCAGGTCACGGTCGCGGGGAACGGCACTCCGTACATGTATTCCACGGCCTCCATCACGGAGACCGTCCTTCCGTCCGGCGTGTCGGAGACCGTCATCGTGATCTGTGGCAGGCTCTGATCCATCATGAGCACCGTGGGGGCTACCACTGTCCTCACGAACGGCCGCACCATGGAGGAGGTCGTCCAGTCGGGGATGCCGTCCGGACCCGTCAACTGGTAGTCCAGGAGTGCGTAGTCCAGCCATACCGTGTGCACGCCGACCTGGACGCTGCATTCCGCGACGACACGCTCACCGTGAGACGCTGAGCCTGCGGTGACGAGTTCGCCGTCCACGTATATGTCTATCTCAGCCGTCGAGCTCGCGTCATTGTTGGTGACTGAAACGACCAGGGTCGACCAGGGCATGGTGTAGGACGCGACGACGGCAGCGACGACCATGCAGAGCACCAGGGCGACGACCATCGCGGGCTTGATCGCCGACCGCGCGATGCCGACGAGGCTCACCTTGGCATCGGTCAAGAGCGACCTGGGGTCAGCGGTCGGAGCGAAAAGCGGCGGGGGCTCCACCGCAGCCTTCGTCGCCTGCGACGGGAGGACCGACCCGCCCCTGATACGAAGGTCCACAGTTCGGACCATCGAGGCTGTCGCGATGGCGGATGCCACGAGGCACAGGTAGAACCCGTATCCAAGGGAATATTCTGCCTCCACGAAATAGGAGTCAACGACGCCAAGGAGGGGATAGACACTGCGCAGGAACAGCAGCGTCCCCGAGAGCATCAGAAGTCCGCCCAGGGGTGTGAGGAGGCACAGGAAGATGCCCGAGACGATCAGCGCCTCCGCGACGATGCAGCCCAGCACGTCCGCAGAACCCAAGTGACTGACCGATGATTCAAGCGGGAAATCGATCTGGTAGGACGAACCGGCGCTCGTTGTCTGGACCAGGACGAACCACATCAGCGTCATGCTGATCATGCCGAGCGCGAACGCGGAGAGCGCCAGGACGTTGAGCCGATGGTCACCCAGATGATCGCGGCGGAGCGAGAGGAACCTGTCCGGCACCCGAACGGTGGGAGACCGCCAGATCGAGACGCAGCCGATGACGGCAGCGGCGGCGGCAAGCCAGAAACCAACCCCTACATCTGATGAGCCAGTCGGCAGGTCAAGAGCGAATACCACCACGCCCGCGAGAAGAGCGAGGTTGCCATACGAAGTAAGGAGCGAGAGCATTGAACCGATGAGCACGAGGCCGAACACGATTGCATACGCGAAGTAGTAGCTTCGGGCATCAGCCAGGTAGTATGTCAGCCTGAAGTACTCGTCTTCATGGGAAGTCTGCGTGACCACCCAAGGCAGGAGAAGGGACATCAATCCCAGCAGGGCTGACATCGCAGACAGGATGTGCAGCTGTGCCCCTGACGACGGTTTCCTGGTTCGGACGGACCTCCTCGGGTGCACAATCTTGAAGGCCGGACCCTTGGGCCCCTCCCAATCTGGCTGTTGGACCTGGACAGTCTCTTCGTCCGACGCGTGCCGAATCAGGACTGGCTGCTCGCCGTCATGACCCTCCTCGCCCCGCTCCATCTCCCCGCACCTCGCACGGGGTAACGATGCGACCGCAGATAATCGTATTCTCGGACGACGAGAGGATGGCGCGGAGTCCTGCAGGAGCCGCCAGAATCGACCTAAATGGCATCCAGAGCATCTTAATGAGCACCCGGACGGGCCCCGAGGGCGGACCAGGGCGCAAGTGATAAATGATAGATACGCACAACGTATAGTGTGATAGTCCCGCGGGGAGACGCATAGCTTCCCGGCAAAGCGGGTTAGAAAGCCATATATACCCCATCGAGCTTAGCGGGACTACCCAAACTGCGACAGTCGGCGATGGTTGGGAGGGAGGCGGTAACTTGCCTCATCCCTTTGATCAACCTACTGTTCCATCTGTTGCAGACACGATGGAGGATCAAGATCTCCGGCATCTGCCGTGCTCTCTTGATTCTGACGTTCGATGACAGAGTACACACAAAGTTTCGTGCATATTCCGCGGCATCCCAACGGATGTCGCGCGCAGGGAATAACGAGACAAGTCGGTGAGACTTGAGAACCCTGCCGATTCAATTAAGACACGACCAAGCGACCAAATTGTAGTAATGACCGACGACAGATCGATCAATTCCGGTTGATCCTGCCGGCGGGCACCGCTATCGGTATGCGACTAAGGCATGCGAGTCGAGAGGTGTAAGACCTCGGCAGACGGCTGAGTAACACGCGGGTAACCTGCCCTGGAGTGGGGGATAACCTCGGGAAACTGAGAATAATACCCCATAGGTGTGGTATGCTGGAATGCTTCCACGCTAAAAGCCCCGGCGCTCCAGGATGGGCCTGCGGCCTATCAGGCTGTAGTGGGTGTAACGGACCCACTAACCTACGA
>CAZMPY010000019.1:0-58314 GCA_964568665.1 uncultured Thermoplasmata archaeon | reverse complement strand
GTATCTGTAGGGGAACCTGCAGATGGATCACCTCCTACGCAACACCGGAGGGGTACTACCCCTCCACCAAACCGTTGCAACGTCAGGGTTCCGAGCACCTAAGACAGTGCCTGTCATCGAACGCCATCGACATATTTTTCTTCTCAACCTGTCAGCTCCGGCCATGTCCCGGAAAAGGGCTCGGCCGATGCGAGACATGGAATTGGAAAACGAGAAAAGGTAAATGGTTTCGACGGGGCGTCTGCCCCGTCCGCTTGCCGCGCCCGGATGTCTACGGCGCCGGCGGCGCGCCCTTCCTCAGCACCATCATGTTCATGAGGGCGAGCACCAGCACGATCACGACCAGGATGATGATGACGTACCCGAGCATGCTGTCCATCTTCGAATCGACCGAGTCGCTGAGCTCGGCGTTGGTCGTCTCGAGCGCGTCGATCCTATCCTGTAGGGCCGCGATATCCTGGGCCATAGTCACGTTGAGATCCTCCGATGCGGCCATGATGGCATCCAGCTGAGCCTGCAGCGCTGCGATGTCCTCAGCCTGCACCTCGAGCGCGGTCGTCAGTGCCGACAGGTTGGCCTCGAGCATGGCTATGCGCTCGTCGACCGTGTACGAATCGACGACCGTGATCGCGAACTCCATCGAGTCCCACGAGTATGTGGTGTCCTCAAGGTATGTGTTCCAGTAGGAGATCACAACCGTGTAGCCGCCTGGGACCGCGTACTCGGGCACAGTGAAGCCCATGGCACCCACACCGTCGATCGGGACAGAGATGTATCCGTAACCGTAGACGACACCCGCGTCGGACATGAGGTAGCCCTCAGCGTAGGATGAGTGTTCGACTGCGAACGCGAAGTCGCTCTCTATCGACAAGACGACGGTGTCGCCAGCACCGACTGTCGAATCGGACACCGTCACGGTCGCCTCGGCGATGCGCATCTCCTCGACCGTCGCGAAGACTTCCGTGCCGTTGTTGCCTCCAATCGACAGGATCATGCCATCGACGGTGCACGCCGCTCCCAGGTACTTCCGCGGGACGTCCATGTCGGGAAGCGTGGCCCATTCATCCGTGCCGGGGTTGTACACACAGCCGCTGGCGTACAAGATGTCCGAGGACTCGGCGTTGTATCCGCTGTCGCCTCCGCCGAACACATACACCATCCCGTCGTATCCCTGGATCGCCGCGTGGGCGGCCATCGGGGTTGGCATATCCGCCACAGCATCCCATGTGTCCGACCAGTAGTAGTACCTCCAGACCGCGTCAGTGATGTCAGTGTATGTACCGATGACGCCGCCCATGTAATACAAGTATCCGGCAGCGTACACGAATGTCCCGCACTCGGTCGCCACAGGCATCGGGGCCATGGTGGCCCAGGAATCCGAGTCTATCGAGTACCTGTAGAGGGTGTCGACGGCGGGACCCCCCTCGCCGCCAGCAACGAAGAGATAGCTGCTGTATGCTGCACACTTGGCCTCCCAGAGCGCGACGGGCATGGATGTTCCGGTGGTCCAGGAATCCGAGGCGGGGTCATATATCTGGGTGGTGCTGACTGTAGTCCAGGCCGTGCTTTCACCGCCGAACACGTAGATCAGCCCGTCATAACCCAAAGCGCCGGACGCTCCGCGGACACCTGTCGGCATGGGCGCGAGGTCGGCCCACTCACCCGTAGCTGGGTTGTAGGAGTTGACGGAATCGACCGCGACATACGCCGTCGCGTTTACAACTCCACCAATCACGTACACGATTCCGTCCGCGTCCTGGACGACGACGGCCTGGGACCTGACATCGCCCATGTCCACTGCGCCGCTCCAGGCAGGGACGATGGCCGCGGCTGCCGGGGTCGACACCACGGACAGAGCGCTCACGAACAGCAAAGCAACCAGCATAGCTGAGAACACACTACTACCAAATCCAAAGAGTCTCCTCAATCACAACACCTTCCTGAGTCCTAACGCGGGTCCGGCCATCGGGGGATGGCCAGCCTGCACGTGACGCATCCGTGTACGACGTATAATAAACCACAGGCAATCGTAGGCCATCGGAGAGCCGTCCTTGGATGAACCTCTGACCTGCGGTCAGAGGTAGAGATCTCGGGACGGCAACACCCATGCAGACGGCGCGGCCCGGGCCGGCACCGCGTGCAGGCATGGGTTTCAGAACCTGCCCCCGTTCCGTCGAATAAACGTCAATCGGCCCTTCACGAACGGAAAACGATAGTCGAAGAGGCGGGCCAGGAGACCAACGCGAATCCGGGTCCAACTCCTAATGTTTTTATACCATGGTTCGATACCTCAGACCAAGGCATTTCCGACGGCTCTGGCGGATGCCCTGTCCGCCCCGTTCGGAGAGGCCTGGTGATATCCGAGCAAGGGAAGAGATAGCATGATGATTCTGAAGATGAAGAAGGAGGACCTGTCAGCGTTCCTCGACTCCGTCAAGGGGTGGGGGGAGCTGTGGGGTCCGACCAAGAAGGAGGGGAAGACGACCTTCGCCAAGGTCGACTCCCTGTCCCAGATGGACCTGAAGGCTACGAGGACCATCATACCGCCGAAGAAGTTCCTCGCCCCGCCGAGGTTCACGATGTTCGACTTCGACGAGGAGGGCTATATCGAGAGGATCGGCGACGTGCCGAAGAAGATCATCTTCGGGATACACCCGTGCGACATACACGGGATACTGATCCTGGACAAGCTGTTCCTCGAGAACTACAAGGACCCGTACTACGCGGAGCGCAGGGAGAAGACCCTGCTCATCGGGCACAGCTGCATACCGGACGACAAGTGCATGTGCTACGCGACCAACACCGACTTCATCGCCGAAGGGTTCGACCTGTTCTTCACCGACCTCAAGATGTTCTATCTGGTCTGGGTCGGCTCGAGCAGGGGCCACGACCTCATACGCATGAGGCCCGACCTGTTCTCGAGGGACCTTGACAAGAACGACATACTCAACTACACCGAGTACAGGAAGTGGAAGAACGGCCAGTACAAGGGCGGCATCGACTTCACCGGGATGCCGGACGTGTTCGAGCTGGGATACAACAGCCCGATCTGGGACCAGCTGGGCGACAAGTGCCTGTCCTGCGGACAGTGCACCATGGTCTGCCCCACGTGCAACTGCTACAACGTGGTGGACGAGGTCGAGCTCGGGACCGCCGAGGGCACCAGGGAGAGGTTCTGGGACAGCTGCATGTTCAGGGAGTACTCGCTCGTGGCGGGCGGGCACAACTTCAGGGAGAAGAGGGCGGACAGGCTGAGGCTCTGGTACACGCACAAGCTGCAGGCGTACATAGGCGAGTTCGGCAAGCCCGCCTGCGTCGGCTGCGGCCGCTGCGTGGACACATGCCCGGTCGACATCAACGTCGTGTCCGTCTCCAAGGCCCTCAAGGAGCAGGAGGTGGGCAAATGAAGAAGATGTGCGTGGTGCTGGACGACAGGGAGGTACAGGACAACCCGTTCCAGCCGGACATGTGGAGGATCGTGAGGAAGTACCCGTTGACCCACGATGTCAACTTCTTCCAGGCACGGCCGGTCGATGTGGACCTGGCCCTCAGGTGGAACTACCTGCCGGGGCAGTTCGTCATGCTGTCCGTGCCGGGGGAGGGCGAGGCGCCGTTCTGCCTATCTTCGCCGCCGTCCAGGCCCGGGCTCCTGGAGTTCTGCATCAGGAACGTCGGGTCGCTCACCGAGACGCTCTTCGCGCTCAAGGAGAATCAGACCATCGGCATCAGGGGGCCCTACGGCAACGGCTTCCCGATGGACAAGATGGAGGGCAAGGACATCATGATAGTAGCGGGCGGCATGGGAGCCGCCCCGCTGAGGTCCCTGCTCCTGGACGTGCTGGACGACAGGGACAGGTTCGGCAAGCTGACCTACCTGCACGGCGCGAAGAACCCGGGGGACATGCTCTTCAGGGACGAGTTCTTCCAGCTCAGGGAGCGGGAGGACCTCAACTGTCTGCTGACCGTCGACAAGGACGACACCGGGAAGTGGCCCGCGAAGGTCGGACTCATCACGACGCTGTTCAAGGACCTGGGGCCCATCGACGCGAAGAACACCTTCGCGGCGGTCTGCGGCCCGCCGGTCATGTACAAGTTCGTGATGGAGTACCTGGTGAAGCTCGGGATACCGAAGCACCAGATACTCATGACGCTGGAGAGGAGGATGAAGTGCGGCGTCGGCAAGTGCGGACACTGCGCCATCGAGTACCTCTACACCTGCATAGACGGGCCTGTGTTCACCTACTGGGACGTGCTCCACATGAAGGAGCTCATAGGGAGGGGTGTCAGTGACAAAGTCATCGCCTAAGATCGGAGTGTACGGATTCACCGGCTGCGCGGGCGACCAGCTCATGATCCTCAACTGTGAGGACCAGCTCGTCGACATATTCGGCGCGGTCGAGGTGCGCTCCTTCGTGATGGCCAAGAGCGACAACCACGAGGGGGAGCTGGATGTGGCCTTCGTCGAGGGGTCCATAACCACCGAGGAGCAGCTGAAGCACCTGAAGGAGATCAGGGAGCGGTCCAAGGCCCTGGTCGCCATCGGCACATGCGCCTGCTGGGGCGGACCCCAGGCCATGAAGCTCGAGGAGGGCGGCTACGAGGAGCGCTACAAGAAGGTCTACGGGAACGCCAAGATCACGGTGTCCAAGGCCTTCGAGGCGCAGCCCCTGGACGCGTTCGTCAAGGTGGACATGAAGATTCCCGGGTGCCCGATAGACAAGGGCGAGTTCCTGAGGGCGGTGTCCAAGGTGGTCGCGGGGAGGCACCCGTACCTGCTGAAGACGCCCGTGTGCCTCGAGTGCAAGTTCAACGAGAACCACTGCATCCTGATGGACGGCAAGTTCTGCGCCGGTCCTCTCACGAAGGCCGGCTGCGGCGCGGTCTGTCCGAGCCACAACCTGCCCTGCGTGGGCTGCTGGGGCCCGACGGACGACCTGAACGTGTCCGCGGAGTACAACCTGCTGAAGGAGAAGGGGTACAAGCCTGACGAGGTGCTCATGAAGATCAGGAAGTTCGGAGGCGCCGGCGTCGTCAAGCTCGTCAAGGACCTCGAGAAGTCGAAGGAGGCGAAGAAATGAGCAGAGAACTCAATGTGCAGGCGCTCGCCAGGGTCGAGGGGGACGGCGGCATAACCGTCACGCTCGACGGGAAGAAGGTCAAGAGCGTCACGCTCGACGTCCACGAAGGCCCGAGGCTCATCGAGCAGCTGGTCAAGGGCATGACCCCGCAGGACGACCTGAACGTCGTCCCGAGGATCTGCGCCATCTGCACCCTGTCCCACAGGTTCGCGGCCATCAGGGGCCTGGAGAAGGCCCTGGCCATAACCCCGCCGGAGAAGGCGCAGCTGACGAGGGAGCTCATGATGCTCGGCGAGAACGTCGAGAGCAACTCGCTCCACACGTACATGCTCGCGCTGCCCGACTTCCTCGGGTACCCGTCCGCGATCGCCATGCTGAACGACTACGGCGACGACGTGAAGCGGGCGCTCAGGCTGAAGAAGTTCGGGAACCATGTGATGGAGGTCACGAGCGGCAGGATCGTCCACGGGGAGAACCCGATCATAGGCGGGTTCGGCAAGTACCCGTCGAGGAAGGCCCTGGACGAGATCAAGGTGAAGTCCCAGGAGCTCATACCCGACGCGGTGCGCGATGTGGAGCTGTTCGCGTCCCTGACATATCCAGCGTACTCCGAGGCGGAGATGGTGTTCATGTCCGTGAACGCCCCGAAGAAGAAGTACGGCTACTACGGCGACACCATACTCATCTCGAACGGCAAGGAGACCAGCTGCGAGGACTACAGGAAGCTCACGAACGAGAGGGTCGTCCCGCACTCGTTCGCCAAGCGGTCGAAGTTCAACGAGAAGACCTTCACCGTGGGCGCGAACGCGAGGATGGTCAACATGGGCAAGCGCCTGGACGGCCAGGCCGCCGACATGTTCAAGGAGCACTACAACGACAGGTGGCTCAAGAACCCGCTGTACAACAACCTCGCCCAGGCCATCGAGATGCTCTGGTCGCTCGAGCACCTGCCCGAGGCGTGCGATGCGGTCGCCGCGCTGGACGACCCGAAGACCGAGCAGCCCACGAGGCTGACCGGCTCCGGGACGGGCGCGGTGGAGGCACCCAGGGGCACGCTGTACCACCACTACGAGCTCAAGGACGGCCTCATCGAGGTCGCGGACATCATCACGCCGACGGCGCAGAACCTGGACGACATCGAGCTGCACATGAGGCTCTGCGCGGAGCGGATGCTGGCAGAGGGGAAGAGCGACCCCGAGGTAAGGCTCGGGCTCGAGATGGTAGCGAGGGCGTACGACCCATGCATAAGCTGCGCGACGCACCTGGTGAAGCTGAAGCGCGCCTGAGGTCCGAGCTCGAGGCGGTCGCCGGCCCGGGGCCGGTGTACGCCCTTGGGCTGGGATACCTCGACAAGGCGGACGACGGCGCGGGCGTCCTGGTGGCGCAGGCCCTCAAGAAACCTTTTCCATCGTATTCGTTCTCTGAGCACGACGGCATCGAGGGCGTCGTCCTGGACATATGCGAGAGCCCCGGCCCGGGGACGGTCTTCTTCGTCGACGCGGCCGACCTGCATCGCGAGCCCGGGACGGTCAGGGTGGTCAGGAGCGAGGACATCCACGACCGGGAGATCACGACGCACAGGGTGGCCGTCGCGCTGCTCGGGGCGATGCTCGAGCGGTCGGGGAAGCGCGTGGGCGTCATCTGCATCCAGCCAGGGACCATCGAGTTCAGGGCAGCTGTGTCAGAGCCCGTCCAGTCGGCTATCGGACACGTGGCTTCCGCCCTGCAAGGGCTCATGGCAGACAGGGACCGAACGGACGGATGAATGGCTAGAGCGGTTGGCTGACCGACACGGACCTGAGTGCCGACTGGGCGGCACCGAAGGCAACCATATATAGCGTCGTATGATTGAATGTCACAGAGTCCCCAGTCTCTTGGAGGCGATGGAGACGTGACCGATACATCTCGACCTGGAGTGGAGGGCCGTTCGGACGGACGGAACCGACGCTCGCGGAAGATCCTGATCGGGACGGTCATCTCGGTCGCCGCGATCGTCTCGCTCGTGGTCGTCGAGTCGCAGTTCCACTTAATACGGTCCGCGATGGATGATTCGGGTGAATACGTGACTTACTCCCACACACTGGAGGTCTCGATCACCCCCGCGGAGACAGGTCCGTACGTGGTCCTCTGCCCGGTCCCGGTGAACAGCAGCGGAGTCTACTACGAAGGGATGGCCGACGAGATCGAGGTCACTGCCGGCGAAGCTGTCGTCTCGGTCGTGGACACCGAGCACGGTCCCGCCCTCAGGATCGCGGGGGAGGGAAACTTCTCATTCCGCTGGATCGGTGGCTGGAGGTCGGAGGAGGGCCCGTTCCTGCGGATGCCCAGCATGTTGAACGAGAGCTACGACCTCGATGCGAACAGCGCCATCCCAGCCTGGTTCTTCTCGGATTGTGAAATCGGGACGGTCCTGTACTCGCTAGATAGCACCGTGTGGCACCATTTCCCCTATTCCGTCGGAGGTGGAACCTTGTGGTGCTGGGACTGCCACCCCTTCCTGAGCGACTATGGATGGCAGGCCAAGTCCATCGAGAAGAGTGGCGTTATCCTCAACTAGTGTCAGAATCGGCATATGGCACGCCGGCCCAGGGGAGACCGATGGTGACGTACTCAGAGGACGCGTGCCGACGGCACGGACTGAGAACCGAGGCATGATCGTTCCGGCGCAGGTACGCGACGCAGGCTGGCTCTGCTGACCGCCCTCCGCGGGGGCTACCCGGAATGGGACTACATCATGGGCCGGGACCAGAGAGGACGAAGCGAGTGTGTTCCATCCGTTGCGTGTGGACGCCACGCTCAGCGATGACAACCGTCACGACATCACGCTCAACGATCTTCTGCTGACGATATGCGATCGTGCACCCATGCCACCGTGAACAATCGGCCAGCCGTGCCCTGCAAATCTTTAAGACCAACCAGACGTTTCACTCAATCCCGTGAGAGACAGATGAAGTGCATTGTAGTCACGGGTGGCGTTCTTTCTGGGCTTGGTAAGGGCATCACGGCTTCGTCCATCGGCTGCGTCCTGAAGGCCAGGGGCCTCAAGGTCACGGCGATGAAGATCGACCCGTACCTGAACTTCGACGCGGGCACGCTGAACCCGTTCGAGCACGGAGAGGTCTTCGTGCTGGACGACGGGACCGAGGCGGACCTGGACCTGGGGAACTACGAGCGGTTCCTGGACACGAGCCTGACGAACGACCATGTCGTCACGACGGGGAAGGTGTACGGCGCGGTCATAGACAAGGAGCGCCAGGGCCACTTCCTGGGAAAGACCGTCCAGATCATCCCGCACATCACGAACGAGATCAAGTCGATGATATCCAACGTGGGCATCAGGTCCGGGGCGGACCTGACCATCGTCGAGCTCGGCGGGACGGTCGGCGACATAGAGTCCATGCCGTTCCTCGAGGCCATGAGGCAGATGCACTCCGAGATGGGCCACGACAACTTCCTGTTCGTCCACACGACGCTCGTGCCGGTCCTCGGGACGCTCCAGGAGCAGAAGACCAAGCCCACGCAGCACTCGGTGCGGGAGCTCAGGTCCCTGGGGATACAGCCGGACATCATCGTCTGCAGGTCGGAGAAGCCGCTCGAGGACGGCGCCAGGAAGAAGATCGCGCTGTTCTGCGACGTGCCGCTCGAGGCGGTCATAAGCGCGCCCGACGCGAAGTCGATCTACCAGGTGCCGATATTCCTGGAGGAGCAGGGGCTCACCGACTACCTGCTCAAGCGCATGAAGCTGCAGCTCAAGCCGGACGGGCTCACCGAGTGGAAGGGGTTCCTGAACAAGGTCATGAACCCGAGCAACGAGATCAAGATACTGCTCGTGGGCAAGTACATGGACCAGCGGGACTCCTACATGAGCCACTACGAGGCCTTCACGCACGCCGGGGCCGAGCTCGACAGCCGGGTCGAGTTCCTCCGCATGGAGGCCGAGGACCTGGAGAAGGGCGAGGGCAGGGGCATGCTCGAGGAGGCCGACGGCATCCTGATACCTGGCGGCTTCGGAACGAGGGGCGTCGAGGGCAAGATCATGGCCATCAAGTACGCGAGGGAGAACAAGGTCCCCTTCCTGGGCGTCTGCCTCGGGTTCCAGCTGGCGAACGTGGAGTTCGCCAGGAACGTGATGGGGATGCACGACGCGAACAGCACCGAGTTCGACCCGCACACCACGCACCCGGTCATCGACTTCCTGCCCGAGCAGAAGAACCTGACGCGCAAGGGCGCGACCATGAGGCTCGGGGCACAGGAGGTCCTCATCGAGAAGGGCTCGAAGGCCGAGGAGCTCTACGGCGCCACGACCATCATGGAGAGACACAGGCACAGGTACGAGGTCAACCCGCACTACATCGATACGATCCAGGAGAAGGGTTTCAGGTTCACGGGGAGGTCGCCCGACGGCCAGAAGATGGAGATCGCGGAGCTGGACGGGCACCCGTACTTCGTCGGGGCGCAGTTCCACCCGGAGTTCAAGTCGAGGCCGGGGAAGCCCGGCCCCCTGCACTACGGCCTGGTCAAGGCGGCAATCGAGCACTCGAAGAAGACGAAGAAGTGACCGCCTCGGGCTTCGCCGGTTCCAGGACCTGCACGCGCTCGGGCGGGGCGGCCTTGGGGAACAGGACCTTGAAGGCCGCGCCCTTGGCGAAGTCCCCTTTGATCCTGTCCTCGACCCAGATGCGGCCGTCGAACTTCTCGACGATCGTGTTGACTATGGACAGGCCCAGGCCGAAGCCTTTGATCCCGGTCATCCCGGTCGCGAACCTCTCGAACACGGCCCTCTTCCGGTCGTCCGGGATGCCCCGGCCCCGGTCCGTCACGGACACCTGCCAGTAGTCGCCCTGCATCGTGTGCTCGTCGGAGCACGAGATTTCCACGCGGACGCGCCTGGCCGTGTCGAACTTGACCGCGTTCTGGATGATGTTGAGGAACAGGTCGGAGACGTAGTGGTTGCCCCTTATGAAGTGGAACCCGGGGGCGACCGTCGATACGACGGAGATGTCCCTGTCCGGGTACATCTTGCCGACGGATTCGATGGCGGCTGCGACCGCTGGCTGGATGTCGACGGACGCGAAGTCCTTGTTCGTCATCGCCCGGACCTTCGCGAGTTTGCGTATGTTGTCTATGAGCCTCGCGTTGTTCCTGACCTGGACGAGAGCCTTCTCGGCGTAGCGCCTCTGCCCCTCGTTGAGCCTCCGGTCCTGGAGCAGGAGCTCGAGATATCCCATGATCCCCTGGTTGAAGTTGTTGATGTCGTGTGTCATGAGGTCGTTCAGCAGGGCGATCTCGTTGACCGCGAACACCTGCCTGCCGTACAGCTTCGAGTTCTCGACCCCGATGGCCGCGATGCCGACCAGGACCTCGAGCGTCTCCAGCTGCTCCTTCTTGGGCACCTTGAGGTCGTTCGGCTCGTCGACCAGCAGGTAGCCTATGAACCGCCCGCTCCTGTCCCGCAGCGCGAAGTCGACCACATCCCTCTCGTGCCACGCGTCCGGACCGGGCCTCGGCTTGTCGGCCAGCTCCGGGTGCGCCAGGAAATCGAACAGCTCGATGCCGTAGGTCTGCTTCTCGAAGGGCACATAGAAGCAGCTCTTGCAGATCCTGAACTGCTCCTGCAGGTCGAGCAGCACGCGCGACAACGGGACCGGCCGGCCGGAACCGACCCATTCGGGGTATCCGGCCATCGCGTGGGTCGTCAGCGTCTCGCCGCTGGGGTCGATGAGCGCGATGTGGGCCCGCCTGAACCCGAAAGAGGCCACGACGGCGTTCGTGATGCGCTGGAGCAGCGCGTCGATGTCGTCCATGTACATGACGGAGGTCGTCAGCTCGAGGACCTGGGCCATCTGCTCGACCTTCCTCCGGCTCTCCTCCAGGAGCAGCCCGGTGGTCCCGTACAGCTCGGAGTTCTCCACGGCGACCGCCGCCTGGTTCGCGAACAGCTGGGCGGTCTCGAGGTCCGTCTCCGTGAATATCTTCCCGCCGTCCCTGTACAGGGTCATGACACCTATGACCAGGTCCTTGCCCTTCAGCGGGACGGCCATCAGGGTCTCCTGGTCCACTGGCGTCCCGGAGACCTGCACGACGCGGTCGTCTTTCCTGGTCTCGTTGACGAGCTCGGCCTTGCCGCTCTTCGCGACGTATCCAGATATGCCGTCGCCGATCGGGAAGACCTCACTCATGATCTCCTCGACATAGGACCCCTTCGCGACCTGCGGGACCATCAGGCCCCGCGCGTGGTCCACCTTGTAGATCGTGATCGCATCGTAGAACGTGACATCCCTGAGCTTGTCCGCGACCGTCTCGTAGATGCTGCTGGAGTCTATCTGCCGCTGGAGGGAGACCGCTGTGTCGAGCAGTGCCAGCTGAGATCTCACACGCTGGTTCAGCGACGAGAGCAGGTTCGCGTTCTCCAGGGCTATGGCCGCATGGTCAGCCAGCGACGACAGTATGAGCGCGTCGCTCTTCGTGAAGCCCTTGTCCGCCGCTTTGTTGTAGACGTTGATGACGCCTATGCCCCTGCCTTCCACCGTCAGCGGGGCGGAGACTATCGAACGCATCTCGAATATCCGGTTGCCCGGCTCGAGCGCCTCGGGGTCGGAGTCGTAGTCGTTCACGACCTCTGTCTTGAGTCGCTTCATGGCCCTCCCGGTGATGCCTTTGTTCGAGTTGAACCTCCGGCTCGTCAGGACCTCCTTGTCCACATTGTAGGACGCGACCCAGCGCAACTCGTTCCTGCCCTCGGCGATCAGGCCGATCAGCGCCTTCTCCGCCTTCAGGAGCAGGGCGGCATCCCGGGCGACCTGGTCCAGGATGACGGTCGGCTCGAGCCTGAACGAGATCTGCTTGCTTATCCTGTCGAGCACGGAGAGGGCCTGCTCACGCTCCTTGGACTCGGTGTAGGTCGCAGCCGTCGTGATGGCGCTCGCGAGTATGTCCGCGAGCATCTCCAGGAGCGTGACCTCGCTCCTGCTGAAGGCGTCCTTGAGCTCGCTCTGGATGTCGAGGACGCCCAGCAGCTCGCCTCTGAAGGTGATCGGGACGGCCATCTCGGACTGGATGCCCTCGACCTCCCCCGGCACGTACCGCGGGTCGGACCTGACATCGCCCGTGACGAGCGTCTCGGAGAAGTATGCGGCGTGCCCGACGATCCCCTCCTTGAGCTTGAGCCTCAGGTCGTGCGACAGCCGCGTGAACTTGATGCCGTAGCCGGACCTGTAGTAGAGCTCCCCGTGCTCCTTGTCCATCATGAGGATGCAGACATGGGTGTAGTTGAAGCCGTTCGCGATGGACTTGACGAACTCGCCCATGAGCTCGTCAGGGTCCAGTATCGATGTGACGACCCTCCCGATCTTGTTGATCGTCGTGAGCTGGCTGACGCGCCTCGCGAGCTCGTTGGTCCTCGCCTCCATCTTTTCCTCGAGCTGGGACCTGTACTTGTCGAGCTCGGCCTTCTCGGTTTTCGTGCGCGTGACGTCCTTGAACACGGCCACGACGCCCAGGGGGTCGCCCGCACCGTCCTTGACCGGGGTCGCGTCGATGCTGATGAAGTGCCTCTGGCCGTCCTTCACGACAGATGTGAGCTCCCCGGACCAACCGTGCTCGGACGCCTGCCGCATCATCGACTCGACCGACTCTGGCGTGTGGTCCTTGTTGACCAGGTCCAGCGAGGACATCCCGGTGACGGCGGTCCCCTGGAACCCGGTCATCACCTCGAACGCCTTGTTGACGTAGATGACCTTCCCCGCGGTGTCGAGGACCGAGACCGCCTCACCCATCTGGTCCAGCGACGATGTCAGCCGCCGGATGTGCCTCTCGTTCTCCGCTGCCTGTGTCACGTCCCTCTCGAAGCACACGTAATAGGAGATGCCCGTGTCAGGGTCCTTGACACGCGTCGTCACAAGCTCGACCAGCTGGTCATCATCGTCCCTGACGACCCGGGAGTAGGGGAACGCGGATTCGGGCCAGCCCTTCTCCAGCGGGCAGCCCCTGCAGGTCTCCTCGGAGCCGAGTTCGGTCTCGTTGCACTTCCTGCCCCTGAGGTCTCCGACACGCCATCTGAGCGCCGCGTTGACGAAAATGACAGTCCGGTCCTCCCTGATGACCGTGACGTTCGAGGGGACGGCGTCGAACACGCAGAACCTCTTCTCGAACGCGTTGATTCCATTGACGGGGTCGGACCCCTCTGCGGAGGTTCCAAGCGTCGTCGACTCACCCTCGGGTTGGAAAAGACTGAACGCCCCATTGATGGGGGTTGTGCTTAAAGTTTTCGGGACAATTGCACGGCGGGAGAAACACTTCCAGATGTCGCCGGACAGGCCGGTGGCCCGATGCTCAGGTCCCATAGGTTTAACTAGGCCGTCTGCCATGGAACCACGATGGCCCAGGAAGACGCCTTCGATTACGAGAAGCTGCTCGACAGAGCCAAGGAGAAGCTGCCCGAGAAGCTCGAATCGCACGACAGGTTCCAGGTCCCCGAGCCGGACATAATGATCGAGGGGAAGACGACGGTCATCAGGAACTTCGGCGAGATCGCCGACAAGCTCAGACGGGACCCAGACCACATCCTCGGGTTCCTCCTGAGGGAGCTCGGCACCGCGGGTACGCTCGAAGGCACCAGGGTCGTGTTCAAGGGTAAGGTCGCAACCGCCGCCGTCGCCGACAGGATCAGGAGCTACGTCGACGAGTACGTGCTCTGCTCGGAGTGCAACAGGCCCGACACGAAGATCGTGAAGGACGGCAGGGTACTGATACTCACTTGTGAGACCTGCGGCGCCCACAGGCCCGTGCATGTCCGGAAGCAGGTCAAGGCGCCGGAGGCCAAGGAGATCGAGGCCGGCCAGGAATACGATTTCATGATAGAGGATGTCGGCAAGCGCGGCGACGGCATCGCGCGCAAGGGCAACTTCATCATCTACATCCCAGGCACCGCCAAGGGTTCCCAGGTCAAGGCGAAGATCGAGAAGGTCTCCGGGACCGTCGCGTTCGGTGTGCTCATCAGGAAATGATCAAGGCGCCGATACCTTTCCCCTGAGGGATGTGCGGACCGACCCGCCGACCTCGACCCGTCTCACCGTGGACCCTTGCCTGTCGATGCGGACCAGTATCCTCGACGGCCTGCCGAGCCAGTGACCCTGTTCTATCACCATGTCACCGGCGCGGTCCTTGGGGATGAAATCGTTCTCCACGAGATAGGCGCCCAGCGCCCCTGCCGGGAGGCCTGAGGCCACATCCTCCAGGACGGCACCATGTGGCAGGAAGCATCTCACGTGGACGGTCGAGGCCGGGTCCATCACGCCCCACGAATAGACAGCCACGGCGGCGACATCCAACTCCTGCGCGAGCTCTGAGAGCTCCGGCTGCCTCGGGGACAAGTGCTCCATCGCCTCGAGGGAGCGTATCGGGACGAGCAGGCACGGCAGGCCCGTGGACGCCCTGCTGAGGGGGAAAGCCTCGTGGAACAGTGAGTCGACACCGACGCCAAGGGCGCTCGCGACCTCCTTGAGCTCGTCCACGCGTGCGAAGAGCGGTTTCTTCTGGGTCATCCATATCCGCGCTGGACCCGGCTCGCCCGGCTCGGTGGCGAACGCGAGGACCCCGATCGCGGTCTCGAGCCTCCGCCTGTTGGACGGGGTCGGGCCGAAGCTCCCGCGGTCGGCGAGCGCCGAGAGAGCCCCGATCACGGCATGGCCGCTTATCGGCTCCTCCCCGACGGGGCTGAAGAACCTGAGCCTTACATCCGCCCGCTTGGACCTGAGCACGAAGGCCGTCACGGGGGGACCGAGCTCCGCTGCCACCCTCTGCATGCCGACCTCGTCCAGCCTGTCCGCGTCGAACACGACCCATGCAGGGTTGCCCGAGAGCACCTCGTCCGTGAACACATCTACCCGCAGTACTTCCAGCTCGCCCACGGACAGGACACGTGGCTGAACCTATATGGAGGTTTTCCGGGACGCATGAGCTGCCACAAAGTATTTCTAAACACATCAGGAATAGCGGGACCGTGGAAGCCTCCGTCAAGGCGACTGTCGCGATGGGCCTCATCTTCGTAGTCTCCCAGCTGGGAGCGCTGTTCATGGTGAGCTCCGTCCTGGGGGAGGAGCACCAGGCGTTCGAGAACCCGAACGACCCGCTCATCCCGGTGTACTACATCGTCGCGATGATTCTATTCACATTCGCCATCCTATACATAATCAAGAAGAAGCGTGAGGGCGTGGTCCGGGTCGTGTTCCTCGGGGCGGTCGCCTACACGATATTCTATGTGCTGCTGGCCATGCTGCTCAAGGTCAGCTCGAGCGTCCTCGTGCTCGTGGCGGCGATAGCGATGACCGCAGTCCTCACATACTACATGGTCAAGAAACCCGAGTGGTACGTCATAGACATCACCGGGGTCCTCATGGCCGTCGGTGTCATCGGCATACTCGGCATATCGCTCCAGATCCTGCCGGTCCTGATCCTGCTCATCGTCCTCGCGGTCTACGATGCGATATCGGTCTACGGGACGAAACACATGGTCGCACTCGCGGACGGCGTCACGAAGATGCGCCTGCCGATACTCCTGGTCATACCCAAGGTGCGCGGCTACTCCTATCTCGAGCAGAAGCCGCTCCAGCAGCAGCTGGACGACGGCGAGGAGAGGGAGGCCATGTTCATGGGCCTCGGGGACATCATCATACCGGGCGTGCTCATCACTTCCGCTTTCTACTTCCTGCCGACGGACCCGTTCGGGCCGATGGCCGGCAACCTGGCCGTGGCCCTCGGCACCATGGCCGGGTCCCTCGCGGGGTTCGCCGTCCTCATGCGCTACGTGCTGAGGGGGAACCCACAGGCGGGCCTGCCCCTCCTGAACGGCGGGGCGATCATCGGCTATGTCGCAGCCTACCTCGTCGTCTTCAAGGACATCTCACTGGGCATGACGCTACCTTGGTGATGGCATGAAGGAGACACGGCTTCTGGTTTGCTCGGACCTCCACGGGTCCGAGGACGCGATGAACGGATTGGGAAGGCTCGCAGCGGCAGAGGAGTTCGATGCGATCGTCGTGTGCGGCGACTTCACGACCTATGGGTCGCTCGACTACATGCGCAAGTTCCTCAAGACATTCGAGGCCAAGGTCCTCGCCGTGCCTGGCAACTGCGACACACGGGACACCGTGGGCGTCCTCGAAAAGGCCGGGGCGAGCATACACGCACGGACGCAGGAGCTGGATGGCCTGCGCTTCTTCGGGTTCGGCGGCGCGCCCCCGTCCCCGCACAACATGCCGTTCGAGGTCGACGAGGCCGAGATGGAGAAGGGGCTGAGGAGCGGCGCCTCGGAGCAAGGCGTCATGGTCACGCACGCCCCGGCGTTCGGTATGAACGACAGGAACCACAAGGGGAGGAACTCCGGGATCAAGGGATTCCTGAGGGTCGCCGAGGAGTTCAGGCCGAGGCTGGCACTGTCGGGGCACTTCCACGAGTCCCGCGGACAAGCCGCGTCCGGAGGGACCGTCTTCGTCAACCCAGGGGCCGCGAGGGACGGCGCGTATGCCATCGTCACGGTCGGACCACAGGTGCGCGTGGAGCTGGCGTGCCTGGACCTGGCACCCAAGACCGGGCTCAAAAGCTTTTAATACCCTTCCCACCTTCACTCGTCCCGAGGTTGCACATGGCCATTTGGCAAGGCAAGCCCAAGAGGAAGGCCTCCGGAGGCCGCATCGCTCTCGCCAGGAAGAAGCGCAAGTTCGAGATTGGCAGAGAGAAGCAGTTCACACGCCTTGGCGCGAGGAAGGTCAAGATATACAGGACCAAGGGCGCCAACCAGAAGGCGAGGCTGATGATGATCGACGAGATAAACGTCGTCGACCCGGCCACGAAGACCATGAAGAAGGTCAAGATCCAGACCGTCAAGTCGAACCCCTCCAACCCGAACTACGTCCAGCGCAACATCATGACCAAGGGCGCGACGGTCATGACCGAGCTCGGCGAAGCCGTCATAACGTCCAGGTGCGGACAGGACGGCGTCGTCAACGCCATGCTTCTGAAAGCGAAGTGAGAAGGGGTTTGGAAAACACCAGCGGGTCCTGGGCGTATCGCCCTAGGACGACCGCGTTATGTTCATAGCCCTGGCCCTGACCATCGGGAGGGTCGAGGGCGGGGCGGCCTCGTCCCACCAGTATATCTCCTGCTGGTCCTTCGAGACCGCGTCCACGCTCTTCCACATGTTCAGGAGGTTGTCGCTGACCCTGATGTTCTTCACCGGGCCGACGACCTCGCCGTCGACGACCTTGAGTATGGCGTCCCTGGGTATGTTCGAGAAGTCCCCCGTGGAGTAGTTCTGGAACCTGATGTACCAGCCGTTGTTCACATACAGGCCGTTCCTCGTATCCTCGAAGATCTCGTCCCTGGTCCAGTCCCCGGGCGACACCACCGGGTGGAACAGGAGCGGCTGGGCCGCCATGGCGAACGTGGTCGGGATCATGGGGCCGGCGCTCGCGGTGGTCTTCGTCTTGAACCGCTTCGCCGTGGACGTGTTGTGCGCGAAGGTCTTCAGGACGCCGTCCTTGATGAGGACGTTCCGGCGCGTCGGCACGCCCTCGTGGTCGAACAGGCGCCTCGAGCTGGACTCGATGAGCGGGTCGTCGGCCAGGGTGACATCGCTTGACGCGACGGGCTTGCCGATCTTCTTCGCGAACGCCGACAGGCCTATCTCGACCATCTTCGCGCTCAGCATGTCGCTGGTCGGCCTGATCAGGTCGCCCAGGTAGAGCGGCTCCATTATGACATCGAACTTGCCCGCGTCCCCCGGGACGGGGTTCCTAGCCAGCCTGGCGAGCTCCCCCGCCCTGCGGCCCGTGTCCCTGGCCTTGAGCATGGCCAGCCTGGGCACGATGCATACCGAGTGCCCGGAGGCCTCCGGCTGCGAGAACGCCCTCACCGAGAGCTCCATGGCAGCCGACTCGTCCTCGGCCGAATGGCCCTCGGACGAGCTCAGGGCGGTCTTCCTGTGGCGCACGAACAGCGTGCCTCCGACGTCGACCGCGCCCTCGGACTCGGCCGCGGCGATCGCCTCGTGGACGTATCGCGACGGGTCCCTGAGGTTCACGATCTTCCTGTCGACCTTCACGGGGCCGTACTTGAACCTGCCCGATGCGATGCCAGCGTAGGACTCGTTGGGCGGCGACGCCTTCGCGGCGGCGACCAGCGCGGGCACGAGCGACTTCGCCTCGTTCAGGTCCCTGAGGTCGCTGGCGAAGGTCCGCTTTCCGACGGACACGAACATCATCGCGCTCCTCTCGGACCACCAGTTGGTCGCATCTATGAGCTTGTTCGAGTACCTGACCTGGGTCGTGGTGCTCTCCAGCACCTCGGCCAGGGCGTCGTCCGCGCCCGCATCCCTCGCGGCCTCCATCAGTTCCTGGGCCAGCTCCTTGAACTTGCTCATTTCAGGGTCACCCCTCTCAAGCGGATCATGGACCCGCCCATGTAGCAGGGGGCCGATTGGATCGGGTCCCCCTTGCCGCACTCGCCGGCGTGCTGCTCGACCCGCTTCGACGCGGCGTCGATGGCCCCCCAGAAACCCGGGGTCGTGATCTCGAGCGCGCAGCCCCTGGCCGGCCCCGCGAGCTCGCCGTCCTTGATGAAGTACGCCTCCCTGGAGACGTACTTCTGGTTGAACCTCTTGTCGTCTATGTTCCACTCCGTGAACGACTTCATGAGGACGCCGTCCTTGATGGAACCGAACATCTCGTCCTCCTCGAAGTCACCGGGCGCGACATACGTGTTACCCATCCTGACGATCGGCTCGCGTATGTAGGTCTCGGACCTGGACGAGCCGTTGCTGCGGACGCCCAGCCTTCCAGCGGTCTCGCGGTTGTGGAGGAACTCGTTGATGACACCCTCCTTGTAGAGGTACCTCGGCCGGGCCCTGACCCCCTCGTGGTCGTAGGCGTAGTAGCCGTAGGAACCTGGCAGGGTCGGGTCGTCTATGACCGTCGCGTAGACCGAGCCGATCTTCTGGCCGATCATGTCGGGGCTGACGAAGGACTTGCCAGCCTGGGACATCTCCCTGCCCAGTATCCGGTCCGCCTCCATCGGGTGGCCGCAGGACTCGTGGGCCGCGATGCCCGAGACCTCGCCCCCGCAGACGAGGTCGTACTTCCCCGGCTTCACCTTCTTGCCCTTCTCGATCATCTTCCTGAGCATCCGGACCTCGGCATCCATCTTTTCCGGGAGGGCCCATTCATCGACCCTCTCCCAGCCGCCGGTCCCGGCCCATTCTCGCATGGACTGCTCCGTCTCCCCCTTGTGGGACACGAGCACGTATGCGCTGACCGTGACCCTGGGCAGGACGGACCCGATCCTCGAGCCCTCGGAGTTGGCGAAGTAGCTTGTGAACACGCGGTCCGTGATATCGTAGAACCTCCCATCGACCTTCTCCTTGGTCTTCACGACGGCCTTGTCGAGGGACCTCAGGAACTCGACCCTGTCCTCGATGGAGACATCCGCCAGAGGCTTCTTCTGCTTGACCTCCCAGCTGGTCTTGACGGTAGCCTCATTGGACAGGACGACCAGTGTCTTCCTCCCGGGGTTCTTGGCGATCTTGAGCGCGCGCCTGGCCAGCTCGATGCCCTCCGGCTTGGATATGCGGTTGCTGCTGGCGAACCCGATGCCGGTGGGCAGGACGACGCGGACGTACATGCCAGCATCTTTGTTGGACATGACAGAACTGACCTCGCCCGCCTTCACGGTCGCGTTCGACGTGTCGATCCGTTCGACCCTGACCTCTGCCAACAGGAGGGACTCCTTCGACAGCGCCGCGTCGAGAACATATTCTGCGATATCCTCATCGATCATGTCCTTCTGCCCTCGGCCGGGAATCATCCAGGCCCGTTATAAATGGTTCCACGGACGGTCCCGACCGCCAGACCGACAAGGTTAGATACGTCGGGGCCGATGGCTCAGCCGAGCAGCATGGCTGTTGACCCCGAGAAGGCAATCGTCCTGTGGCCCTCGTATTTTGATTCGAGGGTCGGCAGGGACTCCGGGCGGCGGGTGGCCAAGAAGGACGCCGTCGAGGCACCGACCGCGCACATGCTGTACGACGCGGCCAAGTCCCTGGAGCTTGACTGCATACTCGAGCTCGAGAAGTCCTATCCCAGGTACTGGCACAGGCACGAGGGCCGGGTCCTCGTGGAGCCCAGCCTGAAGAAATGCGATTTGATCGCCAAGGTCGCCGCCAAGCTGAAGACCATGCCGAGGCCGAAGGCCTGAGCGGTCTACCGGTCCTGCGGCGTCCCGACCTCTTCCACCAGCTTCTTGCCAGCGGAGACGCTGTCGACGGAGTGGATGACCGCTCCGCAGTCCGAGATCGTCTCCTCGATGCTCTCGAAGTCTATCGAGGTGCCCTCGATCGTGATCTTCACGCTCTCGGTCTCCCTGTCGACCTCTTCGAGGGTGCAGTTCACGCCCGAGACACCGTTCAGGACCCCGATCCTCCGGGACAGCTCGATGATGGTGGGGTGGTGTGGCTTGAGCACATCCAAAACAAGGCGCTTTATCTCACTCAATTTCCCTATCCCTGCCAGCATCAGGTCTAAGGGGTCTGCGTATATATTACTTTTGAGCCAGGACGCTGGCCTGGCCCTCCCGCACGAACTGACGCGACGGCCGCCCGTCAGACCCTCGTCATGTTTATTATCGCACCGACCAATCCGAGCGCGTGGTCGGAAACGCGATACCGCCTGAGGAAGTGAAGGTCCTAGACGTCAACGCATCATACCTCGGCGTGAGGACGATCACGCTCATGGAGCATGCGGGCGAGGCGGTCGCCAGGCACATCCTCGCCGAGCACGACCCCGGGACAAGCGTGGCCGTCGTGTGCGGCCGGGGGAACAACGGCGGCGACGGCTTCGTGGCCGCGAGGTACCTCTCCAAGGACATGAAGGTGAGCGTCCACCTCGTCGAGCCCGAAGTAGAGGTCAACAGCGACATCTCGAAGGTGAACCTCCACATGGTGAGGGAGCTGACGAGGGGCTGGGAGGCCATAGACCTGAGGCAGTACGACCTCGTCGTGGACGCGATGCTGGGTGTCGGCATGACCGGCAGGCCCAGGGAGCCGTATGCGGACATGATCAAGCTCATCAACGCGTCGAGGCGCCCGGTGGTGTCCGTCGATGTGCCCTCTGGCTGGCCCTCGGACCTGCACGTCCGGCCCGACGTAACCATCACATTCCACGCGCCCAAGGTCGGCATGGACCGGAAGACCTGCGGGAAGATCGTCGTCGCGGACATCGGGATACCCCGCGACGCGGAGAGGTACACCGGGCCCGGGGACTTCGTGCTCCTGCCCACGAGGAAGAAGGACGCGCACAAGGGCGATGCCGGCAGGGTGCTGGTCATAGGCGGTGGGCCGTACACGGGCGCGCCCGCGTTCACGGGCATGGCGGCCATGCGGTCCGGCGTCGACCTGGTGTTCGTGGCCACGCCGGAGCCAGCGGCTCTACCGGTCTCGATCTACTCACCCAACCTCATAGTGCACCCGCTCAGAGGGGATGTCCTGTCCGAGGAGCATGTCGACTGGCTCCTGGGGCAGGCCGCGGAGGTGGACGTCGTGGCGGTCGGACCAGGCCTGGGGGACGCGAAGGAGACCATGGCCGCGGTCCAGAGATTCGTATCAAGGTGCGACAGGCCGATGGTCATCGACGCCGACGCCATAGGCGCATGCGGGGCGAAGCCGCAGGTGCTGAAGGGCAAGACCGGGGTGATCACGCCCCACGCGGGGGAGTTCAGGAAGCTCACCGGGAAGACGGTGCCATCGGAGGATATCGACAAGCGCATCGAGCTCGTCGAGGAGGCGGCCGCGAGGCTCGGCCTCACCATCGTACTCAAGGGGCCCGTCGACGTGATCAGCGACGGCGACTACACCAAGCTGAACCGCACCGGGAACAACGCGATGACCGTCGGGGGCACGGGAGATGTGCTGACAGGCATCATCGCCGGGGTCCTTGCACAGCATGCGAGCCCGTTCGCGGCCGGCAGGATCGGCGCGTTCACGGCGGGCGTGGCCGGGGACTTGGCCTTCGAGGAGAAGAGCTATGGACTGCTCGCGACCGACGTGATCGCCAAGGTGCCGTTCGTCATCAGGCGCTACCTGATGGACCCGGGCTCGTGAGGGGATCGGATGAGGCTCGGGCTGGTCGCGGACATACACTCGAACCTGCACGCGCTCAGGGCGGTCCGTGAGAGGCTGGATGCGCTGGGCGTGGACTCGGTCGTCTGCGCCGGGGACATCGTCGGCTACGGCGCCTTCCCGAACGAATGCTGCGCGGCGGTCTCGCGCATGGCGGGTCTCGCTGTCGTCGGGAACCACGATCTGGCCGCGCTGACGCGGGACGTGCGCGGGTTGAACCCTTACGCCGCCGCGGCGTCGCGGTGGACATCCGACCAGCTGGGGCCGGAGGCGAGCAGGTACCTTTCAGGCCTGAAGGAGAAGGCGTCGCTCGAAACGCCCGGGAGATCGGTGGCCGTCATGCACGGGTCGCCCAGGGGCGCGAGGGAGTATGTCTTCGAGGACGACGCGGCGGACTGGATGCTCGAAGAGACGGGCGCCGGGCTCCTGGTCCTCGGCCACACGCATGTGCCCTTCGTTGCGAGGTTCGCCGAAGGGATGGTCGTCAACCCAGGCTCCGTGGGCCAGCCGAGGGACGGCGACCCGAGGGCGAGCTTCGCCGTGTACGACCAGTCATCCTCAGGATGCACCGTCGTCAGGGCGGTCTACGACGTCGACGGGGCGGCCGAGGCGATCCGGGCGGCATGCCTGCCCAGGATACTGGCAGAGAGGCTCAAGGTGGGCAAGTGAGGAAGTAGGTTTATCATCACATCAACGGCATCCCTGTGCCGTGGACCTGGAACCCGTGCCGGACACGCCCGCGCTCAGGATGAGGGGCGGCTCGAACTGGGTGTGCGTCGCAGACCTGCACCTCGGGATGGAGAGCGAGCTGAGGCGCGCAGGGTTCAACATACCCACGCAGACGCCGAAGATGCTCGCCAAGCTGAAGGAGATCGCATCGCCGGGCGACCGGCTGCTGGTCCTCGGCGACGTCAAGCACCGGATACCGTGGGCCGGGTACCGCGAGGACCGGGAGATACGGCCGTTCTTCTCGGAACTCCAGAGGGATTTCGACGAGGTCGTGATCATGGCCGGCAACCACGACGGGGGCATCACCGAGGTCCTGCCGGACGGGGTCAAGGCATCCAGCGGGCGCGGGGACCTGGTCGAGGACGTCGGGGTGTTCCACGGACACCTCTGGCCGTCCGATAAGGCGATGTCCGGGAAGAAGCTCGTGATGGGGCACATACACCCGGCGGTCGTGCTCGTCGATTCGATAGGCACCAGGAGCACCGAGAAGTGCTGGCTCAGGGCGAAGCTGAACCGCGACACGGTCATGGACAGGTACAAGAGATGTCCGGCGGAGCTCGTGGTCCTGCCCGCGTTCAACCCCCTGCTCACGGGGACGCCCGTGAACACCACAGGGGGCTCGAAGCTGGGCCCGATCTTCAAGAACGAGCTGGTGGACCGGACGAGCTACCGGGTCTATCTGCTGGACGGGACCAACCTGGGGACCCCTGAGATGCACGCGCCCAGGAAGCCCTGGAAACGCTCATGACGGCTTGGACGGCCGGTCGAAGAAGATGCTCTTGCCGGTGGCCGAGAGAGGTATCCCGTGGACTATCCTCGACCGCATCAGACCGAGGCGCCTCGCAGACACGCCCGCGCGGTACATGACCCGGTTGTCGACATTGTGGTCCATGGCCATCTTCGCGGCCGAGCCGAGCGCGATCCCCAGGTCGAGCAGGCGGACCGCGCAGTTCGGCCCGTCGAAATCGCCCGTGTGCGCTTTGGTCTCGAACTCCTTGCAGTCCGCGAAACCGCATGCGCCGCAGTTCAGGCCGATCCCTTTGTGCGGCAGGAGGCCGATCAGCAGCACGGCGTCGCTGTCCAGGACGTTCCGCCCATCCCTCTCGAAACCGGGGATCCCCCGGTCCTTCCCGACCTGGTTCATGTCGGTCCCGAGGGCGATCCTCTCGGAATCGGACAGGAGCCTCACCTCGATGAAATCCTGTCCGGCCGCCTTCGGGGCGGTCCTGGCCGAGACGGCCATCAGCTCGCCGACGAACGTGACTGTGTCCTTGAGCGTCATCGACCGGCGGTATCGACTGCCCGGAATTTATATGAGCGGTAGACTATCCGCCCCCGGGCTGGAGTGAAGGGCGTTTGAGCAGGGTAGTCTCGTCAACCGTGGTCCTCATGGCCGCCGCGAAGCGGAAGCAGGCGAAGGCCAGGCTCATCAAGGTGCCCAAAGGGCAGCTCAGGCGCGCGGCCGCCAGGAAGATGAAGGTCAGGACCAGACCCCAGGTCAAGGCGCTGAAGGTCAAGGGCCAGATCAAGTGCGACATCTGCCTCGGGGTCATCAAGAAGGACCTGCCGAGCGTGCTGTGCGGATGCGGGAAGCAGTTCCACAACTCCTGCGCGGTCCGGGTCGGCAGGTGCCCGATATGCAGCAAGGAGCTCGGGTACACGAAGCAGAAACCGCACGTGACGGTCTCGGAGATGCCCCCCATCAAGCAGATGCCGCTCTCGAAGGACGACAAGCTGCTCCTGCTCGAGGAGCGGTTCCTGTTGGGCGAGATCACCGAGCGGACATACGTCTCGATGAAGGAGGAGGTCAAGGCGGCCCCGGACGCCGCCATGTTCTGCAACCTATGCGGGCGGAGGCTGCTGGAGGGAGAGGCCTGCGATTGCACCCTCTACAAGGAGACGACGCTCCAATGCCCCGAGTGCGGGTCCACGCTCTCGGAGGGGGATCAGTTCTGCAGCAGGTGCGGCGTCGTGTTCTCGACGGACTTCTCGAAGGACCTGTTCCAGTGCCCCGAATGCGGCAGGATCGTCTCCGAGGACCAGCGGCTGTGCAAGTGCGGGGCGCTCCTGGTCGGCGAGGGGAACGTGATATGCCCCCAGTGCGGGCGGGAGGTCCCGGAGGCGTCGTCCAGGTGCGAGCACTGCGGGCGCCCGTTCGTCGAGGACATAAACGAGTGCCCTGCGTGCGGCCGCAGGGTCGAGAAGGATGCGGTCTCCTGCCAGTGCGGCGTGCTCTTCTCGGACAGGGTCGCGGGCGTCGAGTGTTCCGAGTGCACGCAGATGGTGGACCTCGACGACAGGTTCTGCCCCAGCTGCGGGGCGAGGTTCGCGGACGAGCCGAGGCTGGAGGGAAAGCTCGAGAGAAAAGTCAAACGATAGGCGGGCTCGCGCCCGCCTTTGTGGTTTGTGGACCGTCGATCATCGGACCCGGGTTCACTTTACGAACTCGATGTCGCTGTCGTCGCCCGCCCCGTAGGACTTGGAGGACTGTGCCCTCCCTGGCGCCGCAGACCTGGAATCGCCCTTGCCGACGAGGGTATCGGACCTGGCACCGGTCACGATCAGGAGGATCTTGACCTGGCCCTCCGCGGTCTGGTCGACGCTGCATCCCCAGATGATCCTGGCGTGCTTGTTGACCCTCTGGCCGACGACCTCGGCCGCCCTCTGGGCCTCGGACACTGTCATGTCCGGACCGCCGACGACCCTGATCAGGGCGCCCTTGGCATCCTTGAGTGAGATCTCGCCCAGCAGCGGGGAGTTCAGCGCCTCGTCTATGGCCGACTCGACCCTGCTCTCGGGGTCCGGGTCCTCGGACTCGCCGATGCCGACGAAGGCGACGCCGCCCTCGTTCATGACAGTCATGATGTCGCTGTAGTCGAGGTTGACCAGGCCCGGCTTCGTGATGATCTCAGTCAGGCCCCTGATGGTCTGCATGAGAACCTCGTCCGCGACCTTGAACGCCGCGTCCACCGGGAGCTTCGGGACGAGCTCGAGGAGCTTGTCGTTCGGGATTACGATGGTGGTGTCGCACAGGCGCCTGAGCCTCTCGAGGCCATCCTGCGCATTCTCCATCCGCATCTCACCCTCGGCCTTGAACGGCATCGTGACGACCCCGATCGTCAGGGCCTTCATCTCCTTGGCCAGGCGGGCCGCGAAGTGCGCGGAGCCCGTGCCAGTGCCGCCGCCCATCCCCGCGGTCACGAACACTATGTTCGCCCCGCTCAGGAAGTCGCGGATCTCCCTCTCGTTCTCCTTGGCAGCCGCCTCGCCGACCTGCGGTATGGCGCCTGCTCCCAGGCCCCTCGTGATGTTCTTGCCTATGAGGATCTTCTTCGGCGCGTGGATGACCAGCAGGTGCTTGGCATCCGTGTTGATGGCGCAGAGCTGAGCTCCGGATATCCCGGCCGCGACGCACCTGTTTATGGTGTTGGAACCGCCGCCGCCACATCCGATGATCTTGATCGAGACATCCAGCTGGGCCGCGATCTTCAGTATCTCCTCGTCGTCCGCGGTCATGGGGGCAGGGCTAGGCGCTGCCTGCACAGGAGCTGCGGGCTGAGAAAAAGCTTTTCCGTTTAGTTCATCGATTTCTTTTCCCAATGCTTCTTTTACGAGAGACTTCGGCATGAGTGCACCCCATAAAGCTATAGAAGTAATCGGGTTACTCGAATATAAATATTGCTAATCATCGGCGATAGCCAGTATCGGAGGGGATTCTCATAGAGAATCCGGGGAAAAGAGGGCGGAAAGCACGGTCCCGGGCGGGATTTAGGCGGCTACCGCCGACGGCCGTCTACCGCGCGGTGGTGTCCCGCGCGCTCCGTCTAGTCTAGATGTGAACGGATAGCCTCTGCGCATCGCGCGGGGGCGCACGGGGAGCCGCGGAGCGTGCCCGCCTTCGGGATGCTGGCACCGCCCCCGCCGGCGGTCTTGGGCAAATTTAATAGTACAGTGATTATATACCTGACTGCAGACAGCTTCGGATGGGATGATATGAAGTCACTTATCGACGATGCTCTCGAATTGCATGCACAGGAACAGAGCAAGGCACCGCTGGGAACGCCGGACGATGAAGAGCTGGCCAGGATCGTTGAGAAGCTCAAGGTCAACATCACGATCATCGGCTGCGGGGGCGGTGGGTCGAACACCATCAACCGGCTGAGCCAATCCGGGGTCTTCGGGGCGGAGCTCGTCGCAGCCAACAGCGACGCGAAACACCTCCTCCACGTGCATTCACCGCACAAGATCCTGCTCGGGAAGACCACCACCAGAGGGTTGGGCGCGGGGGCGCTGCCCGAGGTCGGCGAGAGGGCGGCCCAGGAGGCCGAGGAGGATATCAAGCCGTACGTCAAGGGCTCCAGCATCGTCTTCGTCACGGCCGGCATGGGCGGCGGGACCGGTACCGGTTCGGCACCGGTCGTCGCGAGGATGGCCAGGGAATCCGGGGCGCTCGTCATCGGCGTGGTCACCATGCCGTTCAAGGCGGAGGGCAAGATCAGGCTCGACAACGCCCTCAGGGGCCTGGAGAGGCTGAGGGTCAACTGCGACACGATCGCAGTGGTTGCCAACGACAAGCTGCTTGAGCTGGTCCCGAAGCTGCCCCTGGACGCAGCGTTCAGGGTGGCCGACGAGGTCCTCATGGAGTCGATCAAGGGGCTCACTGAGATCATCACGAAACCGGGGCTAGTCAACCTGGACTTCAACGACGTCATGACAATCATGAAGAACGGCGGTGTCGCGATAATCGGCATGGGCGAGGCGGACAACAAGACCGCGAAGGGAGACAGGATAGAGTCCGCGGTCCGCCAGGCGCTCGAGTCGCCGCTGCTGGGCGATGTGGACCTGTCCACTGCCAGGGGCGCGCTGATCCGGGTGACGGGCGGCAACGACATGACCGTGTCCGAGGCGGAGAAGGCCGCCGAGCTGGTCACGAAGAGGATCAACCCGAGCGCTAGGATCATCTGGGGATGCAGCGTCGACCCCGAGATGGCCGGGCTCGTGAGGGTCATGGCCGTCCTGACCGGCGTGAAGCCGCCGACATTCGCACCGCCGGAGGAGAACCCGGCCACGAAGCACGGCCTCAGCCAGGTCCGCTGAGTGCCTCCATGCCGAAGAAGAACCCGGGCGAGAGGTACCGATACATCGCCTTCAGGATCGATGGGGGCGGGCCTTTCGCCAGAAACGACTTCCTGTCATCTCTTCTGTCCAGGTCCCGAGGGACCGCACTAGGGGACTTGTTCAGGATAACCGTGTTCGAGCCGGAGGTCGCCATACTCAAGGTCCCGCACGACCTCAAGGAGGATGCCATCAAGGTCCTCTGCTCCGTCGACTCGGTCAGGGGCGCCCCGTGCCGGGTCGTGACTCTCAAGACATCTGGTACGATCAAGACGCTCAAGGAGAAGTACCTGCGCGGACACGGCGATCCCGCGGAACGGGGCCCGTGAGGTTCGGCCGATAAGCTTTATATCAAGTTACCGCGTTAGCCAATTCCAGACGATGGATAGAGACAGCTGGGGTCATCTCGTCTCGTTAAGTGAGGTGTCGTTTACATGCAACCAGGACAGATGGCGTATGACCGGGCGATCACAGTCTTCTCGCCCGATGGCAGGTTGTTCCAAGTAGAGTACGCTCGTGAGGCAGTCAAGAGGGGCACCACGACCGTGGGACTCAAGTTCAAGGACGGGGTCGCGCTCATAGTGGACAAGAGGATCGCGAGCAAGCTCATCGAGTCCAAATCGATCGAGAAGATATTCCAGATCGACGAGCACATCGGCTGCGCCACATCCGGCCTGGTCGCGGACGCCCGCGTCCTGGTGGACTACGCGCGGACCATCGCCCAGATCAACAAGGTCACTTACGCGGAGAAGGTCGACATCGAGACCGTCGTCAAGAGGCTCTGCGACTTCAAGCAGAACTACACGCAGTACGGCGGCGTACGCCCGTTCGGCACGGCGCTGCTCGTGGCTGGCGTGGACGACCTCGGAATACACCTCTTCGAGACGGACCCGAGCGGCGCGCTCGTCTCATACAAGGCAGGATCAATAGGCGCTGGCAAGAACGCCATCATGGACGTCTTCGAGGAGGAGTACAAGGAGGACATGAGCATGGAAGACGCAATCGTGCTCGGCCTCAAGGCGCTCGCGAAGGCCACCGAGGAGAAGCTCAACACGAAGGCCGTCGAGATCGGGCTCGTCAAGATAGGAGAGAAGTTCAGGAAGCTTGGCGAGGCCGAGGTCGAGACTTACGTGAAGAAAGCCAGCGCGTGAGGGCGCGGGATCAACCATGGTCGACCTCGACGAAGCGATTGTTGCCCGGTACGAGTCGCACGGCGAGAGCTTTGAGATACTCATAGACCCAGGCGTAGTCCAGAAGATGAAGGACGGCAAGGAGGTCGACCTCCTCCAGAACATGGTCATCGACACGATCTTCAAGAACGCCAAGAAGGGTTCCCGGGCCCCAGACGAGAAGATCAAGGAGGTCTTCGGGACCACGGACGCCACCGAGGTCGCCAAGGTCATCATCCTCAAGGGCGAGGTCCAGCTGACTACCGAGCAGCGCAAGATCATGCTCGAGAACAAGCGGAAGCGGATCGTGGAGTACATCGCGAGGAACGCCATGAACCCGCAGACCGGGGCCCCGCACCCCGCGACGAGGATCGAGACGGCCATGGAGGAGGCCCGGGTGCACATAGACGCGTTCAAATCGGTCGAGGCGCAGGTCCCCGCGGTCATGGAGGCCATCAGGCCGCTCATACCCATCAGGTTCGACACGGTCAGGATGGCCGTGAAGGTCTCCGGCGAGGACTACGGCCGGTGCTACGAGGATTTCAAGCACTTCGGCAAGATCGTACGCGAGGAATGGCAGAAGGACGGCTCGTGGATAGGCGTGGTCGAGATGCCCGCTGGCCTCCAGACTGACTTCCTAGAGCGCATCAGCAACAAGACCCACGGCGAGGCCGAAACCAAGCTCGTCAAGGAGAAGGTCGAGCGGCCCCGCGGGTCCGGGGTTCTCGCAAAAACTTAAAGTAGACGACGCATTCTGGGTTTTGACGAGAGATAATGGTAAATGCGCTGCGCCGCAGGCCCTGAAAGGACCACCATGCGGGTCCGGGGCGGGGCGAGCAGAGTGTTTATCGCTTTCAGATCAGCGAGTGAGACGATATGCAAAGCGGTGATTCTAAGGAGGTCACGCGAGAGATAGTCATACCCGGCGACCTCCTCGACAGCAGCGGGAAGAGGCCTGGCCCCGGGACGTATGTGGAGGGCGGGAAGATATTCGCCGCCCAGCTGGGCATCAAGAGCATAAGGTCTGACACGGTCGGCGTGGTGCCCCTCGCAGGGCATTACATGCCGGTCCGCGGGGACCTCGTGATAGGTAAGATCGTGGACGTGAGCTCGTCCAGCTGGTTGGTGGACATCAACGCCCCCTACCCAGCGCCCCTGCACGTTAACGAGGTGCCGTGGCGCGTGGAGTTCGGAGAGACCCGGAAGTTCATGAGCGTGGGGGATGTGCTGCTCCTCAATGTGGTGGGAGTGGACGAGGTCATGAGGATCTCGGTGTCCATGAAGGACCACGGCCTGAGGAAGCTGACAGGCGGCATGGTGCTCGAGGTCTCGCCCTCGAAGGTGCCGCGGGTGATAGGCAAGAACGGCTCCATGATCCAGATGCTGAAGAGCGCGACCAACTGCCGCATATACGTCGGGCAGAACGGCCGGATCTGGATAGACGGGGAGCTGGACAACATCATCAGGGCCGTGAGCGCCATCAAGCTGATCGAGGACGAGGCGCACAACGTCGGTCTGACCGAGAAGGTCAAGAAGCTCCTGGAGGAGCAGTCCCGGAAGGGAGAGTGAGCGAATGGGCGGAACACCTACGGATATCAAGCTGATTGATGAGAAGGGCCTGAGGGTCGACGGACGCAGGCCGGACGAGATGAGGCCTCTGAGGATAGAGGCGGGCGTGCTGAAGCGGGCAGACGGCTCCGCATACGTCGAATGTGGCTTCAACAAGATACTGGCCGCGGTCTACGGGCCGAGGGAGTGCCATCCGAGGCATGCGCAGAACCCGTCGAGGGCGCTTGTGCAGTGCCACTACAACATGGCCGCGTTCTCGGTGGACGACAGGAAGAGGCCGGGCCCGGACAGGCGCTCGCAGGAGATCTCGAAGATCACCTCCGAGGCGCTGACGAGGGTCGTCTTCACGGAGTACTTCCCGAGGGCGTCCATCGACGTCTACATCGAGGTGCTCCAGGCGAACGCGGGCACGAGATGCGCTGGCCTCACGGCCGCGTCGGTCGCGCTCGCAGACGCCGGGATACCGATGAGGGACCTCGTTGCGTCGTGCGCCGCTGGGAAGGCCGCGGACGTCGTCATGGTCGACCTCGGCAAGGAGGAGGACAACTACGGCCAGGCGGACATACCCGTCGGCTATGTCCCCAGGACCGATGAGATAGTGCTGCTACAGATGGACGGCGACCTCACTCAGGAGGAGTTCACCAAGGGTATCAACATGGCGGTCGACGGCTGCAAGAAGGTCTACCAGGTGCAGAGGGACGCGCTGAAGAGGCGCTACCAGACGAGGGCGCTGGACGTGCCGGTCGAGGCAGCCCTGGTCGCACCGCAGCAGGGAGGTGCCTGAGATGGGTAAGGATGTCATGGCCGATCTCAAGAGGGACCACATCGCCAAGCTCCTGACCAAGGGCGTCCGCGCGGACGGCAGGAAGCTGGACGAGCAGCGCCCGATCAAGGTCGAGACCAACTACGTACGCTCAGCCGAGGGGTCCGCGAGGGTCCAGCTCGGCAACACCGACGTGCTCGTGGGCGTGAAGATGTTGGTCGGCACGCCGTTCGGGGACACGCCCAACTCCGGCGTGCTCACGACGAACGCCGAGCTCAGGCCGATGGCCAGCGAGACCTTCGAGTCCGGCCCGCCGGACCAGGAATCGATCGAGATCGCCAGGGTCGTCGACAGGGGCATCAGAGAGGGACACGCGGTCGACATGGGGAAGCTGTGCATCGAGCCGGGCAAGGAGGTCTGGGTCATGTTCGTGGACGTCCACGCGCTCGACTACGACGGCAACCTGTTCGACGCCGCGAACATAGGCGCGATGGCCGCGCTCAAGACCACCATCGTCCCGGCGAAGAGGGCGGGCAAGGGAGAGGACTACCCGCTGCCGATCATGCACCAGCCCATATCTCTCACAACGGTCAAGATAGGTGAGCACATACTGGTGGACCCGACCCACGACGAGGAGCGCGTGGCGGATGCCAGGCTCACCGTCACGACGATCGAGACGGGCAACATCTGCGCCATGCAGAAGGGCCATGAGGGCGCCTTCAGGCTGGACGAGATATTCAGGATCGTTGACATGTCGAGGAAGCTCGGGGCGGATGTCCGCTCCAGGATCTGACTAAGGACGGCTGATTGCGATGGCCAGGAGAACCAAGAAAGTAGGCTCATCCGGTAGGTTTGGGCCGAGGTACGGCGTTAGGATCAGGAAGCGCGTCGCGGACATCGAGGCGCAGAGCAAGGGCAGGCACGAGTGCCCCAAGTGCAAGGCCGTCGCGGTGACCCGCAAGATAGCCGGTGTCTGGGTATGCAAACACTGCGGGGCCACGATGGCCAGCGGGGCGTACCTGCTGACGACGCCCGTGGCCGTGAGGCGCGAGGTCGCCGAGGTGCTCGCGAAGGCCGAGGCAAAGGCGAAGGGCGAGGAAGCCCCTGCCGAGGAGAGCGAGGTGCTCACCGAGGACGAGAGGGCCGAGAAGCCCAAGAAGAAGGTCGCTGAGGACGAAAAGGAGTAGAGTGCAGATGTACAAATGCTCGAGATGCAAGGAGCCCGTCCGGTCCAGCATGAACACCGTCGGCCTGCAGTGTGAGAAGTGCGGGTCCAAGGTGTTCTACAAGGAGAGACCGAACGTGCGCAAGTCGGTCAAGGGAAGATGACCTTGACCAGCAGGGCCGAGCTGACCCTCAGGACGAGGCATGCGGACGTGGTCGCCCGCGCGCTCTCGCCCGAGCTGTCGGAGAGTGTCCCGAGGACCAGCGTGTCCGTCGAGGCGCGGGACGGGACGGTCATCATAAAGGTAGAGGCGGATGACCACACCGCGCTCCGGGCGGCCCTGAACTCCTACATCAGATGGGCGAACGTGGCGGAGGAGACGGCGAAGGAGGTCAAAGCATGATGGACAACATCCCACCCAAGGTCCAGAACCAGATAGCCCAGTTCCAGCAACTGACGCAGCAGATACAGATGGTCACCACGCAGAAGATCCAGCTCGATGCGCAGTCCAAGGAGCTGGAGAAGACCGTCGCGGAGCTCGAGAAGGCTCCGGAGGACGCGGTCGTGTTCAAGAACGTCGGCTCGCTCCTGATCCAGACGAAGGACAGGGCGGGGCTGCTGAACGAGCTCAGGGATCAGAAGGAGACCGCAGATGTCAGAGTCAAGACCCTCGAGCGGCAGGACAAGCACCTGAGGGAGAGGCACCAGAGCCTCCAGCAGCAGATCACCCAGGCGCTCCAGGGACCTGGTGCCGCCGCCGGCCCCGAGAAGAAGGGCGACGAGACGGACTGAGCCGCGCAAACCCCACGGGCGCCCCGGGGCACCATGCCCCGGGGATGCTCAGGACCTATTTTATATCCCATCGGTTCTTCGACATGACTGTGCTGTCCAGCATCGCGCAGGAGCTGGCCAAGGGCGGCAGGACCGTCGCCCTGGTCCATGGGAACGCGGACCCGGACGCGCTCGCGAGCGCGTTCGCGGTCCAGCAGGCGTATCCAGGCGTGGTCATCTGGACCCCGGGCGGGCTCGACCGGATGTCCAAGCTGCTCACGGAAGCGGTCGGCATCCACCCGCTCGAGGAGCTCGCGTCGCCGCCCAGGGACCGGCTGCTGGTCCTGGACACCTCCGGACCGGAGCAGCTCCCGGACGGCATCGACTTCTCCGACGCGTTCGTCGTCGACCACCACGCCAGGAACTCCAAGTGGGATGGCACGAAGGCCTACTACTGCGACGACAGCAAGAGCTCCTGCTCCGAGATAGTCTACCAGATGCTGAAGGAGGCGGGGAGGCCCGTCGAGCACGACACCGCCCTCGCCCTCATGTTCGGCATGCTCACCGACACCGGCTCGTTCAAGTTCGCAAGGCCTGGCCTGCTCGTGACGTTCGCCGAGCTGATGTCCGCGCACGGTATCCAGATGGACGAGGTCCTGGACCTGGCCCGCGTGGACGCGGACATATCGGAGAAGATCTCGCAGCTCAGGGGGGCCCAGAGGCTGAAGTACTGGAAGATCGGCAACCACATAATCGCCGCGTCCCAGGGCAGCGCGTTCGAGGCGAGCGTCGCCAAATCGCTGCTGGCGCTCGGGGCGGACGTAGCGTTCGTGGGCTCCCAGCGGGGGGACACGTTCAGGGTGAGCGCGAGGGCGACCCAGGCGATAGTCCGGAAGGGCGTGCACCTCGGCAGGCTCCTGGGAGGCGTGGGCTCGGAGACCTGCAACGGCGGCGGGGGGCACCCCGGGGCCGCGGGCCTCACGGGCAACGGCGACGTGGAGGCGATCCTCAACATAGCTGTCGAGAACGCCATCCACGAGCTGCGCAGGCTGGGCTCATCTGGTGATCGTCAGCTGCCGGACCCGGTCTAGGTTCTGCGGGTGCTTCTCGAAGTGGTCCCTGACGGGCCCCAGTATCGTCGACAGCGAATCGGCAGCACCCTTCTTCAGGTCCTGTGGATGCAGCTTGCCCGCGCCGTACGCCGCGTGGAGCTCCTCGAAGCTGGCGAAGCTGACGGGGCCTCCGTACTTGGCAGGCCTGTCGATGGTGAGCTGGCCCTGTCTCGGGAAGACTATGAGCCGCAGGAGCTCCATCACCGGGTTGCCCTCGGCCTCCGCGGGGCAGAAGGCGCCCTTGAGCTTCTTCGCGATGTCCTCGGGCGGGTCGTGTATGAATATGGCACTGTTCGGGTCGCTCTTCGACATCTTGGCCTCGACCGGGTCCATGCGCCCGGATCCGACGAGGCTCATGAGCAGGGGTGTGTGCAGCGCGATGGGCTTCTTCCAGCCGAGCTTCTCGGCGGCGTCCCTCGCGAGCATGTGCGCCCTCCGCTGGTCCATCCCGGCGTAGGCGATGTCGACGTCCAGGTGGAATATGTCCGCGACCTGCATCGGCGGGTACATGACCTTCGACGCGTCGATCTCGGCTTCGTCCTCGGTCCTGCCCATGATGGTCATGGCGCGCTTGATCCGCTGGAGCGAGGAGGCCTTGCACACGCGTATGAACTTCTCCCAGTACTCCGCGCTGTCGATGAGGTCGCTGGCCCACACGAACTTCGCGGAGTCCTCCCTGACCCCGAGCGCGATGAAGCACTCGCGCATGTACTCGCCGCATGCGCGTATGTTCTCCAGCTTGCCCCCGAGCTTGTCGTTGATCATCGCGTGCCAGTCGGCCAGGAAGATCGTCACCTCGACGCCCGCCTCCTGCATGTCGAGGATCTTCGCCGCGCAGACCATCTGCCCGGTGTGGAAGAAGCCGCTCGGCTCGAAGCCGATGTAGGCCCTGGGCTTCGGGTTCGTCTCGAGGAGCGTCCTCAGCTCCTCGTTAGTCACGATCTCCAAGGTGTTCCGCGAAATCAGCCCGAGCCTGCTCTCGACATCCATTGCCGT
The DNA here is from genome assembly GCA_964568665.1 of uncultured Thermoplasmata archaeon. Classification (GTDB taxonomy): domain Archaea; phylum Thermoplasmatota; class Thermoplasmata; order UBA10834; family UBA10834; genus CAWBDD01. The sequence goes on along the minus strand of CAZMPY010000019.1, from coordinate 22,683 downwards.
GCCCCGACCTTAAAGACAGGTGGCCGTGAAAAAACTTTGGGGCCGGAGGGCCCAGTTCAGCACACAAAGGTTAAGAGGGGTAGCCGCATTAGCTTTCTTCCCTGGGCGAGCATGAGGGGGAGCGCATGTCTGTCTCGACGCTGAGGAACGGCAAAACGATCATCAAGGTGTCCGATGTCAAAGAGGTCGTCGGGAACAGATACCGCATCTCCGAGGAGTTCTATTTTGAGCTGGACCGGGAGGTCCACGAGATGATCGAGCGGGCAGCGAGGAGGGCGAAGAGGAATGGGCGCAAGACCCTCAAGCCCTTCGACCTCTGAACGCCCCGATGTGCGAGGCCCTCCATGAAGAGGAGCGATAGAAGGGAGAAGCCGCGGACCGCGCCTGCCGCCGTGTGGAAGGAGAAGGAGAGCCTGGGCGGGAGGCAGGTCGACGCGGGCGTCATCATCCTCCAGACAGCTGGCTGCAGCCACTTCCATGGCGGCGGGTGCTCGATGTGCGGATACAACATCGACGCCAGGGGGGATGTCACGGCCCAGGACATCGTCGCGCAGTTCGCGCAGGCCGTGAGGGAACTCGGCGACGTCGGGATGCTCAAGGTCTACACGTCCGGGTCGTTCCTCGACACGGGCGAGGTGCCGGACGAGGCGGCGGAGCACATCCTGAGACACTGCGCTGAGAGCGGGCGCAGGCTCCTGTTCGAGTCGAGGCCGGAGTACATCGACGAGGAGCGGCTCGACAGGGCGCTCGGCACGCACAGGGACATCGAGGTCGCAATCGGCCTCGAGAGCGCCAACGACCTGGTGCTCCGGCACTCGGTCAACAAGGGCTTCACCGTGGGCGACTACGACCGCGCGGCCGACCTGCTGGCCAGGAAGGGCGCGGACCTCAGGACGTACGTCCTGCTGAAGCCCCCGTACCTCACGGAGGCGGAGGCGGTCGCGGACGCCATCGCGACGGTGAAGCACGCGGCCGTGAAGGGCAAGGTCGTCTCGCTGAACCCCGTGAACGTCCAGAGGGGGACCGTCGTGGAGAAGCTCTGGAAGACATGGGCGTACAGGCCGCCCTGGCTCTGGAGCGTGCTGGCGGTGCTGGACGCCGCCTCGAGGACCGGCTGCAGGGTTGTCTGCGACCCGACGGGCGGCGGCAAGGAGCGCGGGGCCCACAACTGCGGAGGGTGCGACGAGGTCGTGCTCGCCGGGATCAAGGCGTTCTCGCAGCACCAGGACAGGTCGAGGCTCGCCCGGCCAGAATGCTCCTGCAGGGAGATCTGGGAGGGCGTCATGGACCTCGAGGGGCACATCGTGGGCGGCACGGTCGACCTCCAAAGGTTTTTCAGGAAGCATCTGGATTAACGCATGAGGGATGATCCGTTGAACGAGTACGAGATACGCAGGGGTCTCCAGGACAACATCAAGCCGGAGAACCTGAGGCAGCAGATGGTAGAGGTCTTCGGCAACGCCCAGGAGAAGGACGGGCGGCTGGTCGCAAGCTACGGCGCGATCAAGGAGATCTGGGCGTGGACCAGCGGGAAGAAGCTCGCGGTCGACACGAAGATGGCCCCGGGGGTCGACGACAAGGTGGCACAGGACACCATAAGGGCGTACAACACGTTCCTCGAGAAGGTCACAGGATACACCTCGAAGGAGCGGGGGAAGCGGGCCCAGAAGGCGGTCAAGGAAGGCAAGGCCTGAGGGTCTTGCGGCGTCCCCGGGGCGGTCAGTTTTAAATACAAGTACCCCATTCAGCAACCTGCGATACCTGAGGCGGTATCGGCCAGACGCTACATGGGCGATGCCTATAGAGCAACCCAATACTCGCGCTGAAACAATGGGTTTTCAGGCGCGAACGAAGCGTCACGGCCGAGATCTGATGCCTCGGTCCATGTACTCGAACATTCGAGAGCATTCAGCCAGGTCTATCGCCTCGAGACGAGGGAGAGCAGATGTCAACAACAAGACGTCCAAGGAAGGGCTCGATGGGGTACTCCCCCCGCAAGAGAGCCAGAAGCATAACCGCCAGGATTTCACACTGGCCCCAGGACACCGGAGAGGGAGTGAAACTCCAGGGGTTCGCGGGCTATAAGGCAGGGATGACCCACGCATTCATCGTGGACTACAGGCCCAAGAGCAACACCGCTGGCCAGGAGATCCAGGTGCCGGTGACCGTGCTCGAGGTGCCCCCGATGAAGGTCTGCGGGATCAGGTTCTACGCTGACACGCCCTACGGCAGGAAGGCCGTCGGGGAGGTGTGGGCCGGCAAGCTCGACAAGGAGCTCGCAAGAAGGCTCCCGCTGCCCAAGGAATACGACGAGAAGGCCGCCTGGGAGAAGACCGAGAAGTCGGAGTACGACGACATCAGGACGCTCGTCTACACGCAGCCCGTGCTCGTCTCCGGCCTGCCCAAGAAGAAGCCTGAGCTCATGGAGATCAGGGTCGGCGGCGGCAAGCTGAAGGACCGGCTGGAGTACTCCAAGGGCGTGCTCGGCAAGGCAGTCACTATCAAGGACTTCGCGAAGGAGGGCGAGATGGTCGATGTCGTCTCGGTCACCAAGGGCCGCGGATGGCAGGGTGTCACCAAGAGATGGGGCACGAAGCTCCTGATGCACAAGAACAGCAAGCACAGGAGGCTCATCGGTACCATCGGGCAGAAGAGGCCGAACTATGTGCATCCGACCGTCCCCCAGGGCGGCCAGCGCGGGTTCCACCAGAGGACCGAGCTGAACAAGCGCATACTCAAGATCGGCGACAACGGGCAGGAGGTCACGCCCAAGGGCGGGTTCCTGCACTACGGCGATGTCCGGAACACGTACATCCTCGTGCACGGGTCCGTGCCGGGACCGTCGAAGAGGATCATCAGGATGAGGCATCCTGTCAGGGACATAGGCATCAAGCTCCCGGAGGCGCCCCAGGTCACCTTCGTGTCCATAGAGTCGAAGCAGGGAGTGTGAGTGGATGGCCGAGAAGAAGACCAAGAGCACGAAGGCAGAGGAGCCCGCCGCCAAGAAGCCCGCTCCCGGCAGGGTTAACGTATATGACGTCAAGGGCGAGGTCGCCGGCGAAGCGGCCCTCCCCGTGGCATTCAAGTCCGAGTTCAGGCCCGACCTGATCCGGAGGGCCGTGACCGCGATCGAGGCGAACGCGAGGCAGCCCTACGCGCCCAAGTCCACCGCGGGCCAGCGCCACTCGGTGTCCACATGGGGCAAGGGCCGAGGCGTGTCCAGGGTCCAGAGGCTCATGGACAGCTCCCACGCAGCCCAGTCGCCCAACAACGTGGGCGGCAGGCGCGCTCACCCGCCGAAGGTCGAGAAGGACCTCGGCAAGAAGATCAACAAGAAGGAGATGTTCGTGGCCAAGCTGTCCGCCCTCGGCGCGACTAACAGGGCGGAGATGGTCAAGGCAAGGGGCCACAGGTTCGACGAGGAGCTCACGGTGCCAGTGGTCGTCAAGGACGACATCGAGGGCATCAAGACGACCCAGGGCGCCGTCGAGATGCTCGAGGCGCTCGGGGTGCTCGATGATGTGGTCCGCGCCAAGGACGGGAAGAACGTCCGGGCTGGCAGGGGCAAGATGAGGGGCCGCAGGTACAGGATGCCCAGGAGCGTCCTGTTCGTGGTCTCCAAGGACTGCGACGGCTGGAAGAGCCTCAGGAACCTCTCGGGCGTCGAGGTCGTCACCCCGTCTGGCCTGAACGCGAGCACACTGGCTCCGGGCGGCTCCGCGGGCAGGCTCATGGTCATATCCGAGGCGGCCCTAGCCGCGATCGGGGGGTGGAAGACGTGAGGCGCAAGATCATCCTTCTTCATCCGTACGTCACTGAGAAGACGATGAACGCCATGTCCGGGACACCCGTCCAGGACCTCAGGGATGGCAACAAGCTGGAGTTCGTGGTCCGGAAGGACGCCACGAAGATCGACATCAAGAAGGCCTTCGAGGAGAAGTTCGAGGCCAAGGTCGCCAAGATCAACATCAAGACGGCCAAGGACGGCAAGCACGCGATCATCAAGCTCAAAGAGGGCTACTCCGCCGAGGAGATCGGCATGAGGATAGGCATATTCTGAGGTGGCTGAAATGGGAAAGAGACTCATAACACAGCGGAGGGGGCGCGGGTTCGGCAGGTACAGGTCCCCCAGGCATCTTAGGTTCACCGATGTGAAGCACCCCAAGATCCGCGTGGGGACGGGGAAGATCACCGAGCTGTCGCACGAGCCAGGCAGGATCGCGCCCATCGCGAGGGTCGACTTCGGCTCCTCGGAGCAGTGGATGCTGGCACCCGACGGAATGTGCGTCGGCCAGGGGGTCACGTTCGGCCCGGCGGGCGCCATCACAGCGGGCAACACGATGCCCGTGGGCGACATGCCCGAAGGCACGATCGTCTACAACATCGAGTCGCAGCCCGGCGACGGCGGAAAGTTCGTCAGGACCGCTGGCAACGCGGCCACGATCGTCACCCAAGGCGACAAGACCATGCTGCTGATGCCCTCCGGGAAGTTCAAGGAGGTCAACAACAAGTGCCTCGCGACCGTCGGGCTCGTCTCCGGCGGCGGACACAAGGAGAAGCCTTTCGTGAAGTCCGGCAACAAGTTCCACGCATACGGCGCGAAGGCGAAGGCGTATTTCACGGTCAAGGGTGTCGCGAAGAACCCGGTTGACCACCCCCACGGCGGTGGCGGTCACCCGCATGTCGGTACCCAGTCGAGCGTAGGGAGGAACACCCCGCCAGGCAGGAAGGTCGGCAGGCTGGCCCCCCAGAGGAAGCCCAAGAAGGTGTGATGAATGGCCGAAGAGAAGAAGCATGATGCTAAGGCCGGCGGGAAGGCACCGGCGGCAGACAAGGGCGCGAAGGCCCCCGCAGCGGCCCCGGCAGCTGGCAAGGGCGCGAAGGCCCCCGCAACAGCGGCGGCCGCACCGGCGGCGGGCGCAGCGGCCGCACCGGCGGCCCCGGTCGTGGAGAAGAAGGCAAAACCCTCGGCCAGGTACCAGGGCACCGCGAAGGCCGCCAGGAGACGGCTCAGGAAGAAGAAGAGCCAGATCCAGGCCAGGAGGAAGAAGGAGTTCACCTACAGGGGCCACTCCCTCGAGGAGCTGCTAGCGCTCCCGATGGCCGATATCATCGAACTTCTGCCAGCAAGGGCGCGCAGGACCTACATCAGGGGCCTGAACCCGGAGCAGGAGTCGTTCATCAGGCGGCTCAGGGCGGCGAGCGGCCCGGTCAAGACCCACAGACGGGAGATACCGATCCTGCCCGAGTTCGTGGGCAAGACGGTCCGCGTGTACAACGGCAAGGAGTTCTCGCCCGTGGACATCAAGCCAGAGATGATTGGACACTACCTCGGAGAGTTCGCACTGACCAGGAAGTCCGTGAAGCACTCCGGCCTCGGCGTAGGCGCGACGAGGTCTTCGAAGTTCATGCCACTCAAGTGAGGTGAATCGATGGGATACACTCAGGAAACGGACCCGGAGACGACCTCGAGGGCTCTCGGCAAGGAGATCAGCGTCTCACCGAAGCACTGCAGGGAGGTCCTGAAGGAGCTGAAGGGGATGAAGGTCGAACAGGCCAGGAAGTACCTCGAGGGCGTGATGGACCTGACGAACCCGGTGCCATACACAAGGTTCAAGAAGCTGCTCAACCCGAAGCCGAAGGTCGGGCCGGCCAGGTACCCCAGGAAGGCTGCGAAGGAGATACTGAAGGTCATCGACAGCGCCCGGTCGAACGCCGAGTACAAGGGGCTGGACGCGGAGAACATGAGGGTCAAGGTGGCCTGCGCCCACAGGGGCGCCATCGTCAAGGGCTACATGCCGAGGGCCCAGGGGAGGAGCACGCCCTGGAACGAGCAGACGACCACGATCGAGATAGTGCTTGAGGAGATCGGGGCGGCCTAGGCCTGCTCTGAAGGAGTGATCACATGGCAAGCGAGAGGAAGTTCGTCACGGAGAACATCCGCAGGCACCTGCTCAAGGAGTACCTGATGGAGAAGGTCGGCCGGGCAGGGTTCGGTGGCCTCGACGTCCAGAGGACTCCGATGGGGACCAGGGTCACGCTCATAACCGAGAGACCTGGCCTGGTAATCGGGCGCCGGGGCGAGGCGATCAAGAGCCTCACGAGGGCGATCGAGGAGGACTTCAACTTCAACAACCCGCAGATCGAGGTCCAGGAGGTCGAGAACCCGAACCTGAACGCCCAGATCATGGCGGAGAAGCTCGCGAACGCGCTCGAGAGGGGCTGGCACTTCAGGAGGGCCGGCCACTCGACCGTGCGCAGGATCATGGAATCCGGCGCGAGGGGCTGCCAGATCATCATCGCCGGTAAGCTCACGGGCCAGAGGCACCGGACCGAGAAGTTCAAGGATGGCCATATCAAGTTCTGCGGCGAGGCGAAGCTCGACTTCATGCACAACGGCTTCGCGGTCGCGAAGCTCAAGCCAGGAGTCATAGGTGTCACCGTCCAGATCATGGACCCCGACGCGAAGCTGCCTGACGAGGTGGAGATCATCCCGCCGGCACCGGTCGTCGAGGCGCCGAAGCCCGAGGCACCGGCCGTCGACAGCGATAAGGCCGAGGACAAGAAGGCCGAAGCCGCGGTCGCCGAGCTGAAGAAGACCGCCGAGGGCGAGGCGAAGCCGAAGCGCGCCAGGCCCAAGAAGAAGGAGGGCGAGGAAGGCGCAGCCACCGCCCCGGGCGACGAGAAGAAGCCAAAGAAGCAGCGGAAGAAGAAGGACGAGGGCGAGGCCGCAGAGCCGGCCCAGGCGCCGAAACCGCCCGCCGAGGCCCCGAAGGCCGACGAGAAGAAGGAGGCGTGAACCGATGGCTTTGCTGAAGACGAAGGAGCTGCGGGTGATGCGCCCCGAGGACATGCAGGCCAAGCTGCAGGAGTTCCTCGACGAGCTCATGCACGAGAGGGGAGTCGCGGCCATGGGCGGTGCGCCCGCGAGCCCGGGCAAGATCAGGTCCCTGAGGACGAACATCGCACGCATCCACACGATCGTGCGGGAGAAGGAGCTGGCCGACGAGAAGAAGACGAAGAAGGCTGGCCCGGCTGCCGCTGAAAAGAAGGCCCCCAAGAAGGGCAAGGCGAAGGAGAAGAAGGCTGGAAAGCAACAGGAGGAGAAGAAGTAATGGCTGGTATTTGCTCGACCTGCGGATTGCCAGAAGAGCTGTGCATGTGTGAGCAGATCGCGAAGGAGCAGCAGCGGATCAAGATCCTGACGGACACCAGGCGCTACGGCAAGATAGTCACAGTCGTCGAGGGCATAGACTCCAGCGACATCGACATGGAGGACCTCGCGAGGAAGCTGAAGACCCGGTGCGCCGCCGGCGGGACCTACAAGGACGGGAAGATCGAGCTCCAGGGCGACCACAAGAAGAAGGTGAAGGACGTCCTCGAGGAGCTGGGCTTCTCGGTGGATAGCAGGTAATCGAGCACATGAAGTCGGAAGATTTCCGGAGACGCGAGTTCATCGGACTTGAGGTCGAGGTGCTGGCGTCCACATGCGAAAAACATGTGGGCGTCCGGGGCGTCGTGGTCGACGAGACCCGGAACACCCTGACCATCGAGCACGGCGGGCGGACATGGATGCTGCCCAAGGAGTGCTGCGAGTTCAGGTTCATGGAACGCGGTCGGGCGCATGCCGTCTCCGGGAAGGACATCAAGTTCAGACCTGAAGACAGGATCAAGAAAGTGCGTTGAAGGCGAGGTGACACAGATGGCGGAGAAGGTCAAGAAGGCGGAGAAACCCGGGACCCGGGACATCGGGCTGGACGTCGCGCCCCCGGCGGGCACGTGCGAGGACGGCAACTGTCCGTTCCACGGGACGCTCCCGGTCAGGGGCACGGTCCTCACGGGGACCGTCGTGTCAGCGAAGATGCAGGGCACCGTTATCGTCGAGAGGGAGTACATGAGGTACATCCCGAAGTTCGAGAGGTACGAGAAGAGGACCAGCAAGTACCTGGCCCACGCACCTCCGTGCTTCGCGGCCAAGGCGGACGACAAGGTCAGCATCATGGAGTGCAGGCCGCTCAGCAAGCGCGTATCATACGTCATTATCGAGAACAGGAAGTGAGGTGGCAGTCATGAAGGGCGTTCCAGGCAGACAGACCAGGGGCATACCGGTCGGGGCGAGGCTCATTTGCATCGACAACACGGGAGCCAAGATCGTCCAGGTCGTGACCGTGCTGAACTACCACGGCACCAAGAGGAGGCTCCCATCTGCGGGCGTGGGCGATGTCATGGTCGTCACGGTCAAGAAGGGCACCCCCGAGACCAGGAAGCAACTGATGCGCGCGGTCATCGTGCGCCAGAAGCGCTTGTTCCGGAGGCCGGACGGGACCATGGTCCAGTTCGAGGACAACGCCGTCGTCATCGTCACGGACACTGGCGAGACGAAGGGCACGGACATCAAGGGGCCAGTGGCCCGGGAGGCCGCCGAGAGGTGGCCCCGGATCGCCGCGACGGCCTCGATGATAGTGTGAGGTATCCACATGGTCGCAAGCACAAAGGCCAAGAAGCAGAGGAAGGACCGGTCGGAGGCGCCGCTCCACAGGAAGCACCGCATGGTCTCCGCGCATCTCAACTCCGCGCTCATGTCAGAGTTCAACGTGCGCTCCGTCCCGATCAGGAAGGGCGACACGGTCAAGATCGTCCGCGGGGCCCAGGACCTCAAGAAGATCGAGGCGAAGGTCGCAGCGGTGGACCTCAAGGACTGCAAGATCATAATAGAGGGCGTCACGGTCGCGAAGGCCGACGGCACGCAGAAGCCGAAGCCGGTCGACCCGTCGAACGTGGTCATCACCAAGCTGGACCTGTCCGACCCGTGGCGGAAGAAGAAGCTTGACAGCCTCAAGCAGAAGGGGGCGTGAGAGCGATGAAGAAACACATGAAGAGGATGACGGCGCCCAGGAGCTGGGCGGTCCCGAGGAAGATCAGCCACTGGGTCACGAAGCCCAGGCCGGGCCCGCACACGAACGTCGATTCGATGCCACTCCTCTCGGTCGTCAGGGACATGCTGAAGCTCTGCGACAACTCGAGGGAGGCCAGGTTCATCATCGGCGGAAGGGACGTGCAGGTGGACGGCAAGATCGTCACTGACTACAAGTTCCCCGTGGGGCTCATGGACGTCGTGACGCTGAAGAAGGCGAACCAGAGCTACAGGATGCTCATCGACTACAAGGGCAGGCTGAAGCTTGTGCCCATCGAGGCGAACGAGGCGGGGTGGAAGCTCGCGAGGATCGACGGGAAGACCACGGTCCGCGGCGGCAAGACCCAGCTGACGCTCCATGACGGCAGGAACATCCTCCTCCCGAAGGACCAGTACAGCACCGGGGACGTCCTGAAGATAGACGTCCCGGCCCAGAAGATCATCAAGGCCATCAAGCTCGACAAGGGAAGCCTTGTGTTCCTCGTCGGCGGCTCGCACCCTGGCACACTCCAGACGGTCGAGGGCTACGAGGTCAGGAGGGGTTCCTCGCCGAACCTGGTGACGTTCAAGGAGGGGTTCAGCACGGTCGAGGAGAACGTCTTCGTCGTCGGGGAGAAGACCCCTGAGATAAGGTTGCCGGAGGCGAAGGCGGTATGAGCGACAAGATGCGGGAGATCAGGCTCGAGAAGGCCGTCGCCAACATCGGCGTCGGCGACTCTGGCGAGAGGCTCGTCAAGGCAGAGAAGGTCCTCGCGATGATCACCGGCAAGAAGCCCGTGAGGACGATGGCGAAGACGACGAACAGGGACCTGGGCATCAGGAAGGGCCAGCAGATCGGGTGCAAGGTCACGATCCGCGGCAAGGAGGCCGAGGAGTTCGTCAAGAAGGCCCTGTGGATCAGGGAGAACAGGCTCGCCAAGTACTCGTTCGACCCCGAGGGGAACTTCTCGTTCGGAATCCAGGACTACACCGACTTCCCGGGGATGAAGTACGACCCCGAGATAGGCATCTTCGGGCTCGATGTCAGCGTCTCGCTGAACAGGCCCGGCAAGCGGATCCAGCGCAGGAGCATCATGGAACGTTCCGTCCCGAAGCGCCACAGGGTGTCGCGGAAGGAAGGGCACGAGTACGTGAAGCAGAAGTACGGCGTGGAGGTGGTCGATTGAAGCCAAAGAAGAAGTTCGGAAGATCAGTGGGCTGCACCAGATGCGGCCGGAAGCGGGGCATCGTAAGACGCTACGGGATGCACCTGTGCAGACAGTGCTTCAGAGACATCGCCCCCAACATCGGGTTCAGGAAGTACTCGTGAGGTGACAAACATGCAGCAGGATACACTCAACGATGCGATGGCTGTCATCAAGAACGCCGAGAAGGTCGGCAAGGGTGAGTGCACGATCAGACCCTCGTCCAAGCTCATAGGCTGCGTCCTCAAGGTCATGCAGGACGCCGGCTACATAAAGCAGTTCGAGCTCCTGGACGATGGGAGGAGCGGCATGTTCAAGGTGACCCTGGCAGGGCAGATAAACGATTGCGGCGTGATCAAGCCGAGGTACAGCGTGAAGACGGACAACCTGGAGAAATTCGAGGCCAGGTACCTCCCTGCGCAGGACTTCGGCGTGCTCATACTGACGACGACCAAGGGCGTGCTGACGCACACCCAGGCCAAGAACGGAGGCGTCGGGGGCAAACTCCTGGCGTTCGTGTACTGAGGTGACTGGAATGACCGGCAAGAAAGGCATGCTCTCGGACAAGATCGATGTGCCCGAGAAAGTCACCGTCACGATCCAGGACGGGGTCGTCAAGGTCAAGGGGCCCAACGGGGAGGTCTCCAAGAGGCTCCACGACCCGCGCATAACGATCGAGAAGCACGGGGACCACGTGATGGTCTCGAGCAAGACGGACAGGGCCAAGGAGAAGGCGCTCCTCGGCACCTACGCGGCGCACCTCAGGAACATGATGAACGGCGTCACGAAGGGGTTCGAGTACAAGATGAAGATCGTCTACGCGCACTTCCCGATCAAGTCGGCGGTCAAGGGAGACGTCTTCCTGATCGAGAACTTCCTGGGCGAGAAGTGCCCGCGGAAGACAAAGATACTCGGCGCCACGAAGGTGGTCATCAAGGGCGACCAGGTCGTCCTCACCGGGGCGGATGTCGAGCAGGTCGGCCAGACAGCGGCGAACATCGAGCGCGCGACGAAGATCAAGGGCTTCGACCCCAGGATCTTCCAGGACGGCATATACATAACAGAGAAGCCGGGGAGGTGAAGGTCTTGGCAGAGAAGAAGTCAGCACACCATGACGAGTTCATGAAGCTCCACATGTTCAAGGAGGAGTACATCGCCAAGCTCGAAGCGATCGGGATCACGAGCCCGGAGGAGCTCACGGAGGCCCTCGGGTCCGAGGACACCACGAAGCTCATCCACGAGCACCTGAAGGGTGTCGGCCCGAAGACCGTCGAGCACTGGTGCGAGGACCTCGGCGTGAAGGGCGGGGAGAAGACCGAGGAAGAGCCCGCCGCCACGAAGACCCGCAAGGTCAAGCCCGCCGCGAAGAAGGCCGAGGGCAAGGCCAAGGAAGAGGAGAAGGGCGGGAAGGAGGACGAGGTCGAGATCGAGGAGGAGAGCGGGTACCGGGTCAAGCTCAAGCCCAAGCTCCCCAAGGAACTGATCGACGCGCTCAGGAAGCGCGGCGAGATCGACGCGAAGCGCCCGGCGTTCCTCAGGCAGGAGTGGCACACGAGGCAGCGGCTCCAGGGCGTCAAGTGGAGGAAGCCGCGCGGGGGCCACTCGAAGGTGAGGCAACACTACAATTACAGACGGATCATGGTCTCGATAGGCTTCGGCGGGCCGAAGGCCGCGAGGGGGCTGCACCCATCGGGCTTCAGTGAGATCGCCGTCAGGAACATGAAGGACCTGCTCAGGGTCAAGCCCGAGACCGAGGCCGCGAGGATCGCGCACCAGGTTGGCACGAAGAAGCGGCTCGAGCTCGAGGAGAAGGCAGACGAGCTCAAGATCCGCGTGCTCAACAGGAGCGGATGACGATGAACCTCAAGAACCAGAAGCGGGTCGCCGCGCTGATACTGAAATGCGGCGAGACCAGGGTCTGGATAGACCCGAACCGGCTCGAGGACGCCTCCGACGCCATCACCAGGGCGGATATCAGGACGCTGATCGCGTCCGGGACCATCACCGCGGTGCAGAAGAAGGGCGTGTCCAGGGGCAGGGCCAACTACGTGAAGGCCCAGAAGCGCAAGGGGCGCAGGCGGGGCCAGGGATCGAGACGCGGCACGAAGAACGCGCGTAAGCCCTCGAAGGAGAGGTGGATGCAGGCGATCCGGCCCATCAGGAGACGCCTGAAGGAGCTCAGGGACGGGGGCAAGATCGATACGAAGACTTACAGGAAGTATTACCGCAAGGCCAAGGGCGGCGTGTTCAAGAACAGGCCGCACCTCGAATCGCACATGAAGGCCGAGGGGATACTGAAGGAGTGATGACGATGGCAACTGGACCAAGGTACAAGGTGCCGTTCAGGAGACGGCGGGAGGGCAAGACGGACTACAGGCACAGGGCAGCCCTGCTCAGGGGCAACCTCCCGAGGGCTGTCGTCAGGAAGTCCAACATGAACGTGCAGGTGCAGATAATCGAGTTCAGGGACGGTCAGGACTACGTGCTGGCATCGGCCGTGTCCAAGGAACTGGTCGAGCACGGCTGGACCGCGAGCGGCAAGAGCACGCCGGGCGCGTACCTCACTGGCATGCTCGCGGGCAAGCGGGCGGTCGGGAAGGGCATCGAATCAGCGGTGCTGGACATCGGCCTCAGAGGCCCCACCAAGGGCGGGGTCGTGTTCGCCACGCTCAAGGGGCTCGTCGACGCCGGCCTGAAGGTACCGCACAGCGACAAGATGCTCCCGTCCGAGGACAGGATCTCGGGGAAGCACATGAAGGATGGTACGGCCAAGATGTTCGATGAGGTCAAGAAGAAGATCGGAGGTGCGGACTGATGGCTGATTGGGTCCCGAAGACGAAGCTAGGGAAGCTCGTGACCGAGGGCAAGATAACAACCATGAGCGAGGCGCTCATGAGCCGGCTGCCGCTCAGGGAGCCGCAGATCGTGGACATCCTGCTGCCCGAGATGGCGGACGAGGTCCTCGACGTCAACATGGTCCAGAGGATGACCGACTCCGGCCGCAGGGTCAGGTTCGCGATCACCGTCGTCGTCGGCAACAGGGACGGGTTCGTCGGGCTCGGCAGGCTGAAGGGCAAGGAGGTCGGTCCCGCGATCAGGGCGGCCATCGACGTCGCGAAGCTGAACATGATCGAGGTCAAGCGCGGCTGCGGCTCGTGGGAGTGCGGCTGCCTAACGCCGCACTCGCTGCCGTTCGAGACGCGGGGCCACTCGGGCTCCGTCGTCGTCACGCTGAAGCCGGCCCCGAGGGGCACGGGCCTGGCGGTCGGCAAGATCGCCAAGAGCGTGCTCGAGATGGCGGGTGTCCGGGACTGCTGGGGGTTCACCGCAGGCCACACCAAGACCACGATCAACTACGCCATCGCCTCGTTCGAGGCGCTGCGCGCAACGGCGCAGGTCAGGGTCACCAACGAGCAGAGGGACAGGCTCAGGATCGTCTCCGGGTCCGTCCAGATACACGTCGCCGGCACGACCGCTGAGATGATGGAGGGCGGAGCGGAGGGCGCGGAGCCCGCCGCCGGGGACGCCAGCCAGGACAAGGGGGCGCAGTAGATGACGGTCCTGGTGGTAGTCAGGGTCCGCGGGCACGCCAGGATCCGCACGACCCAGGTAGACACGATGAAGATGCTGAGGCTCACGAGGCCGAACCACTGCGTGCTCATACCCAAGAACGAGACGACGAGGGGCATGCTGCAGATGACCAAGGACTACGTGACCTGGGGCGAGGTGTCCCACGAGACCGTCGCGCGCCTGCTGTTCCAGCGCGGGCGGATCATCGGAGGGGCGAAGCTCACGGACGCCTATGTCAAGGAGAACTCCAAGTACGCGTCGATCCTGTCGCTCGCCAAGGCCATCGAGAAGGGCGAGGCGCGCGTGGCAGACGTGAACGGCCTGAAGCCGGTCATCCGGCTGCCCCCGCCCAGGAAGGGCTACGAGGGGTCCAAGAGGGCCTGGAACGACGGCGGCGCGGTCGGATACCGCGGCGCGGACATCGAGAAGCTCATAGACCGGATGCTCGAGAAGCCGAAGGAGGCGAAGTAGGATGGTCAGCAGGACGAGCAAGTTCAGGGGCAGCAGGACCCACGGCCGCGGGAAGAAGGCCGGGAGGGGTGCTGGCCTTAGGGGAGGCAGGGGCAACGCCGGCCTCCACAAGCACAAGTGGATAAGTACGGTCAAGTACTTTCCCGATCACTTCGGCCACCACGGCTTCAAGCGGCCCCAGTCGGTCGTCGCTGACAAGGTCACGATGAACCTCTCCGAAGTGGAGGAGAAGATCCTGGCGCTATCCAAGGACGGGTTCGCCACGCAGAAGGACGGGAAGTGGACCGTCGACCTCAAGGGGATGGGCATCGACAAGCTCCTCGGGTCAGGGCGGATCAGGACCCCCTTGGTGATCAAGGTCGGAGAGGCGTCCGAGAAGGCCAAGGAGAAGCTCAAGAAGGCCGGCGGGAGCCTCATCGAAGGCTGAACACCGACATGCCACACTCGACGGCAAACGCCATAAACCACACATCGTAGGACCTAGGAGAAAAGGAAGGGTGCTAGATGGCTGAGGGCGAGGAAAAGAAGAGCATGCTCTACAAGCTCAAGCCGGTGACCGACCGGCTTCCGGCGGTCACGCGGCCGGAGGGGCATGTGCACTTCAGAACCAAGATGATGTGGATCATCCTGATACTCGTCCTGTACTTCGCGATGACCAACATCGTGATCTACGGACTCGATCAGAACGAGGGCGTCGACCTGTTCGCCCAGTACAGGGCGATCCTTGCTGGCGCGCAGTTCTCCCTCATGCACCTTGGCATTGGCCCGATAGTCACTGGCTCCATCATCATGCAGCTCTTCACGGGCGCCAAGATCATCAAGCTCAACCTCAAGGACGACGAGGACAAGGCGGTCTACCAGGGCACCCAGAAGCTCCTGGTGATCATCATGATCCTGGTCGAGTCGGTGCCCCAGGTCTACGGCTTCATGGAACCGTCCACGAAGTTCGTCGACATGACGGGCGGGCTCATGGCCGGCCACGGCCTGGGCCTGGCGCGCACGCTGATAGTCATGCAGCTGTTCGTCGGGTCGTATCTCGTGTTCCTCATGGACGAGGTCGTCTCCAAGTGGGGGATCGGGAGCGGCATCTCGCTGTTCATCGCAGCCGGCGTCGCGCAGCAGATATTCACCGGGTCCCTGAACTGGCACCCGGTCGATCCGGCCACGGACCTGACGCCCGCGGGCACGATACCGAAGACGATCTACCTGTTCCACCACATGTCGGCGGCCCAGCTGACCAACGGCGGCTACGAGACCATCTTCCTCAGACAGCCCAATCCGATGGTGGCGCTCATAGGCACGATCGCGATCTTCCTGTTCGTCGCATACACCGAATCGAGCAGGATAGAGCTGCCCCTGGCCCACGGCGGGGCGAGGGGCGCGCGCGGCAGGTACCCGATCAAGCTCATCTACGCATCGAACATCCCGGTCATCCTCATGGCGGCGCTGCTGGCCAACGTGAGCATGTTCTCCATGCTCTTCTGGAGCCACCCGTCGTTCATGAACGTGCCCGTGCTGGGCAATAGCTGGATGCTGGGGTACTACGCCGAAGGGGCGACGCGCCCGTCCGGCGGGCTCGCGTACTACCTGTCCACGATCAACGGCCTGAGCGATTGGCTCCTGCCGATGCTGAGCAACGACTACCTGGCAGCCACGGGCATCGACAAATCCAGGCTGCAGATCGGCATCCACGTGCTGGTGTACGTGGGGGTCATGATAGGCGGCTCGATCCTGTTCGCCAAGTTCTGGATCGAGACGACGAACATGGGCCCCGAGGCCGTCGCGTCGCAGATCGAGTCGAGCGGCATGCAGATACCTGGGTTCAGGCGGGACCCGCGCGTCCTCAAGCGCGTGCTGGAGAGGTACATCCCTGTCGTGACGGTGATATCCGGAGCGACCGTGGGTGCGCTCGCCGCGCTCGCGGACCTCATCGGGACGGTGGGCAACTGTTCGGGCACGGGCGTGCTGCTGGCGGTCGGCATCATGATCCAACTGTACGACGCCATAGGGCGCGAGCAGATGATGGAGATGCACCCAGTGCTGAGGGGATTCTTCGGAGGCGGGTGACCGGATGGCCGCACCAGCAGGGTCGGCTGGCACCAGGGCCGGCGGCGGCGCGCCGCCGTACAAGCCCGACATAGGGAACCAGCTGATCATGCTGATGGCCTTCATGTTCGCCATATTCGTCATGTTCGACAACAACCTGAGGCAGGGCCTGGGCAGGATAGTCGGCGTGCCGCTCATGCCCCTCGTGGGGTTCGACGGCAACCTGCCCGTGCTCACGCTCATGTTCACGGGGCTGCTCATGACGTTCTTCAGCGTCACGGTCAGGCACTTCTTCGTGGACTGGGTGGACCAGGCCAGGAACCAGCGCGTCTCGTCCGCCTTCAGCAAGGAGCTGCGCGAGGCGAGGTCGAGCAACAACACCTACAAGCTCAAGAAGCTCACCGAGCTCCAGCCCCAGATCATGGCCCAGTCGCTCAAGGCGTCCCAGACGCAGTTCAAGCTGATGCCCGTCACCATGATAGTCATCATCCCGATCTTCGCGTGGCTGGCCAACTTCGTGTACATGGACGTCGGGTCGACCATGTTCTCGGCCCCCTGGGAGTTCAACGCGAACATGAGGAACTCGAACGTGCTGCCCAACTGGGTACTGCTGTACTCCCTGGTCACGCTGCCGTTCGGGCAGGTGCTCCAGAGGCTGCTGAAGGTCTTCAGCTTCCGCAAGAGGCTGAACAATCTGGAGGCCGGCGGGGCGGCCGGGCCCCAGGGCGGGAGCTCATGAGGATAGCGATCGCCGGACCACCTGGCAGCGGCAAGACCACGGTATGCGGCCTGGTCGCCCAGAGGATGGGGTACGAGGCCGTGCTCGTCGGGCAGCTCTTCAGGCAGCTGGCGACCGAGAGGCGCGTCGACCTCACCGTCTTCGGCCGGATGGCCGAGGAGGACGAGACGATCGACCGGGAGCTGGACAAGCGCATGGTCGCCATCGCCACCACGAAGCAGGACGTCGTGCTCGAGGGGAGGCTGCCTGGCCTGCTGCTGAAGCTCCAGAAGGTCCCTGTATTCTCGGTGTACATAGACGCGTCGGAGCTGGTCCGGGCGAAGCGCATCGCCGGACGGGAGCACAAGCCCGAGGAGCAGGTCCTGAACGAGATCAGGATGAGGGAGCGGTCCGAGAGGAAGAGGTACAAGGCGTACTACGGCATCGACACCGCGGACCGGTCCAGGTACGACCTGTGGTTGGATTCATCGGAAATGACCCCTGAGAGGATCGCGGACACGATAGCTGCGGAGGCGAGGAAGTCAGATGCCTAAGGTGCTTGTCAAAGCCAAGGGGGCCGTCGGGAGCGGCCGCGGGAGGCGTCCGGACGAACGCTCGGTCACGGACCTGCTGGCGGACGGCGTCATCGTGATCGACAAGCCCTCGGGACCGACCTCGCACCAGGTGACGAGCTGGGTCCGGGAGATGCTAGGGGCGGGCAAGGCGGCCCACGGGGGCACGCTGGACCCGCGGGTCACGGGCGTGTTGCCGGTGGGCCTCGGGACCGCGGTCCGGGCCATGGACTCGCTCCACTACGGCACCAAGGCGTACGTCGGCGTCATGAGGATGCACGGCAACGTCGACGAGAAGCGGCTCCTCACGGTCTTCTCGGAGTTCACGGACGATATCTTCCAGACGCCGCCCATGAAATCGGCCGTCAAGCGCGAGCTCAGGAGCAGACGGGTGCACGCCCTGAGGCTGCTCGAGACGAGCGGAAGGGACGTCCTGTTCGACGTCGAATGCGACGCTGGCACCTACATAAGGAGCCTGTGCGTGGACATAGGGGACGCGATCGCCGTCGGGGCGCACCTCCAGGACCTGAGGAGGACCAGGGCGGGCGCGCTCACAGAGGACCAGGCCGTGACGATGCACGACCTCAGGGACGCCTACGAGGCGCACAAGGCCGGGGACAGCAGCCAGATCTCGAAGATGCTCCATCCGATGGAGGTCCTGATGGCCCAGATACCGAAGGTCGAGGTCAAGGACTCGGCCGTGGACGCCATCTGCCACGGGGCGAGCCTCGCGGTGCCCGGGGTCGTGACGCTCGACGAGCGCGTCCGTGCGGGAGGGCTCGTCGCGGTCATGACACTGAGCGGGCAGGGCGTCGGGCTGGGCCACGCACTCATGGACGCGGAGGAGATCGTCAAGCGCTCCGAGGGGTTCGCCGTCGACGTCTCCAGGGTCTTCATGCAGACGGGGACCTACACCAAGGTCTGGGGCGGCTCCAAGAAAGCGAAGACCGTTCAGCAGAACTGATCGAGCGTGCCCTGTCTTCTCACGAGCGGCTGGGCGTCTATGCCCAGGTCCTTTCTTATGTGCGACGCGAGCTGGTGCGTGAAGCCGTGGACCGTGTACACGACCTCGGGCCCGCACGCGTCCACGAACCCGAGCAGCTCGTCGAACCCGCAGTGGTCCGACACGGGGAACGCCTTGAACGCGCCGGACCTCGACTGGAACGCCCGGTCGAGCGACCAGCCCGTGAACGAGGCCGTGCGCGCCCCGTTTCTGACGAGCGTGTCGACGCGCTCGCGGTCGGCCGACGGACCGGATGTGATGTACACGAACGGGTCGTGCCTCGGCCCCGGGTGCTCCTGGACCGGGAGGTCGAACCCGTGCCGGTTCAGCAGCGCGTTGTTCTCCGCCACCGCATGGCTCATCGCCAGGGGCAGGTCCCTGAAGGCCGCGGCGAGCTCCTGGGACTTGCCGAGAGGGTAAGCGTAGAGGACCGCACACCGACCCTCGGCCAGGAGGTCCTCGAGCCAGTCCCTGGCCGCCGCGATCACCTCGCGGTGGTCCGGGAACACGTAATGTGGCTGGCCGTAGGTGGCCTCGATCACGAGGACATCACACTTCACGGGCCTCGCACCCTTCATGCACTCCCGGTCCCTGGTGCAGAGATCGCCCGTGTACAGGACCGTCCTCTCGCCGCTCACGAGGAACATGCTCGAGCCGGGTATGTGCCCGGCGTCGAGGACCTCGACGCGGTCGTCCGTGACCGGCGAGAGCTCCTTGCCCCGCCTGAGCTGGACGAACTCCCGCGTGATCTCGGAGCAGAGCGCCTCCCGGTGCCTCATGCCAGACGGGATGTGGTCCGTGTGAGCGTGGGATATCATGCAGACATCGCCCTGGACCAGACGCCCAGGGTCGAACCTGAACCTCCTGCCGTCCATCTCGACGAGGATGCCGTTCCCGTGCCGGACTATCATCCCTGGCCACCTCCCGCCGCGCGGGTCATGGGTGGCACACAGCGCCGGCAGGGCTTAACTATCTTATCCGCTCGAGCGAAAATGCCCCGACCATGAGCGCCTTGTTCGTGTGTCTGTAATCCACCCAGTCCCTCGTCTGGGCGTCCGTGACGCCCTGGACGCAGAGCATCGTCTTCTGCTTCTCCGTCTTGAACATGAGCGCGCCGGTCATCTGGTGCTGGATCGACTCCAGCTGCTGCTCCGTGTGCATCCCGCGCTCGACCGCGTAGACCGCGACCGCGCGGGCCTGGCGTATCCTCCCGGCGATGTTCTGGACGAACTGGAACGACTGCTTGTCATCGGCCTGGGTTATGCTCAGGGACAGCGACGTGTAGACCAGCCTGAAGTACGGGTGGCCGTCCCGCTCGAACTGCTTCATGAGCCCGTCGAGCGCGTGCAGGATCCCGTCGAAGTCCCCGGGGCCCTTGACCTTGATCGAGTTCGCACGGCTCGTCTGGCCATCCACCTGCGCCCCCGTGGCGTCGACCCAGCGCACCAGCCCCAGCTGCTCGAACTCCTTGAACGACGGCAGTATCGGGGCGACATCCAGCTCTATCTCCCCTGGGGGGTGGGATGTGGTGACCACGACGACCGGGACGCCCTTCCTCAGGCCCTCGGCCATGAACAGCAACGCGGCCGTCTCCTTGCCTATGAAGGGAGGGCCGACATAGAGCACGTTCGATGCGAAAGGCATCCCGCCGAGCATGAGGTCGTCCAGGCGCTCCACGCCAGTCTTGACCTTCTCCTCCGCGAACTCCGCCTGCACCTGCTCCTCCATCTCCTCGATGTCCTTCTTGAGCTTCACCTGGAGGAGTCGCTCGCGCTTCTCGAGCTCCTTCTCGCGCTGGTAGAACCTGGACTTGGTTTCCTGCTCCTTCTCGCGCAGGCTGCGCTCCCGCATGTCGAGCGTCTTGGAACGCTCGTCGGACCCGGTCCCGAAAGCCTCGAAGCCGGGCATCTCGGACCGCGCGACCGAGACCTGCTCCACCTGTTCGAGCACCTGCCGCTCCATGGCCTTCAGCTCAGCGTGCTTGAGGCCGATCTCCGCCTCGTGGGCCTTCAGGTCCTTCTCCGCCTCCAGCAGTTCCTTCAGCTTGGAGGTCATGCGCTCCTGCTCGGCCTTCAGCCTCCGGTCCAGGTCCTTGACCATCTCCTCGCGCCTGTCCAGGGCGGACATGCGCCTCGCGGTCTCCTCGTCCCGGCCGGCCATCTCCGCGAGCTTCGCGCGCGCACCCTCGCTCATGCTCACGTACTCGTGCTCCCTGTCGGATAGAAGTGTCTTGGCGCGCTGGACATCCTCGAGCTGCGCGTCCATGCTGACCAAGGCCGTCCTGAGCCTGGTCTCGCCGTCCGAGACCGCCTTCTCCCTTGCCAGGATAACCCCCTCCTTGTCCACGAGCTCGTTCATCTGCTTGTCCGAGCGCGTGATGAGCCTCGTCGCCTTCTCGCTCTCGCGCCTCAACTCGTCCTCCTTGGCCCTGAGCTTGACCTCGCGCTCCGAGAGCGCCTCCTGGCGCATCAGGAGCTGCTGCTCGAGGGTCTTGACAGTGGTCTTCTCCGCCGCCGCCTTCCCGAGCTGCTCCTTGGCCGCGAAGACCTCGAGCCCCTTCAGGTCCAGTGCGCCCTCGCGGACCCTGATCTGCTTTTCCCTCTCCACGAGGGCCGCATCCAGGGCCTTGAGGTCATTCGCCTTGATACCCAGGGACATCTCATCCGCATGGGCGTCTGCGAGCCGGTTCTTGGACTCCCGGTCCTTCGCCTGGGCGTCCAGCATGAGTTTGTTCGCCTCGACCTCCTTCGCGGCGATCCTCTCATCCCTCGATGCCGCGGCCTTGAGGCGTCTCTCGACCTCCTTGGCCTGGGCGTCGAGGTCGGCCTGCTTGAGCTTCAGGTTCTCCAGCTTGTTCTCCACGCCGACCTCGGTCTTGGTCAGCTCCTGGCGCGAGGTCCTGGCATGGATGAGCCTTTGTTCGATCTCGGCCTCCATGCCCACGATCTGCTTCTTCGTCTCCTCGGCGGAGGCAAGCTCCTCGGACAGCCGCTTCAGGTCTGCCTCGAGGTCCGACTCCTTCATGCGCAGCGCGTCCTCGCGGTACTCGAGCGCTTCGCGCTTCTTCTCGACGTCCACGACGATCTCCCTGAGCTTGCCGTCGCTCGCCTTGAGTACCTCGCGCTGCTGGACGCTGGTCGAGCTCGCGATGATGTGCATCATCGACCCGCTGAGCTGGATGGCGACCGCGCTGCCCAGGTAGGCCATCGGCAGTATCGTGGACAGCTCCTCAGGGGTGAAACTGAATAGGACCGGGAATATCAGCAGGACCGGCGGGAACGCCGCTGACGCGATGCTTATGACCTTCCTCCGGCCGGTGCCCTCCCAGGTCATGGCCAACGAGATCATAGTGAGGCTGATGCCCAGGAGCGAGGCCGGATAGAGCCAGGTCGGTCTCCCGATGGACATGTAGCCCGTCTCGTCCAGGGCGATGAGCGCGATGAAGAGCGAAGGGACCGCCACCGCGACGATGCTCATCAGGAAGTGCGGGTCGGCCCTGTCCGCGAAGTACGGCTCCCACTTGACGTACATCGCGACCGCGGCCACGACCACGCTCGCGATGAGCGGCACGAGCCAGTTGAGAGAGATGACATATGCAGGGGCGTCCGCGAGCCAGCTCCAGTTCTCCTGCAGGTACGCGACGACCGCCGTCGCAGCGAGCGCGAGCCCGGAAGCGATACCCAGGATGTGTGCGAGCCTGCCGATGTCGAGCTGGAGGATGGCGGACTTGCGGGACCTGTGCATCTCGGCATCCGTGATCTCGTCTGCCTGGCTGCGCGCATGAGATGCCCTCCTCGGAAGAGGAGGAGGCGCTGATGATCTCTTCGTAGTCTGCCTTGGCGCCATCGCTGACAATCCCTTCCACACGAGACCCTTTGGCGATACCGCTGGGTCGTCGGTCGAAGAGGACCCTAGGGATACTTAAACATTAACTCAAGGCCCTGTTGCGGAACTCCGGTGATCGAAATCTCTCACTCAGAGCCAGTCGAACAACGTCGGCCCATCGGCGCCTGGCCCGTGCACCGGTTTTGCCCTATGCCTCACCGAGTCGACCCCACACCCCCCTGCCAGGGCGCTGATCTTGCAGGGGGACCGTCTACCTGGAATGTCCGTTCCGCGGTCAGGAGGAAGTGACCCGTCAATCTCTCGCGGTCATTCGCGCTCCCGGCTGTTGCCCGCGGGATGTCCCCGGCAGCAGGGATGCC
>CAZMPY010000018.1:0-6666 GCA_964568665.1 uncultured Thermoplasmata archaeon | reverse complement strand
TCGGGCATGAGCGCATCTCGAACGGGGACGGCGGGATATCCACAGGCCAGAACGCCATCGCCGGGGCCAGGCTCGGCTAAAGATTTATGAACGGACCCCGCATACTGTCGCCCCGATGTGCCTAGCCGTTCCGGGTGAGATCAAGTCCGTGCAGGGACA
Organism: uncultured Thermoplasmata archaeon; assembly: GCA_964568665.1. Lineage (GTDB taxonomy): Archaea > Thermoplasmatota > Thermoplasmata > UBA10834 > UBA10834 > CAWBDD01. Next base: position 6,507 of record CAZMPY010000018.1, on the reverse strand, counting down.
CACCGCGACCGTCGATTTCGGAGGGGTCACGAGGACCGCCAACTTGTCGCTCGTGGACGCCAAGGTCGGCGATTACGTCATAGTGCATGCGGGGTACGCCATCCAGGTCCTGGACAGGGAAGAGGCCGAGAAGACCCTCGAGATTTTCAGGGAGCTCCTGGAGCAGGAAGACGCCGGGGCATAGGCCATGCACGAGTTCTCAATCATGAGCCAGATGGTCGAAGGCATCCTGGAGGAGGCCGGGAGGCACGACGCGACGAAGGTCGAGGAGGTCGTGCTCGACCTGGGAGAGTTCACGATGCTCGGCGACGAGCAGCTCAAGTTCGCCTACGAGGTGCTGTCCAAGGGGACGATCCTGGAGGGGTCGGTCCTCACCATCAGGCACATCAAGGGCAGGATCGTCTGCACCTGCGGGTTCCAGGGAGATATGTCGCCCTCGGAGGACGCTCCGCACAGGGCCGTTCCCATCCTCGAATGTCCCAAGTGCAAAGGGGCCGCAGAGATCGTCGAGGGGAGGGAGTGCGTGGTCAGGAACATCAGGTTGGTGGTCCCGGATGTATAGGCTCAGGGACAGGGAGATGTCCAGGAAGATCATGGACAGGCTCGAGAAGATGCACCTGGACCTCACGCTCATGCATGTCTGCGGCACGCATCAGGACACGCTCATCAGGTTCGGGCTCGACAGCGAGTTCGCGCGCGTGGGCGTGGACATAAGACAGGGTCCGGGCTGCCCGGTGTGCGTCACCCCTCCCGCCGAGATCGAGGAGATGATCGCCATGGCCCGGGCAGGGATCACCGTCGCCGTGTTCGGCGACGTGATGAAGGTCCCGGGGGAGCGCGGGTCGCTGAACGACGCGAAGGCGGAGGGAGCCGACGTGCGCGTGGTGTTCGGGGTCGACGACGCCGTCGCGCTCGCGCGCAGGTCGGATAAGGATGTCGTGTTCATGGGGATAGGGTTCGAGACCACCGCGCCGACGACCGCGTCCGCGCTGCTCTCCGACCCGCCGCCCAACTTCTCGGTGCTGAGCTGCCACAGGACGGTGCCGCCAGCGCTGAAGGCGATCGCCGGCATGGGCGAGATACGCCTGAACGGGATGATCGAACCCGGGCACGTGAGCGCGATCATCGGCACGAAGCCTTACGAGTTCCTCTCGAAGGACTTCGGGATGCCCCAGGTCGTCGCCGGGTTCGAGCCCCTCGACCTGATGATGGGCGTGTACATGCTCGCGAAGCAGGTCCGGGAGGGCCGCGCCGAGGTCGAGAACGAGTACTCCCGCGTGGTCCACAGCGACGGGAACCCTGCAGCCATGAGGGCGATCGCGGAGGCTTTCGAGCCGACCGATGTCGTCTGGAGGGGGTTCCCGGTGATTGCCGGGAGCGGACTGGAGGTGTGCGGCGGGCTGGAGGCGCACAACGCGAGGAAGAGGTACGACGACATCCTGAAGCCGGTCCACGACCGAGAGTTCAGCGAGGCAAAGGGCTGCAGGTGCGGCGAGATGCTCAGGGGCATCCTGAAGAGCGAGGACTGCCCGCTGTTCGGCAAGAAGTGCACACCAGCGACACCCGTTGGCCCTTGCATGGTGTCCCGCGAGGGCAGCTGCCATATCTCGCACAGATACCTCAAGAGGTGACCGGACGGGACGGAGCACGGGCACGCACCGTGGGGAATCGAATCTCGAAACGCCCAAAACCATGGCTCCCGCCAGCATGTCCATGCGGACATTCGGAAAGCGTCCAGGCGGTGCTAGGCGGCCGGACGAGGCCCGCGCAACGGGCCAGTCTGCAGGATCATGCACATCTCGGTCCTCGGACGCCGTCCGTTGCCGCCTACGAGAAACATCCATTATACGAATTTCGAAATTAGCATCGATATTCTGCAAGAAAAGCTACAACCCATGAGCGTGCAGGTCAACGAATATCGGTTGTAGACCTGCGCTTTTCGAAAAGGTGATGGCGAAATCTATATTAAGCTCCTGTAGATTATCCACCCCCTGTCAGACCTGCTCGGCCGAGTGACGGGGCCAGACGTCCGGGGATGGCGTCTAATGTGGGGCACTCGGGCCGATCGATCCATCGGCCAAACGCTGGTCGAGGAGAGGGGGAAAGTGACCGCAACCGAACAGAAGCACAAGGACGCCACACCGAACCCTGACGCCGGCAAGGAGGGGAAGCCGGCGCCGAGGGTGGGGGTCTTCGTATGCCACTGCGGCAGCAACATCGCAGGGGTCGTGGACTGCTCCAAGGTCAGGGAGACCGCCGAGAGGCTCCCAGGCGTGGTCGTGGCCAAGGAGAACAAGTACACGTGCTCCGACCTCGGCCAGGAGGAGATCATCAAGGCGATCAGGGAGAACGGGGTCGACCGCGTCGTCGTCGCCTCGTGCTCGCCGCGGCTCCATGAGCCGACATTCAGGAACTGCATCGTGCAGGCCGGCCTGAACCCGTACCTGCTACACATGGTCAACATCAGGGAGCAGTGCTCCTGGGTCCACGCGCGCGAGAAGGAGCGCGCGACGGAGAAGGCCAGCGACCTCGTGCGCATGGGGGTGTCCAAAGCCGCAAGGCTCGTGCCCCTGGAGGCGAGGGAGGTGCCTGTGGAACCCACATCCCTGGTGATAGGCGGAGGCGTCGCGGGCATCCAGGCCTCGCTCGACCTCGCCCAGATGGGGTTCAAGGTCTATCTCGTCGAATCGAAGCCCAGCATAGGCGGCGTCATGGCCCAGCTGGACAAGACATTCCCGACGGGCGACTGCGCCATCTGCATACTGGCCCCGAAGATGGTGGAACTGGCCAGGAACCCGAACATCACACTGCTCTCATACTCCGAGGTCGAAGAGGTCAAGGGGTTCATCGGAAGCTACGACGTCAAGGTCAGGCGCAAGGCCAGATATGTCCACGAGGACAAGTGCGTCGGGTGCGGGGTGTGCACCGACGCCTGCCCCGTCAAGGTCGACAACGAGTTCGACATGGGGTTCGGCCAGAGGAAGGCCATCTATGTGCCTTTCCCGCAGGCCGTGCCGCTAAAGTACACCATAGACAAGGAGCACTGCCTGCACTTCAAGACCGGCAAGTGCCTGCTCTGCGTCAAGGCATGCTCCAACATGGCCATAGACCATGAGATGAAGGACGAGGTCCTCAACCTCAAGGTCGGGACGATAATAGTCGCCACCGGTTTCGAGACCTATGTGCCCAAGAAGAAAGGCGTGTACAAGTACTGGGAGTACGACAACGTGATCACCGCGCTCGAGCTCGAGCGACTCCTGAACGCCTCGGGGCCGACGGGCGGCCATCTGATCCGCCCGTCCGACGGGCAGACCCCGAAGCGCGTGGCGTTCATCCAGTGCGTCGGGTCCAGGAACAAGAAGATCGGCAACAACTACTGCTCCAGGGTCTGCTGCATGTACGCGATCAAGAACGCGCAGATCATCAAGGAGCACGAGCCAACCACCGAGATCGCCGTGTACTACAACGACATCCGGGCGTTCGGGAAGGGTTTCGAGGAACTGTACCACCGCATCAGGGAGGAGTACGGCGTCGAGTTCATCCGGGGGAGACCAGCAAAGCTGACCCTGGATCCGGAGACGAAGTCCGTCAAGATCAGGGCCGAGGAGACGCTCCTAAACAAGATCACGGAGAGGGAGTTCGAACTGGTGGTGCTCTCGACCGGACTCGTACCGTCCGAGGGGAGCAGGAGGATCGGGAAGGTCCTCGGACTAACGGTGAGCCCGGACGGGTTCTTCCAGGAGGCCCACCCGAAGCTAAGGCCCGTCGACACCGCCATTGACGGGATATTCCTCGCTGGATGCGCCCAGTCACCCAAGGACATACCCGACACAGTCGCCCAGGCCAAGGCCGCAGCGTCGTCCGCGGCCGCGCCGATGTTCACGAAGAAGGTCATGATCGAGCCGCTCACAGTGGCCATCGACGAGGAGCTGTGCGTCGGCTGCGGGCTGTGCGCCGAGCTGTGCCCGTACGGCGCCCCGGAACTCGTCCAGGGTGAGAAAGGCGGGATGAAAGCCAGGATCACAGAGGCGCTGTGCCACGGCTGCGGCACCTGCGCCGCGTCGTGCCCGCAGAAGGCCATCACTGCGAAGCAGTTCACCGACGACCAGATATGCGCGGAGATAGTCTCCGCGCTCGCACCAGGCGGCCAGGCGCCCAAGGCCCATGACAAGAAGAAGGCCGAGGAGGGGGTGGCCTGATGGGAGAGGCCGAGAAGACATTCCTGAGCGGCCTGCATGAGAAGCTGGTCGAGGAGAAGGTCATAGACGAGTCGCAGCTGGACCCGGGCTTCGCGAAGGAGATCGCGAAGTACGGCGGCAAGGACGTCATGACGTGCCTCCAGTGCGGGAACTGCACGGGCGTGTGCCCGATCAGCCTCAAGATCGACTACAAGACCAGGAGCATCATCAAGTTCTGCCAGTTCGGGCTCAAGAAGTACACGCTCGGCACCCGCTGGGTGTGCGCCACGTGCTACAGGTGCTATGAGCACTGTCCCGCGGACATCAACCCCGCGGAGGTCATGATCGCGCTCAGGCACATCGCCGTCCGGGAGGGGGCCATACCTCCGTTCGTGAAGATTGCCGCGACGAACCTAGTCAAGTACGGCCAGAGCGTCAAACCCGACCCCGAGATCGACAAGATCAGGAAGGAGCTGGGCCTGGACGAGGTGCATTCCAAGCACGCCGATTACAGACACGTGCTGAGGGAGATATCCGTCCTTGTCCACGCGTCGAAGTACGACAAGCTCATAGGCATCGAAGAGGAGGTGAAGGTGTGACCCCCTACGCCTATTTCTTCGGATGCGTCATACCGAACAGGTATCCTGGCGTTGAGTACTCCGTCAGATGGGTCTGTGGCAAGGAGGGGTTCGACCTCGACGTCGCGGACATCAAGGACTTCTCATGCTGTCCCGTGCCCGGGATATTCTACTCGACCGACAAGGACACGTGGCTGCTGCTCGCGTCCAGAAACCTGACGCTCGCCCAGGACGAGCGCAGGGAGATACTCACGGTCTGCAACGGCTGCCTGACATCGCTCCTCAAAGCGACCGAGTACCTGCAGGACCCCAAGAACATGGGCAAGGTCAACAGGGTGCTGGCGCAGATAGGCAAGAAGTACACGGGCGTGGCCAAGAAGAGCGAGGGCAGGAGGAAGGTCTTCGAGCCGGTCAAGGTCAGGCACTACGTCGAGGTGATGACCAAGGATATCGGCCTTGAGGCCATCGCTGCCAAGGCCAAGCGTCCGCTGAAGAACATCAAGGTCGCCGTGCACTACGGCTGCCACTATCTGAGGCCGACCGAGCACCAGACCTTCGACGACCCCAACGACCCCGTGCTCATCGACAGGATGGTCGAGGCGTGCGGCGCCACCAGCGTCGACTACGAGGACAAGCTCGACTGCTGCGGCGCTGGCGGGGGCGTCAGATCGCACGTGATCGAGCTGGCCAACTCGCTCACGCAGGACAAGTGCACCAACATCGCGGCCGCGGGGGCGGACTGCATAGTCACCGGCTGCCCGTTCTGCCTCCTCCAGTTCGACAACGCCCAGAAGACGTTCTCCAAGGACGGCATACCGGTCATGCACATATCCCAGCTGCAGGCGCTAGCGATGGGCATCGACCCGATCTCGCTCGGGTTCGACACGCACCACGTGTCCGCTCACTCGTTCCTCAGGAAGCTCAGGGGGGCCTGAACATGAAGACCGAGGCGCAGAGCGCTCCAGACCCGGAGCACGAACACGCCTACGAGCCCAGGATCGTGGCTTTCTGCTGCAACTGGTGCTCGTACGCGGGCGCGGACCTCGCGGGCACCACGAGGCTGCAGTATCCAACGAACGTTAGGATCATCAGGGTCATGTGCTCGGGCAGGGTCGACCCGTCCTTCATCCTGAAGGCGTTCGCGCTGGGCGCGGACGGAGTCATAGTGGCAGGCTGCCACCCGGCGGATTGCCACTACATCAACGGGAACGAGAAGACCGCCCTGAGAGGCGACTTCCTGTCCTCCTTCCTGGAGGACGCGGGCATCGAGCAACAGAGGTTCAGGGTCGAATGGATCGCGGGCTCGGAAGGGGCGAAGTTCGCGCAGGTGGTCAAACAGATGGTCGCCGAGCTCGAGAAGCTTGGCCCGGTCGCCGGGGAGGGCGCCTAGGATGGCCGAGGAGAGGACTGTCGGGGCCGCGCTCGTCGTCGGGGGCGGCCCAGCGGGCATGCAGGCCGCGCTGGACCTGGCGGACTCCGGGTTCAAGGTCTACATACTCGAGAGCGGGCTGAGCATCGGGGGCACGATGGCACAGCTGGACAAGACATTCCCGACGAACGACTGCTCGATGTGCATCATATCCCCAAAGCTGGTGGCCACGGGCAGGCACGAGAACATCACCATGCTCACCAACGCCGAGCTGAAGAAGGTCGAGGGCAAGGCGGGGGATTTCAAGGTCACGCTCTCGAAGCATTCTAGGTACATCATAGAGGAGAAGTGCACGGGCTGCGGCGTGTGCGCGCTGATGTGC
>CAZMPY010000017.1:0-77533 GCA_964568665.1 uncultured Thermoplasmata archaeon | reverse complement strand
GCGAGATATCGTCGGGCCAAGTCTTCCTGAACGCAGAACGAACATTCCAGGTGGACGGTCCTCCTGCAAGATCAGCGACCTGACAGGAGGGTGTGGGGTCGATGCGGTGAGGCATAGGGCAAGACCGGTGCACGGGCCAGGCGCCGATGGGCCGACTTTGTTCAACTGGCTTGAGTGAGAGATCTCGATCACCGGAGTTCCGCAACAGGGCCTGTAGTGTACTACATGCAAACCGCATTGAGTGACTGTACTATGGTGCATTACCACTTGTGTCTCGCTTCGCGTCGATGCCGCTTCGCGTGCTCACACGATGGTCATGTCCACCGAGTGCACTTCGAACCGCTTCTTCCCCTTGGGGCCGTTGGATACTGCCTCGAGCATGCGCTGGACGCTCTCGGGGACATTGACCTCGCGGATGGTCTTTGTCGACCTGGAACGACGGGTGGCGTACTCGTCCGCGAAGGAACGGCTCATGGACCGTACACCCGAAAAATCAATCTCGAAATCCGTCTCGGGCGAGTCCTCTATGGATTCGAACAGCCGGACCGCAGAGTCCCTCAGGGCGAGGTCCTCGTATATGGCATCTGCCAGACGGACTGTCTTATGTGGTGTACTCATAGACATCTACCTTTTCGCTCGGGAATGGTATCCGCACGCTGACTAGCGTCCCGTTCAGGGAACTCGAGCCCTGTGTCAGGTGATAATTGTTTTGGCGCACCCCTAGGTCAGGTTCTGAGAATGCCAGCTCAACGGCCCCGCACCCACTCACGATCAGCACGACCCCCTTGAGTCCCTCAGTGAACATCCTGGCGTTCGACCTTATGCCGTAACCTCGTGTGTCAGTCCCCTTGGCCGATATCCCCTCATTCAGGATCCTCACGATTGCTTGTGCATCATCGTCTATCCGCATCCCCGAGCTCCTGAGACTCCCTCCGATCGTGATCCCGTCGTCGATTATGGCGATCTCGACGAATCCCTTCTTGTCGTATCTCTGAGCCATGACGAAGGCGTTGGAGAAGCGGGAGTGCTGATACACGTTGTCTACCATCTCAGCGATCAGATACTTGAACGCGCTCTCCCCGCCGTACAACCTCCCGTGGTCGTGGAGCCTGTAGATGAGCCCGAGCACCCGGTCCTCATCTCCATTCCGCGGTGGGAGCGGTACGAGTGGGACGTAGCTTCTGGTGGGGTCAGTGCGTCCAGTGTCCGTCCGGAGCATGATCGAGATGTAATCGGCGACTCCCTGGTCTTTCGGCGGGGTGTACGATCTTCTGCTCGTGGCAAGGAAGGTTCCGAGCGGGAGGAGCGTTGTCGGGTATACCCAATCGAGATCGCTCAGGTCGCAGTTCCCTTCCGCCATCCCGGCACGCCTGATGGAGCAGAATTCCTCGTACTCACGCCAGAGCTTCGGAATCATCTATGGATGCACCGGTGATATCGCGGATAGCTCTTTCGATTGCGTGTAGCTTCCGGGAGAGCCTCGTTCCGCAAGTGATATCTCGGCGGATTCTGTTCAGGCGCTCATGACCGTGTCCGTCGTCGTCGGCACCCGCCCCGAGATCATCAAGATGGCCCCGGTGTTCTTCGCGCTGAAGAGGGCGCGCATGGGCCCGAGGCTGGTGCACTCCGGTCAGCACTACGACTATCAGATGTCCCAGGTCTTCTTCGAGGAGCTGGGGCTGCCGCAGCCCGACGCCTTCCTGGGGATAGGCTCCGGCTCGCCGGGCAAGCAGACTGGGGACGCGATCATCAAGTTCGAGGACGAGTTCTCGGCGTCGAAGCCGGACTGCGTCCTGGTCCAGGGCGACACGAACACGGTCCTGGCCGGGGCCGTGGCCGCGTCCAAGCTCAGGATCAGGGTCGGGCACGTGGAGGCCGGGCTCAGGAGCTACGACCTCAGGATGCCCGAGGAGCACAACCGGCGGCTCACGGACCACATATCCGACTACCTGTTCGCCCCGACGGCCGACTCGGTGAGGATACTGAAGGGCGAGAAGGTCTGGGGGAAGGTCTACAGGACCGGGAACACGGCCATAGACGCGACGGTCATCTACCTGCCCAAGGCGATGAGGCGGTCCAGGGTGCTGAAGGGTCTGCCCTGGGACGGGTACGCCCTCGCGACCCTGCACCGGGCGGAAAACGTGGACGACAAGGCCACGCTCGCGAACATGGTCAGGATCCTTACGGAGTGCCCCGTGCCGGTCGTCCTGCCGCTCCATCCCCGGACGGACAAGATGCTGAAGGAGCACTCGCTGAAGGACAGGGTCACCGGCTCGAAGAACATCCATCTCATCCCGCCCACGGGCTACTTCGACATGCTCGTGCTCATGAAGAACGCGGAGTTCATCATGACCGATTCAGGGGGCATCCAGGAGGAGGCCTCGTCGCCGGTCATGCGGAAGCGTGTGTTCGTTATGCGGCGGAGCACCGAGAGGCCCGAGGCCGTGAAGGCCGGCTACTGCAAGGTCGTCGGGACGGATGCGGACAGGGTGCTCAGGGAGGTAAGGCGGTTCGTGAAGCACCCGAAGGTGTCGTTCGGGCCGTGCCCGTACGGGAAGGGGGACGCCTCCGCGAGGATAGCCCGGATACTCCGGTCCGAGCTCTGAACGGCCAGGTCCGCTGACAACCCTAAAATAGGGAGGAGCCTAATCGCCTCGGCAGTTCAGGTCCGGTGGATATCTTGCCCAACGGTGTCAAGAAGTGGTTCATGCTCCAGGTCTGGAGGGTGCAGCAGATTGCCACGATCCTTTCCCTGGTCATGCTGGCCGTGACCGACGCGCTGCTCGTGTACGACAAGGTCAGCTGGCGTTCCGGGGTTTTCGAGACGCCCTACACGGGCGTCGTCATCATACTCCTCGCGATAGGCCTGGTCATCTGGGGCGTGTCCATCGTTTGGGACCTCAAGCTCAAGATGTGGCGCGAGCAGATGACCGTCCTGGTCGAGAAGAACCCGTACAACAAGGAGCGCATGGCGTCCAAGGAGATCGTCATGTACAACCTGATGTGGCTCCCGATGCTGGAGCACATAGGCAAGCAGGACCCGGAGGTCAAGGCCGCCGCGCAGGCCCTCAGGGGCTGGATGAGGCGGATAGCCGACGAGGACCCCCTGGTCAAGAAGGACATCGAGGAGATCCTCGAGTTCATGGGCAAGGGCGGCTCCGGCCTGGTCAAGCTGGACAAGAAGTAGTCCCGGCCTACGCGGTCCCTTTCAGTCTCCGTCTCTTTCTCAGGAGGCTGTATGCCGGACCGTAGACCAGACCGGCCCTCTCCATGAAGCTCTCGAAGAGCAGTTTCGCGGGCGATTCCCCCTTCAGCAGCCTCTTCGCCCTCCACCCGTCGCTGAGGAGGAACCTGGTTATGAGGAACGGGTGTCTCCTGAGGAGCGGGTAGAACGTGAGGGAGTAGAGCACCTTGTTCCTGATCCATCTCTCGGGGTACTCCTCCGCTATCGCCAGGCCGAGGGCCTTCGAATCGTAGAGTCCGAGGTTCAGGGCCATCTTCCCGCGTCCGAGCTTCTGTGCCCTCAGGGTGATGTCCAGGTCGTCCCCGCCGGTGATGTCGGGGTCGTAGCCGTGGAGCGTATCCAGGAAGAAGCTCCTCCGGAAGATCCACGCGTACTGCGACTCCGTGTTCCCTCCCCATCCGCCTATCATGAAGTCGAGGTCCTGGGCGGTCTTCCGGAAGAGCCCGAGGTCGAAGCGGGTGAGGAGTATGTCGTCGTCGAGGACGCAGACCCAGTCCACGGCCGAGAGCTCCACTCCCTTGTTCCTGGCCCCGAGCCTGTCCAGGGGAGCGAAGTGGTACCTGGCGCCGGCGGCGTTGCACAGGTCCTCGACCGCCTGCCGCTCCCTGGTCGACGAGTCGACGACTATCACCTCGTCGAACCCGAGCCTCGCGTTGTCCGGGAGCGTCTTCGCCAGGTGCCGCATCTTGTCCTTCGTCGGGACCACGAGCGCGACCCTGGTCCGCTTGGGGCCTGATGCCGGTCCTTCGTCCGCCACGCCCTGCCATAAGGCATTGACGAATTTGAAATAACTTGTCCTCCGATACCCGGGTAGGTTCACATGGACACAATCCGCGTCAGGCTCGCCGTCAGGGAGGGGGCGTCCCATTCGCTCTACTCCGAGCTGGTGCACGCGCCGCCGGAGGGTGTCCTGTACTCGACTGACGGGCCCGCCCGGGCAGCCACGGGCGGGCTGCCGGCCGGGCGGGAACGGCGTCCATCGTTCCGCGGGCTCAGGAGGAGCTCGTTCGTCAGGGCCGTGACGGACCCTCTGTTCGCCGCGTCGCTGCCCCGTGAGGGCGATCTGCCAGGCGGCGTCGCGCTCTCCCTGAGCAAAGGGCTTTACGGCCTAGCCGGCGACAAGTCCAAGAAATCGCCGGACAAGGCTGGGTTCGATGTATTCCACTCAGCTGGCGCGTCCATGGTCGAGAACATCCCGTGGATCGTGGAGAACGACATCCGCTGGGTCGTCGATTTCGAGCATGTCGGGTCCCTGGTTGGATACTACGGCGACTGGCGTTCGAGGGTGACCAGCAACGGCGTCAGGAAGGTCCTGACGAAGCAGCTCTCGTCGCGCTACTGCCGGAAGCTGATGCCCTGGACCGACGCGGCCAGGCGCGGGCTCGAGGCCGTGCTCCCGAACGAAGTCATCAAGGAGAGGACGGAGGTCGTCCGGCTCGCCATGAGGCCCGCGCCGACCAGGCCGAAGGACATCGAGGCGCACGACAAGGTCCGCATACTCTTCGTCGGCAGCGTCAACTTCGGGGGCGAGTTCTGGTCCAAGGGAGGGCTCGAGGCGCTCGAGTCCTACCGCCTCCTCAGGGAGAAGCACGGGGACGCGGTCGAGCTCATGTTCAGATGCTGGATGCCGGACGATGTGAGGTCGCAGTACGCGTCCGTGCCCGGCCTGCATGTGCTATCGGGGCTGCTCCCGAGGGACGAACTCGACAGGCTGTTCTGGTCATCGGACGTGTTCCTGTTCCCGGCGCACAACTCCCCTGGCCTCGCGTTCCTCGATGCCATGAGGTTCGGACTCCCGGTGGTCGGGAAGGACCTCTGGTCGAACAGGGAGACGGTCACGGACGGCGTCACGGGGTACCTCGTGGAACCGTCCAGGCAGGTGCCCTACCTGATGCCCGGTGAGGTGCCCAACTGGGGCGGGGACGACACGCCGTTCGTCGAGTTCATGCGCCGCAGGGACGATGCCGTGGTCGCCGCGCTCGTGGACCGTCTCTCGAAGCTCGTCGCGGACGAAGGGCTGAGGCGGAGGATGGGGGATGCTGGCAGGAAGGAGATCGAGTTCGGGAAGCTGTCGGTCGGCCGGCGGAACGCGCAGCTGACGCGCATATACGAGCAGGCCTCGAGAAGATGAGCCTGGTCGAATCACTGCGGCCCCTGGGCGACGGCCAACTTGTATTCTTCGAGCATGCGCTTCGCGTGGGCGAGCTTCGAGTGGTGCTTCTCCACATGCTCCCTCGCGGCGGTGCCGAGCGCCTTCGCCCGTGCAGGATCACGCAGGAGGTCCAGGACCGCCGACGCGATCGCCTCCGGGTCCCCCTGCCGCACGACGAGTCCTGTCCGTCCGTCCTGAACGGTCTCCTTGAGCCCGCCTATGTCCGTGACGACCACGGGCCTGGCGGTCGCCATCCCCTCGAGCATTGACAGGGATGTGGCCTCCATCACGCCGGACGAGACGACCGACGGTATGACGACGATGTCGGATGAGATGTAGTGGTCCAGGATCCGGGCATGGGGGACGCTCCCGAGCATGCGTACGCTCCTGGCAAGCTCCTCCCTGTTGACGAGTGCCTCGATATCTCTCCTCTGGGGCCCGTCCCCCGCCACCAGCAGGACCGCCTCCGGGTGCGCCTTCGTCACCGATCTCATGGCGAGCACGGCCCGGTCGACGCCGTTCTTCGCGACGAGCCTCCTGGGGCAGAGGACGACCGGGGCGGTCGGGGACAATCCCAGCCTCGTCCTCGCCTCCCTCCTCTGTGGCTCGGTCGGCGGAGTGAATGTCTCGGTGTCCACCGCGTTCGGGAGCACCGTCACCCTCGAGCCGTCGATGCCGCTCAGCGAGAGGACATGGTCCCTGATGCGCGTGTCGACGCAGACGATCCTCCATGCGGAATGGTGCACCTGTTTCTCGAGCTCGAGCGAGCGGGCGTACTGGGGCGACCCCTCGGTCAGCTCGCCGTCGCTTGCCGCCTCCCATGTGAGGTATCCGTGGAGCGTCAGGACGACGGGCATGCGCACGCCCTTCCTGCGCATGGCCTCGTCGAGGCATCTGGCCGATGCCGGGTCGTGGGGGTTCGCGACATCCTGGTCGAGGGCGTTCCCGCGCAGGTTTCTGGCCAGCTGGCGTCCGTACTGGCCGGCGTAGTGCTCATACCTCTCGTCCCTGGTCGCCAGCACCCGCCTCCTCAGCGCGCCCGGGTAGAGATGGAGGAACCTGAACGCCGGTGTCTCCCTGACGGTCACGATGTCCGTCCTGACGCCCGATTGCGAGAACCCTTCGGAGAGCATGCGTATGTGGGTGTGCTTCCCGCCCATGCCTCCACGCTTCCACGGGTCGTCCGTGGATATGATGGACACCTTGTCAATCGACATCCCGAGCACCTCCACCTGTGGCTCCAGGCTAGTAGAGGCGATTGGCTGGGACACGTTTGAATGTTGCGGTCCCGGTCAGAAGAACAGGGCGAGGTCGACGTTCCCGAAGGCGAAGTCCTCCCTGTGCTCGTAGACCTGTTCCAGCGCTTGCTCGATGTGTCCTTCTGGGTCCCAGACGCTGGACGCGTATGTCACATACCATGTCCTCGGGTGCCCCTCGCACAGCGCCTGCACGATTTCCAGGGCGGCATCCTCGGTCAGGGTGTCTGGGTCGTCGATCGCTCCCGCGTACTCGGTGGAGCCATCATAGTAGTACCCGAAGATGTAGTAGTCGAAGAGCCTGTCCCCCGTGTCCCTGGGCAGGAGTATCGTGTCGGTCGGAAGCTCGTTCACCTCCAGGTACGCGGCCATGCCCTTCCAGTCCTCGTTCCTGAAGTTTTCGACATGGGTCGACGCGATGGACGCGAGCGAGACCGCGATTAAGACAGCGACGGCCAAGCGCGCCATCCTCCTACTGGTCACGAGCACCCTGGACCCGACTGCCAGGGCCCTTCCGCATGCGCCTGCGGAGTCGAGCGCCTCGGCGACAGACAGCGCGATTGTGGGCACGAGGACTATCGAAAACCTGTCGTTGAAGATGCCTGGGATGAACAGCCCAGCGACGACGAAAACCCCGAACTGCACGATGAGTGCCTGGACGACCCTCGCCCTGAGCATCCTCGCTAGGGCAGGGCGGGTCAGCAAAGCTATGCATATGATGGCGTACGCAAGCAGGACCGCGCCCGCCCTGTCCGCGGTCGACATGTTGATCCTGAGGGGGTATCCGAACACCTGGGCGAGGCCCAGGGGCAGGGTGTATGCGGACAGGGTGGCGCTCGCGATGCTGTGCTCCATCTCGTACAGCATGTGCTCCCACCAGAACGCCATGAACGCCGCCGCCCCCAGGACCATGGGTGCCGCTGACACCAGCCTCTCCTTGGCCGACGCTTTGGTGAGGACCAGCACGAGCACGAGAAGGCTGCATATGAGGACGATGCCGTAGTAGTGCGCGGAGAGCGTGACGGCCGACGAGAGCGCCAGGAGCGCTCCTATGGACAGCTCCCTCCGCCGTTCGAACCTCAGCAACAGGTAGAAGGTCCACGCGGCCCCGAAGAGCAGCATGGCGTACATTCGGATTTCGTGGGATGAGTAGAATGCCAGTGGGGAGATTGCGACAAGACCAGCCGTGAGCGTCGCCTTGGGCCTGTTCCTCCACAGCTCGTTCGCGCTCATGTAGGTGCCAAGGACCGCGCCGGAGTACAGGGCGAGCGACAGCATTTTGAGCCACAGGGGGGACATCGAGACCTGGGCCCAGAGCGTCAGAAGGATGTAGTACCCCGGGGGATGGATGTCTATCCTCGAGACCTCGTAGGGTATGTCCGAGAGGGGGAGTTCGGTGTATGCCACGGAGCACCCCTCGTCCCACCAGAGGCTCTCGCCCCAGTTCCACGAAAGCGCCAGGATGGCCCATACGATCACCAGCAGAAGCTCTTGCCAGTGCCCCTTCGCGAGGGCTACGAACCCCCTCTGCCTGAGAACCGCCAAGTATCCGATGGCTTGCCCCACGGGTGCGGGATATGGGCGGTTCAAGATATATCCATCGGTGCTCTCCCAGCATGACTGCATAAGGTCTATGTGCTAGCACCGCACTCATGCGCTCGGCCCGTCAGCGGGGCGGGGTACAGGGGTTGTGTGGATGAAGAAGGCGCTCATAACCGGCATAACTGGCCAGGACGGGTCGTATCTGGCGGAGCTGCTCCTGTCTAAGGGGTACGAGGTCCACGGGATCATCCGCCGGGCGAGCACGTTCAACACCTCGAGGATAGACCACATCTACCAGGACTTCCACGAGGCCGACACCAAGATGTTCCTGCACTACGGGGACCTCTCGGACTCGGAGCAGATCTCGAACATCGTGTACAACATCCAGCCGGACGAGGTCTACCACCTGGGGGCGCAGAGCCATGTCCGGGTGAGCTTCGACACGCCGTCGTACACCGGCGACGTCACCGCGCTGGGCACGACGAGGCTGCTCGAGGTCATACGCAGGAGCAACCTCAAGACCAGGTTCTACCAGGCATCCAGCTCCGAGATGTTCGGGTCGGCGGAGCCGCCCCAGAGCGAGCTGTCGCCGTTCGAGCCGAGGAGCCCCTATGCCTGCGCCAAGGTCTACGCCTACTGGATGGCGAAGAACTACAGGGAGGGATACGGCATGTTCGCCTCGAACGGGATACTGTTCAACCACGAGAGCCCCAGGCGGGGGCAGACCTTCGTCACGCGGAAGGTGACGAGGGCCTTGGCCGGGATACTCGGGGGAAGGCAGAAGCTCATCTACCTCGGGAACCTGAAGGCCAAGCGTGACTGGGGCTTCGCCCCGGAGTACGTCGAGGCCATGTGGACGATCCTGCAGCAGAAGAAGCCGGACGACTTCGTGCTCGGCACGGGCGAGACGCACACGGTCAAGGAGTTCGTCGACTCGGCGTTCGAGTACGCTGGGCTCGACTCGAAGAAGCATGTGAAGATCGACAAGCGTTACTTCCGACCGACCGAGGTGGATGTGCTGATAGCCGACGCGTCGAAGGCGCGGAAGGCCTTCGGGCTCGACCTCAAGGTCAGGTTCGGGGACCTCGTCAAGGTCATGGTCGACGCTGACATGCGAGACGCGGGCCTCGAGCCAGTAGGTGATGGCGACGCGCTACTCAGGCGGAAGTTCCCCAGGAGATGGTGGGGGGCCGACTGAGCGATGACATTCTGGAGAGGCAAGCAGATCCTGGTGACCGGGGGCGCGGGGTTCCTCGGCAAATTCGTGATTGAGGAGATCGTCTCCCACGGCGCCCGGAGGGAGGACATCGTCGTGCCCAGGAAGCCCGATTCGGATCTAAGACGCTGGGATGCCTGCGCAAGGGCCGTCGAGGGGGTCGACATCGTGCTCCATCTGGCAGTCACCGGGGGCGGGATATGGTTCAACCGGGCGCACCCGGGCGAGACGTTCTACGACAACGCCGCGATGGGTGTCCAGCTCATGGAGGCCGCGCGCCAGGCTGGCGTCGGCAAGTTCGTCGCCGCAGGCACGATCTGCTCGTACCCGAAGTTCGCGCCGGTGCCTTTCAAGGAGGCTGACCTCTGGAACGGGTATCCGGAGGAGACGAACGCGCCGTACGGCCTCGCGAAGAAGATGCTCCTGGTCCAGGGACAGGCGTACAGGGCGCAGTACGGGTTCGCCGCGGTCCATCTGCTCCTGGTGAACCTGTACGGCCCAGGAGACAACTTCGACCTCGAGGACTCCCACGTGATCCCGGCGCTCATCCGCAAGTTCGTCGAGGCCAAGGAGAAGGGCGAGAAGGAGGTCGTCGCCTGGGGCACGGGAAAGGCGTCGAGGGAGTTCCTCTACGTCGCGGACGCGGCCGAGGCCATCAGACTGGCCGCCGAGAAGTACGACGGTCCCGAGCCGGTCAACGTCGGCGCCGGGTTCGAGATCACGATCAAGGACCTCGTCGACACGGTCGCGAGGCTCACGGGCTTCGAGGGCGAGGTCGTCTGGGACACGTCGAAACCCGACGGGCAGCCCAGGCGGATGCTCGATGTGACCAAGGCGGAGCGCCTGTTCGGGTTCAAGGCCAGGACCGGGTTCGAGGAAGGCCTCAGGAAGACCATCGACTGGTACGTGCGGAACCGGTCGGGGCGTAAGTGAGTTCAGGCACCGTCATGCCGTCCAGGGTTCACACATGAGGTATGCGCTCACATCGTGTTCGAGGGATGCGCCGATGCCATGGAGCGCCCGCTCCAGATCGACCGCGCTGGACAGCATACTCTCGGTCATCGACTTCACCCCCTCATTCTCGTCCTGACCTCGCTCAGTTTCGGAAACCCTGGCCCTCTGTTCTTCACTGGGTCCTCGAAGTATGCGACGATGCTCTCCAACTCACTGACACGCCCATACCTCCTCGCCTTCTCCCGGAGTCGGTCGACATCCTTCCCGAGTTCGTTCTTTTCCCAGAACACCAGTATCACGATCATCTCTCTGGTGCTCAGAGGGCTAATGAGTAGCGATTGCAGTAACACTTCGTCTGCGGTCCTGCGCCAGTCTCCGCAGGGGTGGTAGTGGTAATGCCAGTCCTGAAGGAGAGGGACTCCGTAGTCCTCGAACGCGGAGAATGCGGTCTCCCTGAACCCCGCGTCCTCTCTGCCGCGCTTCGTCCTCACGAGGAATTCCCCTCCCCTCTCCCAGACGATGACGGAATCCGAGGAGAACTTGAGGGCGGCTTTCTGGTTGGCGTATGAACGGAACTCGCGTGCGAAATCCGCGAATGGTGAGAACCGGTCCGATATCGAGTATATCCCCCTGCCATCGACACGGAGCATTCCGAGCGCTCTTAGTTCTCCAAGGGTCTTCTGGAGGGTCCTGGCCGAGACTCCAGAGGATGATATGATCTCGCTCCTCGTGGAACCTGGCGAGGCCGCGACGGATGTGATGATTCGCAGGGATGCGAGGGACAGGACCTTCTCCAATCTCATGTGACCGTACTCATCGAGCACCCTCCGCAGTCGCGACGCATGTCTCATCTCGGAGAATGCCACCTTGTGGGACACCCCCTCCTTCCTCACGGAGATCAGTCCCTTGGATTCCAGTGATTTCACTAGCCTGCTGAGTTCCGGAGGGGAGACATGCAAGGCGGTAGCGATCTCCTTCCTCGGCACTCCTCCCGGGCGGATGCTTCTGAGCACGGAGACCTCCTTTGGGGTCAGTCCGGACGATTCGCTCATCATGGCAATTATTGTTAACTACTATCTATGTATTTAACAATTATTGCATATTTGGGCCGAATCCGAGCGCCCTTGTCTGCTAGGGCGGACTCGGCAGAAAGGCCCGCGTATTCACCTGGCGGCTTCCCCGATGCTCCTGTCGAAGGCCTCAGCCATGAAGTGCAGGTCGTCCACGGAAAGGTACTGGTGGCAACCGATGTAGAACCCGTGGGCGCCTATGTGCTCGGCGTTCGGGAGCTTCCCCGTGTACCGCTTCCTCATGTGGGCGTATGCGGGCTGGTGCAGGGGTATGCATCCGAACAGGGGCCTGGTCTCGACCCCGTTCGCTTCGAGGCTGAGCTGGAGCTCCTCCCTGTTCAGCCTCTTCGGGTCCCGGATCACGAGCGGGTATCCGAGGTAGCTCACGTTGTCCGAGTAGACGGGTAGCTTGAGCAGGTCCGAGTGCTTCGCGAGGAGGTCGTTCATCGTCTTCACGTTCCTGCGGCGCTTCGAGGCTATTTCGTCGGCCCGCGAGACCTGGGCGCTGGCTATCGCGGTCTGGAACTCCATGGCCTTGAAGTTGTAGCCTATCATGTCGTGGAGGAACCGCGGGTCCCAATTCCCCTTCTTAGAGCCCTTCCCGAACTTCGGGCATCTCCCCTGCGACCGCGTGCACACGGGGCAGTCGCACATTCGTCCGTTGGCCTTGACCTTCCGGACCAGCCTCGCGATCTCCTTGTCGTCGGTGAGTACCGCCCCCAGTTCTCCTGCCTGGATGTTGTGGGCGATGTAGAACGAGAAAGAGGAGAGATCGGACATGCTGCCAGCCCGCTTCCCTCCCTGCATGGACCCGTGTGCCTGGGAGGAGTCCTCGAACAGGTGGACTCCGTGCTTCGATGCGAGCTTCCCCAGCCGGGCCATGTCGCAGACGTAGCCCATGAGATGGACTGGGAGGAGAACCCTCATCTTGGCGCTCCTGTCGCGCTCCAGTGCGGATGCTGTCTCGTCTGGCTGGATTGTGAACGTGTCTGGGTCGACGTCCACGAACACCGGTTCCATGCCAGCGATGACTGCAGCATTCGCGGTGGCGATGTATGTGAGCGGGGAGGTCACGACTTCTTGCGTTCCGGTCCAATCGCTGTCCTTTGCCTTGAGTGCAAGGAGCCCAGCGATTAGGGCGGACGTGCCCGAATTGACGGCGACCCCGTATCTTGCGCCGATGAACTCGCAGAAGGCGTTCTCGAACTTCCTAGTTTCTGGACCTTCAGAGACTCTCTCGGAGGCTATGACTTTGTCCAGAGCGGTCCTTATGCTGGTATCAATCTTGAACTCGCCGACTCTGATCTTGATGGTCAACTTCAAACTCACCAGTCCTGCAGGTTGGCTGAAGGGA
The DNA here is from genome assembly GCA_964568665.1 of uncultured Thermoplasmata archaeon. Lineage (GTDB taxonomy): Archaea > Thermoplasmatota > Thermoplasmata > UBA10834 > UBA10834 > CAWBDD01. The sequence continues at coordinate 64,745 of CAZMPY010000017.1, read as the reverse complement.
TTATGGTAGATTCGCCTTCGTGTTGAAGCGTGAGGCGCATGACGTTGTATTAAGTTGTCCGCGACTTCGGGAGCGAGGAGATCTCAGACCGTGCAGGAGGCGGAAGGAGATCGCCCCTGCAGTCGACTGCGCGAAGGACTTCACGGAGGGCTTACTGTTCATCGTGCGATGGATCACAACCTTCTCAGAAACGGAATTGCGGGGCTGAGGGGACGGGAGGCCTGTCATGTGGGCGGTCGAGAAGCCGAAGGAGCCGAGGTCAAACCTGGCTGTCATCGGTGTGTACGCGTTCAACAGGAGGTTCTTCGAGGTCTATCCGAAGCTGAAGCCGTCCTGGAGGAACGAGATGGAGATCACGGACGCGATCTCGTTGTTGATCGATTCCGGGTTCAAGGTAGTGCCGCACAGAGTCGAGGGGTGGTGGAAGGACACGGGGAAGCCGGAGGACATACTGGAGGCGAACCACCTGATACTGGACGGGATAGAGTCCTCGAACGAGGGGAAGGTGGAGGACGGGGCGACCATCGTCGGCAGGGTCAGGATGGGAAAAGGCTCCGTCATCATGGGCCGGTCGGTCGTACGCGGCCCGTGCATCATAGGCGAGGGGTGCACGATAGGCCCGAACGCGTACATCGGGCCGTACACGGCGGTTGGAGACAGGTGTCAGATATCCTCCGCTGAGGTCGACGATTCGATTGTCATGGACGACACGGTCATCGACGTCGAGCGGAAGCTGGTCAGGAGCATGATCGGGAAGGGCTCTAGGATCCTCAGTTCTTCGGGGATGCTCCCGAAGGGTGAAAGGCTCGTCGTGGGCGAGAATACCACAATCCACCTCTGAGATTCGGAATCGAGCCGACATCGTTCTGCTTTGTGACCACGAGATCGGTGGGGATTGAGCTTACCGGTCGGCCTGATTACCATGGGGTTCGGAATGGAATTCCCCTGTCCTCTTAGCGTATGCTGTCAGGAAGACGACGCCTAGGGCCACAGCGAACCACAGGGTAGCTGCCCTAGTCAAGACAACCGCAAAGGAGGCGAGAGGCGCGCTTATGGACAATAGAATGAGCAAACCAGCCATAGTCGCTTCTGTCGTTCCCATGCCTCCGGGAAGCATGCTCACCGCGCCGATCACCGAGGAGAATGCGTAGATGAAGACTGCCTCCAGCAGACCGATCTCAATAGAGCAGCCAACAAGGATCAGATAGAAACCTGCGCATTCGCACGCCCAAGCAGCTGCCCCGAACGCTGTCCCTTCCACCAGATTCCTGCCTGTGAGAAGGCTCTTTGCATCCTTGAGGACATTCTCGAGTATCCATCCAACCTTCGCAACCCGCCTCACGCTCTTCATCCATCGGACAAACCTCGCGCTAACGGATTCAGAGCTGACGAGAACGAGGATTGCGGCCACGGCCACGACGATGACGAGGAATGAGATGAAGCCATATGAAAGCGCGAACGAACCTATCGCAATCAGCACGAGTATTCCAGTGAGATCAGACATCCTTTCTGCAAAGACGATCGCGACGCCCCTCTCCAGAGGGGCGCCCGTCTCGATTTTCAGCAGAAGCGCCTTCAGTGCCTCGCCCGCTTTTGCGGGGGTTATGGACATGGACAGGCCGGAGACGAACAGCCAGTAGCTTCTCGCTCTTGGCATCGCGAGGTCCAGTTTCACGAGATATGAATGCCATCGCTCGGCCCTGACGATGTAGTTCACCAAGACGAGCCCGATCACAGGCGCTAGGTAGAGCCATTCGAACGCCCGGAAAGCCTCAACTACGCCGTCGAAGTCTGAGAGCACAACGAACGCGAAATAGAAAATTGCCGCGAAGGGCAAGACGATTAGAAGGCTTTTCCAGCTCACAAGCCTCAGCGCAACACCTCCAGCACCTTCACCATCTTCGTCTGCGCATGAACGAAGAACGGGCTTCTCCTCTGCACCGTCTTCGCTGTTGCGAGCGACCTGAGGAAGGATCTGGGATCGTCAATCGAGTCGAGCTCCATCCAGCTTCTGCCTATTTCGATGCCCGTGTGGGCATCGCTCCCGACGATCATCGGCAGGCTCTTGTCCACAGCGAACTTCCGCGCGCGCTCGTTGTCCTCCTGCCTCATGACTCTGGAGTTGAAGACCTCGATGATGTCGCCTTTCGATACCAGCTCCTCCTTCATCAGAGCCTCCTTGCGCAACGTATCGAACGGATGAGGGATCATGACGAGCGACCCCTGGGCCCGTATCTTGTCCATCACCTCGAGCGCGGGCCCTTTCTCGACCTTCTCCCGCAGGAACAGTCCGATGACATCTCCTTCGTCGCTCGAGACCTCCTCCGCGATTATCGTCGGGAAGATCTTGGACAATTCCAGGGCGCCCTTGATCGTGTCGTGATCAGTTATCGCGACCGCGTCCAGGCATCTCTTCTGGGCAATCCTTGCGACATCCTTGATCTTCAGGATTGAATGGCCCGAGTATCGTGTGTGCAAGTGGACATCAATCTTCAAGGATGATCACCCGATCAATGGGCCTTCCGTGGGGGCGTAGTACAGTATCAGGACGACCGCGAGGACCCAGAGGGTGAGATTGATGACGCTCGGGATGTCCTTGAATATCTGTTCCGGCTCCCCACCCTGGTCGGCCGTGTGCGCGAGGAACATGTACCGGAGCAAGCCGTAGATTGCGAACGGTATCGTGAGCATCATATACTGGTTCGTCGCGAGAAAGGTGTACATCGCGTAGGCCATGATGAGCGTCGCGGTCGACACCAACATCATGTCCTCGACCATGTGGAGCGAGTAATGCTTCAATACCTCCCTGTGGTTCTCCGCCTGGTCGTCCAGGAGCGCGAGTTCGTGCCTCCGCTTGCCGAAAGCAAGGAACAGCGCGAGCAGGAACACGCAAATCACGAGCCACGGGGAGATCGGGACATCCACCGCAACAGTACCTGCATATGCCCTGATCACGAAGCCCACAGCGAGCACGATTGCATCGACTATCACGATTTTCTTCAGGTAGAGCGAGTAGGAGAATCCCTCCGCCAGGTATGCAAGCGCCGCAAGCAGGAAAAGCCAGTGGATGTATAATGATACTCCCAGGCCCACCACGAGCAAGACCGCACCGAAGACCCCGGCGCCCGTGGCAGAGACCCTTCCCGATGGTATCGACCTCCGGCTCTTTCTCGGGTGCAACTTGTCGAGTTCCCTGTCCACGATGTCATTCACCGTGTAGACCGCGCCCGACAGGGCGCAGAACGCCACGAAACCAAGTATCGCAAGAAGGAACAGGTTGAGGTCGCTCAGCTCCTTCGCGAACACTATCCCGACGAACAGCAGCAGATTCTTGTACCACTGTTTCGGACGGATGAGCTCGATGTACGCCCGCGCCTTCCCCGCAGCCCCCTCTGCCATACGCTCCCAGAATGACATCGTCTATACAAATCCTATGCGGAAGGGCGGGTACATCAAGTCAGGCTTCGAAATCAGTACTTCTGGAACAGCTGGCCCCATTCAGTCGCCATGAACGCCTTCACATGCTTCCTGCCCTTGACAGGGTACCAGTAGTAGTCGTGGTATCCCTCGCTCAATAGCCTTGGGATGATGAAAAGGCGCGTGTGCAGTAGCGGTTCGATGAGCCTCAAAGGCCCCTTTCGCACCATCTGGTCGCCGTATATGACCGGGCTTCTCGAGACTTTGAATCCATAGTTCACGCTAGAAATATCCTCGCCCACGACATCAATCTGCTTCAGGTCACCGACGCCCAGGCCTTTGTCGTGCGCCATCTTGATGTAGCCTATCTCCATGGGTTCGAACCCCATCATCTTCGCGGCAACAGCGTCTATCGCGACCTGGTCCGCGCTCGCAAGGATGTAGTTCTTGATCTTGGGCTCCATCGTCCTAGGGCCAGCGCCGTCGCCCGCAACGGTGCCGTCCATGACCGCGAACATCCCTGGATGGATCTCTTTCTGTATAGTCAGCAGGTCCACGAGCACTTCGTGGATGTAGGTGTGACAGTGGTGCCTCACCTGCTTCAAGAGCCCCCCAAAAGCGTTCTTCATCGCGCCCGTTGTAGTCGTGTGTCCGTGGGTCTTCTGGGTCGGCAGATGGAGCATGTTCGCCCCAATCAGCATCTTCGGGATCTCGACGTGGTCGAACACCTTGCTGTCGAGCACCAAGAGCTCCGCCTTCGGCTCGTATGTGACCCACTCAACGTCCGTGAGCGGCGTGAACTTCAGGCCGTACTTCTTGAGCACCGGAATCCACTTGTTGTTGACGGCGCCCCTGGTCGGTTTCGTCACGACCGTCTTGTTCTCGACGGCGTCGATGTCCTTGTACCCGTCCTCGAACATGGTCTTGAGCACGCCCTCGAGCTCCCAGGGAGGCGTGGAGCAAGCGGGGTAGAACATAGTCCAGGACAAGTTGAGCTTGAGTATCGTCTTCCGGTCCTTCGGAATCGCGCTTTCGTAGGAAACGCTCCGCACCAGCCGAGCATAGTCCTCCAGAACGGTCGATGGAGATGTCCGAAGGACTGCCACCTTGCTCATATCGCGGACTAACACAAACAGGACTTATATTGGTTATGGCCTTGTCGCGAAACTACGCTGACCAGAACTCAGGCGTCATAGCCAGCTGAATCATGTCGAACAGACAGTACTTCATCCTCACCTCGTTCTTACGACCTCTTTTCGTCCGGCATCTCAGCCGATTGCCCAGCAGACTGTCGACCATGCTGAACACGGTCTCGACATGGCTCCATGGTTCCGCTTCGCCGTCAGCGCGGCGAAGCGGTTCGGCCAGTGGTGCGCGAAGTTCACCAGCTTGTCGTAGAACATCTCCGGCTCCTCGCGGTTCTTCGAGGTCTATCCGAAGCTGAAGCCGTCCTGGAGGGACGAGATGGAGATCACGGACGCGATCTCGTTGTTGATCGATTCGGGGTTCAAGGTCGTGCCGCACAGGGTCGAGGGGTGGTGGAAGGACACGGGGGAGCCGGAGGACATCCTGGAGGCGAACCATCTCATCCTGGACGGGATAGAGACCAGTAACGAGGGGAAGGTCGAGGACGGGGCGTCCGTCGTGGGACGGATCGTGATCGGGAAGGGAACGGTCGTCTTCGGCAGGTCCGTCGTGAGGGGGCCTGCCATCATAGGGGAGAACTGTAAGATAGGCCCCGAGGCGTACATCGGGCCGTACACGGCCATCGGGGATGGCTGCACCATATCCAAGGCGGAGGTCGACGACTCGATCGTGATGGATGACTCGGTCATAAACGTGGAGCGGAAGTTGGTCAGGAGCATGGTCGGGAAGGGGTCGAGCATACTGAGCGCGAATGGACTCTTGCCGAAGGGGGAACGGCTCGTCGTGGGCGAGAACACCACGATTCATCTGTGACTTTCACAAAGAGGGTGGCTGCTATGCCTCCTCAGAAGTACAAGGGTGGTATGGAGATGAAGAAGGCGCTAATAACGGGCATAACGGGACAGGACGGGTCGTATCTGGCCGAACTTCTACTGTCTAAGGGGTACGAGGTTCATGGCATCATGCGGCGGGCGAGCACGTTCAACACCTCGAGGATAGACCACATCTACCAGGACTTCCACGAGGCCGACACGAAGATGTTCCTCCACTACGGGGACCTGTCCGATTCCGAGCAGATCTCGAACATAGTCTACAACATCGAGCCGGACGAGGTCTACCATCTCGGTGCTCAGAGCCATGTCCGCGTGAGCTTCGACACGCCGTCTTACACCGGCGACGTCACGGCGCTGGGCACGACGAGGCTCCTCGAGGTCATACGCAGGAGCTGCCTCAAGATCAAGTTCTACCAGGCCTCCAGCTCCGAGATGTTCGGGTCAGCCAAGCCCCCGCAGAGTGAATCGTCCCCGTTCCAGCCGAGGAGCCCGTACGCCTGCGCCAAGGTCTACTCCTACTGGATGGCGAAGAACTACCGCGAGGGGTACGGCATGTTCGCATCCAACGGCATCCTGTTCAATCACGAGAGCCCCAGGAGGGGCCAGACCTTCGTCACGAGAAAGGTCACGAGGGCCTTGGCCGGCATACTCGCGGGGAAGCAGAAGCATGTCTACCTGGGCAACCTGAAGGCCAAGCGCGACTGGGGCTTCGCCCCTGAGTACGTCGAGGCCATGTGGATGATCCTGCAGCAGAGGAAGCCGGACGACTTCGTGCTCGGCACTGGGGAGACGCACACGGTCAAGGAGTTCGTCGACTCGGCGTTCGAGTACGCCGGGTTGGAGCCGAAGGACCACGTCAGAATCGACAAACGCTACTTCCGCCCGACCGAGGTCGACGTGCTGATAGCCGACGCGTCCAAGGCGAGGAAGGCCTTCGGGCTCGACATCAAAGTCAGGTTCGACGACCTCGTCAAGGTCATGGTCGATGCGGACATGCGCGCGGCTGGGCTCGAGCCGGTCGGCGAGGGCGACGCCCTGCTCAAGAAGAGGTTCCCCAGGAGATGGTGGGGGGCGGACTGAGCGATGTCCTTCTGGAGCGACAAGCGGGTCCTAGTGACGGGAGGAGCCGGCTTCCTCGGCAAGTTCGTCATAGACGAGCTGGTCGCCAATGGCGCCAAGAGGGAGGACATCCTCGTCCCGAGGAAGGCGACGGTCGACCTGAGGCGCTGGGAGGCCTGCGTAAGGGCGGTCGAGGGCGTGGACATCGTCCTGCACCTGGCGGTGACGGGCGGTGGGATAGGCTTCAACCGGGCTCATCCAGGTGAGACCTTCTATGACAACGCGGCGATGGGCGTCCAGCTCATGGAAGCTGCGCGGCAGGCCGGAGTCGGCAAGTTCGTCGCGGCGGGGACCATCTGCTCGTACCCGAAGTTCGCCCAGATACCTTTCAGGGAGGAGGACCTCTGGAACGGTTATCCGGAGGAGACCAATGCGCCGTACGGCCTATCGAAGAAGATGGTCCTGGTCCAGGGGCAGGCCTACAGGACGCAGTACGGGTTCGACTCGATACACCTGCTCCTCGTGAACCTGTACGGCCCAGGGGACGACTTCGATCTGGCCGATTCGCATGTCATCCCGGCGTTGATCCGCAAGTTCGTCGAGGCCAATGAGCGGGGCGACAGGACCGTGATCGCCTGGGGGACTGGGAAGGCGTCCAGGGAGTTCCTATACGTCGAGGACGCCGCAGTCGCGATACGGCTGGCTGCCGAGAGGTACGACGGCGCCGAGCCGGTGAATGTGGGCGCAGGGTTCGAGGTCACGATCACGGACCTAGTCGACACAGTCGCGCGAATCACGGGCTACGAGGGCGAGGTCGTCTGGGACATGAGCAAGCCGGACGGGCAGCCCCGACGGATGCTGGACGTTTCGAGGGCGGAGAGGCTCTTCGGGTTCAAGGCGACGACCGGCTTCGAGGATGGTCTGAGGAAGACGGTCGAGTGGTACCTGAAGAACAGGCAGCGATAGGATGGGTCAGGTGGTCTCCCACCGTCTCATCTCTCGACCGACTTCAGGCTCCTGTCGAAGGCCTTCCCGGCGAAGTGCAGGTCCTCTTCCGTCAGGTACTGGTGGCATCCGATGTAGAACCCGTGGGCGCCTAGGTGCTCCGCGTTCGGGAGCTTCCCCGTGTACCGCTTCCTCATGTGGGCGTATGCGGGCTGGTGCAGGGGTATGCATCCGAACAGGGGCCTGGTCTCAACCCCGTTCGCCTCGAGGCTCAGCTGGAGCTCCTCCCTGTTCAGCCTCTTCGGGTCGCGGATCACCAGCGGGTAGCCGAGGTAGCTCACGTCGTCCGAGTAGACGGGCAGCTTGAGCCGGTCCGAGTGTTTCGCGAGGAGGTCGTTCATCGTCTTCACGTTCCTGCGGCGCTTCGAGGCTATCTCGTCTGCCCGTGAGACCTGGGCGTTGGCGATTGCCGTCTGGAACTCCATGGCCTTGAAGTTGTAGCCTATCATGTCGTGGAGGAACCGCGGGTCCCAGTTCCCCTTCTTGGAGCCCTTCCCGAACCTCGGGCATCTCCCCTGTGAGCGCGTGCACACGGGGCAGTCGCACAGCCGGCCGTTGGCCTTGATCTTCCGGACCAGCCTCGCGATATCGATATCGTCCGTGAGGACCGCCCCGAGCTCCCCCGCCTGGATGTTGTGGGCGATGTAGAACGAGAACGAGGAGAGGTCGGACATGCTCCCGGCCCGCTTACCGCCACGGATGGACCCGTGGGCCTGGGAGGAGTCCTCGAACAGGTGGACGCCGTGCTTGGATGCGAGCGCCCCGAGCCGGGCCATGTCGCAGACGTACCCCATGAGGTGGACCGGGAGCAGGACCTTCGTCCTGCCGGCCTTGTCGCGCTCCAGCACCGAGGCGGCTTCGTCCGGGATGATTGAGAAAGTGTCGGGGTCGACGTCCACGAACACCGGTTCCATGCCCGTGAGGACGGCGGCGTTCGCGGTGGCTATGTACGTGAGGGGGGACGTGACGGCCTTCGACTTCCCCGTCCAGCCGCCGTCCTTGGCCTTGAGCGCCAGCAGGCCGGCGATGAGCGCGGACGTGCCGGAGTTGACGGCGACGGCGTGCTTCGTCCCGATGAATCTGGAATACGCCTGTTCGAAGCCCTTCGTCTCCGGTCCTTCGGACACCCTTTCGGATGAGATGACCCTCTCGAGCGCCTCTCTGATCTCCGCGTCCACGCGGAACTCACCAACCCTTACCCTGATCGTCATGCGCATCCTCGTCCGTCGCGGTCCCCTAGACCAGCGGCGCCCACCACTCCCTGTTGTTCAGGTACCAGTCGACCGTGGCGTTCAGCCCGTCCTCGAACTTGACCTTCGGCTTCCAGCCCATCTTCCTGAGCCGGTCCCAGTTCAGCGAGTAGCGGAAGTCGTGCCCGGGCCGGTCCTGGACGTACTTGATGAGGCTCTCGGGCTTCCTCATGTGCCTGAGTATGAGCTTCGCGACATCGATGTTCGGCACCTCGTTCCCGGAGCCGATGTTGACGATGTCCCCGGGCTTGCCCTTGGCCAGCACGAGGTCGATGGCCCTGCAGTTGTCGTCGACATGGAGCCAGTCGCGGATGTTCATGCCCTTGCCGTAGATCGGCAGGGGCTCGTCCCTGAGGGCCTTGAGGACGAGCACAGGTATGAGCTTCTCCGGGTACTGGAACGGGCCGTAGTTGTTGGACGAGCGGGAGACCATGACGTTGAGCCCGTAGGTCCTGACGTAGGACCGTGCGAGCAGCTCTCCGCCGGCCTTGCTCGCCGAATAGGGTGATGACGGGTCCAGGATGTTCAGCTCGCCGAACGAGCCGGACACGGTCGAGCCGTACACCTCGTCCGTGGATATCTGGAGGAAGCGCTTGACGTCGCACCTGCGTGCCTCCTCCAGGAGCGTGAACACGCCCAGGACGTCGGTCCTGACGAAGTCCTCGGGGGATGTGATGCTCCTGTCGACATGGCTCTCGGCGGCGAAGTTGACGATGGTGTCGCACCCGGGGACGGTCCTGTGGACGATGTCCTTGTCGGTGATGTCCCCCTTGACGAAGGTGATCTTGTCCTTGACCTGCTCCAGGTTCTCGAGCCTGCCGGCGTAGGTGAGCTTGTCCAGGACCACCAGCTGGTCGTCCGGGTGCTCCCTGAGCATGTGGCGCACGAAGTTGCAGCCGATGAATCCAGCGCCGCCCGTGATGAGATGTCTCATTCCTCGTCCCTCTCCTCTGTGCTCTCCCGTCGGGACGAATCGGGTGTGGGGAGAAAAAGGCTTCGGGAGCGGTCTCCAGCGTCGGTTTCACCAAAAGGTATTATACCAACTGGTATTATACCATTCGGTGTAACGGGTGGCGTAGGCTGCATGTAGCGCTCTATGCGAATGCTCCGGACATCCGTGGCAGGAGGCATGTTTGACATGGATAATCCCTTCAGGTTCGGCGGTCCAGTGACGGGCAAGGAATTCGTCGACAGGGACAAGGAGGCCGCTGAGATGTTCAGGGACCTGAAGAACGGGGTGAACGTCCTGCTGTTCTCCCACCGGAGGATGGGGAAATCCTCCCTGATCGCCGAGGTCATGCGCAGGAACCGCGACGAGATGATCTTCGTGTACGTCGACCTCTACGGGGTGACGACCAAGACCAAGATGGTCGAGGTCTTCATGACCGCGCTGGTCGGTTCGGCCTACGGCAGCCTGCAGAAGGTCGTCGTGGCGATGAAGGACCTCATACGGGGGTCGAAGTTCAGGCTGGTCGTGAACGAGAAGGCCGAACCCGGCATCGAGATCTCCCTGGGAGAGCCGACGACCCCGGAGATACAGGATGTGCTCGACCTCCCCGAGACGATAGCCAAGAAGAAGGGGAAGAGGGTCGTGGTGGTCTTCGACGAGTTCCAGGAGATCGGCCTCCTGGACGGTTCCGCCCTCCTGAAGGCCATGAGGTCGAGGATCCAGATGCACAAGCACGTCTCCTATGTCTTCGCCGGGAGCAAGAAGCACCTCCTCCTGAGCATCTTCGAGGAGCGAGAAGGTGCGTTCTTCAAGATGGCCAAGGGAATGGAGCTGGGGCCGATGCCCGACGAGGATGCGGAGAGGTTCCTCGTCGAGAGGTTCGCGTCGAAGGGCGGTCGCCTGCCGTCCGAGGCCGCGAAGGCGATAGTCTCGACGGCGAAGGGCAACCCGTACTACATCCAGCTGCTCGGATACGAGCTCTACGGGACATCGACGAGTCCCAAGTGGCCCGAGGATTTCGAAGCCGCGATCTCCGCTGCCCTGGAGCACCAGGGGCCTGCGTACTCGGTCCTGTGGGACTCGATCAAGAGCGGGGCGCAGAGACGGTACCTCGTCGCCGCAGCGATCGACGACGGGCCGACCAGGAGCGCCCGATTCATCGAGAGGCACGCGCTGAGGTCCGCGTCCAACGTGCAGAAGGCGATAGCCCAGCTCGATTCGAGGGGCATCACGGAGAACGGCAGGGTGATTGACCCGCTCCTCGTGCTTTGGCTGAGAAGACTTGCAGGCGGGAAGACCGCCGTCAGGTGAGGCGGCCTACTTCCTGCGCCACATGTACCCTATGGACGGGTCGTCCCACTCGAGCCTGTGCTCGTCGGGTTCCTTGTAGTTGTAGAGCTCCGTCGGCGTGTTGACGACCCATATCTCCTGGTCGTCCAGGGGGGTGAAGCCGTGGTAGACGAACGGTGGTATCTTGACGAACTTGGGCTCCTTCTCCCAGACCTCGACCTCCTGGACGATCCCCCTGGTCGGGGAGTCCATCCTGGAGTCGTAGAGGGCGACGAGGGCGTTGCCCTTGATGGGGACGAAGTGGTCGCACTGGAGCTTGTGGTAGTGCCAGCCCTTGACGACGCCGGGCTTGCAGGTGGTCATGTATGTCTGGCCGAACTTCTGGAACTCCGGCCAGTCGCTCCGGAAGATCTCCATGAGGAACCCGCGCTCGTCGTGTATGCGGCGGAGGTTCCTGATCGAGACGTCCTGGATGGTGCCGAGTCTGGCGGTCATGGCGGTCCCTCGTAATGCGTCGGAGGGTAAATAACGTGCGCGATCGGGGCCGGAGTCGTGGGCCGTGAGTTCGTGGTCATGGCAACTCGATGTACGCGATACGGGTCCCGAAATCCCAATGGAGTACCATCCGATGCTCTTCCATGAACGCTCTGCCTAGCAGGTTCGGGGCCGGTGTACTGCCTCTCTTGGCCTGTCGATGTCCCTGGTCGGTCATCACCTTGACGCGGTGCATGAAGACATCCCAGGTCTGTCTCCCCTCGCACTCGAACACCAGGGCCACGTCCTGCATCTCGGATGGGGAGATCCGCCCTCCCACTCCTTGTACCATCAGCCTCGATGGCACGAGGTCGCTGCGGTCTGCCCCCAGCTTCATGGCCGTATCCATCGAGAGCAGGAGGTCGAAGGCGCCCGTGTCGACTATCAGGTTGGCGGAGACCTCCGATCCGGTCCTGGGACAGAATGCCCTTGCGACCACGAAAGGCGGCTCATCATGGCTCACGCTAATAGGGTTCTGTCGCGAAACTAGGCAGCTGCCATTCACGCCGCTGCCTCCTCGCGACTCGCTCCATTCGGCTCCGACCGTGCGCCCTTCTCAGGGTCGTAGAGGGTCATCATCACGTCACGCTGGAGCGCGCCGGGGTCGAACCGTAGACCCCCTGCCATCTCTTTCGAGACGGCTGTATTCAGCAGGTTGAGGCTGGCGTTGATGTGCCTGTCGAGACGCCAGCCGCACTCGCATGCGAACTCGGTGCCCTTTCGGGAATGTTGTATGCTCCCACACATCGGGCACTTCCTGCTGCTGTTCCTCGGGTCCACCTTCAGGATCGTCACCCCCCTCCACCTGGCCTTGTACTCGATGAATAGGTGGAGCGTCCTCCTCGGCCACATGCTCAGCCGTCTGTTGAGGGCCTTGTCCGCTCTCGGCTTGAAGACACCCCTGAGGTCCTCGAGCACTATCGCCGCCTTTCTCTCCTCGGCGAAGTCGAGTACGGCGTTGGCCACATGGTGCATCCGGTACTCGACCCGGTCATGCTCCCGCTTGCCCTCTCTTCGGCACAGCCTCTTCGAGGTCCGGCGGTCATGGGACTTCTTCTTCTGGAGACGCTTCCGCCGGTCATGGTGCCTCTGCTGTATCGCGGCCACCTCCGGGAAGGGGGCTTTCACGGGAACGCCTTTCCCTTCACAGACGAACACCCCGTCGAGGCTCCTCTCGTTCGTGTCGAGAGAGATTACGGATTCCGGGACATACGGCCGTGGCTCCATCTTCCTGAAGGCGATCACGACCCTGTCCTGGAAGAGCGTCAGGGAACCGAGGAAATAGGAAGGGTCGTCCAGGAAGCTCCTGTGATACTCGCTCAGGACCAGCTTGAGTTCGACATGGCACCCGGCCCGGACCGGGAGATCGACCACGCCGTTCGTCCGGTCGAGCTTGTACGCCTGGTTCTCCGTCTTCATGAACAGCCGCTTGACATACGGAATCCGGTCCGCCTTCCCTTTCCTGGCCTTCCTCCGATGGTTCTTGAGGACGCTTGCAGCGACCTCGAACACCGAGACGAGGTGCTGAGCGTACATCCCAGGATGCTCGACCCTGAAGCCCCTGTATGCGAGCTTGCACAGGGCGTTCCTCGATGTCGCGCGCGTCTGCAGTCCCGCCCTTATGGCACGATTCACGGCAAGGCGGAAGTCCTCGAGAAGGAACCTGGCCTGGACGGGCATATCATCCTCGAGACGAAAGGACACCGCCTTGACGAGCATCGGATGTTCCTAGGCGGTCGTGGTGTTTGTTCCCATCCACTACATGTAACATCTGCCCTTTCCCGCTCCACTCGGGCACCCCTGCTGCCGGGGACATCCCGAGGATAACAGCCGAGAGCGCGAATGACCGCGAGATATCGGCGAGTCAATTCCTCCTGACCGCGGAACGGACATTTCAGATGGACGGTCCTCCTGCGAGATTAGCGCCCTGGCAGGAGGGTGTGGGGTCGATGCGGTGAGGCATGGGGGAAAAACGGTGGACGGGCCAGGGGCCGATGGTCCGACGTTGTTCGACTGGCCCTGAGTGAGAGGCTTCAATCATCGGAGTTCCGCAACAGGGCCCTAATAGGAATCCTCTTTGGCATGGTCGTCGACCCCTAGTACACCGCGATCGTCCCTTTCGGAAGAACTGGGAGGATCTCGATGTCCCCGGCTCCGGGTCTCTGCATGATCCTCTTGAAGAGCCTGTCGTGATTGCGGTCGGCGTCTATGACCGTCGTGTCCTTTATGGCCACCCACTTGCCGAGATACTCCCTGCGCAGCTCGTCCAAGTGATCGTAGAACCAGAGCCTGTCCCGCCTCGATGCTTCCATCGCTTCTATGAGCCGATCATGATCGAGATGCAGCTTCATCTCGCACCAGAGCTTCTCCGCATCCATCATTTGACACACCGGCGATGACAGTCGTTTTCCGACACATCTCTCTATGCGCTACAAGTAGCATGCCAGGACGGATATTTCAGCCTATCCCGTGGATGTAGCGTCGGGGTCATACACATCGGTGTCGAGGATGGTTGTCCTGGCTCTGTTCAGAAGCCTCGTACGCGGTCTCCCAGGGGATGAAGTCCCTTTTCAGATCCTGGTCGCTTCGGTCCTGAACGCTCAGCCGTGCTCTCTCCCTGCCGAAGTTCCAGTGCAGAGAGAAGCCGCCATCCTGCAGGAACCTCCTTCCCAGCAAGCTGAGGCCACCCTCCTTCTTGACGCCGGGCAGTCTCCTTGTCTCCATCACCCTCAGAGTCCGGAGGCCGAAGGCGTGAGTCTTCCCCAGGTCGCAGGTGAATGATACCGATACGCCGTGTAGGTCGTAGGACGGGACGGTGCCACCAACTCCTCCTATGGGTGTCTTCGACGGTCTGAGGCGGTCGATGTCGACGCCGAGGGCGGAGGCGTCTTCGTCCGAGAGGACTATGTCAAATGCTCCCGTGTCGACTACGAGGTTGACGGTCACGCGGCTCTCGATCGCGTGCCAGTGCAGGGTCGCGGGGACGAAGGGTGGATAGCCCTCTCGGAAGCAGATGGGAATAGATGCTCGCATCCGAAGCCACCATCATCACACGCGCGGGATGTCCCTCTCCGTGATGAAGAACACTCTGGAGTCGACGAATCCGCCTGAGCGTGCCCTCAGCTCCTTGATGAGCCTGTCCCGGTCCTTGTCCACCAGGATCACCTTCTTGCGCCTGATCGCAATCCAGTGGTCCAGGTACTTCTTCCTGAGCTTCTCCAGGTTGTCGTAGTACCAGAACTGGTCGTCCCTCGCCATGTTCATCTTGTCGACGAGCTCCTTCTCGCTGACCCCATACATCCTCTTGATCCGTGCGTCGCGGTCCTTCGATGATTCCATGGGGTGCGATGAGCGTCTCGGTGGCATTTGGGCCGTCCCTTTACTTGTAGTGTACGCAGGCATATTTCAGCCTATCCCGCGGATGTAGCGCCCGGCTCGCTGGTGGATGTCCCCGGCCCCCGTGCTAGAAAACCCCATAACCTGCGACGCGCTCAGCGGTACTGCAGGAGCGCGCTGCGTTTGGCAGGGTTCGACCAGAAGAGGCTTCTCGTCATAGGCGCGTCCGGTCTTCTCGGGAGCAAGTTCGTGGCGCGGGCCAGGGGACGGTGCGATGTCATGGGGACGTACAACCCCGTGGCCGCCAGCCATGTCCACTGCATGGCTCGGCGATATCGATGTGCGCAATCCTCCTCGTGAAGTCCCAGTGGAGGGTGAAGCCGTTGTCCTCCATGAACTTCCTGCCGAGGATGCTCGGTATGCCGTACGAACCGCCCATACGCCCCGTACCTCTGCCGACATGCAGCACCCTGACCGTTGGCATGTCGAACGCCACCTCCTTCAGATCGTCCCCAGTGAACGATACGGTCACACCCTTCATGTCGTACGTGCGGACACCTCCACCTATGCCGAACACAGGTGATCGTGACTCGTCGAGGCGGTCCTTGTCAGCGCCAAGGTTGTCCACATCGGTCATGGAGAGTGTGATGTCGAACGCCCCTGTGTCCACGACGAATCCGATCCAATAGGAGAGACCAGTGACATCCCACTTCGCCCGGGCGAGGATGTACGGAGGGCGTCCTCTTTCGAACAGTATCGGGATCCTCAAAGGGAGCATCTCCCTCAGTACACCATCGTGTCTTCGGAAGTGGACACGAAAAAGACCTGCGCGCCGGCCCGCCCACCTGGCCTCGCCTTCAGCCTCTTCAGGAGGCGGTCGTGGGTCCTGTCCGCCATAACGACCTTCCGGTCCTTGACCGCAACCCATCGGTCGATGTACTTCTTCCTCAGCATGGTCCTGTTGCTGTAGTACCAGTCGAGATCCTGCGCGAAGCGCTCCATCCCCTCACGGAGTACCGTCGATGTCATTCCCGATTCGTTCTCGTCGAAGGGACGCATCAGTGAGTCCTTCATGCTCTTGTGCGAGGTCTTCCGGGGCATATCTGGCCTACCGCTACAAGTAGTGTACGCGGCGGTATATCAGGCTATCCTGCGGATGTAGCCGCCGGCACGGATGGAACCGCGGCAGAAACCCTCAATAGCCCGCACCCCATCATGAGCCCGATACTAAGGCGGATGATGCGGTTTGGCTGACCTGAAGAGACTCCTCGTCATAGGGGCGTCCGGCCTCCTAGGGAGCAAGCTCATGGCGCAGGCCAGGGGCAGGTATGATGTCCGGGGGACTTACAGCCCGGCCGTGGACGGCAAGAGCGACTGGCGTCTGGAGCCGCTGGACATGGGCTCCAAGGACGAGGTCGACGGTATGTTCTCGAAGCTCAAGCCGGAAGTGGTCGTCCTGGCCGCGGCCATGACGAACGTGGACGCGTGCGAGAAGGATCCGACCGGGGCCAACCGGGTGAACGCCTCCGGGCCGGGGCTGGTCGCGAGGGCGTGCAGGGCGTCCGGGGCGAGGCTCGTGCACGTGTCGACGGACTACGTGTTCGACGGGTCGAAGAAGAGGCCCTACACGGAGCAGGACATGCCCAGGCCGATATCCGTGTACGGGACGAGCAAGCTCGCGGGGGAGCGGTCGGTGCTGTCGACGCTCCCCGGGGCGGTCGTGGCGCGTCCGGCGGTCCTCTACGGGTGGAACCCCCTGGAGGACAAGGACAACTTCGTCACCTGGGTCCTGAAGAGGCTCAGGAAGGGTGAGAGGGCGACGCTGTTCCAGGACCAGACGATATCGCCGACGTTCGCGGACGACCTGGCGAGGACGCTGCTGGAGCTGGCGGGGAGGGATGTGTCGGGTGTTTGGCACGTGTCCGGGCCTGACTGTCTGGACAGGCCGACATGCGGCAGGATGATCGCGGAGGAGTTCGGGCTGGACGGGGGGCTGGTGGCGCCCGTGCCGTCGTCGTCGGTGCCGCTGCCGGCCAGGCGGCCGGCGTACTCGTGCCTGGACGTGTCCAAGGCCGAGAAGCTGCTGGGCAGGAAGATGGTCGCTTTCAAGGAAGGGTTGAGGGTCATGAAGGAGCAGGAGGGGAAGAGACGATGAAGGGCCTGGTACTGTCGGGCGGGTACGGGACGAGGCTGAGGCCTCTGACGCACACGGGTCCGAAGCAGCTGATTCCGATCGCGAACAAGCCGAACATACTGTACTGCATAGAGGACCTGCGCGAGGCGGGCGTGATTGTCGATGCCACGGGATACAGCGACACGAGGCGCGCCCAGGTCGCGACGGGGCACACCCGGCGCGCCACGGAGAATTGAAACAAGGCGCATAGAGGCCATCGAGATGGATCGGTTCACAGTGCTGTCGTTCAGGCTCACCCGTTCGAACGTCCATGAGAACCAGTTAGTTCGGCTCCGTATGGAGTCCACTATCGAGCCAAGTCGTCCCGATACGGAGCCTCGCTGACACTGTCAGCATGGGGAATGACAGCCTGGTTGTGGCCATGCGACACGGGCGAACCCCTCCACATGATTGAGAGGAACGCGAAGAGTCGCGAAGGACCGGATACGTTCGATTGGACGATCAGTAATCTCTTCTGATCACCTAGCTGAATCGTTTCACCGTGGTGACGGCGAAGCCATGTCGAAACCGGGATCAACATGATTGGTCGCCTGCAGGGCTATCGACAGAGATGCCAAACGAATGAATGGCGGAAGAACGAGATGAGAATGGTGTCTTGTCTGTTCGAAATGATTCAGTTGGCTATGGCGCCTGGGCGGTCAGCATGGTTTTGAATCGGGGCCGGGAGCGAGTTGTGCGGTCTGATTCATTGCATCGTTCCTCGGTCAGCACTTGTGACAATGCCCGTTGAACAGGGGGCATTTCGTCGCTGGGGCGCGGTGTACTTGGCTGGCTGCCGTCCTCTTCACTTGGTCCAAATGATGCCACTGACATAACCGAGTGCATATGCCAGATGGAGCAGCGGTACAATCACGAGTGCACAGGTGGAGAGCAATGACTTGGACCGCAGATACGCCTCAACCACCGTGCCGAAGATGGTGATTGAGTAGCCAATCAGCATGATCTGAGTTGCCGCAAGAAACCACGCGTCGACGTGCGATAATGAGGCTGCGGTCAGCAACGCCACGAGTGCACAGACCGGCAGCATAGAGTACCATCGAGGTATCTGCCCATGTTTTCGCGTCATTTGTCCCATGCCTCTCCCATAGGCAGTCGACTGACGCAGGAAAGACTTCAGGTCTTCCCGCCTGTGATGATATACGACCGCGATGGGATTGTATCTGAAACTTGACTTGCCGTCCTTTCGGATGCGGTAGTTGAGATCCGCATCCTGTCCTTTCATGAGCTTTTCGTCGAATCCGCCGACTTCCAGAATCGCTCTCTTTCGATAGATTGCATTGGAGTTTGAGATGGAACTTACCTCGCGTGGGCGCCGATAAATGAACCCTTGAATCGAACCGCCTGAACCCATGAATGTCCCTTGGGCGATTCCAACGGCTCTCTCAAATCCCGAGGAGCTAGTTGGGATGAACAAGGGACCGCCGACTCCAGCCACATTTTCGTCAGAGTCCTCAAGAGTACCCACAAGGGTTCTGAGCCAATTCGTGTCGACTTGACAATCTCCGTCGGTAAACGCCACGTATTCCGTCTTGGATTCTCTTATGCCGAGATTCCTGCCGCAAGATGCGGAAATCCCTTCGTTCATCAGCAACGTGACTGGGAAACCTGAGACTATCTCGCGGGTTGAATCCGTGGAGGCGCCATCGGCAACAATGATCTCGTAGTCCGTATTCGGGAAGTCACTATTGAGTATAGACTTGATGCACGACTCTATCGTCCGCTCTTCATTTCTGACCGCGACGATGACCGACACACGGAGTGGCATTCGCGGTTGCATGCAGGGCAACCTATTTCTAGATTTTTACATAACTGTCCTCGTAGCGTTGTTAATGGCGCATTAAGTTCCCCAGATCCGGCGGATTGATTTCCCGACTTCTGATTCGGCCCCTGTCCAACGGGGGTCGAGGCAATGAAGTCGGAAGTGGACTGGATGGATATCAGAGAGAGATACCAGCAAGGAGAGACTATCAGCTAGATCGCTAGAGAACTAGGGATGGACAGGAAGACGGTCAGGAAGTACGCCCAGAGCGGGGCGCCTCCCGAGCACGCAGGCCACGGGAACGCACTGCTGGACCCATACAAGGAGTACATCGTCGGCCGTCTGAAGCTGCATCCCTTGAGCGCCGTGAGGATACTCGAGGAGATCCAGGAGATGGGCTACACGGGCGGGTACACCGCCGCGAAGGAGTTCATGAGGCCTCTGAGGAACGACAGAGCGATACCTGCCGAACTGAGGTTCGAGACTCCTTCGGGTGAGCAAGACCAGGCCGACTGGATCGACTTTGGACGGGTCGAGGTCGATGGCGAGTCGGCGCATCTGCGCGGGTTCGCCATGGTCCTTGGATACTCTAGGATATGCTTCGTCGTGTTCACCACCGACGTCACCACCCCCACATTCATCACATGCCACCTGACAGCCTTCGGGTACTTCGCTGGATACACGAACACTATCCTGTACGACAACACCAAGAACGTCGTCCTGAAGCGCGCAGTCGTCTCCTCCGACTCCGAGTGGAACCCCCTGTTCAAGGACTTCTTCCTGCACTACGGCTTCACGCCCAGGCTGTGCAAGCCAGGGATAGAGGGCGCCAAGACCAAGGGCAAGGTCGAGAGGATCGCCCAGTACATCGAAGGGAACTTCTTCCTCGGGCGCGAGTTCTCCTCGCTGTCCGAGCTCAATACGCACGCGCTCGGCTGGTGCGACAAGGTCAACGCCAGGGTCCATGGCACCACATTCGAGGTGCCTCTCGAGCGACTCAAGCTCGAGGGGCTCAGGCCGTTCGCCTCACTCTCGCCGTACCAGGTCGTCCTGACGGAGTTCAGGAGGGTCTCCAGGGATTGCTTCGTGTCCTTCCAGGGGAACAGGTACTCCGTCCCTTGGAGGTTCGCAGGAAGGGAATGCAGGCTGCGGATCAACGGCGAGAGGTTCGAGGTCGCCGTGGACGACGAAGTAGTCGCCGCGCATGAGACAGTGCCAGGGACACACAGGTGCATCAGGGTCAAGGAACACTTCGATGGACTCTACAAGGCGATAAGGGACTCCAACCAGGAACGGCACATGGACAGGATCGCCGCCATCGATGATAGACCCCGGGTCATGATACCTCATCCGCCGGTCGATGTGGGCCGTCGCGAGCTGTCCGTCTACGACAGCTTCGCGGGCACCGGAGGGGTCAGATGACCGACGGCCAGGCGTACGAACGACCCCACGGGAACCTCCTGAAGCTGAGGATGTTCGCGGCCGAGTCGGTGCTCGACTCCGTGCTCGAGAAGGCCGCCGCGGACGACTCGTCCACGATGGATGTGCTCGACAAGCTCGTGGATGATGAGGTGAGGGCCAGGAAGGCGTCTTATGTGGCCACGATGACGAGGCTCGCGCACTTCCCGGTCAAGAAGACCCTAGAGGAGTTCGACCCATCCTTCCAGCCGTCGATAGACAAGAAGGTGTTCGCGGACCTGCGGTCCCTGCGGTTCATAGCCAACGACGAGAACGTCATCCTGCTGGGACCGCCGGGAGTCGGGAAGACGCACATCGCGATAGGGTTGGGCATGGAGGCCATCAAGGCGGGGTACTCGGCGTATTACACGAGCACGCTGCAGATGGTCGAGAAGCTGAAGAACGCGAGCCACAGGGGCTCTCTCGAGCGCGCCCTGAGGAGTGTGTGCATGCCGAGGCTCCTGATGGTGGACGAGATTGGTTATCTGCCGCTGGACCGGGAAGGCGCCCACCTGTTCTTCCAGGTGGTGTCGAGGAGGTACGAGAGGGGCTCGACGATCTACACATCGAACAAGTCGTACGCTGAGTGGGGTGAGGTCCTGGGCGACAATGTGCTCGCCTCGGCGGTCCTCGACCGCATACTCCACCACAGCCTGACGGTGAACATTAAGGGAGAGAGCTACAGGCTGCGGTCGAGGCGGAAGGCTGGGCTGGCCTATCCTCCGCCGGCGAAGACCTCAGACAAGGATAAATAGGAGTGAGGAAGAATGACCCCCAGAAGTGGGGGAAATCAATCCGCCGGACCTGGGGAATTCTATCCGCCGTTGACATAGCGTTGACAGGCACAGACGGCGTGGTCATCCTCGGGCATATCAGACCCCCAAACGTCGAAGGGTGTACAGTCCCCGGGTCGAACGGGTTCTCTTGATTGCGGTTCCTGCGCGAGGAGTATCCTATCCTTCGAGTCAAGAACATAGCACTCTAAAGAGTGAAATACTCACCAAGCGTTCGACAGTTCTGTTGCGAATGCCCATCCAGGATACTCTCCGAGTTGACGATTCTGCAGAAGCTGACTCAGCCTCCGAACCTGAGCGCAATGAGGGTCGAGACGTTGCCAAGGACATAACGCGCGGAACCCTTAACCTCCTGATGCTATATGTATGCGTAACTCTTTTTGGCTTCGCATTCTGGGCGGTTGCCGCGAAGTGGTACAGCATCAATGACGTCGGTCATGCGACTGTCGCGTACTCCGTTGTTGGATTGGCTTCGAGTCTCTCTCTGATGGGCACAAACTGGTGGGTCGTCAGATCCCTACCTGCTGAGCCAGACAAGGCCGGACTGGTCAATGAAGCATTGATGGCCGTCTCGATTGTCACGGCAATCATGGCCGTTCCAGTAAGTGTGTTCATGGTTGGATACGACTTGACCAAGATGGGGGGTGAAGACCTAGCAATCATTGTGACGAGCACGCTAGTATTGCTTCTCCCATCAGCATTCTACTTGATTTTCACCTCCGTATTGATTGGACTTGGGAAGTCCAACCTTGCGCTCATCTTGAATCTGATAGCAAATGGCATCCGAATCCCCGCTGTAATTGCCCTTTCATGCATGGGACCATCCGGGATGATACTCGCATTGGCCTCATCGACATGTGTTGGAGTCGTCATCGGAATAATCTTTGTGAAATCGCAGTTGCATGGCTACAAGGTCCGGCTCAGGTTGAAGCTGACCAAACTGAGAGATTCCTTGAGCTATGTAACTGGCAACTTCGCCAATTCCACACTGAACATGGTTCCTGGGACGATTCTTCCCATGCTTGTCGCTGTCTCAATTGGCTCGGAAGTGGCCGCTTCATTCTATTATTGCTGGCTAATGACGACGATGCTGCAAGCCGTCTCCAACGCAGTGACAACATCGTTCATTGTCGGATGCGCTTCTCCGGGTTCCAACATACGATATGGATTATTCCGTAGTGCGCGTCTCATCGCGATCCTGCTGATTCCATCCTCACTCGGAATTCTCCTCGCAAGGAATGAAATCGCTCGATTCCTTGGGGATGAATACTCGATTGTCGCCGAAGCGATTCCCTATTTCGTGGTTCTGGGTCTTGTGTTGTCAATCAACGTCCTTATCGAAGGTCTTCTGAGATTGAGAAACGATAGCAGTTCGCTCGCTTTGATGGCGCTGACTTGGGCCGCTGGGGCAATAGCCCTTGTTGCCGGAGTACTTTGCAGGGATGATCTAGTATCTATCTCAGTAGCTCTCATTATTTCTGCCGTGATGGCTTCAACCGCTGGAATTTCTCTTCTTGTGCTCAGAAGGGGGAGGTCGAAGTTCAGCCAATAGGGGTTGGACGTCACGGGAGATTGAATTGCATGTGTTTCTGAAGTCGTATCTAGCTGGTGTTGGTGTCTCACTTGGCCAATCATGGATGGCCAGGACCTAGACGCAGTTTATCTGATGATTTGCGCTCCCCCGTTGCTGAAGATCACGTTTCTTCCGTTGAGTGCATTGGAGATATCAGCGTGGAATATGCTTCGAAATGACTCATCGTCGTGGATGGCCACAACCCCGTGCTCGAGGTTATATGTTCCGAGAAATATGATGCTGCCCTCTGGTATCTCATCAATGAGCACAGTCGCTGGAAAACTGGAAGGAATGGTCACGTTTGGATTCGTGAGGAACATGAATTGTGTTGTCGGAATGTACCCCGTCAGGAGCATGTACCTATAGTCGTCCATATAGACCTGCTCCCCATCCTCGATTGTGTCGCCCATCCACTCTGCTGCCGCAACTTCTCGTGCTGTGAATCGCGCGTAGTCAAATGAACTGTTGAGTGATGTGGAGAATGGTCTGTCGCCTGCGACTTCGTATACAAAGCCCGAGTTGAATAGGAGGAAGACCGCTAGAAAAATGGCTAGCATTGTCGCAGTCAATCTGCCAGTCTCTCTCCACTTCTTAATGCCACAACCTCTCCTGATGGCGTCTGATATGGCTAATGCTCCTACGATAAGCGATGGAGTAAGGAACAGCAGTGTGAATTGATAGAATCTCTGAGTCCCGAGTGACCCTGCGAAATTTGGCAGTACGATGGCCGCAACCGCGATTACCAGACTGATTCTTGAGAATTCTATGAACTCACTCTGGAATCTGTTCCCAAACCGTTTCTTTGCCAGGCAGAAGACCCCAACAAGAATTAGGGTTTGTGCGAATACATGAAAGTACTTTGTCAGGTCGTAATAGATAGAGGGCGTGTCGCTCAGCACTACTGCCGCTCCTTGTGCGAATCTCGGGTTCATGAATTCAGAGAAGAAGTTGTCCGCCACCCGATTTCCCGTATAAACCATGCCTCCGAATGCGGATGCATTCGTGACATTCATGTACCATGCGAGAACCAGTGCTACGAAGAACAGGACGAAGGTCGGTTTCATGTTCCAGCCTTTGGATTCGCCATCAACCTGCTTCGACCACCGTCTCGACACCAGGACTGCGACGAGCATGACCGCAAAGACAAACGCTAGTCCGTAATGAGACACGGCCAGTCCGAATCCGAAAGCGATTAGCAGGATGGGTTTACGGATTCTGCTCAACCTGGGGTCAAATAGTGCCAGGACCAGGGCGGAAAGGAACAGTTCCGCAATCTCCACCCTTGCGAGTTGAACGAGTTCCACGTAGAATGCGAAATATGACACAAAGAAGAACATGGCCATGAACGCCAATCGATCGTTCGACTGCCGTTGAATTACCCTGAAGAGTGCGAGCGGGACCAGGGCAAACAGGATTGGGTAGAGTGTCTTGAAAGTCCATACCAGGCTGATGCCAGATAATGACGAAAAGACTGGAGCGAGCATCACTATGCTGAGAACTGAGTTGACATTGTTGGCTGATTCAGGATGCCATGCCCCCTCTGTCTGCACATTCTTCGCATAGAAATACTCAATCTGGATGTCGCAGCCGATGAGGTGCGGTGAGACGAGTGAGGAATGCAGTAGAAGGGCGACCCCGATACACAGTATGGCGGCTGGGTAAATCTTGCGGCCAACAGAATTCATTGTTGATATAATGATGCCGGACACAGCAATTAGTCCAATCATGAGAAGTAGGATTGAGTTGTTTCCATTGGAATTGAACGAAATCGTTCCGACAACTGCGAGTAATGGAATCATTGAGATGAAAATGATCTTTGCGAGTAACTGCAAATCCAGATCGATAGTGCAGTTCTCTTCGTAATCCCAATCCCTCAGGTATGTGAGTATGCACAGGATGGCCATCTCGACGGCGAAGGCGGCAATCAGAGGCGTGAACGTAATCGGGTCTGGAATCCCGACAACTGGAAGAACTGCATTGAGAATCAGTCCGTTGAGCATCAGCAGTAGTGCGCTCAGTCCAGTTCCATAGACCACGGTCTCAATATTGCCTAATCTGTGTAGTCCAAGAACTCTGAGGAGAAGTTGCCCTGGTAAGACGATTAGGCAAAGGAATGAGAGCGCCACGGTGAGACCGGGAATGTTCAGGCCGAGGTCACCTAGCCTCATTGAGCCTAGCCATGCTACAGACATGCTCATCGAGAATACCGTCGCTCGGCGGGCGCGCCAGTCATTCAATGTGAGTATATTCGGAATCCTCATCTTGTCGCCAGCTCTCCTACTCCTTGCGTCGACCGCAACTGCAGCGTCCTCACTCGTTTGGCGTGCGTCGTGGGCCAATATGGTTCATTCCAATGATAAATCCTCACTTCGTCCTTAATCTTCGTTCGTCAGCCGCGTCTGGGTCGTCGCGGTTCGTTCTGTGTGCCCAGGACTCAGTCGCTCGTTGCATGGTCGAATATTCTCGCAAGTTTCTTGTTCCTACGATCAATTGAGAATTCTCCAATCTCGACCTCGTTCCTCCCCTCTCGTCCCATCCTGCGGCGGAGTCCTTCGTCTTCTATCAGAATCGCCGTCTTCTCAGAGAGTTCCTCTGCCACGCGATTGTCGGTAGTTGTCATGATTCGGCGACGTGCCTCGGGGGAGCCCCAGTTCGGAATGTAGCCCTCAGTGACATACTTGATGTTCTCGGATTCTCTGATAAGAAAACCATTCTTGCCATCCACAACCATTTCGGAGTTCGCCCACACGTTTGTGGCAATCACTGGAAGTTCGTAACTCATTGCGTCCAGAATCGCGAGTCCCGGGGTGTGGTTGCCAGGAAAGAGGAATATGTCGGAATCCATGAATTCCCTCTCAAGTACGTTCCAGGGGACTATCTTGTCAATTACTCTCACATTCCCGATCCTTTCAAGATGATTCCTCATTGGCTGAGGGACCGCGGACCTGATTGTGAGTTCCAGTTTGGGATATTTCTTTGAGAGGATTGAGAAAGCGCGTACAACTTCCTTGCCACCTTTCATGTCAAAATCATACGGAAAGTTCTGCGAGCCGACGAAGAGTAGCCGGATCTGATCAGTGTTGGCTTGTTTCACGAACCTCTTCGGCGGCACGGCCAGATGTACATATTCGGTCTTGTCATGAATCGTCTCTGATTGAAATGCACTCTTCACGGTCCTTTCTCCTGCGATGGTCCAGGGCATGATTCTCTTGCAGTTGTCTGATTCCAGTATTCTCTGTATCCTCTTCCTGTAGTGTTTGAAGACGTTTCTATTGTATCCGCACATGTGTGTGACGAACTCAAGATCGATGACCCATGGGACATCCATCAGAATGGGATGGCCGGACGAATAGACTAGGTCAATCTCTGGTGGCAGCTTCTTCCTACTGTCGAGGACTGCTTTGAGAAGGGGTACGGGCACTATCCGATTCAGTGACTTCATCATTATGTTCGGAATGATGCCTGATACGGACCCCATCCGGACTAGTGTGGTTAGTGTCCCATCGCCGTTCACGAACACGTAGCCGTCGGGCGGATACTTGGTCAAGTTGTCATAGAGCGAATGCGCCCGAGCGTGAAAGTCAAGCTGTATTCTCTTTGTTCCTGGTCTCATGGAGGAGAATTCGTCAAGATCAGGACGCTGTTCCGAAATCTGCATGGTCATACTTGTCTTCCTCCGTCATCATTCTGAGCACTCTTCTCAGCCCATCGATTCATCTGTGTGCCCGTCGTCCGTTGCCAGGGAAATGTCCGGCTATGAAACCAAGGATCCCGCTGGAGTAAGAGATTACTTGGTAGATGACGAATCCAATCATGAGGTCTGGTTTTCTAACGAACCCTCTCCACTCCTCGAATAGAGCTCTGCGGAATGGGGACACTTGAACCACGCCCTCTCGTCTGTTCTGCACGAGGAACCGTTTCAGCGATCTTCCGTAGTAGAATTGTTTCCTGGCGATATCGGCGATGCAGGTTGGCTCACCGATATGCATTTCTTCTGCCTCAATTGAGCAGACTCCGTAGTTACGCCTCAGGAGTCGGTTGATGAGGTCGTAGTCCTCTCCTGCGATTAGAGCTTCATTAAACCCTCCGATGGCGTCGATGACTTCTCTCTTGAAGAATCTAGCTCCGCTGTGGGCTATGTCGTGCTTGTAGCAGTCCTTCTCAAGCTTTCGGACTCTTGCCCAGAATCCAATGCTGGGATCTGGAGACCAGAACACGGAGACTGCATCGCAACCTTGGTCTATGCACGCTTGAACCGCTTGTGCCACAAGGTTTCGGTCAAGTATCACATCTGAATCCACCCTGTAGACATACTCTCCATTTGCTCTCCGAATCCCGTAGTTGATTGACGGCGACCTCTCGATTCCTTCAAGAACGAATATCGTGCACCCCATCTCTTCCGCCAGTTGTATCGTGCAATCAGTCGACCCCCCATCGACAACTAATGTCTCTATCCGTGGATAGGTTTGCTCTTTGATGCTCTGCAGGCATCTAGCGAGGGTCCTTCCAGATTCAAATGTTGGGATGATTATCGAGACCAACGGCGTTCTTGAGCCTTCGCTGTCAGGTTTCATAGTCAACTCCCTTCGAGAGCCGTTTCAGAATCTTGATGCCATAGTCGAATCCGACTGGATAGTCTTCCGGATTCCTTGCTACAAACAGCAGGTTTGACAGCCACCAACCGGGGTGTCTGTACACTTCCCTGTATATCTTTCTCCTGAAGTCATTTATCTCTTGAGCGGACAAGTCGCACAGAGTTACCGGGGTATCGAACAATAGTAGGTTTTCGAAGGGCATGTCCTCACTTATGATGCCACGCTCAATTGCCAAGTCACAAATCTTGGTTCCTGGGTATGGCACTAGGCTGTTCACCTGGAATCCTGTAGGTTTCGATTCGAGGATGAAGCTCTTTGTGGCGTTCATTGTGTCCAGGGTCTCTCCTGGTAATCCCACGATGAAACTCGCATACTGTTTGATTCGGGACTTCTTCAGGATGGCTATTGCCTCCTTCGCCTCGTCCACTCGGAGTCTCTTTCCTGCCATATCTAGGATCGCTTGAGATCCCGATTCAACGCCCATAGAGACCCCTCTACACCCTGCATTTCTCATCGCATTGGCGAGTTCTTGGTCCATGCGGTCCGCCCTTATGTTCGCGTACCATCTCAACTTGTCCATTCCTTCTCTGTTGATTGCGTCACAGAACTCGATTGCCCTTCTCCTGTTGATGTTGAAGGTAGCGTCAAAGAGAGACAGGTACCTTACTCCTCGTGAAAAGTACAGGTAGTTGATTTCTTCGACAACGTTCTCTATGTTCCTGAAACACGGTCTTATGTTGGCAATCGTGCAGAAGCTACAGGTCATTCCACACCCCTTCGCCGATTCAATCGTGACGCACGGTCTGATCGAGGGGACCTGTACCCAGTATGGTTCGAATTGGTCTATGAGATGCCACGCTGGCATGGGGATCTTGCTGAAGTCGAAGTCCATCTCGTTACTTGGACGGACCACTATCTCATTCCCATCACGATAACAGATGCCATGTACTTGTGACAAATCTGCGCCATCAGCTATCTCTTCAATCGGCCTTTCGTAATGGTGATCGAGAATGTAGCAGTCGACTTGGGTGGCTCGCTGAAGCACTCTTTCGGGCGCTCTTGTGAGGGACCAGCAAATCATCACCGTCTTGGTGTTGGTGTTCACTGCCTTAGCGACAGTGGCGGTTTGTATGTCGGAGCCGAAAGTCTCAGGTGTTGCCTTGAAGACAACCACATCCGGTGCGAAATTCTGCATCTGCTTCCTGATGTTCTCGTACCCAATATCCAACCCATTCGCGTCGATTAACCTGATGTCGTGTTTCGCCTCCAAGATTCCTGCTAGGATCACCAACCCTGTCGGAGTAAGCACATTCGGTATTGTGTTCTCACATCTGTCTTCTCTTCCAACAGGTCTCCCATTGAATCGCGGCGGGTTGACCAGGAGTATTTTCAATAGCTCACACTCCGGTATTCCTCTAGAATCTCTCTCCCCCTAGCCTGCCAGTTGAACTCCTCGATGACATCCTTTCTTGCGCGTTTGGTTATGCGTTCTATGTCAATCTCGTTCAAGAGGACCTGTTCGAGGATTCTGGCAAGATGACTCGAATCCCCCTTTCTGAACAAGTATCCGTTTATCCCATCCTTCACCACTTCTGAAATGCCACCAGCATCGGATGCGACCACCAGGGTGCCTGAGCTCATCGCCTCGAGAATTGTCGTTGGGCAATTCTCGTACACGGACGATACGACCAGCACATTCGTTTCACTATAGACCTGCGGCATTCCACAGTACTCAACTCTCCCCATGATTTCGTATGTTCCTGGGGGCATGATGCGAGACAACCTGTTCGAGACACGGTCCGTCTCCCCTCGTCCAACAATCAGGATTCGAAATCGCAGACGTTTCTTTGCCAGTATCTCAACAGCATCCAGGAAACAGTCAATCCCCTTTATTGAATAGAGTCTGCCGACAAATGCTAGGGTTGGAATTTCAGAGTCCTTTCGAGACATGGAGAATAGCATTGGGTCAACGGCATTGTGGAGCACTCTTGTCTTGTCAGAATTGACATAGCCATAGTCTTCCTCTATCTGTCTTTGTGTGAATCTTGATACTGGCAATAGGCGGTTAGCCTTTCTGAAACCCACGGTTTCAGCAGCCTCGATTGCTGGCGAGAAGATCCTCATCAGAATCTCGGATTGGTCCTTGGGAGACTGCGTTTCATTCATGCTCCGCCGAAGCCCCTTGGATGTTGCGTGGACCGTGACGACACTCGGGGCAATATCCTGGAACTGGGAGAGGAGGTGAGGAACATGACCCGAATGGCTATGGATGATGTCAAATTGGTAGTTTCTGTCCAGTCGCTTCATGTTCCTCAGGACGGCAAACTGGAACTTCGAGTTGAAGAAGAAAGTGTCACCGACTTTCACATTCGCAATGTTGTGTACAGTACAGGAATCGTCCACAATCCTCTCAAGAGAATCGCTGACTGGCCTGTTCACGGTGACAATGTGGACTTCGTTGTCATGAGAGATGCTTCTGGCCAAGTTGTAAGTGTACGCGCCGACCCCTCCCCATGAGGGTGAATTCTCCGGTGCTAGGATACAGATCTTCATCAGAACCCTTCACCGCCGTCGTGATTCGGTATGACCCGGAACCGGAGTGGCTCGATTTCTGAACTGCCTTCCTTCCTCATGTGCGTTCAGTCCTCTTGTCCTGCGTACGAAGTGGATGGAGTGTGCTCAACTGAGATCTTTCGTTCATGGTCAGTGACTCCCTGGTCGCTTCCCATCTTCCATCAGATCGCTAATCGCGTTCAAGATGAGACCAACAAGAACGAATAGTATCCCCAGGGTTGTTATCATTACTGCAATCAGACTAGGTCCGAATGGAAGTGCCCTAATCTCAATGTACTGCTGTATAGAATAGAGACCAAGGGTCACTCCGACGACCGTCATCACCATCCCTCCCACGCCGAAGTATAGAAGGGGATGCTCTGTGCGAATGGACTTGAGAACTGATCCCAGAACATTCATCCCGTGGCTTCCTGGTCTGAACGTTGACGTGTCCAGTCCGTCATATTTGACAACGATGGGTATCTCCTGGATGGCCAATCCTCTCTTTGCGGCGCTCCGGACCATATTGGATTCTATTCCCATTCCTTCGACTGAGTAGTCGAAATCTTCCAGCACGTCCTTCTTGAATGCTCTGTATCCGCTTTGGGAATCCGTGATCTTGATCGTGTTCCCTAGGTTGGTCACAACGGTCAGCACGCTCTGTCCAATTCGTCTGTACGATGGGATGAGGCTCTTCCCCTGTGAATCAAGGAACCGTGATCCAATTACCATGTCCGCGTTGCCGTCCACTATCGGTTTGACAATCCTCGGTATGTCGTGTGGGTCGTGCTGTCCATCTGCATCGAGGCAGACAACTACATTGCTGCCGTTGAGAGCAGCGGTTGTCAGCCCGATTGCCAGAGCGACCCCTTTCCCGCCGTTCTTTGGGATACGTATGACCTTCGCGCCGGCGGAAATTGCCCTCAGCGCCGTGAGGTCCCAACTACCGTCGTCGACCACGAGCACGTCGTCAGCGTATGCCCTCGCACCTTCGACAATCTGCGCGATAGTCTTCTCTTCGTTGAAGGCAGGGATGACCACAGTGATGGTATCCTTCGGATTGTCCGTCATCTGGAACCTTTCTCCGTATCCACCGCCAAGCACCGCATCGAAAGGGGGATTAGAGTAGCTGCGGTGTCCTCTCAGGGACTCCTCAAATCCCCCCTTGCCCTCTTAAGCTTTCCTTCGATTCGTGCGTCTCTTTGTCATCCCGTACGATACGAGTGCCAGATAACGCCGTTCTCGACATCCAGCCCTTCCCGTCAGTGTCGGGAACGGCCGGCCCGTCCCGGCGCATCCTCCCACGAACGTTCATTACCCCATTGTAAGATACGAAACCGTCCCGTCCGGAGGTGTCCCATGTCTAGGAGAGGCGCGTCCATCGTCCTGTCAGTGCTCATCCTTATGTCACTGGCCGCCTGCATCCGCCTCCTCCCGGACCAGTGGTCCCCCCTCCCCTACAACATCGACGGCCTCTCCGAGCTGAGGGTCACCCAGGACATACTCGGATCACACCACCTCCAGTTCCCCGCCGACTCATCACACGCCCAGGGCTACGTCGCCGACATGCCCGTCCTCGGCGTCCTGACCGCCTTCGTCTGCTCCGCCCTCGGCCTCGACCCCGTCCCCTCCTCCCAGCTCGTCATAGCCATCCTCGGCGCCGTCACCGTCTCCATAGTCTTCCTCCTCTGCCTCCAGCTCTGGCCCAACCGGCGCACCGCCCTCGTCTCCGCAACCGTCCTCGCCCTCGTCGGCTCCTTCGCCTTCTCCACCGGCTGCGTCTGGAAGGAGTCCCTGGGCTTCCTCCTCCTCGCCGTCATGCTCCTCGCCTACCCCAAGCGCTCCCAGCTCCAGTACCGCGTCCTCATGACCCTCCCCCTGCCGCTCCTCGTGTTCACACACCACCACACCACGGTCGTCTCGTTCGTCATACTCACCTTCGCCGTGTCCCTGGACCTCGCCAGGGCACTCAGGAGGCACGAGCCGTCCAGGGTCCAGTACCTGGACATCGCCACCGTGATGTCCTGCTGGGCCCTCGCCGCGGCGTACTACACGCGGATCTCCCTCCCGTACCTCGACTACCTGTCGCCAGGGACGGACCTCTACCTCTACATCGCCGTCGCGGCCCTCCTGACCCTCGTGGCCGTCTCCCTCTCCTCCAGGGAGCGCCCCGTCACCCGGCTCCCGATAGAGCTCGTCATACCCGTCGTCGGCCTGGCCATCCTCGCCGTGAACGCCGTCCACCCGCTCTTCTCGGGGATACCCTCGCCGAGCGCCCTGATCGTCGTCCCCGCCGCAGCGTATCTCCTGCTCACCGTCCCCGCCTGGACCGGCTCGAGTCTGGCCCTGTCCCGGCAGGGCCAGGGCAAGGACCTCATGCTCGCCATGCTCCTCGGGCCCCTGTCGCTCATACTCTTCGGGTTCGTCCGGGGGACCGACCCGACCTCCCACCTGATCGTCTACCGCACGTTCGACTTCCTCATGCCCGCGTTCGCCATACTCATCGGCCTGGGCTTCGCGTTCATGGTCAGGGGGCACGTCAGGCTGGGGATGGCCGCGGCCGCGTCGCTCGTGGTCGTGCTCGCCTCCACGCTCCCGATCGCCTACCAGAGCCAGGAGCTGTTCGGGGTGGAGAACCAGACCTACTGGTACGAGTACGACGCCGTCGAGTGGTTCTCCGGGCACGATGTCGCCTCGTACACATCGGACCAGAGGCTGGGGGAGACCGGGTGGAGGCTGTTCGACATCGACTACGGCCGGGGGCTGCCCTACGACCTCAGGGAAGGCCTCGCCCTGAACGCCTCGTCGTTCTATGTCGTCGAGGACCGGTGGGCCACGGACGGGGCCCAGGAGTTCCCGTTCGGGACCGTCGTGCTGCCGGATGAGACGCTGTCGGCCTTCCAAGAGGAGGCGAGCGTGCTGTACGTCGGAGGATCGGCCGGGGACCAGCTGACCCTGGTGAGGACTCAGGTGTGACCGCCCTCCGTCCCATCCGAAGCCTACATGCAATCGGCGCCGTGAAGGCTCCCAGGCCGGCTCCTCCGACCGTTGCACGACCGTGTCGAAGTCTACATCGACGAGAGCGGGGACCTGGGGTTCTCCAGAGGGAGCACCGAGCACTTCATTGTCGCCGCCATGGCCGTCCCAAAGGGCCTACCACTTGCGATGGCGACGAACAAGTGCAGGCGCAGGTTCAAGTCATCTTTGAAAGGGAACCCTGAGGTCAAGTTCAACAGATGTAAAGCGCCGGTCAGGAGGTTCATTCTCGAGGCGGTGCATGATCTCGGTCCGACCATCGTCTGGAGCGGCGTCCGCAAGTCCATCATTCCCACCGATCTCAGATCCGACAAGGACTGGATCTGGAGGAGGGTCGCCTGTATGGCAGTTTCGGAAGTCTCCAGGACCACCAGCGCCCGCAGGATGGATGTCGTTGTCGACAGACGATCCGTCAAGAAGGTTGCCAGAATGACGATGGAGCGCGAGATAGTGGGGGCCATTACGGACTGTCACGCTGGGGTCTTCCCTCCGGGTGCCCGTGTCAGCCATGTCGATTCGTCCACCTCCGCTGGCCTTCAGCTCGTTGACCATATCGCTGGCGCAGTGTTCCAACATCTCGAGCGGGGCGACTCCTCATATCTCGAGATTGTCAAGGACAGAATCGTCCACGGCGAACTGCTGCTCTGAGAAAGGGGCAGCGCCCCGAGTGGAGTGTTTTGGCGGGCACCGTACGGTACCCATATACCCCTCAGGGACTTACCTGCAATCGGATTGATGTCAGCCTCTTCTCATAAAACTATGCTGCCGTTGTAGCCTTTCTCCCGCATGCGTTCGGGCATGGAATCTCCTCCTACCCCTCCTACCAGATGCTCGGAGAAACCGGTCGAAGGCTGTTCGACATCGACTACGGCCGGGGGCTGCCCTACGACCTCAGGGAGGGGTTGGCGCTGAACGCCTCCTCCTTCTATGTCGTCGAGGGGAGCTGGAGTACCACGGGCGCCCAGGAGTTCCCGTTCGGGACCGTCGTGCTGTCGGATGAGACGCTGTCGGCCTTCGAGGAGGAGGCGAGCGTGCTGTACGTCGGGGGATCGGCCGGGGACCAGCTGAGCCTGGTGAGGACTCAGGCGTGACCGCCCTCAGTCCCGTCCGAAGCCTGGAGCGGGGCGATGAATCCTATTTGAGGGTCATCGAGAGTAACATCGTTCACGGGCGGCTGATGTGAGAAGGGTGCAGCCCCCGGGGGGATTCTTTTGGCGGGTACCGTCCGGAACCCATATACCCCCCGGGACTTACCTGCGGTCGACGGACGGTAGCCGGTCCTAATGAAGGTATCTCGCAGACGTAGTCATGGTCTCTGATGAGGGACCGCGTGATCGTTGAGGTCATGCCCATCTGAGAAGTGCAGCCCCTGGGGGGGGTCTTTTGGCGATCACCATACGGAGATCATATACCCCCCAGGATTTACCTGCACGCTTCCAATGGCGGGTGCCATTCATAAAACTAATCCGCCGTTGTAACATATCTCCTGCTTGCAGTCCAGACATGAAACATCCCGCGTGGCGTCCTCGTTCGATGCACCGCCTCGCAGAGCCCAATCGATTGGAGAAGTGCGGCCCCCAGGGGGATTCTTGGCCGGGTCCGCCACACGGCAAACCATATACCCCCCGGGATTTACCCGCAATCCATCCATTTCGCTAATCGCTGATAAGACTGTCGCGCGGATGTAGCCTCTTCCCTACATGCAATCCAAACGCGGAAGACACTCTTCGTACTGTCCTCGATTCGATGCATCGACTCGTGGAGGTGTACATCGACGAGAGCGGCGATCTCGGCTTCTCTGCTTCAAGCACCGAACACCTCGTCGTGGTCGCTCTAGCTACCTCTACCCTGCATGAGCTCTCCAGAATCGTAAGGAAGGCGAGGAGGAGGTTCAGCCGTTCGGGTTGTACGAACTCTGAGTTCAAGTTCAACGGGAGCAGAAGGCCTATGCGGCAGTTCTTCCTCGAGCAACTTGCGAGAACCGGATCGTGGATTGTATGGTCCAGCGTCCTCAAATCGGAGTTCGCTCGGGAGACCTCCGCCAGCGGGGATTCGCTGTGGCTGAAGACTGCGTGCGGAACGGTGTCCCGTATGGTCCAGCTGACCGACGCGAAGCGGATTCACCTGAAGGTGGACAGATACTCCACCCGGCCGAACATCAACCGTGCCCTTGCCGAGACGCTGAAGGACGTTGCCGTGAGACACCACGCTGGTTACTTTCCGCCAGACGTAGTGGTGTTCCCCGTGGATTCCCTCTCATCTGAGGGACTCCAGGTCGCAGACTACGTGGCCGGCGCAGTGTTCCATAGCGTCGAGCGCGGTGACCAATCCTACCTCGGAATCATCGAGGAGATTGTGCTTCGCGGTGGACCGTTGAATTAAAAGATGCAGCCCCCAGGGGAGGTTTTTTGGCGCGCACCGCATGGTACGCTTTTTCCACCTGGGACTTACCTGCAATCGATTGAGGGCGGCGGGTTCTAATAAATCTATCTCCCAGATGTAGCTTCACCTCCTCGAGACCTCTTCGTGTTCCTCGACTGTTACATCGGATGTTTTTAGTACGATATTCATCATTTAGCAACTGCTAAAAACATGAATCCTATCGAAAACGCGCCCTCAAACGAGCGAGAGACCATCGACCGCCTAGTCTCGGAACTCCCTCGCCTGCTCGAGGGTCTCGATATCGTGAGGACCGAGGTCACGCCCCGGCCGCGGAAAGGCCTCTTGCCCGACCTGTTCGTGGACGTGCGCCTCGGGAGACACGCCAGGAGACTCGTCGTCGAGGTGAAGACCCTTGGCGAGCCCAGGATGGCGGCCCAGGCGATCGCGCGCCTCGGCCAGTCCGTGCGTTCCGTCAGCAACGGCTATCCCGTCTTCGCCGCAGGGTTCGTGGGCGACTCGGCCCGCCAGCTGTGCAAGGCGGCTGGCGTCGGCTACATCGACCTGCTTGGCAACGTCTACCTGCGGTTCGGCGGCGTCCTCGTCGACCGCCTCGCGGAAGGTTCATTCCGCGCAGAGCGTAGGAGCCTGAAGCGGCTCTTCGCCCCGAAGGCCACCCGCGTCGTCCGCGCACTGCTCCTCGACCCGAAGCGGCCAGCGCGTATCACCGACCTCGCCGGCGCATGCTCGATGAGCCCTGCCGGGGTGTACTGGGTCGCCCGTCTGCTCGAGGACATGGGCTACGTCGAGCGCGACTCGGCAAAGCGGATTGTGCTCGCGAAGCCGAAGGAGCTGCTGGACGCATGGGCGTCGTCATGGAGCATGGACAGGAACGCCTCCACCGGCTACTTCTCGTTCGAGAGGACGCCCGAGGCCCTCATCAAGAAGGTGGCCTCGACCTCGAAGCGGAAGGACCTGCCCTACGCGCTCACCCTCATGGCGGGGGCGTCGCTCGTCGCTCCCTTCGTCCGCTTCCAGGATGTATGGATGTATGTCGGGGGTGACGAGGCCACATGGGTCGAGGCGCTCGACCTCAAGCCCGTCGACGGCGGCGGGAACATCGTCCTCGTGAGACCGTATGACCAGGGGGTGTTCACGGGACTGCAGGTAGTCGAAGGTGTTAATGTCGTGAGCGATGTCCAGCTGTACGTGGACCTCTACAACTACCCTGCGCGGGGGAGGGAGCAGGCGGATTTCCTGCGAGGGCGGAGGTTGGGGCTCTAGGGGCATCAGAATACTATGGAGCGGGTCGAAAGCAGTTACCCACGTCCGATCGTCGATGCATCCATGTCCGCGCTCCTGGAGCTCTCCATGGGCCTGCGGTCCTATGCCGATGCGCTGGTCCTCGTGGGCGGTTGGGTCCCCTACCTCCTGTTGCGCGACCACAGGGCATCCGACAGCGACTTCGAACATGTCGGCTCGATCGACATCGACCTCGTGGTCGATCCCGACAGGATCGGTGCGGACGAGTATGCGACCATCGTCGAAACGATCACAGATATCGGATGGAAGCCTTTCGAGTCGCGCCAGTTCAGTTACGCTAGGCAGGTGATCTCGCCGGTCGATGGGAGGCCGTACGCGATCACAGTGGACTTCCTCGCTGCCGACTCGGACAGGCTCGTCGGTAGAGGCCGTCACAGGAAGGTCCAACAGGACCTCAATGCGAGGGTCATGCGGGGTGCGCGGCTGGCCCTCGCTCATCGGTGCGTGACATCCATCAACGCCCGATTGCCGAACGGCGGCAGGGCCGAGGTCGAGACACACATGGCCGATGTCGTCGGGTGCATCGCGACGAAAGGGCTCGCTCTGGGTGGGCGCCTGGCCGAGAAGGACGCCTACGATGTCTTCGCCGTGCTTGACAACATCGAGGGTGGTCCTGCCGGCGTGGCGTCTGCGTTCAGGCCTTTCGTGGGAGACCCGCTTGTGGACGAGTCGATTGGGAACATCAAGAAGATGTTCTTCGGCTCCGAGTCCGCAGGCGCGCTCCTCGTCGCTGGTTTCTTCTCTGGGGAGACAGGTTCCGCGCGCGATCGCCGCGCAACCCGGGCAAGCAGGGTCGTTGCCGCCTTCATCGAGGCCCTTGGATAGCCGCGCCGTGGTCCCTCTGCGTCGTCCCTCGGCGTACGCCCTCCGTGCTCTCCATGGTGTACAGGCGCAGAGAACTCTTCGGCATCGAGAATCAGATCCACTGGAACGAGTGCGATGCCGTCGCGTGGCTCTCGGACCAGCGCCTGGGCGAGGCCGGCTGGAGGCTGTTCGACATAGACTACGGTCGGGGGCGGCCCTACGACCTCCAGGAGGGGTTGGCGCTGAACGCCTCGTCGTTCTATGTCGTCGAGGACCGGTGGGCCACGGACGGGGCCCAGGAGTTCCCGTTCGGGACCGTCGTGCCGTCTGAGGCGAAGTTGTCGGAGTCCGAGGAGTCGGCGAGCGTGATGTACGTCGGGGGTTCCGCCGGGGACAAGCTGAGTCTGATCAGGACCCAAGGCTGAGCCGTCCTTCCGAAGACTACATGCAGCCGCCGTCGTGAAGACGCGCATGCCGCCTCGTCCTATCGTTGTACGACCATGTCGAAGTCTATCTCGACGAGAGCGGGGACCTCGGATTCTCTCCTCGCAGCAGCAGGCATATCGTCGTCGCGGTCATTGCCTTCCACGGGTCGTATGTTCCTGGCCGTCTGGTGAGGGCCGCCAGGAAGCGCCTGAGTCCCAACGACAGGCGGATGGTGGAGCTCAAGTTCAACAAGAGCCCGGACCGGTTGAGGCGGTTGTTGCTGGCAGACGTCGCGAAGACAGATTGTCAGATTGCCTGGTGTGCCGTGGAGAAGTACCGCCTGCCCTCCAGGTCCGTTGTGGAGAGCGGTCAGTTGTTGCATTCCATGTCGGCACTTGCGGTATCCGAGATTTCGAGGATGACGAGGGCCAAGTCCATTGCCGTCGTCGTCGACAAACGATGGACTAAGGAGCGCCTGAGGGTGGAATTGGACAGTTGTCTTGAGGATGCCGTGGAATCGTGCCATTCAGGCCATTTCGCTCCCTCTGTGCGCGTGAGTCACCTCGATTCGATGACATCCGCCGGTCTGCAGTTGGCCGATTTCGTCGCAGGGGCAGTTTTCAGGAGCATCGAGAGGGCGGACGAATCATACCTAGGGATTATCCGCGAGAGGATCATCTGCGGGAAGCTCGACTGAAGAAATGCAGCCCCTGGGGGGGTTCTTTTGGCGTGCACAGCTCAGGTACACATATACCCCCCAGGACTTACCTGCGAGTTTCCCAGGGCGACCGCCGTTCATAAACCTATCTCGCCATTGTAGCTCCGGGGCCGTCGTGCGGGCCGGAGCCCTCCGACCGTCACGGTCAGTCATATGGATTCGTCGTCTTCTGCGGGGCTCCGGATCGTCGACCACGTCGCGGGCGCCGTCTTCCAGGAAGTCGAACGGGGCGTTGGGTCCTACATGGATGTCATCGAGAAGAATGTGGTCCATGGGGCATTGTTGCGGCCCCAGGAGGCAGCGCCCGGGTGGAGTGTTTTGGCGACCACCGTACGGTGATCATTCAACCCCCAAGGCCCCCTCCTCCTTCTACCCGTAGAAGGAGGCTATTTATGCCAGTAGCCCGATTCTCACGCGCACTCTGCCCGTCCTTCGGGCAGTGGGATTGGGGTTCCGACGATGTCAGTACGCAGTTTGACGGCAAGTCTTCTAGTGCTAGCTCTGATGACAACAGCGTTCGCGATGGTGCCGCTCGGCGCCCGGGCCGCGGAGAGCAGCGCGGACGCCTACGGATACTATTGGGTCGACAGCAACGCCCCCGACCCGGCCGTGACCTTCAACTGGATCGATATCAGCTCCACGGGGACGGACGTCGGGTTCTACTACGCAGACAACGACTATGTGACCTCCATCCCGATAGGGTTCGACTTCGAGTTCTACGGGGCCGCGTACCCTGAGGTCAGCATATCCTGCAACGGCTACCTACAGTTGGGCGGAAGCTCCTCGGAGGGCTACAATTACGAGATCCCGGACACGTCCGAACCGAACAACATCATCGCCCCGTTCTGGGACGACCTCATCGTGTACAACCCCGACTACAACTACGGCGCTGTGTATTTCGAGACCGTGGGCGCAAGCCCCGACCGCCAGTTCGTGGTCGAGTTCTACGAGGTCACCCGCTCGTACAACCTCGACCAGATGACCTTCGAGGTCATCCTGAACGAGACGGGCGAGATCTGGTTCCAGTACCTCTCCACGAACGGCGACACGGGCCTCAGCGCCAGCGTCGGCATCGAGAATGCGGACGGCAGCTCCGGATGCTCCTACTCGTACCACACGGGCTCCATCATGGACGGTCTGGCCGTCATGTTCGACCGCGGACCCGTGGGCTTCGGCCCCGATGCGTACAACAGGGCCGACTGGGGCACACCCGCGGTGTACCACCTGACGGTCACCAACGCGCAGTCCTTCACGGACTCGTTCGACATCAGCGTCGACAGCACGGTCCTCGGCTGGACCGTCACGCTGTACGACAGCTCGTACAACCTCCTGGTGGATCACAACGGTAACTCAGACCCGGACACGGGCGCCCTCGCCCCGGGAGAATCCGTCAGCATATATGCGTACATCTTCGTGCCGGACCCGCCGTCCGACATGAACGAGACCACGGTCCTGCTTGCGTCGTCGTTCTCCGACCCAGCGGTCGGGGACACCGCTACCCTGACGACGGTTGCCTACCTGGCGCACCTCACGCCGTTCCACACCAGCTGTGCGATTGACAACGACCTCGACGGGGACTACGACGTCTTCATGGTGAACATATCGGTCGATGCGCTCGTCGGCGGCGGCGTGCTCGTCTTTGCGAACATGTACACCGCCTCATCGGTGTTCGTCACCTACGCATACTCGTCCGAGATAGTGTCCGCGGGCTCCACGAACTTCTCGGTCTACCTGTCGGGCGAGGATATATATCGGTCCCTGGAGGACGGGCCCTACAATTTCGAACTGATCCTGTACGACACGTTCTATTTCCAGTATGACAGCGCCATCTACACGACCGACCCGTACCTGTACACCGATTTCGACCCGCCGGCGGCCGTGTTCATCCCGCCGCCAGTCTGCTTCGCGGTCGACGCGGACTCGAACGGCCTGTACGACTACCTCGTCATCGAGGCGACCATCGAGGTCTTCGAGGCCGGGAGCTATGAACTGCAGGCCGACCTTGAGGACGAGTGGGGCACGGACATAGCCTATGACTACAACGAGACTTACTTCGATGTCGGGGTCCACACCGCCTGGATAGTGTTCCCGGCGCCCGCCCTGAACCTTTCAGGGGTGGACGGCTCGTGCTGGGTATTCGCCAGCCTGTTCATGGACGGTAGCTCCTGGGCTGACGGGATGTGGAGCTACACGGGTGATTACTACTGGGGCGACTTCGAGGGGCCACCGGTGACTTTCGTCCCCCCGTACGATGAATACACGACCGACGCCGACACGGACGGATACCTCGACAGCCTGACAATAACCCTATACATCGAGTGCTTCGAGGACGGCGTGTACGACATCAGCATCGGCGTGTTCGACCCGCTGGACTACGCCTTCGGGTGGTTCCACGAGTTCGGTGTGTACATGACTGCCGGAGAGGTCCTCGAGCACGACGTCGTGCTCGACGGCGGGGCGATCTACACGAACGGCATATCCGGGTACTTCCACATCGACATGTACCTGTACGAGAACGTGACACACGAAGAGATTGACATCGACTACTACGACACTAGCTACTACTATTACTACGACTTCGAACCGATGGGCGCGGATTTCGACTCGGTCGGCGACAGCGGCCGGGACACGGACTCGGACGGCTACTACAATGAGGTCGTCGTGACGATTTACATCGACCCGAACTCCACAGGCTACTACGAGCTGGAAGTCGCCATCTACGACTACTACGGCTACTGGTTCGACACAATCGTCGAGACCGTCTATATGGAGGAGGACGTCCAGGAGGTCTACGAGGTCGTCATAGACGGGTACGACATACTCGCCAACGGCGTCCAGGGCTCGTTCTACCTGGAGATGTACATCTACGACGAGACCGGCTCGTACTACTTCGATGACGCCTACTACTACACCTCCTACTACTACCTGTCCGATTTCGACCCGATCGGGGCGTACTTCGAGCCGCCCTACGAAGACTACGGCGTGGACGCCGACTCGGACGGGCTGTACGACGCGCTGGTCGTGACCGTGTATGTCGCGGCCTCGTCGACCGGGCACTACGACCTCGGGGTGGATGTCTACGACCCTTGGTACAACTATGCTTACTCGTTCTGGCTCGAGCTGTACCTCGTGGAGGGGACCGTCACCGGGGTCGACCTCGAGATAGACTCGTACACCGTGTGGAACCAGGACGTCAACGGCTACTGGTACTTCGAAGCGTACCTGTACGACCACTACCTCTACACGGAGTACGACTATGACAGCTTCACGACCGCGGGCTACTACTACGTCAGCGACTTCGACCCGCCGGCCGTGCTCTTCGACCCGCCGCACAACGACTACGGCCTGGACGTCGACAGCGACTCCTACTACGATCTCCTGATCGTCCAGGTCAGTCTGTACTGCAGCGAGCCTGGCGAGTACACCGTCACCGCCGACCTCTACGACCCGTGGTGGAACTTCATCGCGACGCTCTCGACCACGGAGACCCTGGAGGCCGGGAGCCAGACGGTG
This sequence comes from uncultured Thermoplasmata archaeon, assembly GCA_964568665.1. Lineage (GTDB taxonomy): Archaea > Thermoplasmatota > Thermoplasmata > UBA10834 > UBA10834 > CAWBDD01. The sequence continues at coordinate 22,801 of CAZMPY010000017.1, read as the reverse complement.
GACTTCGCGTTCGAGGGCTGGATGATATGGTACCAGGGCCTGAACGGCTACAACTTCGTGGTCGAGCTCTCGGTCGAAGACTCCATCGGAGACGTGATGGACTACGACACGCACTACACCGACTACTACTACTGGTACGACTTCGAGAGCCCGCCCGGCGAGTTCTCCCCGCCGCACAGCGACTACGCGGCCGACTGGGACGCGGACGGCCTCTACGACGCGCTCGTCGTGAACGCCTCCGTGGAGGTCTTCAACCCCGGCGAGTACATCGTCGTGGGCATCCTCTACGACGAGTACGGCGACGCGGTCGACGTGGCCTACACGACCGCCGCCCTGGACGACGGCATCCAGGAGGTCCAGCTGACGTTCCCGGCCTGGAGCATATCCGTGGCCGGAGGCGACCCCTGGTATGTCGAGCTCCAGCTCATGGACTTCTACGAGAACGTGATGGACACGGGCATCTACTATCTCGGGCTGACCTACGCGCAGGCGGACTTCGACCCGTCGGTCCCGACGATCGAGGCCGGCTGGGCGTACGATGCCCCGACCATCGACGGCACGGTCACGCTGGACGAGTGGTTCGGCGCGGAGGCCGTGGACTTCCTCGTCGCGGACCCGGTCAACCAGCTCGCCGCTGACATCTACGTGCTCAACAACGGGACCCACCTGTTCGTGCTCATAGACGCCACGGGCGACCTGACCCAGACCGAAGGCGACTCCGCCTCGGTCTCGTTCGACACCTACAACGACGCCCTGGCGTCGCTGGGCCACGAGGACCAGTTCGTGCTGCAGGCTTCGGACGTGGGCGCGGATACATCCCACTGGGTGTACGACGGCTCGGGCTGGACGGTCGACTGCTACCCGTTCGACCAGGAGCTGACGGACCACGCGGGCCTCGCGGGCGCGGCCGGCTTCGGCGTCACGCCGGGCATGGACACCCCGCACAGGGTCTACGAGCTGTGCATACCCCTGGCGCTCCTGGATGTCTCCATCGGTGAGACGATCGGTTTCGCCGGCCTGAGCGACAACGCCCCGGGCGTCACCGACGCCGAGGAGGACGACTACAGCACCTGGCCCGCGTTCTACTGGACCGCGGCGCCCTGGCTGGACGAGTACGGCGACCTCGTGCTGTCCGAGGAGCCGCCGCTAACCGCTGCGGACCTCTCGGGCGACGCGGGCGCGGCCGGCTGGTTCCTGTCCGATGTCGAGGTCACGCTGACCGCGACCGGAGGCACGGGCGGGGTCGCGAACACATCCTACGACCTGGACGGCGAGGGCTGGCAGACCTACACCGAGCCGTTCGCCGTCGAGGGCGACGGCGTCCACACGGTCCAGTTCTATTCCATCGACATGGACGGGAACGAGGAGCCGGTCAGGACCGTCCTGGTCATGATCGACACGGTCGCCCCTGAGGCCAACGCCACGGCCGACGGCACCGCCGGGTCCGACGGATGGTTCACGAGCGCCGCCACGGTGACCTTCGAGGTGGATGACGAGACCTCCGGGTTCGCCTGCATCATGTACAGCCTAGACGGCGACGACTGGGAGGCGCTGGCCGCCCTCGAGCTGGTCGTGGACGCCGAGGGCGCGCACACGATGGAGTACTACGCGGTCGATGTCGCCGGCCTCGAGGGGGATGTCCTGGAGATCGCTGTTAGGGTCGACACGGCCGCGCCGGTTACGACCTCGTCGGTCGACGGCTACACGGTGACGCTGTCCGTTACGGACAGCGCGAGCGGCTCGGCGGTCACGATGTACCGCATGGACGACGGCGAGTGGCTCGTGTACGACGGCGCGTTCGACGTCGTCGGCAAGGGGAACTACACGGTCGAGTTCTACTCGACCGATGCCGCGGGCAACGACGAGGCCGTGCAGTCCATCGTCGTCGAGGGCAAGGCCCAGGGCATACTCGGGATCGATACCTGGGTCTGGGCCGTGGCCGCGGGCGTCGCGATCGCGGCCGTCGTCGCGTTCCTGTTCCTCATGACGCTCATGAGGAAGCGGAAGGGTCAGCAGCCGCAGACGTTCGTCCCGGTGCAGGGATATGCGGAGCAGCCCCCGACGGACGAGCTCCCACCGCCGCCGCAGTGACGGGCGCAAACACCAGAAAACGGCCCGGGCCGGATGCGGTCCCGGGACCCCTTACACCTTTTCCATCCCCGCCACGCGCACGGGTTCCGGCGGTTGGGCCTATGCCCTGGAATGACACAATAATCTCCAGAGCCGGCTGTCATCTGCCCTTTTGAACTACAAACCACTCGGGACCTACTTCTCCGCCTGAACCGGCTTCTTCCCCTGCCACAGCTTCAGGACCTTCCCGTTCCTGCGGCCCCTCTTGGTGTGCTCCTTCACGAACCCCTGCAGCAGGAGCTCGACGCCCGCGTACTCGGACTCTATGTCCCCGGTCCAGTGGTCGAGGCTCTTCCTGTAGATCCTCTCGACCTTCGTCATGAACTCCCCGAGGGCCTCGTCCATGTTGTCAGGGGCGTCGCCCTCGTAGACGACCGCCATGTAGGCCTTCTTGCCCCTCTTGACCATGACCTGGTACTCCTTGAACCCGAAGGTCCTGAGGGTGTCCTTGCTCGACGCCATCGAGTCCTCGACGAATCCCAGGACAGCCGTCAGCATGCCGCTCAGGATGTCCTCGTCTATCTCACCGGCCTGCGCGGCGGCGTGCCGGCCGATCAGGAACCCGTCGTTGTGCACCAGCATGATGTCCCTGATGACGAACGGCTTGCGCCTCATGCCCATGGCGACGGCGAACGACCCGACCGTGACCCCGGCCAGGATCAGAACCGCCACGAGCGTCAGAGGGCTGGTCGCCCCGCTCGGGATCTTGGTCACCAGGACCGTGACCGTGGCCGTGTCCATGAGCCCGGTCTGGTCCATGACCGTCAGGTAGAGTTCGACGGCCCGCGAATCCTCGTTCTTGTCCAGGAAGTCCGCGGGGAACTCTATCAGGAGCATCCCGGCGGCCACATCGATGTACTGGGCGTCCTCGTTGCCGGTGATGGAGAATGACATCTGGGCGAGCACGGAGTCGGGGTCACGGATGTATTTGGAGAGGTCGACGGCCGCGTTCACGCCCTGCTGGAAATCGAAAGTGTCGTACACGTCCAGCGTCGGCGCGTCGGCCACGGATATGACCGTCAGGAGGATGGTCTTCTCGGCGATGGCCCCCTCGGAGTCGGTCGCGCGCACGGTGACATGCGTCTCGCCGTTGAAGTTCCCATCGGTGTAGAAGTTGACCGTCCAGTGGCCGATCCCGTTGGGCACGGCCGTGGCCGTGACCAATTCGGTCCACGTGAACGCCTCGAACGTGAGCGTCCCGCCGTCGGGGTCCGAGAAGTAGTCCTCGAGCGTCCCGCTCATCGGGTACGGTATGGGCAGGTCCTCCATGAACGAGTGATCGTTCAGGTCCTCCGCCTCGGGCGGGTAGTCGTTGGATATGGATATGTTGACCGTCTGGGAGTCCGACAGCTCCCCGTCGCTGACCGTGACCCTCACCTGGACCTTCGTGCCGTTCATGCCCATCGGGTAGAGCATCGACAGGGTGGCCCCCATGACCGCGATGTGCGTGTCGTCGGTGGTCACCACGAGCTGTTCCATGGGGTCCTCGGGGTCGCCCATGTACGGCAGGAGGTCGAACTCGTACCTGCTCTCGAACCTGACGCTCAGGTCGGGCACGCCGTCGATCCACGGGGCCTGGTTGACCGGGAGGACCGTCACGGTGACCGCCTCCTCGACCCGGGCGCCCTCAGCGTCGGAGGCGCTGAACACGACGATCTCATCGCCGGACCAGTCCCACGGGGCGAATATGTTCACCCAGTGGTCTGTCGTGATGTTGACCCAGATGTGCTCGAACCCGGATGCGAAGTACAGGATGTCCTGGTCCGGGTCCATGAAGTGGTCGTCGAGGTCGAACGCCTTCAGCAGGACCTCTCCCTGGTACATCGTCACGTCGGGCAGGTCCTCGGTCAGGATCGGCACGCTGTCGTCCGAGACGGTGACCCAGACGATGGTGGCGCTGGACAGCTCCCCGTCGCTGACGGTGACGACGACCATGGCCGTGTACCCGTTGAAGCTCTCGGGGTAGTCGAACGCCAGTGTGAGCTTCTGCGCCTCGATGTAGGCCGCGTTGACCTCGTCCACGCTGAGCGTGAGGTTGTCGTAGGGCGTGTCGACATCGTGGATGTAGTAGCGGAAGTTGTAGAGGTAGACGGAATCGTAGTGGATCACGAGGGGCGTGATCGGGTCGATGGACGGGCCGTCGTTGACGGGCGTGATCACGACCTTCAGCGTGGTCGACGAGGCCATGCCCTCGGGGTCGACCACGACCACGGTCAGGACGTTCTCCCCGAACAGGTCCTGCATCGTGCTCAGGGTGATGGTCATCGCCCCGGTGACGTTCTCCCCGGTGACCGACACGAGCGTCTCGTTCATCATGTACCACCTGAGCTCGGAGTCCCCGTGCTCCTCGTCCTCGACGTACGGCCTGAGGTCGACGGTCCACGAGCCCGAGTCCTCCTCCTGTGTCTGCGTGGGGAGGCTGCTCGTGAACACCGGCGCGTGCGCGGGCGTGATGACAGTGATGTGCAGGGACGCGCTCGTGCCGCCCAGGGTGACGTTCAGGTACCCCTCCGCCGGGGCGGCGTAGGTCACGAGCGTGACGCTCGCACCCGAGCTGGTGTTGAGCACGCCGATGCCCCCGGACACGGTCCACGCGAACCCGGTGTCGGGCACGACGTTCCCGTGGGCGTCGTAGGCGGTGGCGGTGTAGGACTGAGCCGTGAACTCCTCGGGCTGCACGACGGGCGGCCCGACCTCTATGTGGTCGATAGGGCCGGGGAGCACGGTGATGGGCGCGCTAAGGCCGGATATGCCAGACGCGCTCGCTACGATCGTGATGGTCTCGGCGACCGTGTACGCCTCGTTCGGCACGGTCACATACCCTCCGCCGGTGATCTGCACGGCCGAGACCGAGAGCTCCCCAGAGGCCTCGTCCGCGCCGTACCTGTCGAGCGCGTCGAGCGTCACGGGCCCGGTCCAGTGCATCATGGTCACGTTCGTGCTGTCCTTCGCGTATATCGTTACGGCGAACGCCTCGCCCGCGACGACCGTCCCCGGCACGACCAGGTAGAACGACTGGATCGCGGTCCCGTAGATGACGGTCACGGAGTCGACCAGGGGCGTCCTGAGCGTGTCGAACGATTCCAGGCTGACGCGCACCCGGAGGACGTTCTGCGTCGACATGATCGTGTACGACCCGCCGGTGCCAGCGTAGATCCAGGTGGCGCCGCGGTCGGTGGAGTAGTAGTACCGGGCCCTGCCGCCCGAGTCGTCCTCGGCCGTGGTCAGCGTGTACCACATGCTGAAGTCCGAGGGCACGTAATCGTGAGTCTCGACGAACCCGCTCGTCCCATACCTCTCATAGTGGACCGTGATGCCCTGGAACTCGGGCGTGTACCACTCGCCGTCGGTCTCGAGGTAGATCCTGTACTGGAAGTACCTGCCCGCCTCGCCGACGACCGCCGTGGACCCGTTCACGGGCACCCAGCCGCCCCAGGACGGGTCCGCCGTGTCCGTCGAGTTGCCCACGCGGACCATGACGTCGTGCGCCACCGCGCCCGCGGGCTCGATCCTGAGGTAGTCGAAGTCGACGACCGGCAGCGAGCTCGATGCGGAGTAGACGACGAGGCCGACCAGGAGCCTCTGGGCCATCTCGACGGTCGGGGCCATGTGATAGATGAGAGTCCAGTCGGCGTCGTCCGCGGACGAGTACATCCAGAAGCCGGTCGAGTTGCGCTCGACCCTGAGGAACGCGTTGGACAGCCCGGTCCACGCGATGTTGGCCACGTTCGCGCTCCAGCCCTCCTCGCACGCCGTGACCTGCAACTTGCCAGAGGTGCTCGGGTCGGCCTTCGCGATGTACATCCAGTTGCGCAGGTCCTCCATGAGCATGATCCCAGCGCCCATGTTGCCCGCGGAGAAGGCGTCTTCGAGGGACGTCGTCGCCGTGAAGTCTCCTGTGACCGTCTCGTGCAGGTAGTTCGCCGTGACGCTGGTGCCGAGAATCTCGGTGCTCGAGGAGCCGATGACATGCAGCCAGCCGGACCTCGTCACGCCGACGTTGTAGGAACCGTCGTCAGCAGACGGGTCGTTGAGCCAGGTCCAGCCGGAGGAGAGCGCGAGGCCGCTGAACTCGTCCGTCAGGAACGACATGGATGAATCGGACCAAGATGCGGATGTGAATGTGGAGTTGGTGCCAGGCCCCAGCGCCCTGGACTCGTAGGCCCCGGACGCGCCGGGGACGAGGTAGTCGACCACGAGCTTCGGGGAGTAGCCGGTGTTGCTCGCGGAGTCCGAGCTCTGGAACACCTTCAAGGCGTCGCCGCCGGCGGGCACGGGCACCATGATGAACCCGAGGTTCGCCGTCGTCCCGCGGACCCACTGCTCCACGAGCCGCGTGATGTTTGCCGACTTCCAGCCGACGGTGTTGTCAACGGTCCCGCGGGCATACGAGTAGCCGTCGTAGTCGCCCCCGGCAGTGGTCCAGAAGTTGGTCATGTCGTACTTGTTCCAGGTCGCGTCCGGCTCGCTCCAGGCGGTGGTCAGCGGGTGCACGTCGAACGTGACGGGGTTCCCCTTGCCGCCGGAGACCTCGTAGAGCAACAGGGTGGCGTTGGCGACCACGGCGTCAGATGGGATGGCGGAAAGGTCGAACTGCATGAGGATCCGGAAACTCTTGCTGGCCTCGGAGTCCAGCATGAGGGCGGAGTCCCCGTCGAAGTTGTCGTTCGGTCTTGCCTCCGAGATGTAGGAGTCGATGCCGTTGGAGATCGGCTGATAGGTGACCGTCGCCGCCGACTCGACCGTGCTGTCAAGCACGAGCGAGCCAGGATATGTGGAGATGTCTATGTTGGATCTGGTCCCGAGGGCGAAGTCGGCCTGCGAGTCCTCTGCCACCGTCTCGTTCCTGATGGTGAGGGAGGCCACGCCGCCGCCGACGGACGCGCTGTTCAGGTTGTAGTCGCTCGCGTTGTCGAAGCCCCAGACCAGCGTGTGCGTGTCGTCGGGGTTGTTGATGTCGACCGGGTCCGAGGAGGCAGGGGACGAAACCAGCGCGACGGATGACAGGAGCATGACCGCGCTGAGCATGAGAACAGGGAAGACTCCTGCGCGTCCGCCGCATCCGTGTACCCTTGGCCGTGTTTGTCCGAGCATCCTGAGAAGTCCCTCGCCGCAGGCTTTGGCAAGATAGAACCACTGCCCCCGGGAGTATTTATACCGTCAAGACATCGTTCTCGATACTGATAATGCGACTGGCCTTCGGAGACGCCAGAGTGCCAGCGCATGGGGGAAGTCCAGTCCCCCGTGCCGGGCGACAGTCTATTATACGACCCCTGGGCCGCGTCGGGAGGTCACGCCCGCGCGCGCGCGAACAGCCCCTTCACCGCGTCCAGGGCCGTCCTCAGGGCGGCCCTCGCCTGGGACCTGAAGACCACGGCTGCCAGGATTCCCAGCAGGATGAGCGCGAAGCCCGTATCGGACAGGAAGCTCGTCGTACCCATGTCCGCAAGCGGCCTGAGCCCGTAGTCGAGCGTGAAGTCCATGTGGAACCCGCCGTCGGCGGAGAAGGTGATCCCGGGGTCGAAGTAGAACTGTTCCTTCACGAACGGCCACAGGAACGCCACACCCCCGAGGTCGAGCACCACATGCGACGCGAGGAAGAACTGCACGAGTACGGCCGCCGGGAACCACTCGGGCCGCCTGTACTTGGCGTAGACCAGGAGCGCCATGGGCATGACCAGTATCGGGATGAAGCTGTGGCCGAGCGCCCGGTGCAGCCCGAAGAGCGCGTCGAAGTCCGGCAGGACCGCCAGCGGCGCGAGCAGCAGGACCCTCTTCGGGTCCAGCCTGAGGGCGAGCAGGAAGAGCGTCGGGAGCAGCAGGTGCATGAACGGGTCCATGGGCCCAACGGCAAAGGCACTCGCGGGTAATCAAACCATGCGCTGAACACCCCGTTCCCGCATCGGCCCAGCGCGTCGATCCACAGCATCCAGCAGGGTTTGTCGGGACAAGGTACTTATCCCGCAGGGCCGTTCGCAAACACGAGCCTTCCCAGAGGGTGGGCGAAGAGGAGTCTGAAGACATGCACAAGATGACCGAGCGTTTCCTGAGCGATGCGTATGCGGGCGAGAGCCAGGCGTTCATGAAATACAACATCTGGGCCGACAAGGCCGAGGCCGAGGGCAAGAAGAACGTCGCGCGGATGTTCAGGGCCATAGCGGCCGCGGAGAAGGTCCACGCGACCAACCACTTGCGCACCCTGGGCATGGTCCAGGACACCGCCAAGAACATCGAGCACGCCATCGAGGGCGAGAACTTCGAGGTGGACGAGATGTACCCGGCCTACAAGGCCGTGGCGGAGCACCAGGGCGAGAAGGGCGCCGTGAGGTCGACACACTGGGCCCTGGAGACGGAGAAGGTGCACGCGAAGATGTACGACAGGGCCAAGAACGCAGTCGAGGCCGGCAAGGACGTCGACCTGGGCGATGTGTACATCTGCCCGGTCTGCGGGTTCACGATGGAAGGCACCCTGCCGGACCTGTGCCCGGTCTGCAACGCGAAGAAGGAGTCCTTCAGGAAGTACTGACGAGAACGCGGCGGCCAGCCCCTTTTCGGCGGCCGCCTGCCGCAAACCCTATATCGCAGCCCCCTAATGCTTCCCATCAGCCTGGTCCGCCAGGCTATCAGGGGCGACGGACACGTGAACCACAGGAACCCGACCCAGTTCGACCGATTCTCGGAGAGGCTCGCCACCGAGCAGTCGAGGCGCGCCCAGACGGTCGACCTGAGGCCGAGGACTTTCCTGCGCTGGCTCGACTTCCCGTTCGTGTCCGTGTCCATGCTCGTGGTGCTGGGAAGCCTCTTCATGCTCTCCATGTACCTCGGCGGCTGGACCTGGTCCAGCTGGACGTACGCCATCGCCCTGGGCATAAGCATCCCGATGACCGCGGTCGAGATCAGGCGCAAGGCGGTCATCACGGGCGGTGCGGCCCTGCTACTGGTGTTCACGGTCATCATCGACGCGGGGCTCCCGAGATACTTCGGGTACACCCCGTCGGACCTGAACTGGTACGACAACCTCGCGCACTACCTGGGCACGCTCATGCTCACCTTCTTCCTCTGGTCCCTCATCTGCTGGACCCTCCATCCCCAGGGGCCCCCGAGGGAGAACGGCAGGATGAAGTTCTACATCACCGTCGTCACGATGCTCCTGGTGTCGGTGTGCTTCGAGTTCACGGAGTTCTTCACCGACTCGTTGTTCGGCTGGACCAACTTCCACATGGGCGTCGACACGGTGGGCGACCTGATATTCGACACCGCGGGCATCGCGACCGCGGCGATACTGATCGCGAGGCACAGGGTGAGCGTCATGCGCAGGCCGTTCTGGGCTGCCGACGCGCAGGCGTCCTGAGCGGCTCGGCTAGAAACCGTGCTCGACCCTGTCCATGACCTCGAGCAGGTCCGCGGGGCGCATCTTGTCGGGCATGTTCTGCGCGTTGTGGTCCTTCTCGCAGGCGTGCTCGGCGGCCTGCCTGAGCGCGGCCTTCGAGGGGTCCCCGATCGCCTTCAGCGTGGTCGGGAGCCCCACCGCGCCGCACCACTGGATCAGCCTCTGGACCTCGTCCCTGGGCCGGCCCTCGTAGGCCGCCTGGACGATCGTCCCGTAGGCGACGACCTCGCCGTGCTCACCCTTGACCTGCCCCGTCTTCATGAGCCCGTTGTGGAGCGCGTGGGCGAGGGCGCAGCCCGTGTTCTCGAAGGCCAGCGCCGACGAGAGCTTCACGGCCTCGATGACCTCGTCCACCTCACGCGAGTGTATCCCGTTCTTGGCGTCCTTGACTGCCTTGGACCCGTGTTCCATCAGGCTCCTGAAGCACGCCTGCCCGAGGGCCAGCGCCGCGCCCGTGGGCACGAGCCCGTCCCCGCGCTTCTCCCTCGCGGCGGCGAAAGCCTCGCCCTCGTACCTGGTCGCGACGGCGTCCCCCATGCCCCACACGAGGAACTTGTGAGGCGCCCGGAAGAGGACCTCGGTGTCCTCGACCACGAGCACCGGGTTCTTCTGCAGCGCGACGACCTCCTGGAACCTGTGGTCGTCCGTGTACACGACCGACTCGGCGCTGGCGTCGGCGTTCGTGGCGCACTGCGTGCCGACCACGACCGCCGGGAGCCTGAGCTTCCACGCGACGGCCTTCGCGGTGTCGACCGCCTTCCCGCCGCCGACGCACACGACGAAGTGGGCGTTGATGTGCTTTCCCTTCTCGCTCAGCGCGTCGATCGCGGCCCTGGTGCACTCGCGGACGGAGTCGTCCCAGCCAGCGACCTCGATCCCGTTGGATTCGAGGGACTTGCGTATCTTGTCGCCGGTGACCGAGAGCGCGGTCCTCCCGCCGACGACATAGGCCCTGTTCCCGAACGGGAGGGCCTTCTGCCCGAGGTGGTAGATTGCGCCCTTCCCCTGAACATACAGCATGGGTGTGATCAGTTTTCTCGGACGTGGCTCCATCATCATGTCTCCTTCAAGTGGGCGGATCAAAAGCCTTGGAATGTACAACTCGCGCAGACTATAAAAAACAAGTCTTTAACCGGCCGACGCGATGCATACACGCGGTGCGTCGGGAAGGAGACGTTGGCGTATGCAGGGCTCGCAGTGCAGATGCACGGACCCGGACGGGGTCAAGAGGAGCACCAGGGGCAAGTACGACGAGCAGTGGGGTGGCCAGGACGATAAGGCCGCAGCGGACCGCCGGGCGAGCCTGTCCATGGTCGCGGACCCACTACTCTCCATGGTCCAGCCGCTCAAGGACGGGACCGTGGTCGACCTGGGCGTCGGGACAGGCAGCCTCGCCTACCGGGCGCTCGAGCTCTGCCCGCCGCAGCGCATGATCGGCATCGACTTCTCCGCGGCAGGGCTGTGCGTCGCGCGCAGGATATCTCATAACTCGAGGTTCAGGGGCATGGACGTCGAGCTCGTCCGCGGAGACCTTGAACACCTGCCGGTCGCGACCAGGTCCGTGGACGCCGTCATCAGCCAGGCGACCTTCAACCTCCTGCCGGACAAGTGCACCGCCCTGATGGAGGTCTCGCGGATAGCGAAGCACGGGGCGCGGATCGCCATCTCGGACGCCTTCAGGACCACGAGGCCGATGCCCGACGAACCGTGGGAGCAGTGCATCGCGGGCGCCGTCACCGTGGCGGAGTTCTCGACGCTCGCGCTGAACGCGGGTCTGATCATATCGGGGCAGGTCGACCTCACGCAGCAGGTGAGGCAGCTCGTGGCCGCGAAGAAGTGGGACTGGCCCGAGTTCGTCCAGCACAACATGGATTACCGCGCGTTCCTGCTGCTGAGGAGCTGAGGGGCGGCCCGCTCACACCTGGGGATAAAACCATCCACTAGCTGCAGCGGTCTGGTTGATGTCCCCGACGAACGCATCCACCCGCGGTGTCGTCATGACTTGTCCGGACGGATGCAGACAGGGCGTGTCATCCAACAGCGTCGTCGTGTACGGCTCGTTCCGGCCGGCCGAGCACGGCGGACCGTGCGACCTCGAGGTCGTTTTCGCCGGCGACATGTCCGAGGAGGATGTGCGCAGGAACGTGCGTGCGCTCGAGGAGTTCGTCGGGACCGCGGCGTCCTTCCGCGTCGTGCCATCGGGCCTCGCAAGGAGCGCGTCCGCCCTTGTAAGATCGGATGTCAGACAAAAGACCGGCTGGCCCAGGCAATGACCGCCCCTCGGATGATGCCCAGGTGGGATGTCGTGGTCACGGGTGGGGCAAGAGCGCCCGCCCGGGGCCAGCCGCTGATTCCATTTATTGAGTCCCCTCGTCTCTTTCCTCGCTTTTCTCCTCTGGCCCACTGTTCTTCCGGATCACGTTGCCGCAGCGAGGACACTGGTCCGCGTCGCGGGCGATGCCCAGCCCGCACTGGATGCAGTGCTCGCATGTCTCCTTCTTTCCGTAGCTCATCCCCTTGCCCATCCCCATACGCAGGCCGACTGCCGCTAGTAGTACTGTATGCGTACAAGAGTATTTCAAGGTCGCGCCAGTAGGTCGTCTGGGTCGGGAAAATCACAGGTCCTAGAGATATATACTCGGAATGCTTATTTGTGTACAGGTGGAGATGACCAGCAAGGACGACCGTGTCACGATGAAGCTGGACCGGCCGCTCTGGGATGAGATGGAGCGACTGATCTCAGAGCATCCCCAGTGGGGTATCATCTCCGTGCCCGAGTTCGTCCGTCGTGCCATAGATTCCGAGATACGCACGAGGAAGGATGAGGACGGCACCCGCGTGATCAATGTCTGCCTTTCTCCCGAAACCAGGGACAGGCGTCGCAAAGGCCCATGAGCAGCTGCGGGCCGACTTTCTCCAAGCGTTCCTTGAGCGCCTTCTCGTCGAGCACGCAGTCGGCAGGCAGCCTGAGCGTTATCTTGACCGGGCACGAGAACTCGAGGACCTTCTCCTCTCCCATCCGAATCCCCTCCCTCCCCGGATGGGACCGTGCGTATTTGTAGCTAGCCCTGCGGTCAGTGCGCTGCATTCGCCTCCGCCGCCCCTGCGTCCGTCCCCCGTCCCGCTACCAACGACACGACGATCAGCACGGCGACGGACACGGCCACGACCGGGATCACCGGCAGGAACCCGTAGGACATGCTCGCCGGGATGACCTTGAAGTAGAACCCGGCGTAGGTCAGCTCCCCGGCCAGGATCGACGCCATGCATCCCCACTTCGTCACGCGCTTCCAGTAGAGCACTGCGACCGTGGTCGGGAACAGCACCGCGAGTCCTGTGAATGTGGTCTTCGTGAGCGTCTCGAAGAGCGTCTCGACCGAGCTGAGGGCGATCCCCAGGCCGACCAGCGCGAGCACCACGACCAGCACCTTGCCGACGATGAACTCGCGCGCCTGGTCCGCATCCTTCCTGAGCCACTTCCGGTAGACATCCCGGGTGAGCATCGAGCTCAGCACGAGCAGCTGCGAGTCCGCGGTCGACATCAGCGCCGCGAACGCCCCGGAGAGCATGATCCCGAGCACCCAGGCGGGCGCGAACTCCCCGACCATCATCGGCAGGATGTTGTCCGTCATCGTTCCCGCGAGCCCTGGGAACTGGAGGTTCCCCCACGCGCCTATGAGCACGGGCCCCAGGAACAGGATGGCCGTCACGGGCGCGTACATCATCATCGAGAACTTGATCGCGCGCTCGTCCCTGGCGGCGTAGAACCTCACGAACAGCTGCGGGAACATAGGGTCGCACATGGTCCAGAGCAGCATGTAGCTGATCCAGATCTGCGGCGTGAAGAACCCCTTGCCCCCGGGCCGCGACACCAGCTCGGGGAACTCCACGGCGAGCCTCGTGTTCGCCTCCGTGAACCCCCCGAGGCCCGCGGACACGATGCCCACGGCCGCGATGAGCGTCACGATCATCATGACGCCCTGCAGGACGTCGGTGTAGGCGTCCGCGCGCATCCCGCCGATGAGCACGTACGCCAGGACCACGCAGGTCACGATGACCGCCCCGAGCTCGTAGCTCACCGCCCCGTCGGTGAGCTGGTCGAGCGCTATCCCGCCGCCGATCGCCTGCGTCGCAAGGTAGGGCAGCGTGAACACGACCATGACCGCCATGAATATGATGCCCGCGGAATCGGACTTGAGCCTGTCACCGATCAACTCCGAGGGCGTGATGTACCCGTGCTCCTTCCCGAGCCTCCAGACACGCTTCCCGATGAAGTAGAACGACAGGGCCATGAACCCCGTCCCGAAGCCCATGATGCCGTAGTACGCCAGCCCGAACTTGTAAGCGGCCCCGGCGAACCCGAAGAACGTGAACGCGCTGAAGTTCGTCGCGGCCATCGTCAGGAAGAGCACGATCGGCCCGAAGCTCCTCGAGGCCACGAAGTAGTCGTCCGAGGTGTTCTTCGACCGCTTGAAGGCGTACAGCGCGATCGCCAGCAGCGACGCGAGGTACACGACGAAGACGCCGACCGACAGCATGTCCATCAGGCCTCACCCCCCGCGTCGTCGGTCCAGTAATATCTGACGAACAGGACGTACATCACGAAGAGCGCGGCCTCGAGCACCACGGTCCAGACGATGATGTACGGGACCCCGAACATGGTGCTCCAGGACCAGTCCCATGCCCAGAGGTCGATCGACAGCACGAACAGCGCGGCGAACGCGCAGAACCAGAACCACTTGCTCCTCAGCAGGTCCAACCCAGATGCCTCCCGTTCAGGTCTATCGTTTCCTGGATTGGGAGGCTGGAAACGTAAAAACAGTGCCTCTGTGCGGGCGAATGCAGACGCCGTAGATGAACCTTTGCAGGCGATGGCCCGGGACACCCACACCGGACAGCAGGGGTGCAAGGGTTATGTAACGTCCCCCCGATACCAAACGCGTTCGATAGCCTGAATGTGGAACGGACAGAGAGGGAGACAAGCATGCCAGGTATAGGCGAGCATATCGGGAAGGCAGACTGGAAGACGGAGAAGCACGTGCCGGTGATCGAGAGCCCTGACAAGGTCAAGGCCGACGAGATGTTCGAGGTCAAGGTGTCGGTCGGGAAGCAGATCCCGCACCCGAACACCACCGCGCACCACATCAGCTGGATCGCATTGTATTTCCACCCCAAGGACGCGAAGTTCAGCTACCTCGTGGGCAGGTTCGAGGCCTCGGCCCACGGCCAGGGCGCCGAGGGCGCGGACACGGGGCCGGTCTGGACACACCCGCAGGTCGTGGTCGCGATGAAGGTCAAGAAGCCAGGAGTCCTGCACGCGGTCTCGTACTGCAACATCCACGGGCTCTGGGAGAGCGAGAAGAACATCGACGTCGAGTGACGCGCTGTCGTATGTTCGAAGGCGTGCGCGGGAGAGAGCGGCACCGTCAGCGCATAGCCACGCTGGTATGCAGTATCCTCGCGTTGGATTGCGGATCGTTCTCATCCAATTGCCGAAGCCAGGCGTGCGGGTGCTTATACAATCCGACCGGGAAATGCAGGACGAACCTCGCGCCCTTCCCGTAGGTTCCAGTCTCATCTAAGGTGATACGCTCAGCTCTGAGTATTCGTCTGGCAATCGTCAGTCCGTGCGGGGCTCCCGCCGGTGTCAAGAAGTTGAATATCAAATTCTTCTTTCCGGGGGATATCCCGCCCCCGTCATCTTCGATGATCAGGTCAAGCCCGTCTGTCCGCTCCTCACAGCTGACGTTGATCTTGGACAGATTACTACCATGTTTGACCGAATTGGAGAAGATGTTCGCGCAGACCATCTCCACCATGGGGTCCACCAATATCGTCCAGTCGTATGTATTGCATGTGTAGGTCACTTCACTCATCGGCACTGAAGCGATAGCATTCTCCAGGGTGGAATTCAATGAGGCCCACTTGATGTTCATGGTCCCGTTAATCTGATATGTCCTCGCGATTTCGAGGATCGCAATTACTTTGCTTGTCGCAGTCTTCGCCTTCGAAAGGCACTCGCGGGCACGTGCAGGGTCCGTCTCCGTTTCGGCAATCTCTATGTACCCATTGGCGAGTGAGACCTCGTTTCTTATGTCGTGCCTGGTTATCGAACCCAGGAGGTCCAGCCTGTTGTTGACTATACTCAACATTCTCTCTGATTCGACGAGCGCTTTCAATGATGTCTGCGCCCTCCAGATCTCGTCGATGATCTTAGCCAGAAGGGTGAATTGCGATCGCATGTCCGTACCCTTCTGGATGTAGTAGTTGGCCCCTTCGTTCAGAGCATCGATCGCGACATCCTCTCTTCCTTGGCCCGTGAACAGGACGAACCCTACATTGTACCCGCTCTTCCTCAGGGCCTTCAGGAAGTCGATGCCATCGATATCTGGCATTTGGTAGTCCGATACGACGATATCGTAGTCGCCTCCCTTGAGTTCATCGATTGCCTCGGACGCGGACTCACAGGGAGTCGTGGTTAGACCGCTCTTGCCTAGATACAGCTGCTCAAGCTCGAGAAACGCTGGCTCATCATCCACGATGAGAACATTCGGCTCCATTCCGCCATTCCTCCAACGGTTGGTTGTATAATAGTGTTAAGGTTGGTAGATAATCCTTTCGTTCCATCGGCCTGGGTTGCTGCACATATCGTCGGATTGACCAGTTCCCCTGCCTTGGTCCGGTTGTGCAATGTCCATCGAGGGAAAGGGACGCCCTGTCCAGAGAAGAGCGCCTCCCGTGAGGAGATGCATCGAGGGGCCTGGCCACCGTGCAGTTTCTCATCGGGCCAGGAATCGCCTCGTGCGATCGCACCAGGTGGGGGCAGGAATACATAGCTCATACTGCATTCTAGGCATAGTCGTGACAGGAGGGCCGGAGGATGGCGCTGACAGAACTGCCCAAGGAAGTGGAGAAGGACCTGCACGCATGCCTCCAGTGCGGCTACTGCAACTTCGTGTGCCCGATCCAGCTCAACGAGGACCGCGGGTTCGAGTCCTACCGCGTGCGCGGGAAGATGTACCATCTGAAGCAGTACGCGCACCCGGGCCTGCTCCAGCGCGTCATGCGATCCGGTCCGAGGATATCTCCAGAGTTCGTCGAGCGCGTGTACAACTGCACCGCCTGCGGCTACTGCCAGACCGCATGCCATGTCGAGATTAAGTTCAACGACCGCTGGGAGCAGGTCAAGGAGTGGCTCGTCAAAAACGGCGTCGGACCGTTGGACCGGCACAAGACCCTGCGAACGAGGGTCATCGCGAAGCACAACCCGTACGACGAGCCGCACGAGCGCAGGGACGCCTGGATACCGAAGACCGCGAAGCGCTCCAAGAACCCTGATGTGCTCTACTTCACGGGCTGCACCGCGAGCTACCGGCAGCAGAAGATCGCCCAGGACGCCACGCGGGTCCTGGACGCCGCAGGCATCGAGTACGACATCCTGGGCAAGGACGAGTGGTGCTGCGGCTCGCCGCTCATACGCACAGGCCAGACCGACATCGTGACGGACGAGAAGGACGGCCTTGTCAAGCACAACCTCAACGAGATCGAGAAGCGCGGCGTCAGGACGGTCGTCACGGCCTGCGCCGGCTGCTTCATGACCCTGAGCCACAACTATCCGAAGTACGCAGGCAAGCCGGACTTCGAGCTGTTCCATCTCACACAGTTCGTGGACCGGCTCATCGCGGAGAAGAGGCTCGTGCTGAAGAAACCCCTGCCAAGGAAGGTCGCGTACCACGACCCGTGCCACATCGGACGCCACTTCGGGATATTCGAGGAGCCGAGGCGCATCCTGAAGGCCTTCCCCCAGTCCCAGTACATCGAGCTCCCGAGGAACCGCATGGACTCCCAGTGCTGCGGCGCTGGAGGCGGCTACAAGATACAGTTCAACGACCGCGCGGAGCACATCGCGTCGCTCAGAGTGAGGGAGGCCGAGGCCGCGGGCGCGGAGATGCTCGTGTCCGCGTGCCCGTTCTGCGTTACGAACCTCACTGGCGGGGCGAAGGTCGCCGGGTCCGACATGCAGGTCGCGGAGCTCGTCTCCCTCGTGGCGGACTCGGTCTCGTGACAGCCGCGATGCAAGGTATGAAATCGGCAATGAGCAATCTTCCGACGAGTTCAGATGCGGTCCCTACCCCTGTTCAGGTTCAACAGACGCGCCCGGTCCACGGGCTGGGGCATCGCGTTCTGCACGATGTTCCTGGTGGCCAGCCTGTCAGTGGCGGGCGGCCTGAGGACCTCGATGGACGCGCTGACGGACAACTTCAGCCCGGGCCACTCACTCGTCGCGCTCCAGGGTCCGTCTGGCCCTGAGTACTTCGAGGCCGACCAGCTCGGCTCCTCCGAGGGGAAGGCCGCGCTCTGCATCTTCACCACCGCGCACATCCAGGAGTACGGCGTCAACGCGATGTTCTTCTCAGTGCGCGATCCAGGCGGCGCGCTCAGCGAGACGTTCGCGACGACGGGTGCGGACATACTCGCGGGCGGCCTTCTGGACATCTCGGGCGTGGTCATGGTCGTCGCCGAAGAGAGCGTATCGGCCACCGTCGCCGGGGAGTTCTCCTCGGCCGTCTTCTCGCCCTCGTGGGCGTTCGGCAGCGAGGAGCTGCTCCGCGGGCTCACGGGCGCATCCGAGGCCACCTACAACTTCGCCGTCGCGGACGGGCTCACGGCGGACGATGTCGCATCGCTCAGGGATGCCGGGTTCTCGGTCCAGGCCATGACGGGCATAGTCGACTTCCTGGACTCCGGCGTGAAGGAGATCGAATCGGATGCGCTCTGGGTGCTCATACCGTCGGCGTTCGTGATCGCAGTGCTGGCCTACGGCTACATCGGTGCGGAGATATCCGACCGGAGGCACGAGATAGGCATCATGAAGACAATCGGGGCCGGCAGGCGCGCGCTCCTCAAGGATGTCCTGGTCGGCGCGCTCCTCGTGACCTCGTGGGGCGCGGCCATCGGGCTCGCGCTCGGGATCGTGCTCGCCTACGGGATCTCGACGCTCGCATCCTCCATGTTCACATCGGTCTTCGTGGTCGAGGCGAGCGAGACCGTGCTCGTGCTGTCGTTCCTCGCGACCGTCGCGGCGGGCGTCGCTGGCTCGTTCGTCCCGGCCATCAGGATGATCTTCTCGAAGCCGGTCTCGGATCTGAAGGAGGTGCCTCCATCCGCCTGATCAGGCCCAGGGTCATGGTCGTCGTTGCGATGGCCGTGCTCGTGTTCACCGCGACGGCCTCCGTGCTCACGGGTTTGCGCGCGGCCCCGGCGGCGTTCGCCGGCGGGGACGGCTTCGTCATATCCGAAAGCGCCGCGCCCACCATCTTCTCGAGCCAGGTCGACATGGACATGGCCAGCCTGCTGGACTCGATGCCTAACATCACGGGCGCCAGCCCCGAGGTGTTCGCGTTCTCGTCGTTCTCGGGCGTGTCGTTCGTGGTCCGGGGCGTGGACCTCGCCATGTTCAACTCCACGGGCCCGTCGTTCAGGCATCTCACGCTCGCATCGTCGTTCGACCCGCGGATGTCCGCGGTCGTCGGCGTGCGCCTCCTGGATCGGCTCGGCCTGGACCTGCCGTGCACGGTCCCGCTCGTGGGCAGCTACAGCTCAAGGGTCGAGTTCGTCGAAGTCGTCGGGTCCTTCGAGACGGGGACAGCGTTCGACGACGAGCTCCTTGTGCCGCTCGACACCGCGCGGTACCTGTCCGGCATGTCGGCCGACAGGGCGTCCATCATCAGGGTGGGCACCAGCGAGCCCGAGTGGCTCGCGGACCTGCTCTCGCCCAGGAGCGCCAGGTTCGCGCTGTTCGACCTGTCCACTTCGAAGGCCATGGTCGTGCCTGGGCAGTCGTTCGATGTGTCCGTCGGCGTGCGCAACTGGGGCGCGGTCCCAGGGTCCGCGACAGTCACGTTCTCCGTGCTCGGCTCGACCCTTGCTTCGGCGGAGGTCGAGCTCGACGCGTCGGCCGAGGCGACGGTGACGGTCCCGCTCGCCCTGTCGCAGCTCGGGACGCACACGGTGCAGGCGTCCGTCACCGGGGACTTCCCCGTCGTGCTGAACGCGACCGTCACGGTCGTCGAGCCGTACCTGTCCATCACATGCCCATCGCGCGTCATACTCGGCTCGGACTTCGATGTCCTGGTGACCGATCAGTCAGGCGCGCCCGTGGCAGGCGCGAGCGTCATGTTCCTCTCACAGTCGGCCTCGACGGACGCGGACGGCTTGACGACTCTGTCTGCGGAGCAGGCAGGGACCGCGGATGTGACCGCGTCGTCGCCGGGATACACGGAGGCCGCCCGCGCGGTCGAGGTGGTCGACGCGTCGATGTACCCCGACGAGTTCCTGCCGCACGTCACCTCGTTCACGCTCTCGCCCGCAATCATGAAGGAGTCCGAGGACGCGTCTGGGACGGTCCTCGTGGAGAACCGGGGGAACGTCTCGGGCACGTTCCAGCTGGCCGTGCTCGTCGATTCCAGAGCCTACGTGACCATCGAGGTCGTCCTCGACAGGCTCGCCTCGCGGACGGTGTCGTTCACCGTATCCGACCTGGGCGTGGGCACGCACACGGTCCAGGTCGCGAGCTTCTCGCACGGGCTCACGGTCGACCCGTGGTTCTCCGACAACCCGGACCTGGTCCAGCTCGTGATACGCTACGGCGGCTCGAACGGCCTCACATCGGCGTCGAGCGTGCCGATCTACCAGGCGGCCAAGATATCCGAGGGGAACGTCGCGGTCGCGGTGTTCGCCATAGGCGCGATATCCGCGCTGCTCGCGACCCTGGCCGTCGTGTCGGTGTTCTCGAAGGAGGTCCACGAGGGCAGGCGCAGGCTCGGCATCCTGAGGACCATCGGCGCGTCGTCGTCGGCCGTGAGATGGCTCGTGTTCCCCCAGGCCCTCGGGAGCGGCCTGGCGGGCGCGGCCGTCGGCGCCGTGCTCGGCGTCGCATCGGCCCTGGCACTCGCCGGTTCGGGCGTGTTCATGGTCTTCGGTCACAGGCTGGAGCTGAGCATGGACCCGACGCTGCTCGCGTCGGTGCTCCTGGGCGCGGTCCTGATCAGCGTGTCCAGCGCGCTCGTCTCCGCGGAGCTGGCCGTCAGGGAGACGATCGTGTCGTCGATCAAGAGACTCCCGAACGAGGGGCCGCCGCCGGTCGATGTGGACGAGCTGCTAGGGGACGACTGAGCCGTCACTCGACCGAGAACCAGAGGTGCAGGTTGCCGTAGAAGAACGCGACCTGTCCCTGCTCCTGGATGTAGAGGTCGAAGTCGAGCCTCCAGATGCCGGACGTGTCGAGCTGGTAGGTCACGGTCTGGTTCACCGTCTCGCCCTTCTCGAGCGTGAAGTTGTACCAGTGGGTGCCGTACAGGGACGTGTTCCACCCGTAGGCCACGAGCGTGAAGGTCATCGGCCCGTCCTCGCCGTTGTGCATCTCGATCACGAGCGTGATCGTGGACCCGATGTCCCTGGTCGTGTTGATGTCCGCGCTGCCGTTCTCGTCGGTCATCGCGAAGTAGGTCCTGGACGGGTATTCCGCCGTCACGATCAGGCCGAGTGATATCGCGGCGACGACCAGCGCCGTCCCGAGCATCGCTGCGACCACCTTGTCGACCTTGAACGGCTTCTCGTCCTCGGCCTCGGGCATCGCCCTCTCCTCGGGCGCGGGCTTCCAGAAGACCTCGAGCGCGACCACTGCGACGGTGAACAGTATCAGGGACGCCCTCGTGCTGTCCGAGTAGAGCCCTATCGGCGTCAGCACGAGGAACAGGCCCAGGAATATGATCACCAGGACGCTGAGGCCCAGGCTCAGGACGAACCGCGCCTCGAGCGAGGTGCCCTTCCAGAAGACCAGACGGACGACGGCGAACCCGGGCACGAAGAACATGTAGGGTATCCCGAAGGCCATCGCGGCCCATGTGCCGGGCAGCGCCAGCAGGACCAGCGTGGCGAACACCGAGTAGACGCATATCGCGGTCCTCTGACCGTTGTTGGTCCCGAGGAACCTGACGACCCGGTCCGTGCTCGCGCCTGCACCGTTCAGGGACTACCCCTCTCAGGCGAGTGTAATGGTCTTTGGATATATCTGTTTGCCCAGGAGCGGGCCAGTCGTACTGACCATGCCCCGGCCCTCCCGCGCGTAATTGCGCGCCAGTATGCCCACGCCCGCGCACATAGGAACACTTATTAATCGGGACTCCAATATTCAAAACTCCGACTGCCAAGTATTCCCCCGGAGAGTGACCCCTTTGCCCAAGAAGGTAGAAGAAATCACGTGTCCTGTGTGCGGCAAGCCCGTCGGGCTCGATGTCGCCGAGTGCCCGCACTGCGGTGCCGAGTTCGAAGAGGATGTAGAGGAGACGGCGGCCGAGGCCACGGAAGAGGTCTCGTGCCCGGTCTGCGGCAAGTCCGTCGGCCTCGATGTGGTCGCGTGCCCGCACTGTGGTGCCGAGTTCGAGGAGGAGACCGTCGAGGAGGTCATCGAGGTCGAGGAGAGGCAGGTCGAGCAGGAGGAGGAGCCTGAGGAGGTCGAGGAGGCCGAGGAGGCCGTTGCGGCCCCGACCAACATCGCGGACCTCAGGGTCATCGGCGTCGCGCTCATCATACTGGGCATACTCGGTTCCCAGATCGCCCTCATGGTGGACTGGTACTGGAGCTGGGTGCCCCCGATCGAGGACAACCTCGCGCTGTTCGTCGCGATGGCCGTGGTCGTGCTCGTCGTCGGCCTCTTGGTGTTCATGCTCGTGAAGCAGCTCGTGGCCGGCGGGAAGAGCATCCCAGGCATGGTGCCCGGGATGTCGCTCTCGCTGTTCCTGTTCGGCATATTCGCGCTGGTCATGGTCCTTCTCTGGAACCCGATCAACAGCGCGCTCCAGGACAACCAGGCGGTCGTCGCCGGCGGGTTCATGCTCGTGCTCGTCGCGGGCATCGTGCTCATGTTCATGGGCACGAGGACCGCCGAGAAGGCTGCGTGCGACTAAGCGCGGAAACGATTTCGACCAAACCCCTTGCCCTGCTTTTGTACTGGCCCTGTTGCGGAACTCCGGTGATTGAAGCCTCTCACTCGGAGCTAGTCACATGACATCGACCCATCGACGCCTGGCCCATGCACCGTTTTTCCCCCGTGCCTCACCGCATCGATCCCACACCCTTCTGCCAGGGCGCTGATCTTGCAGGGGGACCGTCTACCTGGAATGTCCGTTCCGCGGTCAGGAGGAAGTGACCCGTCAATCTCTCGCGGTCATTCGCGCTCCCGGCTGTTGCCCGCGGGATGTCCCCGGCAGCAGGGATGCC
>CAZMPY010000016.1:0-97844 GCA_964568665.1 uncultured Thermoplasmata archaeon | reverse complement strand
GGCAGCAGGGATGCCTGAGCGGAGCGGGAAAGGGCAGATGTTACATGTAGTGGATGGGAACAAGCACCACGACCGCCTAGGAAGATCCGATGCTCGTCAAGGCTGTGTCCTTTCGTCTCGAGGATGAGCTGCCCGTCCAGGTCAGGTTCCTTCTCGAGGACTTCCGCCTTGCCGTGAATCGTGCCATAAGGGCGGGGCTGCAGACGCGCGCGACATCGAGGAACGCCCTGTGCAAGCTCGCATACAGGGACTTCAGAACCGAGCATCCTGGCATGTACGCTCAGCACCTAGTTTCGGTGTTCGAGGTCGCCGCAAGCGTCCTCAAGAACCACCGGAGGAAGGCCAGGAAAGGGAAGGCAGGCGAAATCCCGTATGTCAGGCGGCTGTTCATGAAGACGGAGAACCAGGCGTACAAGCTGGACCGCGAGAGAGGCGTCATCGACCTGCCCGTCCGGGCCGGGTGTCATGTCGAACTCAGGCTGGTCCTGAGCGAGTATCACAGTGGCTTCCTGGAAGACCCTTCATACTCCCTCGGCTCCCTGACGCTCTTCCCGGACAGGGCCGTGATCGCCTTCAGGAAGACGGAGCCCCGACCGTATGTCCCGGAATCGGTGGTCTCCCTCGACACGAACGAGAGGAGCCTCGACGGGGTGTTCGTCTGTGAGGGGAAAGGCGTTCCCGTGAAAGCCCCCTTCCCACAAGTGGCCGCGATACAACAGAGGCACCATGACCGGCGGAAGCGCCTCCAGAAGAAGAAGTCCAATGACCGCCGGACCTCGAGACGACTGGGCAGGCGAGAAGGAAAGAGAGAACATGACCGGGTCGAGTACCGGATGCACCAGGTGGCCAATGCCGTACTCGACTTCGCCGAGGAAAGAAAAGCGGCGATAGTGCTCGAGGACCTCAAAGGGGTCTTCAAGCCGAGGACAAACAAGGCCCTCAACAGGCGGCTGAGCATGTGGCCGAGGAGGAAGCTCCACTGCTTCATCGAGTACAAGGCCAAGTGGAGGGGGGTGACGGTCCTGAAGGTGGACCCGAGGAACAGCAGCAGGAAGTGCCCGGCATGTGGGAGCATACAACATTCCCGAAAGGGCGCTGACTTCAGGTGCGAGTGCGGCTGGCATCTCGACAGGCACATCAACGCCAGCCTCAACCTGCTGCATACAGCCGTCTCGAAAGAGATGGTAGGGGGTCTACGGTTCGACCCCGGCGCGCTCCAGCGTGACGTGATGATGATCCTCTACGACCCTGAGAAGGGCGCACGGTCGGAGCCGAATGGAGCGAGTAGCGAGGGGGTAGCGGCCATTTACGCCGCTACCTAGTTTCGCAACAGAACCACTCAAGGTTCCCATGCTGACGAACTCATTGTGGCTGTGTCCAGCAGCATGAATCCCTACGAGATGGACCTGCGCGGACTCAACGTGCCGAGGACGGAGGCATGAGCGCCACCTGCCCCACACGATGGCCATCGAAGCCAGATTATATCCGGACGACTAAATTCACCTCCCTCCCCCCCGCATCACTTTAACCAGCCGCCGGCAGATAGTGAACCGCCGGTGACAAGATGCACATCCAGAGTGCCTCAGCGTTGGACGGAACTTCGGTCCAGCCGACCTACGAGGGACCGATCCTGCTCGAGAGGGTCCTGAGGACGGGCATAGCTCCCCTCGACGGGCTCACGGGGGGCTTCAGGTCCGCCCATGTCACCCTCATAGACAGCGACAACGCCTACGCATCCGACCTCCTGCACCAGCTGTGCGTCCGCGCCGTCGACGAGTTCGACGAGGAGGTCGTGTGGGTCGACGGCGGGAACGCGGTCGACCCGTACAAGCTCGCAGCGATCTGCAAACGGCTCCGCCTGGACAGGCGGGAGGTGCTCCCGATGGTGAACATCTCCAGGGCGTTCACCGCGTACCAGTTCGTGTCGCTCATCGAGGAGCGGCTCGAAGCCGAGGTCGACAGGAGCGCTGCCGGCACCGTCATCGTGTCGTCCGCCACGGACCTGTTCATGGACAGGGACATGAGGTGGATGGAGTCCTACCAGCTCCTCAGACGCTGTGCGGATGTCATATCCAGAGTGACCAGGGACCGGGAGACCGTGACGCTCATGACCTCGCACACGCCCGGACGGGCATGTCCGGACCATCGCATGACCGCGCTGCTCCACGGCTCCGCGGACGCCGTGGTCCAGGTACGCACCAGGCGCGATGGGATGGTCTTCCGGCTGCCCAGGGAGGGGCGCTCGCTGTTGTTCTCGCCGACGCCCTGGAACCAGGCGACGTTGGACGAGTTCAGGGGGGATATGCACGGGAAGGACGGTGCCGACCTACCGATTGGCCCTTGAATCGATGGCGCAGCAGTGGAGCGACTTCCGCAGGGCGCTCAGGAAGGAGGACCGGGAGGCGTTCGACGCGCTCATGAACAGGGCGAGGCTGCACGCCTCCGCGGCCACCTACGCCATCAGCCTCGACCCCACGGAATCGGCCGTCCTGTCGATGCTGCTGGAACACGAGAAGGAGCTGCTGAGGCTGCGGAAGGGGCTGAAGGGCGTTGAGGAGAGGGACGGGGGGCACGGGAGCCGTGACGACTTAGGATGAACGGCTGGCTGCTGGACATCTACCCGGACCACGGGACCAACTCCATGGTCTGCTGGATCAAGACGCCCAGGGGCGTCCAGAGGATGGAGGACGCCGCGTTCCTGCCGACGATCTACGTGCATTCGAGCCCTGAGCGGATGCGCGAGCTCGAGCAGGCGCTCCCGATCCTGGACGCGGTCAAGGCCGTCGGCCGGGAGATGAAGCGCACGTGGCTCGGCGAGGACGAGCGCGAGGTCCTCGCCGTGACCATCGGGAGATACTCCAAGGTCGAGGATGTCGCCCACACGGTCGACAACCGCGGGAAGTACAGGGACTATTCGCTGTTCAACGTGGACCTGCGCTTCAGCCAGCGGTACCTGCTCGAGAAGGACATCTTCCCCATGGGCCTCATGGAGCTCGGGCCCATACCCAGGATGCGCGACGACCCGTACGCCATAGACTACGGCGTCCCGCCGCTGACGA
The DNA here is from genome assembly GCA_964568665.1 of uncultured Thermoplasmata archaeon. GTDB lineage: Archaea > Thermoplasmatota > Thermoplasmata > UBA10834 > UBA10834 > CAWBDD01. The sequence continues at coordinate 94,785 of CAZMPY010000016.1, read as the reverse complement.
GCGCGGACCTGTCCCTCAAGGTCGATTCGCGGCATGGGGTGCCGTCGTTCGGCGACCGGCTGCTCTCGGCGACGGTCGGCGGCCACACGGTGGACGGGGACGAGGAGCGTGTGCTCAGGGGCATAGAGGACCTGCTCAGGGACGGGGACCCAGATATCGTGTACACGGACGGCGGGGACGCCTTCGACATACCGTACATATATGGCAAGGCGAGGGAGCTGTGCATCCGGCGCCTCAGGCTCGGCAGGGACGAGGACGACATGGCCAAGGAGCGCAGGGGCAAGTCGTACTTCACCTACGGCCAGATCAGGTACAGGCCCCCGGCGCACACGCTCAGGGGCAGGGTGCACATCGACCGCGCGAGCTCGTTCATGTTCATGGAGAGCGGCCTGAACGGCATCATCGACCTGTCCAGGATATCGCGCGTGCCGGTCCAGGAGCTGTCGCGGCTCTCCCCCGGGAGCGCCATAAGCGCGATGGAGGTCGACCAGGCCGTCCGGGACGGGTGCGTCGTCATGTGGAAGAAGAACGTCCCCGAGGGGTTCAAGACGGCCCAGGAGCTGGTCGTCGCGGACCGGGGCGGGTTCATCTACGAACCGGTCGTGGGCATCCACGACCATGTGCTCGAGGTCGACTTCACGTCGCTCTACCCGAACATCATGGCCAGGTTCAACATCTCCCCGGAGACGGTCCTGTGCGGCTGCTGCCCCGACCCCGCCAGGCGCGTGCCAGTCCTCGGGTACAACATCTGCGACAGGCGCGTGGGGCTGATCCCGCGCGTGCTCAGGCCAGTCGTCGATCGGAGGACCAGGCTGAAGAGGCTCGTCAGGGAGGGGATCGGCGACACGAAGGCCTACAGGGAGCGCGTGAGCATCCTGAAATGGCTCCTGGTGACCTGTCTGGACGGGGACACGGAGGTGCCGCTGCGGCTCGGCGGCAGGTTCTCCGTGCAGGCTGCGGGCGACGTGGTCGACCGGTACGCGCGGGGCGGGTGCGGCGAGTTCGCCGTCGGCGACGGTCTCGAGCTGTTCGGCGTGGACGGGGACCTGGTCCCGAGCATCAAGCATGTCGAGAGCGCGTTCAGGTTCCCCGCCCCGCGGACGATGGTCGAGCTGGACCTCGGCACCAGCGAGCTGCGGCTCACGCCGGACCATCCATGCTTCGTGTCCCGGGGCGGCCGGCTGGAGCTCGTGAGCGCGGGCATGCTCGCGAGGGGCGACCGGCTGCCGACCATGCTGCCGCTCTACGGCCCCGGGGCCGGCCAGGAGACATATATCTCTAGCACCCCTATAAAATCCATCAGACGCGTCCGGCCCAGTGGGGACCACGTCTACTGCTTCCGGGTCTCCGAACCGCTCCACGGGTTCGCCCTGGCGAACGGGGTGCTGACGCACAACTGCTTCGGCTACACTGGCTACAGGAACGCGCGCTTCGGCAGGATCGAGTGCCACGAGGCGATCAACGCCTACGGGAGGGAGATCATGCTGCAGACATCGGAGATCGCGGAGGCCCACGGGTTCGAGATACTCCACGGGATCATCGACTCGCTCTGGCTCACGGGGAGCGGGGACCCGGGGAGGTTCTGCGAACATGTCTCCGGCCACACGGGCATCCCGCTGGAACCTGAGGGGACCTACAGATGGATCGTGTTCCTCCCGGACAGGGCGCACGGCGTCGGCGTGCTCAACAGGTACTACGGCCTGTTCGAGGACGGGAGGCTCAAGCTCCGCGGGATCGAGCTGAGGCGCAGGGACACCGCGGGCATCGTTCGCGACATGCAGAGCGACATGCTGGCACACTTCTCCAGGGCCTCTGACGCCAGAGGGTTCATGGAGCTGGTCCCGTCGTCGCTGGACATCGTCTCGCGGTATGTGGAGGAGGTCAGGTCCCAGACGGTCCCGCTGGACAGGCTCATGCTGACCAGGCGCGTGTCGCAGGGCCTCGGGGAGTACCGGCAGTTCAACGACAGCGTCGCCGCGCTCATGCAGATGGAGGCCGAGGGGTTCGCCGTGAACCCGGGCGAGGCCATCAGGTACGTCATGCTCGACCGCGGCACCAGGGACCCGAAGGCGCGCGTGGGGGTCGAGAAGCTCGTGGACGGGAGCGAGGAGTACGACACCGAGGCATACGTCGACCTCGTGCTCCGCGGGGCCGAGGGGCTGCTCCTGCCGTTCGGGTACGACCTCGCGAAGCTCAGGACGCTCGTCCCGGGAAGGTCGGGAATAAACAGCATTATTCGAGGGTTGTTCTAATGAGGGAGTCAGTAAGCGACAAAGCTATATACGATGCTGTCAAAACAGGTCATAAGCGAAAGGGGAGGATGCACTGACTCTGTTCGGGTCCAAATTCGCCGTACCTGCACTCGCGATCGTCGCGCTAGTGATTGCGGCCGTGCCGATATCACTCGCGATAGGTGCGGACAGCTCATCTTCCAGCGACCCATCGCTCATATCGCTCGAGGGGACCGTCAAGGCCTTCGTGTGCTGCAACGACACCGACGACTGCTGCAACGACTCGAGGGCGGGATCGTTCATACTCGAGACCGACGACGGCAACGAGACCGTCGTGGAGTTCGGCCCCTGGTGGTACTGGGACTACGTCGCAGCGAACAACGGGACCACCGTCAGGGACATCATAGCGGTCGGCGACAGGGCCAACGTCACCGGCGTGCTCAACGAGAAGGACGACGGCTCGGTCGTGCTCGAGGCATGGAGCATCACCAACGTCGACACCGGTCAGACCATCATTATAAAGGAAGAGGCGTGTCCGCCTTGGGCAGGCGGCCCCAAGGAGCTGGGTATTGTACCCTGGCCACAATCCCACGGGGATGAGTGACCAGGTTCCGGTCTCTCGAAGGTGCCTGTTCTTTCGGGGGGAGAAAGGCGGGCATACCTCTTCTTAACAATCTTCTCAGACCGTATGGGCCGGAACCGGCCATGATTCTAGGAAAGGAACTGGACCGTGATGGGCGCGAGCAGGCAGCCCATGAGGCATATCCGACGCGCGCCCGCGAGCGGCGGTATGAGCCCGAGGCACGCGGCGCACGACATCACGAGCGCACCCCGGACGCCGGTCAGCGCCAGGGACAGCGCGCAGATGAACAGCAGCGAGGCGAGCCCCGCGCCCCGGGAGCACAGCAGATGCCGCGCGTCGGCCAACCTCGGGTTCAGCCAGCGGATCATGCAGCGGGACACGCACGCGGAGAGGAGCATCGCGAGGAGGATCGCCAGCATCGCGACCAGGCCGTCATGGCCGGAGAGGTCCGTGCCCGCAGGGCCCAGGAAGCACGCCACGGCGCTCATGCTCCCGCTCCTCGCCCGCGCTATGACGAACAGCGCGCCGACCGCGGAGACCGCGCCCGCCGCCGACACGCACGAGTATAACCAGATGAACCTGGCCGAGCCTTCGATGTCCTCCTTCCAGCCGGGGCCGCCCGCTGCGGGGACGCACATCGAGACCGCGGAGCCCGCGGTCATTCCGGGGAGCCAGCCGACGATCGTCCCCCCGAGCAACGCCAGCAGGTAGTCCTTCGGGCGGCCGAGCACGTTCACGCGGCCGCACCCGCGCGCGCCCAGGTCGGCGACGGTCCTCGAACCGAGGCTGAGCAGCAGGGAGGGTATCCCGAAGAGCCCGGCGAACAGCGGCAACAGCAGCGACGAGCGGTTCACGAAGCCGTGCCGGACCCAGGGCAGGTCGGGCACGGGGCATGCGTTGAAGTCGGTGAAGAGGACGACCGCGCCGAGCACGCCTGAAGCCAGGAAGACCGCGGAGGATCGCGCCGCCCTCCCCGCGAAGCCTCTCTGCCGGGCCTGCGTGCCCAGGGAGAGGGGGCCTGCGCCCAGCACCAGGAACGCTGAGAACACGAGCGTGACGGCGCCCATGACGCCCCTGAGGCGGCCGTATAACCCGACCGGCTCCCCCATGAGCATGCACGCGGGCAGGAGGAGGCACAGGCCCGCTACGACCCCTGCGAGGAGCCCGTCGGCCGACGAGTTGACCGCTAGAGGCCCGAGGCCCGCCTTTGCGAGCCTGTGCGCAGGCAGCACCGATACGGTGTCCTCCGCCGGGATCCCGAGATAGGTTGAGGACACCGACTCGGAGAACATGTGCCCAACCATCGCGGCGCAGACGAAGCAAGAGACGAGCACGGCCGCGGACGGGGAGCCGAGCAGGCCCCCGATGACCGAAAACGCCGCCGACACCGCGCCCGCGTACGCGACGGTGAGGGCGGCGATGTTGTTCATGTGGAACCCGGGCACGAGCCCCGTGAGGAAACCGACGGACGCGCCCGCGCACGATGCGCACGCGACCGCGAGCAGGAGCCCCGACATCGCATGGGCAAAGCGGCCGGAGAGGTTCCCAGTTGGCGTTACAGGTAGGCTTCCCCGGCGCCCGAATGGCATGCTCTAATTGATTCAAGACCGCTGAAGCTCGTATTCAAGAGGTTCCTAAAACGCACAACCGGCCTCAGAGCACGACGACCTTGCCGTTGACGATCTCGACCTTCACGAGCGTCTTGATCTGATGCCCGATCTTCCGCTCGATCTCGCCCTTCTTGTCGGTCTTCTCGACGACGACGAGGATGTCGACGATCTTGACCTGCATCTTCTTCAGGGCCTCGACGAGCGCCCACAGTGTGCCCCCCGTGCTCACGACATCGTCCACTATCAGGACGCGGTCCCCCGGGTTGATGCCGTTGATGAACATCGTGGACTTCGAATAGCCCGTGACCTGGGACAGGTTGACCTCGCCCGGGAGCCCGTACATCCGCTTCCTGACGACGTTGAACGGCTTGCCGGTCCTCAGGGAGAGGGCCGTGGCCAGCGGTATCCCGAGCGCCTCGATCGTGACGATATAGTCGCAGTCGAAGTCGCCGACCTGCATCATCGCGTCGGTGATCTCCTGCAGCACCTTCGGTTCGACCTTGGGTATGCCATCCGTTATCGGGTGGACCATGTAGTCGTAGTCGCCCCGCTTGACGACAACGGATTCCGCGAACGACGCCTTGAGCGCCTCGAGCGCCATGCCTTTGAGAACGACTGACGAGTAATAAAACTTGTTCTCTGGGACCGCCCGGGCGCGCTCACAGCTCGGCGGTAGACGCGAGCTTGATGAGCGAGTGGATGTCGTACCTGTCCCCCAGGAGCTTGCGCGGGTTGAGGTACTCGAGCTCCACGAGGAAGCCCATGCCGACGACCTTGCCCCCGAGCTTCTCGACCAGGTCGGCGTTGGCCTTGATGGTCCCGCCAGTCGCGAGCAGGTCGTCCACGAGAAGGACCCTGTCCCCCTGGTCGATCCCATCGTCCCTGATCTCGATGACGTCTGACTCGTACTCCTTGTCGTAACTTAGGCTGTGCACCTTCGGTGGGAGCTTGCCCTCCTTGCGTATGGGCACGAACCCGACATGGAGCTCGTGCGCGACCGCGGCCCCGATGATGAACCCCCTGGCCTCGTTCGAGACGACGATGCTGACATCCTCGTCCCTGAAATGGTCCGCGAGGTCCTTGATGCACTGTCTGAAGGCGTGCTTGTCCTTGAGCAACGGGGTGATGTCCCAGAAGACGACGCCTTTGAACTCCGGCACGCGCTTGATCTTCGACTTCAGATCCATGTCACAGTCACCCTGGGTCAGATGTGTCTGTCAATCCGCGGCTGGGGATGCGGGCAGTCGAAGCGCGCGGCAGCCGCTGAGTCCGAATCGTCTCCACCGACTTCAATGTTCTCATGCCAGAAGGGCACCCGCGCTCCGCACCGATGCGGGAGGGTCAGCACACGCGTCGTGCGCGCGTAGCGGGCGCGCACGTCAACAAGTCTATGAGCCCCCAGCCGTCTGCGAGGGACGAAGGTGTAGGACATGGCAGACAACCCGATGGGCACCAGGATGATAGCCCCGAACGTGTACTGGGTCGGGGTCAAGCATTACAGCCGCAGGCTGTTCGATGGCCTGATCCCGCTTCCGCTCGGGACGAGCTACAACGCGTACCTCGTCATCGGCTCGGAGAGGACCGCACTCATAGACACCGTCAACCCCGGGTTCGACGATGTCCTCCTCAGCAAGATCCGGCAGCACGCGGACCCCGCGAAGATCGACTATGTGGTCATGAACCACGCAGAGCCGGACCACGCGAACGGCATCAAGGCCGTGCTCGCGGTCGCGAGGAATGCGACGTTGGTCACGAGCGCCAAAGGGAAGGAGGCCGCGATGATGTACTTCGGCGTCCCGGCCGAGAGGATCATGGTCGTCGACGAGAAGTCGAAGCTGGAGCTCGGCGGCAAGACCCTCAGGTTCGTGGACGCGCCGTGGCTGCACTGGCCGGAGACGATATTCACATACCTCGAGGAGGACGGGATACTCTTCCCGTGCGACTTCTTCGGGTCGCACATAGCCTCGGGGGAGTTCTACGCGGACGAGTTCGGGGACCAGAACGCGCTGGACATGGCCAAGCTGTACTTCGCCGAGATCATGATGCCGTTCAGGAAGCAGGGAGCGACGGCCGTCGAGAAGGTCAGGAAGCTCGGCGTCAAGATGATCGCGCCGTCGCACGGCGTCATGTGGAGGGACCCGAAGGTCATACTCGACCCGTACACCGACTGGACCAGCGGGAAGATGGCGAAGAAGGTCATGATCGTCTATGTCTCCATGTGGGGCAGCACGGAGAAGATGGCTCACACGCTCTGGGAGGCGCTCGTCAAGAAGGGCGTCGATGTCCGGATATTCGACATAACCAACACGGACATAGGCCACATCGCCAAGGAGCTCGTCGACACGCCGGTCATCGTTGTCGGAGCACCGACCGTCCTCGGCGGCGCGCACCCGGTCGCGGCGTACGCCGCATCGCTCGTGAAGACGCTGAGGGCCCCGACCAACTATGTCGCCGTGCTCAGCTCGTACGGATGGAGCGGCGGTGCGGTGAAGGCGCTGGCGGACATCGTGAGCGGCACGAAGATCGAGATCCTGGGCGCGGTGGACGTCAAGGGCCCTCCGAAGCAGGAGGACCTCGCGAAGGTCCTCGAGCTCGCGGACAGGATCGCCGAGAAGGTCGCGTGAGCGCGCCCGCACACCCCCTCGGACCAGTTATCTAGCAGGATGGCATTGCAGGTCCCGTGAGTTCGAACGGGCCACGGCCAGTCCCGCCGGTCGCGAAGAAAGTCCCCAGGAGATGCGAGGCGCATGGTGACACCTGGTCGGATGACTATCACTGGATGAGGGACACCTCCGACCCCGATGTCGCAGGATACATCGAGGCCGAGAACCGCTACGCCGAGGAGGCCATGCGGCACACGACGGAGCTGAGGGAGAGGCTCGTGGCCGAGATGCTTGCCAGGGTCCCCGAGGTGGAAGTCTCAGTGCCCGTGAAGCGGGGTGCTTACGAGTACTACACCCGTGCAACCAGGGACCTCCAGTATCCAGTGCATTGCAGGAGGATGGTCTTCGGGGATGCCTCCGAGGAGGTCCTGTTGGACCAGAACACGCTGTCGGAGGGGCGCGGGTTCTTCGCGGTCTCGTCCGTCAGGCCGAGCCCGGACAACGCGCTGCTCGCGTACTCGGTCGACCTCGACGGCTCCGAGCGGCTCGAGATACGGGTCAAGGACCTCGTGTCCGGGAGGATGCTGGACGACCGGCTCGATGACTGCGACACGTTCGAGTGGTGCAACGACAGCAGAGGCATCTACTATGTCGCGTTCGACGAGGATCACAGGCCCTACAAGGTTCTGATGCACAGGCTCGGGACGGCGCAGTCCGAGGACACCGTGCTGTACCACGAACAGGACCCGAGGTTCGAGTACATGATCCTGGGCAAGTCGAAGGAGGACGGGTACGTCACGGTGACGGTCACCAGCATGAGGACATCGCAGGTGCTGGTCCTCGACACAACCAGGGCGGACGCCGGGTTCGTCCCGCTACTCCCCAGGAAACACGGGGTGAAGCACTTCGCTGTGCTGGCCGAGGATGCGTTCTACATAATCACGGATGACGGCGCGCCGAACTACTCGCTGATCGCGGTCCCCGCGCCAGGAAGCGGGCCAGGGCGGCCGGTCACCGTCCTCCCGAACAGGGAGGATGTGGCCATCGACGTCAGCGATCCGTACCCGTGGGTGGATGTGTTCAGGCGGCACATCGTCGTCTTCGAGCGCGAGGGCGGGCTCGGCAGGATCAACGTCATCGACCGGGCCACGCTCCAGGCGCACACGATCGGCCTGCCGGACAGGCTCCGCGGGCTCACACCGATGGATAACCCTGACTACGATTCGGAGGAGTTCATGTTCTCCTACTCCACGCCTGTCACGCCCAGGACGGTGTACCGCTACGACATGTCGACCAGGCGCCTGACGGTCGTGAAGCGGAGCGAGGCCCCCGGCTTCGACCCCGCAGCGTACGAGTCATCGATGACATGGGCGGCCGCCCGCGACGGCACCAGGCTGCCGGTAATCCTCGTTCACCGCAGGGGCCTGGTGCGAGACGGGAGGAACCCCCTCTACATCTACGGCTACGGTGCCTACGGCGACTTCGAGGGCACCGCTCCCGAGCTGGACACCGATTATCTGTCGCTGCTCGACCGGGGGTTCGTGCTGGCCAAGGCGATGGTCAGGGGAGGGGGCGAGCTGGGCGGGGCCTGGCACAGGAAGGGCGCCGTCCTGGACAAGATGAACACCTTCACGGACTTCATCGCGTGCGCCGAGCACCTGGTCGCTGAGGGGTACACATCGAAGGACCGGATGGTGGCCAGGGGGAGGAGCGCGGGCGGGCTGCTCATGGGGGCGGTCGCGAACCTCGGGCCGGACCTGTTCAAGGCCATCGTGGCCGAGGTGGCCTTCGTCGACGCGGTCAACACCATGCTCGACGAGACGCTACCGAGCGTCCCGGGGGAGCGGGAGGAGTTCGGCGACCCTACGATCGAGGAGCACTACAGGAGCTACAGGCGGTTCTCGCCCTATGACAACGTCGGGACGAAGGCCTATCCGAACATGCTCATCACGACCGGCATGAACGACCCCAGGGTGGCGTACTGGGAACCCCTGAAGTGGGCGGCCAGGCTGAGGGCGGCCAAGACCGACGACGACCTGCTGCTCATGGTCACGAGGGCGGCCGAGGGGCACATGGGGGCCTCTGGCAGACACGACCACGCGGAGCAGACGGCGTTCATGTTCGCGTTCATGCTCGACAGGCTGGGCATTCACAGGTGAGCCTAGGGTAGCCGTCGAAACAACTGATGGAAAGGGTTTGGGGAAAGGCGTTTCCGTGCGTCACTGCGCAGGCGGCGGTCCCTCGGGCTTCATGCCCTCCATGCCGGCCGGGGCCTCCGCGGACTTGGCCTTCCTCCTGCGCATCAGCATGAAAGCGATCAGCGCTATGACCGCGATCAGGGCGACCCCAAGCGATGCGTAGAGCAAGATGTTGCTCTTGGCCGGCGGCTCTATCACGACCTCCGTCGAGAGGGAGTTCCAGGTCTTGACCGAGTGGAACGGCATCATGCCGTCGTCGACCGTGACGGTCACCGTGTAGCCGGCCGAGTCGCCTGTGGCGTACGTGTGGTTGACGCTCTCCGTGACCCAATCATTGGCTGCTGGATCGAACAGCAGCACCTCGAGGTCCGATCCGTCCCCGAAGTCCACGGTGACGTTCACCGAGTCACCCTCGTAGTCCTTGAACGCGAAGGTGAAGGTGAGCGTGGCACCCTCCTCGTACGGCCCCGCCGGGGCCACGGTGAGCGTCCCGTTGAAGCTCGGCTTCAGGTTCTCGCTCACGCTGACCGTGACGGACGCGCTGATGTTGTGGTCCAGTATGCCGGTCCCATCATCCGCCCAGACCATCACATCGAACTCCCCGGTCTGCTGGTAGATATGGGTCCCCGCGTAGTAATCCCCTACGCCGGGACTCATGACCGCACCGTCGCCCCAGTCGTACCAGACCGACAGCGGATCCGAATCGTTGTCCCTGCAGACGGTCGGCGTCAGGGTCGCGGATCTGTTGTACAGCGCGCTGATCGACGACTGCAACACCAGCCAAGGTGCGTCGTTCGTGACCTCCGCGATGTCAACATCTGCGGACACGGTTATGTTGTGTCCCGCGAGCCCGGACCCGTCATCGATCCACACAGTGGCCGTATAGACATCCACCACATCGTACGAGTGCGTGAACTCAGCATACTGCCTCGTCGTGACGCCCCCGCCAGCCGTCGTCGCGGATGAGTCACCGTCGCCGAACTCGATGTAGAACGTCAGCGGGTCCGAGTTGGTGTCCAGCGCGCTCGCATTCATCGTGACGGTCTGCCCTGGGGCGGCCAGGTCGGGCGATACGGACAGCAGCTCGGAGCCCGGCGGGACGTCCGCTCCGGACGCGAGGATCTCGGCCGTGACATCCGCGGAGACGTTGTGGACGTTCGCATCGTCCACATACACGGTCACGGGGTAACTGCCTGCGCTGGCCCACATGTACGCAACGGACGATATCGCCACCACCCCTGGCTCCGATAACACCTCGGTCACGTTGTACGCGCCGCCCCCGAAGTCCCATGTGAAGGTCAGAGTGTCGCCGTCAAAGTCGCTGCTGGATGCAACGCACTCCACCCAGATGCCCGCGTTGGCTGATATCGAACCGATGGTCGGTATGTCGGGCGGCGTGTTCTCGATCACCTCGTACGGCACGGCGCCTGCCGAGATGTTGTGCCCTGGAATGATGGACCCATCCCAGACGAACAGCTCGATGCTGTACGACGCCGCGACCGACCAGGTGTGCGAAACCTCATCGATGACCTCCGTGCCCGGCGACGAGACGGTGTACTCGCTCACGTCATAGGACCCGTCCCCCCAGTCCCATGTGAACGTCAGCGCGCTTGATTCCGCGTCCGAGGCGCCCACGCTCCAGGACACGGGCGTCTCGATGTACGCGATGTCCGCCGGGTCCGCCACGATCGGCCTCGTGATCGTCGGAACGGTGTCCGGCGCCGAGAGCACATAGACCACGGTGGCCGTGGTCCCCGTGAGGTTGTGGTCCCAGGCGGTCACCGTCATGTTGAGGCCGTCCGACGCGAGAGCGGCGTAGGTGTGCGTGCGGGACAGAACGGTCGGGACGGTCGTGTCACCCGTGATGTTGTCGAAGGCGTACCCCCCGTCTCCGAAGGACCAGTTGACCATGATCTCATCGCCCTCGGGATCGTGGACGGACACGGTGAACGATATCGGGTCGTCGACGATGGCCTGGTAGTCCGGGCCCAGAGGCGAGTCGAAGATCGGCCTCTGGTTCGCGCCTGTCGGGGAGAGGTCGAACCACAGCCAGACCAGGTCGGATGTGACGCTGCGGCCGACGTGCGCCCCCCAGTCGCCCCAGCCGACGTAGTTGGCGTCGCTGAAGGCGTACAGCCCGACCGGGTAGAACGGCGGTATCTCACAGTAGGAATCATACACCCACTGCTGCAGCTGCTTGACAATCGTCTGGCGCTCGGTCCGGTCCATGGTCTTCTGGGCCCTCGTGAGGTTCTCGTCATAGCCGGAGTAGCCGATACGGTTCTCCAGGTCTACCATGCGCCACCACTCGCCCATCGGCATCTGGCAGTTGTTCCCGCCCTCCCTGATCTCGGAGGCCAGCCAGACAGCCAGGTTCGAGAGGGGCTCAGGACCCCAGAGCCAGGCCCAAATCCAGATATCGTAGTTGCACTTGTACCATTCCTGGGCGACCATGACCGCCTCGGCCTTGGTCTCGTAGTTGAGCTCGACGCCGCCGTCCGATGCGTCCCCGACCCAGGCCTTGCCTATAGTCTCGTAGCTCGGGTCTGTGTCCGGGGCTTCGAGCCTGAACGACAGCCTGTCGCCAGCCGCCGCCCAGCCCTCAACGACCGGCAAGCAGGCATCCGTGGCCTGGAATATGCCGTCCCCGGAGTCCTCATAGCCTGCGGCGAGCAGCACGTCCAGTGCGCCATCGGGGTCGAAGGAGTAGCCGTCCGTCACGTTCAGGTGCCAGAACCCTGGATCGATGACCGAATCGCCCTCGACGGGATAGCCGAGCATGAGCTTCTCGACGAAGAATGTCTTGTTCATCGTCATCGCGATAGCCTCTCGGACGGCCGGGTCCAGCAGGAGCGGGTTGCCGTTGCAGAATGTGGGCGTCCTGAACTCCATCGGTACCGCGTTGATGGCGATGTCGATGATGCCCATCTCCTGGCACACCGCCTTCGTGACGTCGCTCGTGCCTGAGCCGACCTCCTCCGCGAACGACTTCGTGTTGCCGGTGAACACCCCACAGTCGATCTGGCCGGCGTTAATGGCGAACACCATCGCGGACGGGTCCGTGATGAGCTGGTACATGATGCCGTCCACGGCGACCTCGCGCTCACCGGGGTAGTCCGTCGCGCCGTGGTAGTTCGGGGCCGTCGTGAACTTGTACCACGAACCCGACAGCTGGGAATCGAAGTAGAACGGCCCGCTGCCCGTCAGCCAGCTAGGAGTGACGGCCTTGAGCACCTGGGACGGGGTGACCGCCTCCCATTGGTACATCGGCAGGATAGGTATCCACACGAGGTCATCGATCAGCGTCGCCTTCGTGAACTCCGTGTCGATGGCTATCTGGAACGGGTCATCCGGGTCGACGACGCGCACATCCGTGACGTTGTACAGGAAGTAGTCCCAGGTCCCGCCGGGGTTGGCCATGATGAGGTCGAAAGTGAACTCGACATCGAACGCCGTTAGCTGGTTGGCCGTGCTGAGAGGGTCTGCGGCGTTCCTGAAATAGGCGTTCCTTGTGATGTTGATGTATGTCGTCATAGACTCGTCCGTGTTCACGACCTGGTAATATCCAGTCGCGAGGTCGAACACGACTTCGTTCCAGTCCTCATCGTACTGGAAGAGGACGCTGAACATCAGATATGTGGCGACATAGTCTGACACCATATCGATGGCGAGCGGGTTCCAGTTCGTGAAATCCTGCTGGAGCCCGACGGTGACGTAGTACTCGGCCGCCGCGGAAACGTCTTCGGTGATGGATTCTCCGAAGATTGCGGATGGCATAGCCGACGCCGCCATCAAGAAAACGACTGCCAAGGACAGCATGCGCACTGCTCTCGAAACATAGTTCTCACCCAAGCTAGTGTTCCCCCCACAGATTGTTCCTAAGCGCAGGGCCGCTGGATAGCGGTCCTGACTCCATCGGGTGAACGCCGTTATGCTAGATAAATCTGACCCAGGACCGGAGGACGATTGTGTCCATCAACGAGTGCAATGAGTCCGGCGCGGGACGAGGGTTGATGTCCTTCAGCGGCCGCTAACGCACCGATGACCTACCCGAGAGAGGTCCTGAACAAGGTGATGTGGACCGGGGGACTCGGCCTCGGAGACGTGGTCATCTGATATGTGCACAGGGGCGCCCCCGGCGACATCATGAGGCTGGACGGCGCACGCGTGAGGAGACTGGACGGATGGTTCTTCGAAACGGACGAGGCCAGCATCCCTTATCACAGGGTCCTGAGGATAGATCGCGGCGGTGAGACGCTCTTCCTGAGGAACGAGGCCGCGAAGGGACTGTCCTGACGGGACTGGCCGCCATCCTGGAAAACATATATCTACCGCGTGAGCATCGAGCCGATTCATGGAGCTCCTCTGGTTGCCCTTCGCCCTGGCCACGATAGCCCTTTACGGGCTCGGCCAGGTGTTCGCGAAGGAGACCAGGACCAATCTCCCGTCGGGGAACTACATGCTCCTGTTCGGGGCGAACGTCTTCGCACTGTTCGGGGCGTACTGGCTCCTCTTCCACGGGCCTGCGTCGTATCCAGCGGAGACATGGCTCCTCGCCGTGTTCGCCGCAGCCCTGTCCGGCTTCGCGTATGTCACATACTACGAAGCGATGAAGCACGGCAAGATCAGCATCATCGGCACGGTCTCCGCGGCCTACGCTCCGTGGACGGTGATGCTCGCGCTGGTGTTCCTGGGCGAGAGCATGACCGTGTCCGAGGGCGTCGGCGTCGTGCTGGTCGTGTCGAGCGTGCTGATGTTCACATACACGCCCAACGGCTCGGACTCGAAGAGGCCCGAGTTCATCGGGATAGCGTTCGCCGTCTGCTCGCTCTTCCTCTGGGGCACCTCGGCCGCGATCTCGAAGAGCGTCCTGACGGAGATCGGCGACACGAACTTCATGGGGGTGTTCTGCGTCGTCTGCCCCACTATCTGGGTCGCCTACTGGCTGACCACCACGAAGGGCCGGTTCGAGATGCCGAAGACCAGCAGGTCCGTGCTCGAGATATCCATGCTGTTCATCGCCGCAGGCGGCATCACGATGTACCTGGCCTTCGCAAACGGCCCCGTGTCCATCGTGACGCCGGTCACGAACCTGTACCCGATCGTCACGGTAATCGGGGCGAAGCTACGGCTGAAGGAGAAGCTGACGCAGAGGCAGTACATGGCGCTCGGGCTGCTGTTCGCCTCGATCCTGCTCTTCTCGCTCTAGGAGCCCTTGTACTTCCCGTTCGAGAACACGATGCGGTCCAGGACGCGCATCTCGGGGGGCATCTTCGAAGGCGTCAGGTCGGACACTATCTCCACATAGTCCCTGAGGGGACTCTTACCGACCTTCTTCCCGAGGGTCTCCTGGACCTGGTAAATGCCGGCCGAGTTGGACATGTTGACGTGGATCTCTATGAGCTTCTCCTTGCCCTTGTTGATCTCGACCGACTCGATCGAGAGCGCAGATATGGAGTGGATATCGTGCTTGCCCAGGTCGAACGACAGCCGACCCCTGCCCTTGGTGATGTCGCACCCGTCCGCGATCACCACGATCGCAGCCTCGATGGTGAGGGCGTTCTCGCCGACGTCGTGGGCGTAGAGCGCGTGGAGTATCTGCTCGGTGACCTCGGTCCTCCGCGACACATCCGTGTATATCTCCGGGAGGAGCCGGTCCAGGATGCCCTTCGCGTACATGACGCTGAACACCTCGTGCTCCTCCCTGTGGACCGCGTTGCCTATGTCGTGGAGGATGCACGCCGTGACGATGATCAGGTGCGCGTCGTCCTCGGTCATGCCCATGCCCTTGATGGAGTCGAGCTCGACCTGGCCGCTGTCCAAGATTATCCTCAGCAGCTTGATCCCGTTCGCCGCGACGATCCTGGCATGGATGGGACCGTGGTCGTTGTATCCGAGCTTGCGCACGGCGATGAAGTTCGCGAGGTTGAGGAGCGTCTTCACCTCGGCGTCCGCCTGCAGCAGCTCGAACATCCTCAGGGCCTTCGGGTGCGCGCTCAGCCCACCCATGAGCGTCTTGATCGACTTCTCCTCGAGCGACGTGTAGGACGAGGGCATCTTGAGACCGTAGAGCAGGCCGTTCTCCAGCATCTGTTCGGACATGCGAAACACCCGTGTTCCGGATGTCCGTACATGGGACGAGGATTATATTGAACCTCGCCCACCAGCTGCACGGACCAGATATGCCCGCTGCCCGTCAGGACCGTCCTGTCCAGGATTGTACAACAATCAAGCTTTTGTAGGCGCATCCCGCTCCCAAAGGTCGCCATGTCATACGCAGACGAACTCGTTGCAGCGCTTGGCAAGGAGAAGGTCCGGCTGGACCCGGCCGAGCGGTTCGTGTACGGAGCTGACTGGAGCCCCCGGACCCCGGCCGAGTTCTTCCCGCCGGATGTGGTGATTCTCCCGAGGAGCACGCGGGACATCCAGAGGGTCGTGCAGATCGCCTACCAGCACGAAGTGCCGATCACCGCCGGTGGCGGCCTCACCGGCATGCTGGGCGGGGCCGTGCCGATCTACGGCGGCATCTACATCGACACGACGGTCATGAACCAGGTCGTCGAGATCGACCAGAGGAACCAGACCATCAGGGTGCAGGCCGGTGCCACGCTGCAGGAGGTCAACGACGCGGCCCTCCCGTACGACCTCTGGCTGCCGCACCAGCCCGAGTCGAAGTGGGTCAGCACGGTCGGCTCGGCGATAGCCTGCGACAACGACTCAACCTTCGGAGTACGCTACGGGAAGATACTCAACTGCCTGCTGAGCGCGGAGATCGTGACCGGGACCGGCGAGATACTGGAGCTCGGCCACCGCAAGGCGCACTTCACATCATCGGGGTACAAGCTCAAGGACCTGCTCGCGGGCAGCGAGGGCACCCTGGGCATCATAACCGAGGCCACGCTCAAGCTCGAGCCAATCCCGCGCACGAGGCGCGTCGACATGCTGGTCTTCCCGCGGCTGGGCGCGGCGGTCGACTACCTGAGCCGGCTGCTGAAGGACGGCCTGTGCATCGAGGCGGCCCACATCAACTGCAAGCGCAGGCTCAAGTTCTACACATCCACCTACCGGAGCAAGCACGGCCACGACCCGACCATACCCGCCTGGGCCGAGGCGCTCCTGGCGATATCTTTCGCAGGCGACCCCGAGGTCGTCGAGTTCCAGAGAGGGCACGCGCTCAAGGTCGCCAAGGAGTTCGAGGCCCAGCTGGTCGAGGAGCGGGACATAGTGGACAGCTGGTGGGCCTCGAAGTACACCCTGGAGTTCGAACCGTTCAAGCAGAAGTGGCCCGACTCCCAGAGGCTGAAGAAGTTCGGCGCGGCGGATCCGGGCGTGCCCGTCGGCAGGCTCGAGGAGTACTATCACAAGTTCGTCGAGTCCGCCGAAAGGCACCAGCTCGAGATCATCGGCATGAACGCCTACCTCGAGCACCCGAACAGCATCGGGTTCTCGCTCTCGTGCGCGGTGTTCGTCGACTACCGCAGCGAGGACGAGGTCAAGCGGTTCAGGGAGTTCCACGACGAGCTGAGCAAGCTCGCGGTGGCGTTCGAGGGCACGATGAGCACGTACATGAGCGACACCTACCAGAAGGCGCCCTACATGGAGGTCGAGCACGGGGCGTCCCTGAAGTACATGAGGAAGGTCAAGGAGCTGTTCGACCCCAAGGGCATCCTGAACCCGGGCAAGAAGTTCGGCAGGAGGGACAGGCCATGAACTCCCTCGACGAGTTCAAGGACGAGCTCGAGACCTGCTTCGGCACGTCCTGCGGGTTCTGCGAGCGGGGCTGCCCGGTATACCAGGCCATGAAGATCAAGACGCTCTGCATGAAGGGCAGGAACAGGACCATGCTGGGCCTGCTCCAGGGCAAGTTCGAGATCACCCCGGCGGTCGTGGAGGCCGCGTTCGAGTGCACCATGTGCGGCAACTGCGACCGCTGGTGCGCCCTCAAGAACACGGAGCACACCCGCGCGTTCAGGGAGTACCTGCTCAAGCACGGTTACGCACCGATGAAGGAGCACGCGTCGCTGGCCGCCAGCATCAAGAACTACGGCAACCCCTGGTTCCAGCCCAGGAGCGCCAGGAACAGATGGACCAAGGGCCTGAACATCCCGAAGGCCGCGCCTGGCCAGCAGGAGGTGCTCTTCTTCGCAGGCTGCACATCGGCGGTCAACAAGGCGCTCGTGCCCGGGCTCGTCGCTAGCGCCAAGCTGCTCCAGAAGGCCGGCATCAGGTTCGCGACGATGAACCAGGACGAGCCGTGCTGCGGCTCGACGCTCCTCAGGATCGGGCAGACCGAGGCGTACGAGGAGCTGGCCAAGAAGAACGTGGAGAGGTTCGAATCGCTGGGCATCAAGAGGATAGTCACCGCATGCCCCGGGTGCTACGTCACGCTCAAGAAGAGCATCGAGGACCACGGCTCCAAGATACAGGTCGTGCACATCGCCCAGGAGGTCGCGCACCTCGTGAAGGAGGGCAAGATCCCGGTCACCAGATCCACGGAGAGGGTGACATACCACGACCCGTGCCACCTGGGCAGGCTCGGAGGGGTCTTCGACGAGCCCAGGACCATCGTGTCGGCGGTCGCGGACTTGGTCGAGATGCCCAACAACAGGTACGAGTCGAGGTGCTGCGGTGCTGGGGCAGGCCTCCAATCGGCATTCCCGAAGCTGTCGAAGGACCTCGCGGCCAAGAGGGTGGCCGAGGCGAAGGCCACGGGCGCGACCACCATCGTGACATCGTGCCCGTTCTGCGAGACGCAGCTGCAGACGGTCCCGGGCATCAAGGTGATCGATCTGATGGAGCTGCTCCTGAGAGCGACCGAGGGAGAGGACAGGAAACAGGGGAACGGCAAAGCGGAACAGCTCAGGTCATGAGCTCGTAGGTGATCCGTTCCCTGTCCTTCCCCTTGTTCTCCCGCTTGACGACCTTGATTCTGCCGACCTCGGCCAGCGACCGCACATGGGTGCCGGCGCACGGGCATGTGTCGAACTGAGCGACCTTGACGACCCTCAGCTCCTGGACAGACTTCGGGAGGAGGTCCAGATTGGCCCTCTGCGCGTCCACGTCCCGCTCCAGGTCGGCCCTGGGCATGTTCACGATCTCCACGGCCGCCCCCGACGCGAGTATCTCGTTGACCCTCGCCTCGAGCTCCGCGACCATCTCGTCCGTGAACTTGACCGGCGCGAAGTCTATCCTCGACCGGTCGTGGTACAGCTGGTTGCCCACGGTCCTGGCCTTCCAGAGGTCGTAGGCCACGCCTGATACGATGTGCTGGGCCGTGTGCATCCGCATGTGCGCGAGGCGTCTCTCCCAGTCGATGACCCCGTGGACCTGGTCGGGGACCATGTCCGGGTTCTGGACCAGATGGTGCTTGACGCCGTCCTTCTTGGTGACCTCGCGGACCTCGGCCTTACCGCCGGGCCACTCGAGCCTGCCCGTGTCCGAGGGCTGGCCCCCGCCCAGCGGGTAGAACGCGGTCCTGTCGAGCACGACGTGGTCGAACCCGCGCGCGACGACCTTGGCGTCGAACTCGCGCAGGTAGTTGGATTCGATGTCCTTCATGTAGAGCATGTCTGTCATGTTCAGGTCCCCTGAGTCATGGTATGATTAAAAGATGGAAAGGGGTTGGCGGAAAAAGGTTTTGCCCTATTCCTTCGGGGAGCCGCAGTTCGGGCAGGTGTGCATGAACATCGGGAACTGGACATTGCAGTTCTTGCACCTGACCATCGGCGTCGTGTGGGCGTGGTACTGCTGCTGGGCCTGCGCCGGGGCCTGCTGGACCGGGGCGGGCTGCACCGGCGCGGGCGGCGGGACATAAGCCGGTCCCGGAGCCTGCGCAGTCACGGTGCCTGGGGCATACGGGGCGTACCCCGCTGGAGCCTGGGCCACGAGCGCGTCCCCGAGCTTGACATACGTGAGTATGAGCAGGATCGTCGGTATCCCGAAGGCGAAGAACCCGACCACGAGCCAGATGATCGTGTCGTTCTTGGCGTCGTGGAACCTGCCCTGGTCGATCGCGTCTATCACTGTCTTCTTGAGGAACAGCGAGGACAGGAAGCATATGACCATCGCGAACAGGCCGAGCAGGCCCAGCGCGAGGTTGCCGACGCTCCCACCGACAATGTAGACGGTCATAGAGACGATCGAGATGATGAACCAGACCAGTGCCATAAGGAGGAACATCAGCTCCGCCCACCACGCGAAATGCCGGCCCTCGGCCACATCCCTGGGGAGCCACGGCGGTGAGTTCCCTGAAGCTACAATTCCATGCATCGTGCTGTTCATGTGAATGCCTCCTCTAACATCATCCCTTCTGCCGCCTAGGCGGCTTCTCGTTAAGAATCGTGGTGGCCGTATATATCCTTTCCTAGCCGGCGCGCGAGCCAGCATTGCGGTTTCCGGGTGCCAGGCGTGTCCTGATGCTCAGCCCAGCTCATCCGCGAACCGGTCGACCGTGCGCATGGCCTCCAGGACCATCGCAGGCGTGACGGGGAACGGCATCGCGGACATGGAGTCGTTCGGGTCGCAGGCCTTCTCCGAGGCGGCCGGGAGCATGCCCATGTCCAGGTCCCCGA
Organism: uncultured Thermoplasmata archaeon; assembly: GCA_964568665.1. Classification (GTDB taxonomy): domain Archaea; phylum Thermoplasmatota; class Thermoplasmata; order UBA10834; family UBA10834; genus CAWBDD01. The sequence goes on along the minus strand of CAZMPY010000016.1, from coordinate 74,989 downwards.
GCTCCCTGAGCCTGACCGGCAGGCCAAGGGTCCGGCACCAGCGCATCACACGCTCGACGTCCCCCATGGGCCGCTTCTCCAGCACCATCTGGACGAGCGTGCCGTACGCCACGATCTCCCCGTGCTTCCTCGCGATGCCCGGGACGATCGTGAGACCGTTGTGGATCGCGTGTGCGGCCGCGCAGCCGCCTCCTCCGAAGCCGAACCCGCTCTGGAGCTTGATCGCCTCGACGACGGCCTCGACGGCCTCGGTGACCTTCCCCTGCTCCGCGTCCTTCTTGGCCGTTACGCCGTTGGCCATCAGTGTCTCGAAGCACCGCAGGTTGACCTCGAGGGCAGCCGATGTGGCCTGGTCCGGGGCGTGCTTTGCCCTCTGGGACTCCGCATACGCGAACTTCTCGAACCTGCATGCCAGGGCGTCGCCCATGCCCTGGACGAGGAACTGGACTGGGGCCCTGGCCACGATGTCGGTGTCCACGAGCACCAGCACGGGTGCCTGGGAGAGGTACAGGTCCTCGAGGAACCTGTGGTCCTCGGTGAATATGACAGCGTCGGCCATCTGGTCCGCGTTGGTCGCGCACTGCGTCGGGACGCACATGACCGGGAGGTGCAGCCTCTCGGAGACCGCCTTGGCGGTGTCCACGGACTTCCCGCCTCCGCAACCGATGATGACGTCGGCGTCGAGGTCCTCGGCCTTCTGGGCGATCTCCTCGATCTTCGCCTTGGTGCACTCCGTCACGGAGTCGTCCACGCCTATGAGCGGGACCCCTGCGGTCAGGAGGCTCGCCTGGATCCTGGCCTTGACCTTCGAGACGCCGGTCCTGCTCCCGACGGCGAACGGCCTCGTGCCGTACTGCTTCACGTGCAGGCCGATCTGGCTCAGGGCTCCCTGGCCCTGGATGTACTTGGACGGGAGTATGATCCTACGAACACCGCTCTCTGGCAATGGTAGCACCTCAAAAGACGCGTCGCGCCGTGGTCACGCCATGCGCTCCGGCGATTTCAACCTTTTGCCTGGATGCTGGACACGCGGCGCCGATGGATGGAAGTTGTCCGCAAAGTAATAAGTAGAGATTTGCACAATAGCCACCAAAGAGATCGTTGCGAACAATTCGTTCAGCGAGCTTTGCTGGACTGTGAATTCATGAAGTACGAGGATTACAAGGAAATATATTTTCAGCTCAGGAACCCCAACGACGTCGACGCGCTCGCCGCCAAGACCGGGCTCGACCCGGAACTGCTTTTCGTGATATACTCGCAGAGGACCGTGCGGGACGCGACGCGGAGGTTCTACATCGTCAAGAAGGACATGAAGAGGTACGCGAAGGAATGGCGCGGCGGCGTGCCGATGGCGAAGCTCGCCAGGATGCTGAACTTCCCGCCCGTGCTGTTCGGGCTCATGCTCGCGGCGGAGATCGACCTCCCGAGGAAGCAGTACTGGAAGTACATCCGGGAGCCGGACACCTGCCATGACAAGCGCCTCAGGAAGGAGCTCATGCAGCTCTCGGACGACGACCTGATTTACTCCCCGAAGGGGGCCCAGATACAGACCGAGCGGGGCCTCTGGGGAGAGAAGAAGCTCCAGGACTGGTTGGACAGGAGGGAGCTCACCTACAGGACCGAGGCCGACCTGAGGGCCACGCACAAGAAGACCCCGGACTGCCTCCTGGACAAGCCGATACAGATCAACGGGACCAAGATACACTGGATAGAGTCCAAGGCGTCCTTCGGGGACGATATCGAGCTCAGGAAGAACGTCAAGAAACAGCTCCTCCCGTACACCGAATTGTTCGGCACCGGTGCCGTGGTGTACTGGTTCGGCTATGTCGATGGGATCGCGCCTCCGGAAGGGATCGTCCTCCTGGACGGCACGCACTTCGACGAGTGCCCTGAAGACGAGGGGCACAAGCCCCGCGGCCCGTGAAAACATTATTGACCGGGGAAGCGCATGCGCGCAAGCATGCCCAAGGGCCAGGGCGGGTTCGTCTCCGCAGGGGATCTGGAGAAGTACAGCTACTGCCCGCTCAGCTGGTGGCTCAGCCGCGAACACGAGGGCGAGGACGAGGCGCTCGCCAAGGGCATCGACGAGCACGAGAAGCTCGGGAAGGTCCTGTGGGAGATCGACTCCGGCGAGAAGGTCGCCAAGCAGTCCGAGACCATGGTTTTCTGGTACGCGGTCGTCGCGACGCTGCTGGCGGTCGTCGGATTGGAGATGCTCCCGTTCGGCGAGTCCATAACCGTCAGCCACATCCTGGGCGCGGTCGCCCTGATCTGGCTGCTCGCGGCGACCTTCTTCCTGCTCAGGGCGACGAGGTCCTCCGCCCACGGCAAGGTCCTCGAGTACGAGAAGATCATACTGGTGTTCGCGATCGTCGCCGTGGTGATAGCCGTCAACGCGGTCGCGTGGGTCGTCAGCGACGTGAGGCTGGCGCAGGCCATGGAGGTCACATCCCTGATCTGGCTCATAGGCGCGTCGTACTTCCTGTACAGGTCGCTGAGGTCGCTCGGGATCGTCCGCACGCTCAGGGACGAGTTCCGGGTCAAGGGGAAGATCGAGTACATCGACATGGACAAGGCGGAGGTGTTCAGGTCCGAGAGGTACGGGCTCTCGGGGAGGCCCGACTACATCATCAGGATGGGCGACAGGATCATCCCGGTCGAGGAGAAGAAGGGCCGGACCCCGCAGGGACCCCTGTTCTCGCACATCCTGCAACTCTCGGCATACTGTCTCCTGGTCGAGGAGACGACTGGCAAGGCCCCGCCGTACGGCCTGCTCAAGTATCCGGAGCACGAGCACCAGATAGAGTACAACGACGACCTGAAGAAGATCCTGCTCGAGAAGCTCGACGAGATGCGCGCAATCATGAGGACGGGGGTGGCGCACAGGAACCACGCCAGGCCCGGCAAGTGCAGGTACTGCTCGCGGAGGAGCGTCTGCCCCGAGAAGCTCGCCTGAGCTATTCCACGGTCACGGTCTTCGCGATGTTCTTGGGCTTGTCGATCGGACAGCCGCGCTCCCTGGCCAGATAGTACGCCCAGAGCTGCAGCGCCACGATGACGGGCACGGGTGAGAAGAGCGGCGGGAGCTCGCGCACGGCGATCACATCGTCGGCGTACTTCTGGAGCTCGGTGTCGCCCTCGTAGCCTATCGCAATCACCGGGCTGCCCCGCGCCGAGACCTCGCTGATGTTCCCCAGCATCTTCTCGTAGGTGTGGTCCTTGACCACGATCGCGACCACGGGAGAATCCTTGGAGATCAGCGCGAGCGGCCCGTGCTTCAGCTCGCCCGCGGGGAAGCCCTCGCCGTGGATGTACGAGATCTCCTTGGTCTTGAGCGCCCCCTCTAAGGCGATCGGGTAGTTGATGTTCCTCCCGATGAAGAACATGTCCCGCGCATTGGAGTACTTCTTCGCGAGCGCCTCGATGCCCTCGGCCTGGTTGAGGACGTCCTGGACCGCCCTCGGGAGGCTCCTGAGCTGGCCGATCATGGACCGCCTCGCCTGCGCGGTGAGCACCTTGGACTGGGTAGCGAGGTCCATCGCGAGCAGGTACATCGCGACCAGCTGCGTCGTGAAGGTCTTCGTGGCCGCGACGCCTATCTCGGGCCCGGCCCTCGTGTATATGACGTGGTCCACCTCCCGGGTTATCGCCGAGCCCATGACGTTGGCGATGGCGACGGTCTTGTGCCCGCGCTTCTTCGCCTCGCGCGCGGCGGCCATCGTGTCGAGCGTCTCCCCGCTCTGCGTGACGAGCACGACCAGCGGGTTCTCCCGCGACGCCGACGAGTACCGGTACTCCGACGAGATCTGGACGGTCGTGGGTATCTTGGAGAGCTCTTCAATGATGTACTTGCCCGCGAGCCCCGCGTGGTACGATGTGCCGCAGGCGACGATCTTGACGCTGGAGAAATGGCCTTCCTGGAAGAACGGTTCCGCATCCAGGGTCTCGACCCTGCCCAGGAGCGACTCGTGTATCGCGTTGGGCTGCTCGAAGATCTCCTTGAGCATGAAGTGGGGGTAGCCGCCCTTCTCGGCGTCCTCGATGTTCCACAGGACCTTCTGAGGCTCCCTCGTGACGGGCCTCCCTTCCTTGTCGACGATGGACACGGAGTCGCGCGTCACCCGGACGGCCTCGCCGTCCATCAGGTAGAGCATCCGGTCCGTGTACCTCAGCAGCGCCGTGACGTCGCTCGCGATGAAGTTCTCGCCATCCCCCAGGCCGATGACCAGGGGGCTCTCGTTCTTGGCTGCCACGATCTCGCCCCCGCCGGACGAAACGACCGCGAAGGCGTAGGTCCCCTCGATCCTCTTGAGCGCGGCCTGGACGGCGGCGAACAGGTCGCCCTTGAACTCCGACTCGACGAGGTGAGCGAAGACCTCCGTGTCGGTCTCGGACGAGAAGATGTGGCCGGAGGAGATCAGCGACTCCCTGAGCTCCATGAAGTTGGATATGATGCCGTTGTGCACCACCGCGAGGTTGCTGGAGCAATCGGCCAGCGGGTGGGCGTTCTCGGTGGTGGGCTTGCCCTGCGTCGCCCACCTGGTGTGCGCGATCCCCAGCGGGCCCTCCAGCATCGGCATGGTCCGCTCGAGCTCGGCGATCTCGCCCTTGCTCTTGAATATCTGCAGGCCTTTGCCGACGACGGCGACGCCCGAGGAGTCGTACCCCCTGTACTCGAGCCTCTTCAGGCAGTCGATGAGTATGGGCTGCGCGTCGCGCCCACCAGCATAGCCAACGATACCGCACATCGGACCTACACACCGCAAGTGACAAGCGACCTGTTGGGCAGGTTCCTGGCGACCCTCGCACCGCTGGAGACCTTACACCCCGCCCCCACGATCGTCCCTGGCTCGACTATGACCCCCGTGCCGAAGGTCGTGTCCTCGCCCACGATCGAACCCATGTGAGGGACCTTGAAGAACTCGTCCGAGATGTTCACATAGGCCTCCGCGCCGGGGCCCATGAGATGGGACTGGGACTTGACCCCGTAGCCGAGGACGCAGTGCGAGAGGTAGGAGTGCGCCCCGATGCTGCAGTTGCTCATCAGGATGCTGTTCTTGACCACTGTGTAGGGCTCGATCGTCACGCTGTTCCCGATGCTGGTCGATGGGAAGATTGTCACGTTGGGACCGATCTCACAGCCCTCCCCGATGAGCACGGGCCCGTAGATGGTCGTGCCCGCGCGGACGACCGTGTCCTGGCCGATCCCCACGGGCCCTGAGAGCGTGACCTGCGCCTCTATCTTCCCTGCCGTGCGGACGCTCACGTTCTCCATGGCGGCCGCGTTCAGCTCAAGCAGGTCCCACGGGTAGACCGCATCTATCCAGAGCCCGTCCGAGAAGACAGGCGCGACCGGCTGCTTCTCGAGGCTCACCTGGACCGCGTTGCTGAGGCCGTACTCGCCGGCTGCGACGCACTGGTCGATGGCCGGGAATATCTTCTCGTTGAGGCAGTACATGCCAGTGAGTATGATGTTCGAGACCATCTCATGGGGTTTCTCGACGACCCCTTTGATGGCCCCCTTCTCGATAGTCACGACCCCGTACTTGGACGGGTTCTCGCTCTCGACCACCAGCGCGCTCGGGCAGGCGCCCGACCTCAGCAGGTCGCCGACCGCCCTCCGGTCTACGATGTTGTCCCCTGGGAGGACCAGGAACTCGCCGGTGAGACGGTCCCTCGCACAGGAAAGGGCGTGGGCGTTCCCGAGCTGCTTGTCCTGGAAGACGTAGTCGACCCTGGCACCGAACTTGCGGCCGTCCTCGAAGTGGGACATGATGCGCTCCTTGCGGTACCCTACGACCATCACGATGTCGCTGACATCGTTCTTGACCAGCGCGTCGACGACATACTCGAGCACGGGCCGGTTGGCGACCGGGATCATCACCTTCGGCTCCGACGACGTGAGCGGCCGGAGCCTCATACCCTCGCCTGCAGCCAGGATTACAGCTTTCATCAGAACTCCACCGACTCGGAAGTTACCAGGGTGCGGCCATTTAAGAGTTTTGCAGGCCCGGTTGCCAGCTCACTCTTCTTCCCCTTCCTCGTCGATCTCGCCGTAGATCTTCTTGTTCCTGGCCACGACCTTGGTCCGCGTAGCCTCCTCGAAGAACTCGCACTCGCACCTGACCGAGGTCACGATGTCACGCTTGGAACAGTAGCCCAGGCCTGGGCCCGAACCGTCCTCGGGTCGGGGGTCCCAGTACAGACAGACCGGACAGAGTTTTCTCTTCTTGGGGTCACTGCAAGTAGGATGGGGAGTCACGGCCCCGTTATCGGCGGTCCCACATATATCACTATTGCGACACGCGCCGATCGGCGGGAACCGCGACGTAGCCTAACTGCAGTGCGGATCACTATCTGGATGCCGCGCCTCTGAACCACGGTGACATGTCGCCGAGCAGGACCAGAGGAGCCTTCAGGAAGGATGATCGAGTAGGATTGCCCACGCAACTGCAGAGGGAGCTGGTCGAGAGGGCGGCGATGGGGGCAGGTTCGTGCAAGGCGCTGGCAGGACTGCTGGACGTGCCCAAGTCCTCGGTGCACTACTACATGACCGGGCGGCTGACGATTCCGGTGTCACTGATGGAGAGGATGCTGGCGACCGTGCACGATGCGGACCTCGAAAGACGTGTCCGCGAGAGCTCGGTCCTGAAGGACAGGACATGGGCGAACACGCACGCTGCCGGAGTCTACAGGGAGATGTGCCGGGGGAGGGTCACGCTGCCGACCAGGGATGATCTGGACGGAGACGACATCCTGAGGAGGAAGGCTGCGGCGATAGTGTCGTACGTGATGGCCGAGGGGTCGATCTGGATCAGGAGGGACAAGTGGGATGAGGGCGTCGTGAACATCACGTTCGCAGAACACGAGACGGACCTGTACGAGCACTTCGCCACCCTCTGCAGGGACGTGTTCAGGTACGACATCGGCCCTCCCCAGCCTCCGGGGAACGGGGCGAGGGCGATCCGCGGGTTCATCTACTCCAGGTTCGTCGCGCAATGGCTCATCGATAACGGCATCCGAGTGGGCGAGAAATCCGCAGGTACCATGCATCTGCCAGAGTGGATTGTAGGCTCGCGCGATTCCGGAACACTGGCGGCAGCGATCCAGCCTTGGTGCGACGGAGAAGGGACAGTTTCGGGGCCGTACCCCTGCCTATGCGTATCCCAGTCACGGCACGCAGACATAACAGAGAAGGAGATTCCTCCCGAGTTCGTTAATCCAGTACATAGGACCGTCACGAAGAGGCATCTGGTGCAGATAGTGCTGCGTGGGCAGCCTGGTCTGGATCATTGTGAGCAATCATGCAGGAGTGAGATCCTCGACGATGTTCTCCACCTATCCAGGAGGCTCGGCCTGCACCCGACACTCGTTCCATCACACATGGTGCTCAAGGATAACGGATACTGGAGCTGTGTGTGGCTATTGCGGTTCGGGACGGGCGACTCGAAGAGGCTGGTGCCGATGGGCCTCGTGACCCAATCCAGGAAACGCAGACGGCTATGCCGCGAATAAATATTCCATTATTTTTATAAAATAGGCAAGATTAGCGGGGACTGGATTTGAACCAGTGATCTTCAGGTTATGAGCCTGATGGGATTACCAAGCTACCCCACCCCGCTGTTTCTCTCATATAACGAATACCTAGTTAAACGTATCCGTTCGACGAAGCAGGGCCAATCAGAAGAACTTCCGCAGCCGCAGCAGGTCCTCGATCGACCCTTTGATCTGGATCTGCCTCGTCACATACGCCTTCATCGCCCTAAGCTCGCCCGTGTAGAGCTGCCTGAGCGTCTCGGAGCTGGCTATGAGCCTGATGTCCGGGGCCTCGCTCTTTCCCTTCACCAGCTCGCTGACCCGCGAGTTCTCGAGCACAAAGTGGTACCAGTCCCCGTCCGTGACCTCGACCTGGACCGTCTTCCTGATGCCCTTCAGCTCTTCGGCCAGCTTCGGGTCCTCGGCGGCCTTCTTGTTGAACCTGTCAATCGTCTCTCTCAGGATCTGCTCGACCAAATCTATCCCTCGAAGGTGTCGAGCCTCCGGAGCCTCTTCAGCTTCATTAGGTTTTGGGCCGTGTCCCAGGACTGGCGCGTGTGGGGCGGGCACGATCCCTTCGTGCCTATCCAGTTCCTCAGGAACGAGACGGTCTTCGTGTCGGATGTGTAGCCCGACCCTATTGGCTCGCCTATCTCGCGCTCGATCTCCCTGATGCGCGAGTCCCTCGTGACCTTCGCGACTATGGATGCGGCCGACACCACCGGGAAGGTCTCGTCCGCCTTGTGCTGCGAGAACAATCTCGGCCCGAATGTGAGCTGCGCCTGGACCATGCGTCCGAACTGCGCCTCGCTCGCGTCGGCGGCGTCCAGGTATGCGACCTCCGGCCTGAGCCGCTCTATGATGGTGGCGAATATGCGCGCCTCGAGCTCGTTCATGGTGATCTCCTCGCGCATGGCGTCTATCTCCTCTGCGGAGACCTCGACCACCTCGACCTTCGCGACCTCGCGTATCCTCGGTGCCAGCTCCTCCCTCCGCTTGGCCATCAGCTTCTTGGAGTCCTTGACGCCGAGCGAGCGCAGCTGCTCGTCCGATTCGACCGCCACGCCGCAGACCACGAGAGGCCCCAGGACCGGTCCCCTGCCGGCCTCGTCGATGCCGCATATCATGCTGGCCCAGCATATGCCTGGGCGTAGATAGACGTGTCGCGCCCAGCGGTCGCCGTGGCGCGGAAGGATTATTACGCCCGCGCATCATCCAGAACCGTTCAGAGAGGGGAACGATGCAGCAAGGTCCCACCGGTTTCGAGAACTACGCGACCCAGGATGTGCTAGTGCTCGTCTCGATCGTCCTGCTGGTGGTCGGGCTCCTGCTCGCGTTCGCGGGCAGGACCGTCTGGAAGCACGTGATGTCGTTCATCGGGGCCATCATCGGCGGCCTGCTCGGGTTCACGTTCGGCACGGCCATCGGGGGCTGGCTCGTCGGGTTCATCGTGGGCATGCTCGGGGCGATGGTCGGCAGCGCGATGTTCGTGTTCCTGAGCGAGCTGGCGCTAGCGCTCGTGGCGGGGTTGCTCGCATACATCCTCGGCGACGCAGTGACCGGGAGCCAGATCGTGGGGCTCGTCGCCGCGGCGGTCGCATTCGGGCTCACGGTCGTGTTCATCAAGGAGGCCATCGGGGTCGTGACGGCCATCGTCGGGGGGCTGCTGGTCGGCATCGCGCTCGTGTGGTCCGAGTTCGTGGACATGACCATGGCGGTCATAGCCATGTTCGCCGTGATGGTGTTCGGGGCCGCCGTGCAGCTCATGGGCGTCCGTGAGGAGGAGAGGAGGAAGCGGGAACAGGCGGTCGTGGCGCCGCCCATGCCTGGAAGGACCTGTCCCAAGTGCGGCGGGCCCCTGACGTACATACCGGAGTACAACAGGTTCTACTGTCACAAGTGCCAGAGGTACGAGTGATTAAGAAAGTGCTGGATGCTACCGTCCGGATAGTACTACAGTCACGGTTTATTAACGGGCCCAGTTTACCGAATCCGTGAGGGACATGAGCCCGCTGGACGTACAGAACAGGCGCATTGAGAACGGCTTCCGTCTGACCCGCGTGGGCATCACGGGCGTGAAGAAGCCGGTCGTGGTCCACAGACACGGGAAGGACAACCACCTGACGGCGGAGATAGACGTCTTCGTAGACCTCCCGTCGACCCAGAAGGGCTCGCACATGTCTCGGAACGTCGAGATCGTCACCGAGATGATCGACGAGAGCGTCCGGAGGAAGGTCAAGAGCCTCGAGGAACTCGCGGCCGCGGTCTGCAGGACGCTCCTGGACAGGCACGAGTACGCGGGCTACGCCGAGGTCCGGATGACCGCGGACTACTTCCTGGAGCGCACGACCGAGGGCGGCAGGAAGACGCTCGAGCAGTTCAAGCTCATGGCCAAGTCCACCGCCAGGCGCGGCAACGGCCTCATGAAGCAGATCGGCGTGCAGGTCGAGGGTATGACCGCGTGCCCGTGCGCCATGGAGACGGTCCAGAATCGTCTCGAGGGCGAGATACCCGAGCTCAAGAAAATCACCGGCCGCGTGCCCATGATCACCCACAACCAGCGGAACAGGACCACGCTGATGGTCGAGGTCCCCGAGCATGTGGAGGTCGAGGCGGACGACCTGATCGACATCGTCGAGGGGGCGCTGAGCAGCCCGACCTACGGGATCCTGAAGAGGGAAGACGAGGCGAACGTGGTGCTGCGCGCGCACAGGAACCCGAAGTTCGTGGAGGACGTGGTCAGGGACATCCTCGGCAAGCTCCTCGGAAGGTACTCCGGGCTGGACGACTCGGTCCATGTGACCGTCAGGAGCGAGAGCGAGGAGTCGATCCACAAGCACAATGCTTTTGCCGAGCGCGTCACTACACTTGGCGAGCTGAGGGCGAGTGACGAGCGATAGGCGTGGGAGGCCGGACCCGGGGGACGTCAAGGCTGTCGTGGTGGACATAGACGGCACGTTGACGGACGACACCAGGAGGATGAGCCTCGAGGCGGTCGCCGCCCTGAGGATGGTGGACGACTCCGGCGTGCATGTGATGCTCGCGAGCGGCAACGTGCTTCCGGTCGCGTATGCCATCTCGACATACATGGGGTTCCGCGGGCCGATCGTGGCCGAGAACGGCGGGGTCGTGTGCCACGGGCAGAAGGTCTGGGTCCTGGGGGACGCCGAGGGCCCGAGGAGGGCCTACGAGCACCTGAGGAAGGAGATGGCCGCGGACAGGCTCTTCACGGACCGGTGGCGGGAGACCGAGGTCGGGCTCAGGCACGGAGTGGACCTCGAGCGTGTGCGCGAGGCGCTGAGGGGATTCCCGGTCGACGTGCAGACCACGGGCTGGGCCGTGCACATCATGAAGAAGGGCATGGACAAGCTCGTGGGCGTCAGGAAGGCGTGCGAGCTCCTGGGGCTGTCCGTCGCCCAGGTAGCGGCGATAGGCGACTCGGACAACGACGAGGCGATGCTCAGGGACTGCGGATGGGGGATCGCGATAGGCAACGCATCCGAGGGGAGCAGGCGCGCGGCGTCGTACGTCGCGAAGGAACCGAACGGCGCGGGCGTGGTCGAGGGGCTCGAGTGGCTCAGGCTAGTGCCAGGCCGGACCTGAGGAAGGTTTTATTCCCTGAGGTGTCGGTTACTGGTCCGCCATGACGATGGTGGGGATATGCAGCGTCTGCGGGAGGCCCGCCGGCAGCACATGCCCTCTGTGCGGAAGGCTGGTCTGCAGGGCGTGCTCCGACCCGGGGACCGGCGTGTGCACGGGCTGCAGGGCGAAGCAGAACAGGGTGTCGCGGCTCACGTGAGCAGGCGCTTCGCGTCTTCCTCGGTCATGCCAGCCGCCTTGAGCAGGTACTTGAGGCCCTTCTTCAGGATCATGTCCTTCGTCTTGTCGTCCAGGAACTTCTCCATGACGATCGGGGCCCTGATCGTGTATTCGACGCCGAACTCGGAGAAATAGTATCTGGCGTTGTCCGGGTCCAGCTCCGCGGCCTTGATGTACGCCGCCTCGGCCTCGTTGAACCTGCCGGCCTCGACCAGGAACGCCGCGTAGGACGACTGGAAGAGGGGGTTCTTCGGGTCGAGCTCGACGGCCTTCTTGTAGGACTCCATGACCTCCTCCTGGGAGATCTTCGGCACGCCCACCGCGGCCTCGGCCTTCCCGAAATGCGCCTCGGCGCACTTGGGGTCGGCCTTGATGGCCTTGTTGTACTTGGATACTGCCTTCTCGAAATCGCCGCTCGCCAGGGCATCCTGGGCGCCCATTAGGTCCTTCTCGATGGTATCGGCCATTGCTCGCACCGACCTGAAACGGTTGGTCCGGATTGCTATGTGTGCGGGGGTGTATAAAATATTCGCATCAGGTAATCGGGATTGAGAAGGTGTTTGAGATGATGGCGCCCTACTGGGCGGCCATCATGCTCTTCGCGGCGATCCAGAGCGCGCCCATGTCCATGCCGTCGAGCGGCAGGTACGGGTCCGCGACCCAGTCGACGCCTGGCTGCATGCCGGCCTGCAGGAGGATGCTGATGTTCTCCGCGATGCTAGCCGACACTATGATCGACGCCTCGACCGTGGCGCTCACGTCCCTCTCACCCTGGGGGATGTCCGAAGTGGAGAGCTCATCGTACCCGGCGTAGACCGTGTCCGCGAACATCGAGAAGGCGTCGCTGAGGTTCTGGAAGGTCAGCGTACGGTTGTCCCCTGGGCTGAACGCGACCGAGATGGAGTGCATCAGGTCCGCGGTCTCCTGGACCGTCGCCTCGGCGGACAGCGCGGCCGACCGCCTCCATCCGTTGTCGAGGTCGTCATCCAGCATCTGGTCGATGGCGTCGCCCGCCGTCGAGATCGTGTCGATCGCGTCCGTGACCAGCGCGCACTGCATCTTGAACTTCGAGTCCCTGTAGTCATCCGCCTGGGCCTTGAACACCATCATCAGCGCGGCGAGCACCATTATGGCCGCCATGAGGACGCCGACGACGATGTACATGAGCTTCGGTCCGCCCGCTCCGGGTTGCCTGTTAGACTGCTCCATTCCCCTCTACCTCTGTACCTGGTATCGACCGACCGGGTATATGGCCGCTGTGCAGAAACACTTTTATCGGGAGGCTGAGTTCCCTTAACCGTCCATTGGGAGAGGTGCCAGAGATGATGCCGGGCGGCAGGATGAACCCGAAACAGATGCAGGCCATGATGCGGCGGATGGGTATCAATCAGGAGGAGCTCGAGGATGTCGTCGAGGTCGTCATCAGGACCAAGACCAAGGAGCTCGTCTTCAAGAGCCCGGCCGTCGCGGCCGTGACCATGCAGGGCCAGAGGACCTATCAGATAATCGGGACGCCCCAGGAGAGGCAGCCCGGCAAGGGCCAGGCCGCGTCCGTCGAATCAGATGCGCAGGCTGGCGTCCCGGAGGAGGACATCGAGCTCGTGATGTCACAGACCGGGTGCACCGCCACCCAGGCCAGGAAGGCGCTCGAGGAGTCCGACGGGGCCCCCGCGGAGGCCATACTGAAGATCATGGCATCCAGGTGAGCCCGCGGCCCCGGGCCTTCCGGGGAGATGTTTATCAACAGGTTCGCGCTGTGATGCGCAGGGAGTCCCAGGGAGCATGATAGAGACCGTCGGCCTCGGAAGGGTGTACGATGGCCGGGTGGCCGTCGAGGACCTCAACCTCAAGGTGAACGACGGCGAGGTCTTCGGGTTCCTGGGCCCCAACGGCGCCGGCAAGACGACCACCATCCGGATGCTGAGCTGCCTGATAGGGAAGACCTCGGGGACGGCGTACGTGAACGGGTTCGAGATCGGCAAGGAGCCGGACGCGAGCAGCATCAGGGCGATGGTGGGGCTGCTGCCCGAATCACCGGGATTGTACGAATCACTCAGCGCATGGAAGAACCTCGATTTCTACGCGCAGCTCTACGGCATGTCCAGGGACAGCCGCGGGAAGCGCATCGAGGAGCTCCTCCGGATGCTGGACGTCTGGGACCGCAGGGACGACCCCGTGGCGACCTACTCGAAGGGGATGAAGCAGAAGATAGGCATCGCGAGGGCCTTCGTCCACAACCCCAAGGTGGTGTTCCTGGACGAGCCCACGGCCGGCCTGGACCCCCAGGCGTCGCTAACGGTGCGCGAGTTCCTCGATGCCCTGAGCCGGGAGGGGAGCACGATATTCCTGAACAGCCACCACCTGGACGAGGTGGAGCGGCTCTGCGACAGGATCGCGATCATGAACAGGACCGTGCTGGCCGTCGGGGCGCCGAGGGAGCTGGCCGAGGGATACTGGGGCCGGACGACGGCGATAGAGCTGGCGCAGCTCGAGCCGAGGTTCGTTGACGCCATCAGGGCGCTCCCCTTCGCGACCAACGTGCGTGTGTTAGACGGTCGCATACTCGTAGACCTGGACAGGCCCGACGAGCGCAACCCGGCGATCGTCGACGCGCTGACGGCCCAGGGCGCAAGGATAGAGTACGTGACTGAGCTGCGCAGGACGCTCGAGGAGGTCTACATGAGGCTCGTTGGGGGCACGAAGTGATGAACCTCCGAAGGGCGCTGATAGTCGCGAGGAAGGACTTCGCGGAGTTCAGGAAGAACAAGTACATCCTGGGCACGATCCTCATCATGCCGCTCATGGTGGCCGTCGTGCTCCCGATGATATATGTCGTGCCCATCAACCAGCTGGGGGAGTCGCGCGGCAATCCGCTGGACCTGCACCTCGATGTACGGGTCGTCTACGCCAACGTCACGATCTCGAACGCGACCATCTTCGACGCCCGGATCGAGAACTCGACCGTGGTGAACACCGTTCTCCAGGGATGCTTCGTCATCGACTCGAGCATATCTGGCGCGAACATCAACGGGTCGGAGGTATACTATTCGGACATACGGAACAGCCTGCTCATCAACAGCAACGTCTACTCCCCGGTGAAGAACGACGGGAACCTGCTGACCGACTCGCAGCTCATAGGCGAGGACGGCGAGCTGAAGCTGCTCCAGGACATCATGTTCAATGTGCTGCTGATCCTGCTCATCATGATACCGGTGACGATCCCGACAGTCACGGCCTCGTACAGCTTCGTCGGTGAGAAGGTCAACCGGAGCCTCGAACCGCTCCTGGCGACGCCAATCACCGACCTCGAGCTGCTCGTGGGCAAGTCGGGGTCGATATTCCTGATGAGCATGGGGGCCACCTGGGCCGCGTTCGCCGTGGCCATCGGCATGGTGGACATGCTCACCTATCCCGTGCTCGGGTACAACCCGCTGCCCACCGACTACTGGATGGTCGGCATGCTGCTGCTCGCACCCGCCATGTGCATCCTGAGCATCCTGACCAACGTGATCATCTCGTCCAGGGTCAACGATGTCCGCGTATCGCAGCAGATCGGGGGCGTCTTGGTGCTGCCCCTGCTGATCTTCTTCTTCTCCAGCCTCGCCGGTGTCCTGTCCACAGGCGTCGGGCCGCTGATCATCTTCTCCCTGGGGATATTCGCAGCCGACGCGGGCATACTCTGGCTCAGCCTCAGGGTGTTCCGGAGGGAGCAGATCCTAGTCGACTGGAAGTAGGTCCGCGAGAGCGCGGTTCTGTAAATCTTAGGGTGGCGGTCCTCTAGAACCGCCCCCTTGGACTCACTCGCTCCGTTCGGCTCCGGCCGTACGCCCCGCCCGGGGGCAGAGGACCATCATCGCGTCATGCTGGAGCGCGCCGGGGTCGAACGGTAGACCCCCTGCCGTCCTGTTGCGGACGGCTGTACGTAGCGGGCCGGCGTTCGCGGACGGCGACTGGATTGGCGTCTCTGGACGAACGCTCGCTGCATCCGCGCCCATTCGGGAATATGGATTCCTCCCACATGTCGGGCGCGATCCGCTGCTCCTCAACGAGCCGATCGTGACGGCCCGCAGGTGTGCCTTCGTTGGCATCAGATAGTCAACGGTCGAGGTGGTCTTCACGGTTGGCACTACATGTACCACCCGACTTTGGACAGAACCCGGGAGCGCAAAGGTTTAAGTGCGGACCGGTCTTCCGAAAGCGCGCAGAGTGAGGCCGATGAAACTTCATGAGATGAAGTCCAAGTGCAGAATGTGTAGTCGGGAGCTCATCGCGGACGACAAGGACGACGACTTCGTCACATTCTACTGCATGAGGTGCGGGGTCTACACGACCAAGCCCGTCGAGGACTTCAAGGACCCGCCCGCACCGGTCGAGCCGGCACCGGCCCCAGCGGACCAGAAGAAGGACATAACAGGCGGCCCCTGAGCCAGTTCGGGGAAACCGCCAACGCTTATATACGCAGTTCGCTTTTGCCTCACACCGACGCTGCTCCGGCAGCCGTCGCAGGCGCCATCGTCCAAAAGCCCCGGTAGTGTAGTGGTCCATCATCCGAGCCTGTCGAGCTCGGGACTCGGGTCCGAATCCCGACCGGGGCGCCAGACGCCCTCTCATCATCCCTTCTTGACGAGCTCCAGCTGGTAGTAGACATCTGTCTCACGCCTCGACCTGGCCTCGAACCTGCTCATGGCAGCTGCGAGGACGTCCTCCGGGGTCTTCCTCTCGCGGACCGGGGGCCCGAAGGGCGTGTCGCGTTTCTGGAAGTCGACCACGGTCAGCCTCCCGCCGGCCTTGAGCATGCGCCAGCATTCGCCCATGAGCCCGCAGGGATCGCCCACCTCATGGTAGACGAACGCCAGGAGCACGCGGTCGACCGAGTCCGACGCGATAGGCAGCTTCGCGACGTCCCCCTGGATCGGCGAGACCGCCTCGAGCTGGCTCCGGTCGAGCCTCGAGCGCAGGAGCCTCGACATCCTCGGCTCTATGTCAAGCGCGACGACCTGTGCGCCGCGGCGGGCCAGGGCGAGCGAGAAGTAGCCCGTTCCGGCACCGAGGTCCAGGACCACATCGCCTGAGCGCAGCCCCATCCAGGCGACGATCTCGTCTGCTGGGATGGCGCCCCGTCTCTCCGCGCCCTCGAGCCTTTCGAGCACATCGCCTGATGCATCGAACCTGTGTGGCGTCGTCATTCACCGAGACTATACCGACCCGGGGGGATTATTATCCTATGACCGAAATCCAACGAACGATGGGCGACCGGGCCAGTAATCGCGATGGACAGATATGTCTAGCGGACATCCGGAGGTACTGGCTCGGTGCTTATCATACCACGGCTTCCGGTGGAAAAGGTATATCTACTGACGCGTGGAATAGATTCGTAGCGCAAGCAGTGGAAACCATGCCTTCGAGAGACGAGATCCGGTCCCTGGCATCATATGTGACAGGTGATGCCGAGCGGAAGCTCATTTTGGAGCACGGGCTCGATGGGCTCTCAGCGGACAGGAAGGCATCCATACTCACGGCGCTCCAGGACCTCGGATGGATAGGCCGGAGCGGGCTCGGTGACTTCGCAGACAGCTACGAACTGACGGCCGAGGGGCGCGTGGTCACGACCAACGAGCCGGATGCGGAAGCGCTCAACCACGGGTCCAGCGAGCAGATCAGGGCCCTCAGGGACGCGGGAAGCGACGAGCTGGAGGCGGTCAAGCGAGGACTTGCCACGCTCGTCGAGATACAATGCGAACGCGGTAACTGGGACAGCGCGCTCGTTAAGTGCAACGAACTCAGGACTACGGCCGGTAAAACCAAGGACATGCGGATGCTGGCGTACGCGTACTTCCAGCAGGGTCGGATAGAGCGGGCGCAGAACCAGTGGCACGAGGCACTGGAGGCCTATCTCAAGGCGGTCGAGCTGTACATGGAGGTTGGGGACAGGCAAGGCGTCTGCATGGCGAACAGGGCCATGGGAATTGTTTACGGCAGCGTCGGAGACCATACTTCAGCCATTAGATGTTTCGAAACCAGCATATCACTCGCACATGATATCAGAGACAGGGATTCCGAGGTCAAAGGAAAGGCGAACCTGGCCATCGTGTATGATCTTGAGGGCAGGCGCGAGGAGTCCGAACGGCTTCAGAATGATTGTCTAGCATTCTTCATCGAAATACATGACCACGCAAATGCCTCAAGGATTGCAGTGAACTTGGGAGTTCTCAACCTGACAAAGGAGAAGTTCGATGTCGCCGCCGATTACTTCGAGAAAGGGATATCGTCCACGAGGGCAACCGGGATGAGGGAGATCCTAGGAGCCGCTCTGGCCAATGCAGGTTACTGCTTTGTACGAACGGGAGATCTCAATCGGTCAAAGGCCTATACGGACGAAGCCGTGTCGATTCTAAGAGAGCCCCATAACAAGAACATGCTTGCGCTGGCATACAGAAACTATGGATGCATCGAACAGACCAGGGGCAACAAGGACGCAGCCTTCGATTGGTTCGAGAGAAGCGTCCGTACAGCGAAGGAATCGGGCGTTGAGGACACGCTCGCAGCATGTTGCTATGAGTTCGGGATGGCGCTCATCATATCGACAACGAAGATAACACTAGCGAGGAAGCTCCTGAAGAGGGCTTCGTCCATCTATGCGTCGCTAGGCGACGCCGCAAAGGCAAGGAGCATCGACTCAAGACTTGCTTCGATCTAAGTTCGCAGGAGAAGAGATTGAAGGGTTTGTTGGGTTTAGAAGGCGACGCAGGTTCACTCAATCCAAACGTGGCCACCCTTCGGCACGTGTACGCCGGAGGTCGCCGTGTTGATGGCGTTCTCGATGGATTCAATCCATACGTGCCCGCCGTCCGCAGAAAAGCCGAACATGCCCAGCACCAGCACAGTCCCCAGAGTCAGCACTCCCGCAACGAGTATCCATATCTTTCTCAGCTGATTCACCCCGCCCGAGAAACACAGTGACGGTATATCTAGTATCACTTTTGAGAATGGTCCAGACACTGGCGCATTCCAGCCCCTCGGTGAGGTATATCATCTGGCTCCACCATCACCCATTCCGGGTCGGGAATGGCGCAGAGGATTTACATCACGATGACAGGCATCAGCAGATGGCCCGTGCTCAACGGCCTGTGGGCCGCCTGCTGCAGAGGGTACGTACCTGACAAGGTCTACATGTTCGTCACCCAGGGACGGGAGAGGGATGCGGAGACGCTCGCGGAGTGGATCGACATCCTCCTGGCATCCTACGGCAAGAAGGTGGAGACGGTCAGGGAACGCATCGAGGAGGGGGAGTTCGCCTCCTCTGGGAAGAAGATCACCGCGGCCATGGAGCGGGAGCGCGCAGCCGGGAACGAGGTCGCCATCGACATCACGCCAGGGAGGAAGGCCATAGTCTCCTCGGCGCTGATATCGGCCTGGCAGAAGCAGGTCGACCACGTTTTCTACCTCTACCTCGAGGACATGCGCAACTCGAGCAACCCGTACCCGATGATACCCTATCAACTGCAGCACTTCGTCGACCTGAAAGAGGAGGTCTGGAAGTGAGCGACTTCATCCTCTCGAGGCGCGAGCTGCAGGTCCTGACGAACTGCATCTACGACGGGGACACGAGGTACGTCCACGTGACCTATCCGTTCTACGACCTGGAACTCTTCACACTTGACATGAAGAAGCCCGAGCTGACGCACATCGTGCGGGCGAAGGATTTCGACGGCGCGAGGCTGTCCCGCAAGCCGATAGACAGGTCGGTGAGCGCCGACGAGCTGCCGAGCTACAACGACCTGAGGAACTGCCTCCTGTCCTCTGGCTTCCTGGACTACAAGAACGAAGGGGAGATTGCAAAGACCCTCGCGGACCTCAGGGACGAGGCGCGGGACCCGAACAAGCGCCCGAGGCCCGTGTTCGTCGCGCTCGACACGAACGTGCTGTACAACAAGTTCCTCTCCAGGCACCTGCCGATGAGGGATGGGATGAGCGACAGGACGGTCGACTCTGAGGACTTCAGGTATGTGCTCAGCGAGGTCGTCCAGCAGGAGATCGACAACAGGATCACGCACAAGTACACGCGCGAGGAGATCGGCGCGCTCTCGGCCCTCTTCGCGCACAAGGAGCTATTGAACGAGTTCAGGAACGCGAGCGGTCGCCGCGGGAGGGTCGCGAAGCAGGCCTTCGGCGAGATGAACTTCGTCATGACGGAGCTCAGGGCGTTGAGGATCAAGGGGCGCTCGACCGGCGACAGGGAGAGGAACGACATCGCCATCGCCCAGTCGTACAAGGAATGGGCCCGGGGCGGCGACTACGATGTGCTCCTCCTGACCGCGGACGAGGACATGATCAACCATGCCAGGATGAGCGAGCTGATGACGCTCCAGATGGAGCTGCCGTTCGATGTGCCCGAGCACGGGAGGATAGATCCGTGGGCTGTTACCGACCTGCTCTACGACCTCGCGGTCACGTTCGGGGCGGTCTCGCTGGAGAACGAGGGGATCACGCTGCTAGGCGAGTGGGGGGGCAAGACGAGCGGGGACTACGCCCGCGAGAACCTCAAGGCCGTCCTGAGGGACGACGGGAAGGCCAGAGCGATCGGCCAGCAGCTGGGCGTGTGCCGGGGGATACTGGGGCAGCAGAGGGAGTGAGGGGCCGGGCGGCGGGACGTTCTGGGCAAACCTCATATTCCCGCGCCCTCATCCGACAGGTGGGTCGGGACGGCCCGCCGAGGAGGATTGTGGATATGGTGGAGAACATCAAGGTCTATGCCCTCAGCACGTGCCCCTACTGCAAGAGGACCAAGCGCTTCCTGGACGAGCACAAGGTGAAGTACGAAGCGGTGGACGTCGACCTCCTGGACGACGATTCCCAGGATGCCGCCCTGAAGGAGATCGAGGAGCTCACTGGGAGGCAGTCCTTCCCAGTGGTCGTGGTAGGGAAGGATGTCATCGTGGGCCACAACGAGGCCGAGCTCAGGAGATGTCTGAGACTATGAGCTCCGGGGTCTCCGGCAGGGTGTACTGCCCCGTCTGCCAAGCGAGCTTCAGGGCCGGGGGCGACTGGAAGGAGGGGGACACGGTCGTCTGCCCCGTGTGCGGCCAGAGGCTATCGCTGCGGGCGACGGGGGACGGCTGGACCGGCGACCGCGTCGACAAGGGGACGGAGAAGGAGATCCGGGACAGGGCGGAGGAGTTCGCCCGGATCAGGGGCTACGCGTTCAACGACATGAAGGATGAGATAATCGAAGGGCTCATGGGAAAGACGACGCGCTTCGGCGACTTCTACTGCCCCTGCAGGATGGAGCACGGGCCCGATTACCAGTGCCCGTGCAAACCGACCCGGGGCGGGGATGTCGAGAGGGACGGCAGGTGCCACTGCGGGCTCTTCTGGAAACAGTGACACCTAGTCCTCGTGGACCGCCCCGTGCGGGCACGCTGGGACGCATGTGCCGCAGCCCGTGCACTTGTCGTGGTCGAAGGTCGGCCTGTAGGTCTTCTTGTCGATGGACATCGCACCCGTCGGGCAGAGTCTCGTGACGGGGCAGAACGGGTTCATGTCGCACAGATGCTTGTCGAACTTGACTGGCATGGTATCGCACTGTGGTATCAGTGAAGGGGTACATAATGGTTGTGCACGCAGAGCGCACAATCGAGCACAACCAACCTCTCAGGCGCCAGTACGATGGCGCAGGTCATTATCAAACCGGGCGGGCGGTGTCAAAAAGGAGAAATATACTGCACTTCATGATAGCCGGACGTGTCGGGAGAGAGGCTTGACAAGGCGCTCGAGTTCACGACCTCGATGATGAGCACGCGCGACGTCGACGAGCTCCTCAGGAAGATAGTAGACAGCGTCACCGACGAGTTCGGCTTCGAGGGATGCGACGCGTTCCTCCTGGACAAGGAGGAGGGCTACTTCGTACTCAAGGCATCTAAAGGGTACACGAGGCAGGAGGGCGATGATGTCAAGGGGATCACGAAGACCTCCGAGATGCTCATGAAGGACATGTCGCAATGCGAGCGGATCGGCAGGTTCACGCACTTCCTGAAGGCCAAGCCAGGGGAGAATGCCGATAACTACTACCAGCTAATGCATCCAGAGAGGGCCAAGCTCCCGAGGGAGCACGAGGAAGACTGGCACGAGCTGGATGTCCTGTATGTCATATTCGAGGACGCCAAAGGCAACATGGTCGGGTTCCTGGAGCCCGATGGGCCCAGGGACGGCAAGATACCGGCGGGGGCCAAGATCACCAACCTGGACATCTTCGCGGCGCTCGCATCCATCGCGATCGACAACGCCGAGATACTGGCCGAGTTCGACAAGACCGTGAAGTTCTACAAGGCGCTCGCCGAGACCACCGCGGCGCTGCAGGAACCCGTCGACCTGAACACGACGCTAAAGGCGATAAGCGACGGACTCTACAAGCTCGTCCCGTTCGAGGAGCTGAGCGTGTACCTGGTCGACTGGGAGAGGAACATGCTCACGCCGATCTATGCGACGGGGCCCTACGCCGACGACGTCATGGCCGACATAGGCCCGATATCCGGGTTAGCGGGCGAGGTCGCCAAGAAGGGCAAGGTCGAGATCGTCGGGGATTCGATGGACGACCAGCGCGTGGAGGACATCCCAGGCATCGGGGATGAGGAGATCCGCCAGACCATACTGTGCATCCCGCTCAAGAGCAAGGCAGGGGAGGTCGAGGGGATCCTCGAGATCTACCGGGACAAGAGCAGGGAGTTCACAGCGCCAGAGTACACGATCGCAGAGCCGTTCGCGGTCCACGCGGCGATCGCGCTCGAGAACGCCAGGCTGCGGGAGGAGCTCAAGGAGAACTTCGAGTCCGTCCAGAAGGCTTACGACGAGGTTAAGGCCCTGGACAAGGCGAAGGACAGCCTCGTGAACACCATATCCCACGAGCTGAGGACACCCCTGACGACCATCCTGGGATACCTGGAGATGGCCAACGAGGGCATGTACGGCGACGCCTCACCCAAGATGAAGGACAGGCTCAGCCAGATGATCGGCTCGGTCAACAGGATCAACACCCTCATCAGCAAGATGCTCGAGATGTCCAGGCTCCAGGACGAAACGCTCACGCTGGACCTGGGACCGGTGAACCTCGCCATGGTCGCCAAGGAGCTCCTGAAGGAGCTGGAGCAGGACATAGGGGCGAGGCAGCACACGATGACCGTGCTCTTCGGGAACGAGCTCCCGGTCGTGAAGGCGGACCGGCTGAGGGTCCACGACGTCCTCCAGACGCTCGTGAGCAACTCCATAAGGTACACGAACCCTGGCGGGAAGATCGTCATCGGGGCGGACATCCTGGGCGGCAAGGTCCACATGTGGGTCCGGGACAACGGCATCGGCATCGCCGACGAGCAGAAGGTCCGCATATTCGACCGGTTCTTCCTGGCCGACGAGGGGCTCATCCGCGAGGACGGGCGCGTCGGGATCGGGCTCTATGTGAGCCGCGAGCTCGTGAGGAAGCACGGCGGGGACATGTGGTTCGAGAGCAAGATCGGCGAGGGGAGCACATTCCATTTCACGATCCCGTTCAAGCCGATCGAAACCGTCCGGAAGCATCCCTGACCGGGCACCAGCGCGTCGAGCGCCGCGCAGGGCGCCCCCTTCTGCAGGATGAAATCAAAACAAGGGGTTTGATGGTTTTGCGACGTGCGCCCTGAGGCTCACTTCTCGCAGGCGGCCTTCTCGAAGACCTCGGGTGCCGGCCACGATGGGTCCTCTGTCAGGAACTTGTGCATGGCCTTCGCCGCGCGCTTCCCGTCGCCCATCGCGAGGATGACGGTCGCCGCGCCCGACGCGATGTCGCCTCCGGCGAACACTCCCTTCTTGGAGGTCCTGCCCTCGGCGTCCACCGAGATCGTGCCCTCCTTCGTGGTCTTCAGGTCCGGCGTGGTCATCGGCACGAGCGGGTTGGGGCTCTGGCCGATGGCTATGAGCACGGTCTGCGCGTCGATCAGGAAGTTCGACCCCTCGATCTTGACGGGCCTCCTCCTGCCGGACGCATCGGGCTCGCCGAGCAGCATCCTGATGGCCTCGACCTGCTTGACGTTCCCGCAGTCGTCACCTATGAACTTGACCGGCGCCGCGAGCAGCTCGAAGTGCACGCCCTCGTCCTTCGCGTGGTGCACCTCCTCGCGCCTCGCAGGCAGCTCGGCGTCGGACCTCCTGTAGAGGATGACCGATTTATCCGCGCCCAGCCTGAGCGAGGTCCTGGCGCAGTCCATCGCGACATTGCCGCCGCCGATCGTGACGACGGTCCTGCCGGTCCTGATCGGGGTGTCGAATTCCGGGAACTTGAACGCCTTCATCAGGTTGACCCTGGTGAGGAACTCGTTCGCGGACATGATGCCATTGAGGTTCTCCCCTGGCAGGTTGGTCCAGTCGGGTAGCCCGGCGCCGGTGCCCACGAAGACCGCGTCGTACTCCTTCATGAGCTCCTCGACGGTCTCGACCTTCCCGATTACGTAATCGTTCTTGATCTCGACCCCGCTCCGCCGGATGTAGTCGACCTCGGCCTCGACGATGACCTTGGGCAGCCTGAACTCGGGGATGCCGTAGACCAGCACGCCGCCGGAGAACTGGAGCGCCTCGTAGACGGTCACCTTGTGGCCCAGCTTCGCGAGGTCACCCGCGACGGTCAGGCCCGCTGGGCCGCCGCCGACGACCGCGACCTTCTTGCCGGTCTGCTTCGGGACTTCGATCTTGCCGTGCTTCTGCTCGTTCCTCTCCCAGTCCGCGAGGAACCTCTCGAGCCTGCCGATGCCGACTGGCTCGTTCTTCTTGCCGACCACGCAATAGCCCTCGCACTGGTTCTCGTAGGGGCAGACGCGGCCGCACACCGCCGGGAGGTTCTGCTTCTCCCTGACAATCCTGATGGCCTCGGAGAAGTTGCCCTCCTGGACCTGCTTGATGAACCGCGGGATGTCTATCTCGACCGGGCACCCGTCCATGCATATCTTCCTGTTCGGCGAGCGCTTGCACTGGAGGCACCTCTGCGCCTCGAGTATCGCGGTCTGGGCGTCCTGCCCCATCGGGACCTCGCGGAAGTTCTTGACCCGCTCCTTCGGGTCCTGCTCGGGCATCGGGTACTTCTTGGGGACCAGCTTCCTTGGCTGCTTCGTCTCCTGCTCGGCCATGTCACTTACCTCCCATGAAGCGTCTGAGGGAAATCTCCTCCTCGGCCAGGTACCTCTTGTTCCTGGCGGTGAGGTTGTCAAAATCCACCTTGTGGCCATCGAACTCGGGGCCGTCGACGCAGCCGAACTTGGTCTCGCCACCGACTATGACCCTGCACGAGCCGCACATGCCGGTGCCGTCCACCATGATCGGGTTGAGGCTCACGACGGTGTGGATGTTGTAGGGCTTCGTGATGTTCGCTATGACCTTCATCATGATGATGGGGCCGACCGCGTAGACCATGTCCAGCTTCCTGTTCTCCGCGATGAGCTTCTTCAGGATGTCGCTGACGAAGCCCTTGTGACCCTTGGAGCCGTCGTCCGTGCAGACATAGAACTCGTCGCTGACGGCCTTGATCTCGTCCTCGTAGATCAGGAGCTTCTCGTTCCTCGCGCCTATGATGGAGACGGTCGTGTTGCCCATCTCCTTGAGCGCGCGGACCACCGGGTACATGAGCGCCAGCCCGATGCCGCCGCCGATGCACACGACGGTGCCGTACTTGTGGTCCTCCGTCGGAAGGCCCAGCGGCCCGACCAGGCTGAACACCTTGTCGCCGGCCTTCAGCCGGCCCAGGTGCCTGGTGGTCTTGCCGATCTCCTGCACCGCGATCGTGACCGTTCCCTTCGCCGCCGAGAAGTCCGCCATCGTCAGCGGGATCCTCTCGCCGCGCTCGTCCACGGTCACCATTATGAACTGTCCGGCCTTCGCTTTCTTGGCTATGTGCGGGGCCTTGATCTCCAGTCTGGAGACATCGGGGTTGAGCTTCTCTGTCTTTACAATATCGTACATGTTTGCACCCTTCCCGCCCCTGCCCGGAAAACACCAGGCCAACGGGGCCTCGGAACAAGCCCGTGATGCCTTGTGGCCGCTGCATTCCCAAGACCGTATTTAAGGTTGCTGACAATAGTACATTATAGGTCCGTTTTCCGAAGCTCCCAGTACGAATAACGCCGCCTTTCCGAGCCCCGCTCCGATCCGGGCCCTCGCGCGTTTTAATCTTATTGTGAAGATTAATACCCAAACGGAAGATGAAGCCGCGTATGCTCTCGATATGCTCGCTCTCCGTCAATCAGTCGTCTCACGGCCCGAGAACCTAGCGGCCGGAGGACAGCAGTACTGCCACATGACTGGACGTCTTTGCGGCTATCCTTCTCTCCCGTTTGGCCATGAATCCATGACGGCTAGCTGACCAATCCCCGCTCAGGAGGATCATGTCGACCCGACGATCTTCTGCGAACTTGGTTAGATCCCTGCTTATGTCACGAACGAGCAGGACTCTCGCACTCAGTCTACGCAGGAGCGGCAGTCCGCCGACGGTCTTCAGGAACGACAGCTCCCTGTCGGAGTCTACGAGCGATTCAGGGCGATAGGTCGAATACAGAGGAATCGTCTGCGGAATCCTGATCACTTTCGCCGCGACGACATCCACATCTGGTATCCGAGACGATGACGACAGAGCTCCAGCCAAGGCGAACACCTCGGGATGGAACTCGTCAAGGACGGGGATCAGCAATCTCCGTGCCTGCTCTGGACGGCGAGGCGCGTTCGGGGGTCCACTCACGAGAACGACCCGCTTCCCTGAGAATTCCTCGACCCATCGGGCCTTCCTTTGGGCACTTCTCCTCGTGAAGACGTCCTGGTCGATGTGCACTACTATCATCTCCGCCCCCACCCTCTCGGCGTATTTCCTCATCCCGCTTGCCGCTGACTGCATCCCCTTCGACCCTTCTGCAAGCTCGAATCTGATGTGCTCGCACGGGATGCTGGTCTTCGTCGAGAGATACTCCCTGTACGACTTGGGCAGTTCGCGGTCCGAGGCGATCAGGACCCTCGATCCGGACTGCTCCGCCAGGCTCAGTGCGGTCGGCAGAGCGGCCTCCGTTCCTGACAGTGAAAAGCCAAAGACAATCACTGGTGGGCCTACTTCCACAAAGGGCGTTGGTTTCTCCCTCTTCGCGGGAAAGAGTTCGGCCTGTCCAAGAGTGGTGAGGGGAACGGGAGTCGGTATCAAAATGGCGGGAGCCGGCAGGATGACTGTCCTGACATAGAACTTCCTGACCTCCTCAAGCATCAGGATGACCGGGGCAAAGCAGAGGAGGTATAGCCATTCGATCGGCTTCAGGTCGGCTGTGCCAAAGATGGGCTGGACGAACGGAACATACACTATCACCAAGAGGATTGCGAACTCCGCAGCGATGCTGGGAAGCAGCCACCTGTTCCTGGACAGCCCCAATGTGAATGTTGATTTGATGTTGGTGCGCGTGGCGAAGAGGTTCCCCAACTGGCCAGCCATTATTCCGACCAGAACCACCGTGGTGCCCCTGAGATATGTCGCTTTGTCTGCGATTTCCGACGCCCCGAGGGACCAGCCTCCTTCGGACCAGACGCTGAAGCACCAGAAGATCGCGACGAGTCCCGTCAGAGTGCCTATGTAACAGGATCGGACCAGGGTCTTCGCATCGAACAATCGACTCCTCCTCGACCTGGGTGGGCGGTCCATGATCCCCGGTTCAGGGGACTCCATCGTGAGGGAGAGCGAAGGCGGGATCTCCAGCAATAGGTCGATTGCGAGAACGCCGACGACGGCCAGAGGCAAGGGTGTGTGGAGTAGAACGAACATTATGAACGTCAGGAGCTCTGCCCAGTTGTGGCCGTAAACGTATACCACGAACTTCTTCAGGTTCTCGAAGACCGACCTGCCGATCTCGACTCCCTCGACGATGGTTGCGAAGTTGTCATCGAGAAGGACCATGTCCGCAGACTCGCGGGCCACGTCCGTCCCAGTTATGCCCATGGCGACCCCGATGTCGGCTTCCATCAGCGCAGGAGCATCGTTCACACCGTCCCCCGTCACGGCGACGATCTCTCCATTCTTCTTGAGCACCTGGACTATCCTGAGCTTCTGCTCCGGTGTGACTCGAGCGAAGACCAACTCTGGAGTCTTGAGTATCTCCGAAAGCTCTTCGTCCGTTCTTCCTGCGAGTTTCTCACAGGAAATCACTTGGTGGTCCGACGAAGTGATGATCCCGACCTTGCGGGCGATCGCTTCCGCGGTGAACTGATGGTCCCCTGTCATCATTATGATTCTAATGCCAGCGCTCCTCGCCTTGGCTACTGCCTTGGCGACATCGTGCCGGGGTGGGTCCAGGATCGCCACAAGCCCGACAAAGGTCAGATTTGTTTCGACTGATGCGGATTCATACTTGTCCGGCTTCGCATCAAGCTCCCTGAAACCAAGCGCGATCACGCGGTAAGCCTCTCGGGCGAAGGCGTCGATCTGAGCGCTGATCCTGCCAGCGGTCTCAGGGGTCATGGGGACGATCCTGTCTTCCCAGAGTGCGGTCTCGCAGCGCGAAAGGACCTCGTTGCCTGCACCCTTGACGTACGCGGTGACCCTGTCGTCGGAGGCTTGATGCACGCTCGTCATCATCTTGCGGTTCGAATCGAACGGGATCATTCCCGTCAGAGGTTGCTCCATCAGGGCCGCCTTGGGGTCAATGCCGGCCTTGGCAGCCAGAACGAGCAGCGCAGCGTCCGTCGAATCTCCGACGGCGGTCCACCGGAACTTGCGCCGGTCAAGGGGTGGGATGAGAGTGGCTTTGTTGTCGAGCGCCGCCACTTTGCAGAGCGCGTGTAGGTCTCTCCGATCCGAAGCTTTGAGTTCTTTGCCGTCGAGATAGATGCTACCCTCGGGCTCGTACCCTTCACCCGATACATCGAATTCCTGGCCACCCATCCAGACTTTGCGAACTGTCATCTGGCCCTCGGTGATCGTGCCCGTCTTGTCAGTGCATATTACAGTCGTGGAACCCAGTGTCTCCACGGCGGAGAGCCGCTTGACTACGACATTGTGCTTGGACATCGCGACGCTGCTGAGGGCAAGGGCGAGTGTGAGCGTCATCTGGAGCCCTTCGGGTACGAGGCAGACCATCACCCCGATCATGAAGAGCAGGCTCTCGGAGAACTGCAGATGTAGGAATTGCAGCGCGATGATCAGGAAGAGGACGCCGATGCAGATTGCAGCGACGAAGCTCAGCCTCGCAGCGTAGTTTATCTCCTTCTGCAGCGGGCTCAGGGGCTCCTCGATTGCACGGGCGATTCCGATGACCTGACCGAACCGCGTGTCGATGCCTGTTCTCAGGACCACGGCTGTACCAGACCCAGATGAGACGGTTGTGCCAGCCAAGACCAGGTTGGTCATGTCCTCCATCGTGCAATCCTGGGGATTGTTGCATGTGTCGCAGCGAGGTTGTGGCTCCGATTCACCGGTCAGGATGGAGTTGTCGATTGAGAGTTGATGAGCGACGATCAGGCGTGAATCGGCGGGCACCTTGTCCCCGTCCTCGAGAGAGATGATGTCTCCGGGGACGATTCCGGATGCCAGTGCCTGGATCACCTTGCCATTGCGCACGACCTTGATGTTCTCAGGAACGAGTCTGCGTAGTGCCTCGATTGCGCGTTCAGCACGGTGTTCCTGGAACAGGCTGAAGACAACGCTCACAATGACGACAAGAAGGATTGCGAAACCCATGTGGATGGAACTCGTGTCATGTGCAGTCAATCCCGTGATGAAGGATAGGGAAGCCGCAAAGAGCAACAGCACATTGAACAGATTCTTGAGCTGGATGACGATTTTGCGGGAGAGCGGAGTCTTCTTTGCCTCGGGTAGAATGTTCGGACCGTGGTCTTTGAGCTTCTGGTCAGCGGCGGCGGTAGAGAGTCCTCTGGCACTCGTCCCTAGCTCCGCGTAGAGCTTGTCTAGCGGGCACCGTGCGAGCCTCCCGATGTCGGAGGCACTGTCCGAGGAGTTCTCCAACTGGATCCCGTTCCTGCGGGCGTGGGATATCAACGCGCCCTTTCATGATCGAGAAGCTGATGAACTCGGGGATTTCTTAAGCGTTTGCACGATACTTCTTCAGCTTCCACCTTCAAATAGCCAGTAATCTGCTCGATCTTGATGCGAATGAGGTGGAGTGGCTCGCACGCGTGTCATCGGAGAAATGTGGGCGCGACCAAACGGCCCCGCGGGGTCGGATGGCGCCCCTGGAACGCGTCCATCGGGGCCGCCTGCTTGCGGAAGGGGGCGGTGCTCCTGCATGTCATGGGCTCATGGGATCTCTGATGACTTCCTTGCGGGAGTGAAGAATCCATCAAACATGAACGGGTCTAGTCCCCGCCCACGTCCTGCACGGCCGTCTTCCCGGAGAGCGTGACCATCGGCATCGCCTCGATCTTGCGGTAGACGTCCTCCGGCGCACGCTTCACGCCGTCGACCTTGAGGAGGAAGTCCTCGACCGGTATACCGAACAGCCTCTCGTTCTCCCGGAGGTACGGCAGTATCAGGTTCCAGTCCGCCGGGGTCAGCTTCGATATCCTCCCGCCGTTGAGCTGGTCCTCGCCGACCGTGCCCTTCGGGTCGCGCACGTAGATTGCCCCGCCCGACGCGAGCGAGAACAGGTTGCCCCCGGGGTACGGCTCGGGCAGCTCCTTCGGAGTCCCCAGGTGGTCGAAGCCCACGCCGTTGAGGACGACGAAGCCACCGCCGTAGAGCGGGTTGCCCGCCATGAAGGACTCTGCCAGATAGTCGAGGCAGGTCCCGTTGATTATGACCTTGGGCTTGCCTACCGCGTTGATCAGGGGCCTGCCGGCCGCGTTGCCCATGACGAACGCCTCGCCGCCCTTCGCGCCGTAGAGGAAGGTCTGGCCGACATCGCCGTACACGACCAGCCTGCCGTTGGCAAGTATCTGTCCGAGCTGGTCCTGCCCGTTCGTGTGGACATAGAGCTCGGCCCCGTCCAGCCCCGACGCGAGGTAGTCCCCCGGGCTGCCGTAGGCGTCTATCCTGAACCCCTTCGTCTTCGGGCCCAGGCCGCAGCCGAAGAACCTCTGGCCATGGGCGCCGAAGACCAGCACCCTGTTCCAGCCGAGCTCCCTGGCCGCCTTGATGACGAACGAGACGCCGTCCTCGCCCTCCATCGGGAAGCCGTCGCAGTCGATGGCCAGCTTCATGTACGGCGACGCCGGCGCGACCAGCTTGCCCCTGTTCCGCCGGTCGACCAGGGCGTAGAGCGAGCGCTCCCCCTTGTCGGCCTTGGGCGCGGACCTGAGGATGGCCTCGATGGACTCGTTGGCCTTCTGGACCAGGCGGCTCCTCCGGAAGTGCCCGGTCGGGTAGCGCCTGTCGAGCATGAGAGTGAGTATCTGGACGATCTCGTCCATCAGGACATCGCTCTTCTTCGCGTTCCTCACGAGGTGCGTGAACATGGTGTTGAGATCGTCCCCGGTGAGGTCCGGGAGGCTCTTGACGATCAGGCCGAAGGAGGCATCCGGGTCCTTCTTGGCCAGGACCTCTTCGGCCATGGGGGACGCCTTCGGGGACCTGGGGGAGGGCTTGCCCAGGGCGATGTCCTGCTCCCTGTTCCAGTCCTTGAACGGGACGGTGACGGCCGTGCCGAACTTGTTCGTGCAGATGAGCCTCGTCCTGCCCGGCGCGTCCTTGTCCGGGAACAGGCTCATGATGAACGCTCCGCCGTCCGTGTGGCTCCCGCCCCTCGCGTTCCAATACATGTCCGCGTAGCGCGGGACCGTCGGGAACTCCTGGGACAAGCTGCTCAGGGACGAGTCGATGGCCTGCTTCTCGGACGCGATGAGCCCGATCTCCACCTCGCCGTCGACGAGCGCGAAGACCTGGGGCCTGAGCATGGACGTGTCCGTGATGCCCATGAGCTGGAGTTTGCCGTCGTAGTAGCAGTTCCTGCCGATGATGAAGAACCAGGGGCCGTCGGGGGAGCCGTGGATGTGCGTGGCCTGTATCGCGCGGTAGACCCGCTTCTTCTCCTCCGGGAGCTTCTCGAAGTCCCCCTCCGTGGTCGGCGCGAGGGCCTCGATGATGTACTCCAGCGGGTAGCCGTACGTGCGGTTGAGCACGTCGAAGAGCAGGACGGAGACCTCCGTGTCCGTCAGGAAGAGCGGCACGATGTTCCTCTGGGCCAGGTACTCCGACACCGTGTGGTAGTTGGCGAAGTCCCCGTTGTGCACGAGCGCCTCGTCGAGCCCGACGAACGGGTGAGCGCCGCCCGGGTGCCAGACGCGGCCCTTGGTCGGGTACCTCTGGTGCCCGATCCAGATGTGCGCCTTGAACTCCTCGAGCTTGTAGTACCTGATGACATCCTCGGCGTAGCCCACGATCTTGAGCACGAGCATGTTCCTGCCATGGGACATGACGAACGCCGCCATGCCCGA
Source organism: uncultured Thermoplasmata archaeon (assembly GCA_964568665.1). GTDB lineage: Archaea > Thermoplasmatota > Thermoplasmata > UBA10834 > UBA10834 > CAWBDD01. The sequence continues at coordinate 43,207 of CAZMPY010000016.1, read as the reverse complement.
CTGGGCGTAGTACTTCAGGTTGGTCCTGAAGCTCGTCTGGTAGACGAACTCGTCCTCGGCCCTGCGCGGGTCGAGCCCGCCGAGGCCGCGCTCCGAGATGAACCGGTCGAGCGCGTCCTTCTTCGCCCTGCAGAAGTACCGCCATACCTCGGGCGGCCTCACCTCCAGGGACTTCAGGAGCGCGGGGTCGTCGCTGGTCTCGACCTTGTACTTCTTCTCGACCCGGTAGAACGGCTTGACGAACTCGTCCTCCAGGTCCTCCCTGACCTCGGGCCTGAGGTAGGCGATCTGGACGAGGTAGTCCTGCTCGAGTATCCGCTGCGACACATCCAGCTGGGACGCGTCGAGCCCGACGGCCGCGATGCCGCCGCCCTTGCCGTTCCCCCTGTTGTGCATCTGGATGAGAGGTTCAAGTATGTGCTTCCCGCCGATCTGCACCGAGCTCGCGATGCCGACCACGCCGCAGCCGCCCTCGGCCGCCTGCATCTGCGTGTCGGCCCTGGGCGCGCAGTCGCGCATCCAGCCCCTGGAACCTATGAGCGCATCGGCCTGGCCGCTCACGCGCCCACCTCCTCCGACATGTGATCCTCATGATACAGCAGATCCGTGCGGCCTCTGAGCTCCCGGATGTCCTTCATGCCGAGCCTCGAGAGCAGCTCGCACCACTGGAGCCTCCAGGCGGTGTACATGTTGACGATCCTCGCGGTGCCCCAGTCCGAGTCCATGATCATCTGCAGCTCCGGGTCGGTCGTCGCGATGCCGTTCGGGCAACCCCGGCCACTCTCGCAGTTGCCGCACCTCACGCACCCGATGGCCACGAGGTCCGCGGTCCCGATGACGGCGCAGTCCGCCCCGAGCGCGATGGCCTTCGCGACATCCATGGCGGTCCTGAGGCCTCCGCTGGCCACGAGCGTGACCTTGTCCCTGATGCCCTCGTTGATGAGGAACCTGTGGACCTTCGGTATCGCGTACTCGATCGGCATCGCGATGTTCTTCTTGGCGATCTCCGGGGCCGCTCCCGTGCCGCCGTACCCGCCGTCCAGATGCACGATGTGCGCCCCCGCGTAGTAGCTCCCGACGCTCACCATCTCGACATCGTTCGGGGTCGACACCTTGACCGAGAGGAGGGCCTTCGGGTTGATGGCGCTCGCCCAGTCGAGGTGCTTCTTGTGGTCCTCGACGGAGTAGACGCTGTGGAACGGGAACGGAGAGAACAGGCTCGTGTAGGGCACGGCCTCCCTCATGCGCGCGACATCGGGCGTGTTCTTGTCATGGAGCAGGTGGCCACCCAGTCCCGGCTTCGCGCCCTGGGCGTACTTGAACTCCAGGATCCGCGCGCGCTGGATCGTCTCCTCACGGACGCCGAACAGGCCCGTCGCGATCTGGGTTATCACATGGTCCTTGAACGGGATGAGCTGGTCCGGGTAGCCGCCCTCGCCCGTGCAGATGAACGTGCCGAGCGCCTTCGCGGCCCTGGCACGGGCCATCATCGTGTACACGCTGACGGACCCGAACGACATCCCTCCGCCGTAGACGGGCAACGGGATGCTGATCTGGGTGCCCGAGCCGCGCCTGTTCAGGTCGATCCTGAGCGATATCCTCTCGGGATCGATCTTGGCCTTCTTATCGGGCAGCCTGAAGTGGAGCTTGTCGAACCCTCCCCCAGACCTGCCGGTGTTGCCGGGGTCGTCGAGCGCGATGGGCGTGCCGGTCTCCGCCATGCGCCAGGTGGCCAGGATCATCTCCGCGCTCCAGCGGGGGTCGCCCAGGCACTGGTAGTTGTCGCTGTCCTTCACCGACAGGGACTTGGTGGGGCAGTTGGCGACGCAGAAGAAGTAGTTGACCTCGCACGACGGGCCGATGCACCTGCGGTCGTCCGGGGGCAGGATGCGCGCGTGCCCCTCGATGCGCTTGTGGACGCCGTACGGGCAGAGGCTCTCGCAGAGCCCGCACGATATGCACGTGTCCGCCCGCGAGACGGTGTATCTGTTCATGAACTGCAGGCGCTCCGCGGGCGCGAGCGCGGCCTCCGGGAACTGGTCCGCGTATGCGTCATGGGCCTTAGCCATCCCTCGCACCCCCCTTCAGAGCCGAGAGCATGTCCCTCTCGAGGTCGTCGAAGAATATGGCCCTCCCGACCTCGCCCCTGAGCCGCCGGACCTCCCTGATGCCCATCGCGCCCATCATCTCGAGCATCTGGTCCCGCCACGCGCCCACCAGGTTCATGACCCTGCCCTGTATCCATTCAGGCTCGGCTGCCTGGAGGTCGATGGGGCACGAGCCCCTCGAGCAGGTGATGCAGTTCCTGCACTCGAGGGCCACGATCAGCGCCTTCTCGAGCGCGACGACATCGGCGCCGCAGATGACCGTCTTCGGGACGTGCTCCGCCGCGGCGATCCCTCCGCCTGCGACGACCGTGACTTTGTCCCTGATCCCCTTCGACACGAGGGCCCTGTGAACCGCCCGCAGGGAGTCCATCATGTGTCTCGCGTCCGAGCCCTCCTCGCGACCATGCCGGTCGTAGTCGAGGTGCACGACGTCCACGCCCGCCTCGGCGAGCTCGACGACCTTGGCCTCGGCCCCATGGCCGGCCCTGACGCGCACGGCCAGGACCTTGTCGGGCAGCGTCTCCCGGACCACATCCAAGGTCTCGGCCCAGGCCGGGCCCATGCTGACCTCGATCATCCTAGTGCCCACCGAGGGCTTGATGTTCCTCAGGTCCATGGTGTCCGGGTAGCACGGGACGAGGTGCTCCCGCGCCCCCTCGAGCAGTTGGTATGAGATGGATCCGTGGGGCATGAACAGGAGCGTGTCGAGCAGTTCCGCCGCGGCCGCGAACCCCATGAGAGTGTTCTCGCTCGTGCCCCTCATCCTGGTGATGTCCATGACCATCGGGACCGGCAGCTCGACGATGGGCGGCATCTTCGTCCCGAGGCCGCCCGACGGGTCGAACTCGAGCGAGAGGGGCTTCGAGCCCAGGTCCACGCAGGTCGATATGGACTCCCTCCCGTGTATGCCGTCCCTGGTCGGCCTCACTATCTCGGACATGTCCGTCCACATGCCGTCGTAGTTCGGTCCTGCGAACATGCCCCTGTAGCCGGCCCCGAAGACGGGGATCTTCCCCGTCTCGGCCTCGCTCCAGATGGTCGAGATCCTGAGCGGGGTCCAGATGCCCCTCCCGAGCGCGCGGTACTCGGCGCCCGGGGACATCGTGATCGCCCTCTGGGGGCAGTCCGACACGCACCTGAAGCAGTTCTTGCACAGGTGGCTGAGCGGGTCGGCCATCTTCCGGGGGTCCTGCTCGCTCCTCTTGTGCACCCCGAATATGCAGGCCTTCTCGCACTTGCCGCAGTTCATGCAGTTGTCCGCTCTCGTGATCACGAACTTGGGCACCGGGCTGGCCCGACCCTGGACGGTCTTGATCGGTATGTGATAGCGCTCATACGTCACGGGCCCCACCTCCGTTCCCGTGCTTCGGCGCGCCGAGCACGAGCCCGCGCCTGATGAGCCCGTCGTACTCAGGCGAGGCCTCGGCGGCCCTGACGAAGGCCTCGATCTCCTCGGGGTCCTTGCCGTGGACCTGCTCCAGCTGGGCCTCGAGCTGGTCATATATGGATGTGAGGTCCAGCTTCGACTGGCAGACCTGTTCGCAGGCCTTGCACCTCATGCATAGGAATATCCTGTGGGCGTGCTCCTTCGATATCTGGACGCCGTTGGCCATCGCCTTGGCCGCGAGCAGCTTGCCCCTCCCCGTGACGCGCTCGTCCCCGACCAGCAGGTAGGCCGGACAGACGCTGACACAGGCACCGCACATGGCGCACTCGTCCGCCGCCCGGACCACCTCGGTCCTCCGCCCGGGCTTGAGCCTCCTGCGGGCGAACTCCGACACGAGCGTGATGGCCCCAGTAGTGAGAGGCGAGAACGCGATGACCGTCCTGAGCATGGGCCGCATGAACCGCGGGTGGAACGCGAGGCCGCTGAGCATGCCGAACCTGCCGGACAGACGGAAGTACTTCCCCCGGTTCATCACGGATGTGGGGTCGAGCTTCGCCTTGAGCGCCCTCAGCTCCTTGGTCTTGGCCTTGTCCTCGGCGTCCATGAACGGACTGTTCCATATGCCTATGGAGTACGGCCTCCCGCCCATGTCGATCATGAGCCTCGCGAGGAGGAGCGATTCGAAGGCCGCGATGGTGTACCGCAGCGTGTTGCCCTGGTCCACGAGGAAGAAGCACAGCAGCAGCGCGTCGCCGCCGCCCAGGAAGTGCACCTCGAACAGCGGGTCGACCGACAGGGCGGAGCAAAGCCGCTTGGCCGTCGCGACCGCGTCCGGGAGGAACCTCATCGGCATGATCAGCTCCGCGCCCAGCATGCCCGGGCCGAGCCTGCGTGCCTTCATGGGGAAGAACCGCTCGTTCCAGAGGTATCGGGCCAGGTACTCCTTCTCCTCCTCGAGCCCTGTGCCGCGCACGAACTCCGCGAACGCCTTCTCCGACTCCGCGCCCTCGATGTTGACGAGCACTGCGTGGGCCGCGCGCAGGTGCTGCTTCTGACCCATGACCTGGTTGATGAGCACGATCTTGTTCGCGTCCTCGAAGACGATGTGGACCGGCTTCACGCCGCTCTCCGAAAGCGCCTTCGCGAAGCTCAGCGCGGACGAGAGCTCGTCGAACATGACCAGGTGAGGCCTCGCCGCCCTGGGCTTCTCCTTGACCACGATGGTCGCCGCCGTGACCACTCCGAGCTGGCCCTCGCTCCCGAAGACCGTCGCGAACTCCGGGTCCGCCTGGGAGAACCTCCGGACCGTCCCGTCCGTGAGCGCCATCTCCAGCGCGAGCACGCTCCTGCTGAAATGTCCCCTGGAGAAGCTGTTCAGGCCGAGGCCGCCCGTGGATACCCAGCCACCGACCGTGGAGAACTTGCTGGAGGGTGATGATACCAGGCACAGGCCGTGCCTCTCGAGCTGCTGGTCGATGTCCGCCCATCGCGCCCCCGCCTGGACCGTCACGGTCCTCCCTGCGCGGTCGACCTCGACGACCTTGTCCATGCGGGACATGTCCATGACGAGGCCGCCGGACACGGGGGTCGAGCCGCCGAACGGCGAGGAACCCGCGCCCCTCGGGATGACCGCGATGCCGCGCGACCTCGCGAAGCCTAGAACCGCGGCCGCGGCCTTCGGCGTGCTGGGCTGAACGACCGCCTCAGGGGTCGATTTGAACATGAATGTCGTGAGGAACCGGGGTATCTCGGATTGGTCCCTCGAGTAGAGAGACCTCTCGCCCGCGGAGGGCACGACCCTGAGCGCGTCCCCGAGCCCGAGCGCCTGGAGATCGACCGCCATCCGGCCCGATGGGCACTCGTCCTTAGCTGAGAAGACAGAGGGGGTGGAGGGTGTGCCGTCGGCGCAAATAGCCCGGCCTACGCATTTGTCGTTCTCCGTGTGCATCCCCCCTCAGGGACCCATGCCCCGAAACGCCCCTTCCGCGATTCCAGGGCGAGCACCATGAGAGCCGTGCTCCGTGACGGAGCCACGCATTCGCGGATGCATGTTTTCAGGCCTCAATGGCGTTGTGCTCCCTAACAGGGGCGCCGTACGCAGGAGTCAATATTTAGCCCTTTCTGAGATGGCATTGGCCATCGGTCCGGCCGAGGCACGGTTGTGCGCATCCGGACCGGCAGATTGTCGACAGCCAGCATTTGGACGGTTCTGTAACGTAGAAGATTATTAATACCCTGGACACTAACAAGGTCCCAGCACGAGTTGCGTGCCGAGACCTACGAGGAAGCCGAACCTTCGACATTGTTTTTAAGCCGAGAGTTTGAATTTCGCGTATCGGAACGGATGCAATTCTGCTAAAGCACAAGGAAGAATAGCCATGGAAGAGAGCGTTGGAGCGGCTCCCGCAGAGGGACAGAGCGTAGAGACGAAGATTAAGGACCTTAACCCCCAATCGAAGAGGGTCGACGTGCTTGCGAAGTGCGTCGAGGTCGGAGAGGCGAAGGAGATCCCGGGCAAGTTCGGGAACTCCAGAAGGGTCGCTGAGGCGACTGTCTCGGATGAGACAGCTGCAGTCGTGCTTTCCCTCTGGGACAACCAGATCGGCACGATAGCCAAGGACGATGTGATCGAGATCAAGAACGGATACGTATCACTCGTCAGGGGCCACATGCGCCTGAACGTTGGCAAGTACGGCCAACTGGCGAAGGCGGAGAAGACCCTTGAGACGACCTCAGCCGATCCGAACATGAGCGACAAGGAGTACGAGCAGGAGCGCAGGCGCTTCGACAGGCCGCGCAGCGGCGGGGAGAGACACTTCTCCGGCGGTGGCAGCGGCGGCAGAAGGGACTCCGGCGGATACGGCGGCGGCAGCAGCGGTGGCAGCGACGACAGGCCCAAGTACATGAACAAGGGCCGCAGAAGGTTCTAGACGCCACCTTACTGGACCGTACACGCCCTGGAGAGATCCGGGGCGATGAAACACTTTCCCTAAATCCCTTCCACTGTTTTCTTAGCGTTCCAACGGGCCTGCGCCATGCTGGTCCTGCGGGCGGTCGTGTTCCGGGCCGAGCATCCGCTTGAGTGTTATATAACCGACCGAGCTCGCGAGCCCTATCCCGCCGAAGACCAGCCAGACGAGCGCCTTGTCCGAGAGCGCCGCGAGCAGGGACATGCCGAACAGGAAGCCGATGCCGGACCCGAACGTCTGCACGAAGCCCGAGAAGCCCATGTACAGCCCCCTCTTGTTCTCCGGGGCGAGGTCGGCTATGATCGTGGCTATGATGGACATGTAGATTATCTCACCGACCGTGATGACCACTATGCACGCGAGCAACGTATAGAAGTCGGACGCGAAGAAGATCAGCGCGAAGCCGACGGACGCGATGACCTGGCCCGAGACGAGCACGGCCGACCTGCTGAACTTCACGGTCTTCGAGGTGACCCAGAGCTGGAAGAGGACCGTCATGAGGGCGCTGACCGCGAAGAGGGCGCCGAAGGTGTAGTCCTCGATCCCGAGTTCGCTGCTCGCGTAGGCCGGCATCACGGACATCCACTGGGAGAAGAAGAACCAGAAGATGCCGCTCAACCCGCAGAGCAGGAAGAACCTGCGGTCCTTCGACACGTTCAGCACGGCCCTGAACGTGATCATCTCGCCCTTGCCGTCCTTGGGCTTCGTCTCCTTGATGTACAGCAGATTGAAAACGAACGCGCTCGCCAATATCAACGAGCCGAACACGAACAGCATCTGGATGGAGTAGGCTGCCACGATCACGCCGCCCAGGACCGGGCCGAACACTATCCCGACATTCCAGGCGATCCTGAGCGTACTGTACGCCTGGGGCCGGTCCGGAGCAGGGATCATGTCGGCTATCATCGCGTTGGCCGCGGGCATGTACATCGACCCGACGAACGAGTCTGCGAACGCAAGTATGACCAGGGTCTCGAAGTCGTACGCGAAGAAGTAAATGAACGTCGTCACGGACATGAGCCCGAGGCTCGAGAGGAGCACGATCCTCCTTCCGAACCGGTCGGCGAACATGCCGCCCAGCACCATCGATGGCATGCCCGATACGGTGTAGGTCATCAGGACGATGCCCGTGAGCACCGCGGAGATCCCTATGTCGTTGAGCATGTAGAGCGTGAGATACGGGATGATGAGGCCGAAGGCCGTGTTCTCCACGAGGGCGCTCGCTACGAGCACCTTGAAAGTCCTCGGAGAGCGCTTCAGAAATTCCTGTGCCATGGTCCCGCCTTTGATGAGGGGCCGCCGCATCCCATCCGTGCGTGCAGCACCCTGGGCAGATGCCCAGGGCAGAGGATTCTATAACTACCCCTTCCTCGTTCCTAAACGCTGGAAAGGGAGTATGGCGGAAGGCAGGATAAGCGTTCTGTCCGGGGACGAGATCGAGCTTGTGCACGAGAACACGCTGAGGACGCTCGGGAGCACGGGTGTTCTCGTGCGGAGTGGGCAGGTCCTGAAGCTCCTGGAGGACGGCGGGGCGAAGGTCGACCGGAGCTCGATGCGGGCCCGGCTGCCCGAGGAGCTCGTGACTGAGACCATGCGCAAGGTCCCGAAGAGGATAAGGCTCTGCGCGAGGGACCCGAAGCACGACATGGAGGCGCCACGGACGGGGCCGCCGTACATGGCGACGAACGGGACGGCCGTGTACATGACCGACCTTGAGACGGGCGAGAAGCGCCCCACGATGGGCAGGGACCTCGGGGATTTCATGGTCCTGTGCGACGCGATAGATTCGATAGACTATGTCTGGCCGATCGTCTCGGCGCACGACGGGCCCCGGGACGCCCACGGCCTGAACGAGCTCGCGATATCCCTCAGGAGCACGACGAAGCATGTCCAGGGGGAGGCCATGTCCGCCCGCGAGGCGAGGGACATGGTGGCGGTCGGCGCCGCCATCGCGGGGGGCGAGGACGCGCTCGCGAAGAGGCCGGTCTTCTCGGCCATCCAGTGCCCGATCTGCCCGCTCGAGTTCGAGACGGGCTCGTCCGAGGCGGTCGTGGAGTTCGCGAAGGCGGGCATCCCTGTCGTGTCGATGTCCATGGCCCTGTGCGGGCTCACATCGCCTGTCACGCTGGCATCCACCGTCGCGCTGGTCAACGCGGAGAACATCGCGAGCTTCGCGATCTCCCAGCTGGCGAACCCCGGCGCCCCTGTGGTGTACAGCTCAGAGTCCACGATCATGAACATGATGACCGGCGAGATACGGTACGGGGCGGTCGAGCAGATGATCATCGCGGCCGCCTCCGCCCAGATGGCGAAGCACTACGGCGTGCCGACGATGGTCGGGTCGTTCGGCGTGGGGCTCGCAGGGGACAGACCGGGCGTGACGCTGGACCCGGGCGAGCTCGCCTTCACGACCATGACCAACCTGGCGGCGACCGACTTCGCGTCCGGCATCGGAGGCCTGGACCAGGCCAAGGGGGCGTCGCTGGAGCAGATAGTGATAGACTCGGACGTCTGGGAGTCCGTGCGCACGATGAGGCGGGAGATATCCCTGGACCGAGCTAGCTTCGCGGCCGAGGTGGTCGACGCGGTCGGGCCAGGTGGCAGCTTCCTGAAGCACCCGCACACCATGAAGAACATGCGGAGGGACCTGTTCGTGCCGACGCCGGAGAGGTCGAAGGTCTATGCGATGTACCGCCTGAATCGAGACCAGCGCGCGGTCGTCACCCGCGCGAGGGAAAAGGTGCATGAGATCCTCGGCACGCACAGGCCGGCCGGGATCGGGGACGACGCGGAGAGGAAGGTGTCGGCCGTGCTGGCCGGACACGGGATGTGAACTGCGGCTCAGGCCTTGGGCATGATCTGCTCCACGAACTTCTGCCAGCGGCGGGCGTCCTGGACCTTCGCGAGCACGGCCTGTTTCGCGACCTCGGCCTTCTCTGGCGTCTCGACCGCCCTGAGGTCGTCGATGGCCTTCAGCAGCCCACGGGTCTCCTCGAGCATGGCCTTGGCCGCATCGTAGGTCAGCTGGTCGTGGGCCAGCGACCCTTCGAGCGAGTGCTCCTTGTTCTTGAGCGCGAGGATGAGCGTCTGGACCTCCTGAGCCTCCTCGTCCGTGAGGTCGTCCTTGGTCGTGAGGTTGAACACGATCTGGCGGAGGTCGATCTCCTCGCCGCGCACGATTTCATGGTTGGGCACGAGCACGCCGACCCAGTACACGAGCGAGTGGATCTGGGCGAGCATGTGGGCACGCTCGTCCGGCGTGAGGAGCCTCCTCGCATCGACCGGTTGGGGGCCTCCCTCGGTGGCTCGTCCTATCATCGTATCACGACACGGATGGTGCTTTCCTCGTTTCCTTGTTCCTACGGTGGCGGGGCACGCGCGGGGTCATCGGCCCCTCGCGATCTCCTTGAACGCCTCGTCCGAGATCTCGATCGACCGCTGGATGTCGGTGTCCGAGTGCGCGAGCGATGTGAAGAAGTGCTCGTCCGCGTGCGGCACGCCGAAGAACACGCCCCTGCCGAGCGAGTGCATGAACCAGTGTCTCCACTTCTCGTGGTCCACATCGAGCGAGTCGCGCCAGGTCGCCACCTCCTTGTCCGTGAAGTACATCTGGCCGAGGGACCCGACGCTCTCGACCCAGACATCGACCCCGCGGTCCTTGGCGGCGTCGCGCAGGCCGTGGAAGAGGGAGTCCCCTATCGTGTCGATCCTCCTGTAGGTCCCTGGCCTGGAGAGTATCTCGAGCGTCGCCAGGCCCCCGGTCACCGAAACCGGGTGCGCGTTGTACGTGCCCCCGTGGTAGACGTTACCGTCGCTCTTCGGGACGATCTCCTGCATGATGTCCCTCCTGCCGCCGAACCCGGCGAGCTGGTAGCCGCCGCCGGCGATCTTTGCGATGCAGGTGATGTCCGGCTTCACACCATAGCGCTCCTGGGCGCCCCCGAAGGCGACCCTGAACCCCGTGAGGACCTCGTCGAAGATGAGCACGATCCCGAGGTCCGCCGTGAGTCTCCTGAGCCGGCCCAGGTAGTCGTCCCTCGGCACGAAGCACCCGCCCCCGGCCTGGACCGGCTCGACGATGACCGCGGCGAGCTCGTCCGCGTTCCTCGTGATGACCTCCTCGGTCGCCCCCCAGTCGTTGAACGGGTACATGACCATCAGGTCGGAGATGCACTTCGGGATGCCCTTCCCGAACGGGACCGAGTGCTGCCTGGTGTTCGGCCGGAGCTCGCTGCTCGGTATGTCCACGCCCTGGAGGGCGTAGTCGTGCCCTCCGTGGTATGCCCCCTCGGCCTTCGCGATCTTCTCCTTGCCGGTGAACGCCCGCGCGACCCTCATCGGGTGCATGGTCGCCTCGGTGCCAGAGTTGGCGAACCTGAACATCTCGATCGATGGCATGGCCCTGCGGACCATGTCGATGTACTCGACCGCGAGCTCCGATGACGCGCCGAACATCATGCCGTTGCCGACCTGCGCCCTGACGGCACGCGTGACCGCAGGATGGTCGTGGCCCAGTATCATCGGGCCGTACCCGAGCGCGTAGTCGATGATCTTGTTCCCGTCGATGTCGTACAGGTACGGACCCTTGGCGCGCTTCACACAGAACGGATACGGCGGGAAGAACCTGACATTGCTCTCCACGCCTGCTGGCAGGACCTTGTTCGCCCTTTCGAAGTGCGCCTTCGACCGCCTCGTCCTGGACACGTACTCCTTCTCGTAGCTCGCAATCGCTGGCATGTTGAATACCTCGCTAGCTCTCAGGAGGACCACTTGGAAAGCCCAGCACCACACTCGGCAGCATCAACGAGAATTGACCCACACAGATAATGCCACAGCCTCTGGCAGCCCTTGACGCCGTGAGGTGAATCGCGTGGCCGGTAGAAAAGCATTGCCGGACTCTGCGGGTGACAGCGGCCTGGGCGACTTGCCGGCGGACCCGAAGCCGCTGGACTTCACGTCTGCGGCTCGATTACCACCTTGATGGAGTCCTCGGCCTTGGCGACGAGCTGGAACCCCTTCCCGGCGTCGGCGAGGCCGAACCTGTGGGAGATCATGTCGGTGACATGCACGCGCCTGCTCCTGATGAGCTCCATGGCCTGCTCGATGTCCTTGGGGCTCCCGGCGTAGGTGGTGGTGATCGTGACCTCGTCCTTCCACAGGTCCGCGAAGGGCACGACGACCTCGGCCCCCGGTGAGGGCGGCGCGAACATCAGTATGGTGCCGCCGCGGTCTATGCACTTGAACGACTGGGTGGCCGCCTGGAGTGCGCCCGTGCAGACGATGACGAAGTCGGCGGCCCGCCCGCCGTTGGCCTTGCGCACCAGCGTCGGGACGTCCTCGGTCCCGTTGACCACCGCGTCCGCGCCGAATCTCTTCGCCGCGTCGAGCCTGAAGTCGGAGACATCCGTGGCGATGATCCTCCCGGCGCCCAGGGCCTTCGCGAGCTTGATGTTCAGCAGGCCCGCGATGCCGCTGCCGAGCACGAGCACGGTCTGCCCGGGCTCGAACCTGGACATGCGGAACCCGCGCACGACGCACGCGAGGGGCTCGATGAACACGCCCTCGTCGTAGCTCATATCCGCCGGCAGCACGAAGACGCCCCGGTCGACGTTTATCTTGGGGACCCTGATGAACTCCGCGAACCCGCCTGGATGGAAATTGGTCGTCCGCAGCGTGTCGCACGTCGAGTGGTGCCCGCTCAGGCAGTGCCTGCAGCTGTTGCATGGGACGTGGTGCGACACGAAGACCCGGTCGCCCACATGGTACCTCTCGACCCCGGCGCCCACCTCGACGATGTCGCCAGCGATCTCGTGGCCCAGGACCAGCGGGGCGCGCTTGATCCGATACCACTCCATGACGTCGCTCCCGCATATGCCGCTCGCGACCACCTTGACCAGGACCTCGCCCGGTCCAGCGGTGGGCTTGGGCATCTCCTGGAGCCTGACATCGCTGTTCCTGTAGTACATCGCGACGCGCATGGGATCACCCCGCGGCCATCTCGTCCCGCAGGCTACTTCTTCTTGGCCACGAGCTCCTTGTAGAACTCGTAGGCGTCCTTGGCGTCGACGTTCTCGTGGACGATCTTCCTGACGGCCCGGATCATCGGCACCGGGTTATCCGACTGCCAGATGTTCCTGCCCATGTCGACGCCCACGGCGCCGGCCGTGATCGATTTGTAGGTGAGTTCGAGCGCCTCCTTCTCGGTCATCTTCGGCCCGCCCGCGACCACGATAGGCACGGGGCAGCCCTCGACGACCTTCTCGAAGTTCTCGCAGTAGTAGGTCTTGACGATGTGGGCGCCGATCTCGGCGGCGATCCTGCAGCTGAGCCCGAGGTACCTCGCGTCCCGCTTGGCCAGCTCCTTGCCCACGGCCGTCACGGCGAGCACGGGCATGCCGTACCGCTCGCCCTCGTTGACCAGCTCCGCGAGGCTCATGAGTGTCTGCTTCTCGTGCTTGCTGCCGACGAACACGGACAGCGCGATGCCCGCTGCGTTGCACCTGATCGCGTCCTCGACGCTGGTGATGATGCCCTCGTTGGACAGGTCCTCCCCGATGACGCTGGAGCCCCCGGAGACCCGGAGCACGACCGAGTTGAATATCGTCGGGTCGACGGACGCGCGCAGCACGCCCCTCGTGAGCATGATAGTGTCCGCGTAGGGCGCGAGCGGCATGACGGCGTTCCTCGGGTTCTCCAGCCTCGAGGTGGGTCCGAGGAAGTACCCATGGTCGATGGCAAGCATGACGGCGCGTCCAGTATCAGGCTTAATGATGCGCGATATCCGGTTTCTCAAACCCCAATCCATGTGAGACACCTCCGAGACGCGGGCCGTCTAGGAGACCTTCGGTTCAGAAAGGGCGTACGATATTTATAGGTTCGCTGGAACGCGCCGGCGGACGTCCGTCTGGCTCACTTCTTGTCGACCTTCCTCCGGCCGATCAGGTACTCGATGTCGAATATCCTCTCGATCTCTTCCTCGGATATGATGCCCTTCTCGATGACCAGGTCCCTGACCGACATGTTCCGCCTCAGGGCCTCCTTGGCCACCTCCGCGGACTTCATGTAGCCGATGTACGGGTCGAGGAAGGTCGCGATGGACGGGTTCTTCTCCAGGTAGCCCTTGCACCTCGCCTCGTCCGCCTCTATGCCGGAGATGCACTTCCCGATGAATATCGGGATGTAGTTGTTGAGCAGGACCATCGACTCGAGTATGTTGTGCGTTATGACCGGGTTCATGACGTTGAGCTCCATCTGGCCCGCCTGGACCGCGAGGGAGACGGACACATCGTTGCCCACGATCTGGAAGCATATCATGTCCATGCACTCCGCCATGACGGGGTTGACCTTCCCTGGCATGATGGACGAGCCTGGCTGCGTAGCCGGGAGGCGTATCTCGCCCCAGCCGGTGATGGGCCCCGAGTTCATGAGCCTCAGGTCGTTCGATATCCTGATGAGCTCGAGCGCCAGCGCCTTCAGCTCCCCCGAGATGCTCGAGAAGTCGAGCCTGCTCTGGAGCGCCTCGCGCGGGTCCTCCGCCTCGATCAGGTTCAGGGACGTGATGGTCCGCAGGTGGCGGGTCACGAGCCTGTGGTAGTCCGGGTGCGTGTTCGCACCCGTGCCGATGGCCGTCGCGCCTAGGGGGACCTCCTCGAGCAGCTTGAGCTTGCCCTTGATCTGCTCCCTGGCCTTCTTGATGGCGACCGAGTACGCGGTGAACTCCTGGCCCAGGGTGATCGGCAGCGCGTCCATCAGGTGCGTGCGACCGGACTTGATGACCTTGTCGAAGGCCATCCCCTTCTTCGCGAAGGCCTTCCGCAGGTCGTCGAGGTTGTCCATGAGCTGCTGCGCGATGATCAGGATGCATAGGCGCATGGCGGTCGGGTAGGTGTCGTTCGTCGACTGCGCCATGTTGACGTGGTCGAGGGGGTGCACGGCCGCGTACTCCCCCTTCTTCTTGCCCAGGAGCTCGAGCGCCCTGTTCGCCAGGACCTCGTTCATGTTCATGTTGAACGACGTGCCAGCGCCCGCCTGGAAGTCGTCCACGACGAACTGATCGTGGAGCTTGCCGGAGAGTATCTCGTCGCACGCTGCCGTGATCGCCTCCGCCACGTAGGGCTCGAGCCAGCCGACATCCATGTTCGCCATGGCGGCGGCCTTCTTCACCATCGCCATCGCGTTGATGAACTCAGGCCTCGGCATTATGCCGCTGACGGGGAAGTTCTCGGTCGCCCTCAGCGTCTGTATCCCGTAGTAGGCGTCCTCGGGGACATCCCTCTCGCCCAAAGAATCGTGCTCGGTCCTTGTCTTCATCTCGGATTTGCCTCCTGGAGAAGGAGTGGTCGCCATCCTGTTGGGGCATATTTCTACCTTCTCCACTGAAGCGCGCGCGGGTAGATACGCATGCGTCGCGGCGCCTGCGCACGTGAAAAAGTCTTTGGCCCGTGTGCCGATAGGGTACCAGCAAGGGGTAGTTGCGATTGAACGAGACGCTCCATCTCCACCTGAGACGCTTGGACGGATACAAGTACGAGATATCCGTCGACGAGTGGGCGAACGGGAGGATCGTCATGGACGAACCCGCACCCCTAGGCGGGTCCGAGGGACCGAACGCGTCGATGATGCTCTCGTCGGCGGTGGGGCACTGCCTCAGCGCGAGCCTGTTGTTCTGCCTGGAGAAGTCCCGGGTCGAGGTCAAGGACGTCGAGACCGATGTCGAGACGAGGCTCGTGCGCAACGAGAAGGGGCGGTGGAGGATTGACGGGATAAAGGTCAAGATGAAGCCGGTAGTAGATGCCTCTGACCGAGAAAAGTTGGAGCGATGCCTGGGCCTCTTCGAGGACTTCTGCATCGCGACGCAGAGCATACGACAGGGCATCAAGGTCGATGTCGAGTTCGAGAGATGAGAATGAACAGGAAGGTGACGAAATGGCACTGATCCCGCAGAAGGAGAGGGAGACCCTGACGAAGGAGTTCTCCAAGCTTGTGAACGATGTGAGACTGGTGGTCTTCACGCAGGAGGTCCCGTGCCAGAACTGCAGGGAGACGGTCGACATCTGCAGGGAGCTGGCCGAGATCTCCCCGAAGGTCAAGGTCGAGGTCTATGACTTCGTCAAGGACCGGATGAAGGCGAAGGAGCTGAGGGTCGACAAGATCCCGGCCATCGCGGTCATAGGGACCAAGGACTACGGCATCAGGTTCTTCGGGGTCCCGTCAGGGTACGAGTTCTCGACGCTCGTGGGCGACATACTCGATGTCTCCAGGGGGGAGAGCGGCCTGAGCCAGAAGTCCAAGGACGCCATCAGGGACCTGGACCAGGCGGTCCACATTCAGGTCTTCGTCACGCCCACGTGCCCGTACTGCCCGATGGCCGTGCGCCTGGCGCACAGGCTCGCGCTGGAGAGCGACATGATCTGGGCGGACATGGTCGAGGCGAACGAGTTCGTGCCCCTCTCGCAGAGGTACGCCGTCATGGGCGTGCCGAAGTTCATCATCAACGAGGAGTTCGAGATCGTGGGGGCAGTGCCCGAGGACGTGCTCGTGTCCCAGGTCATATACGCCGTGACGCACCAGCAGCCGGTCCAGCCCAGGTAGGCGTCCGGGAGTGAACTCATGGACGGCTCACGGACGGTCGATGCGAAGCTCCACGAGGTGCTGGACATGCTGGCATCGCTGAAAGGGGTCCATCACGCGTTCTACCTGACCGAAGGCATGAGGGCCGAGGTCAGGAGGCTCGAGAAGGAGAACGCCGGGCGCGGGCCCATAGCCGTGCACAACGAGGGGGTCCTCGAATGCCTGAAGCGGGGCCATGTCGCCTGCATCGTGAAGGACAAGAGCTTCCGCCCGCCCCCGCACCCGACGGTCGTCCTCAGGGACGACCACGGGAAGGTCATAGGCAAGGAGCTCCTGCCGGGCCAGAAGGCCGAGCACCTGCCGGGGAAGAAGGTGCTCATGCTGGGCAAGGACTTCGTGGTCTACTACGACGGCAACAGGGCCCCGAACGCCAAGTTCGTCCTCCCTGGCATACCCTTCAAGGAGGTAGCGGAGATCGGGGGCACATCGGAAGTCCTGTCCTCGAGCCCGTCGAGCCTGGCGGACCTCTACATAAAGCGCAGCGTGGGGCTGCCCGACGACCCGAAGTTCGCGTCGGTCCTCGTGGGCTTCGACATTTGATGGCGTCACCGCACACATTTCGCCGCCCGGTTCGTACCCCCGTGTCGAGGACGCGCGCGGGATGTGCCGTTTTCGAATCAGGAGGGCGTTTTTCGCAACCTTTTGCCAAAGACCCTGGCCCCCTTTCGAACATCGTCCCAACGGACACCCCCTGGAGAGACCTCCTTTCCAGGGAATTACCGGGGTACATAGGTAAGGTTTAAATCGATTCTTACCATCCGCTCTCATACTCAGGCCGCGCGACAGGAGCTGTCAGACGCGGACGAGAAGGCCAGTGGTGTTTATAATGGCAGGCAAAACGAATCCGTTTGAAGAAATGAAGAAGATGGTCGACAAGGCTGGCAAGACGCTCGGCCTCGACCAGGGAATGATCGATGTGCTGAAGAGCCCGAAGAGGGAACTCACAGTGAACTTCCCCGTCAAGATGGACGACGGGAAGATCAGGGTATTCACAGGCTACAGGGTACAGCACAACGAGGCACGCGGGCCGTACAAGGGCGGCATCAGATACCACCCCCAGGTGGACATCGATGAGGTCAAGGCCCTTTCGTCCTGGATGACCTGGAAGACCGCGACGGTCGACATCCCCTATGGTGGCGCCAAGGGCGGCATCATATGCGACCCGAAGAAGATGTCCCTCGGCGAGGTCGAGAGGATGACCAGGAGGTTCGCCTCCGAGATATCGATCATCATCGGCCCGGAGAAGGACATACCGGCCCCTGATGTCAACACCGGCGGCAAGGAGATGGCCTGGATCATGGACACGTTCAGCATGATGAAGGGCTACGCGGTCCCCGGCGTCATCACCGGCAAGCCAAGGGAACTCGGCGGCTCGCTCGGCAGGCCCGAGGCCACCTCTAGGGGCCTTGTGTTCTGCGTCAGGGAAGCGGCCAAGAAGACCGGCCTGAACCTCAAGGGCGCGACCGTGGCCATCCAGGGCTACGGGAACGTCGGATCGTTCGCCCACAAGCTCATCGAGCGCGACTTCGGCGCCAAGGTCATCGCGGTGACGGACTCCCAGGGCGGCATCATCAACGAGAAGGGTCTCAAGTACGATGATGTCTGGGCGCACAAGGTCAAGACCGGCTCCGTGAAGGGCTTCCCCGGCTCGAAGCCGATCAGCAACACCGAGATCCTCGAGCTCAAGGTCGACGTGCTGCTCCCATGCGCTCTCGAGAACGTCATCACCAAGGACAACGCGGACAAGATCAAGGCGAAGATCTCCGGTGAGGGCGCGAACGGCCCGACGACCTTCGAGGCGGATGCGATCATGTACAAGAACGGCGTGCTCGTGCTCCCCGACATCCTCGCCAACGCGGGCGGTGTCACGGTGAGCTACTTCGAGTGGGTCCAGAACAACTACAACTATTACTGGACCGAGGAAGACGTCAACGCGCGCCTCGACCAGAAGATCACCGCCGCGTTCCACGAGGTCTGGAACATGAAGGAGAAGCAGAAGTGCAACATGAGGGACGCCGCCTACCTGGTCGCCGTGAAGAGGGTTGCAGACGCGACGAGGCTCAGGGGCTTCTACCCGTAGGTAGGCACGCACGCTTCAAGCTTCAAACTCCAACCCATCCGGGGCGGGTGCCTCGGATGGAAAAACAAACTTTCCACTGTTCTGCAGACATCTATGGACTCATGGTCCCTCGACAGGGTCCGTGCATGCATCGGCTCAACCGAGCGACGCCTTGACGGCTTCGGCGACCTCGTCCGCAAGCACGAGCCTCTGCTCGCCCGACTTCATGTCCCTGACGGTCACGGAGCGCTTGGCCATCTCCTCCTTGCCGACGATGACCGCGAACCTCGTGCCCACCGCCGAAGCGTACTTGAGGTTCTTGCTGAGGCTCCGGCGCATGATGTCCACATCCGCCCTGAGGCCCTGTGACCGCAGCCTGGCGACGAGCCCGAACGCGTACTTGCGCATCTCCTCGCCCACCGGCACGACGTAGACGTCCAAGGGAACGAACTCGTCCTTCGGCCTCTCCGCCTCCGACGCGAGCACGACCCGGTCGAGCCCTATCGCGAAGCCCGTGCTGAAGACCGGCTCGCCCCCGAACAGCTCCGAGAGCGTGTAGGAGCCGCCGCCCATGATCTGTTTCTCCGCGCCGAGCCTCGGGGCGTCTATCTCGAAGACCATCCCGGTGTAGTAATCGAGTCCCCGGACGATGCCCAGGTCGACCTGGCAGTCGTCTATCCCGTAGAGCTTGAGCACGGAGAACACCTCGCGCAGGTGGTCCGTCGCCTCGGACGACTCGAGCGTGTCGAGGACCTCGACGCCGCCCTTGGTCTCGGCCATGGTGACGATCCTGTCGAAGAGCGACCTCGGGAGGTCCTTCGCGTCGAACATGTCGCCCATGGCGTCGAAGTCCTCCTTGTCCAGCATCCTCAGGACCTCGGCGGCGACCTTCTCGTCCTTGACCTCCGCCTTCACGAGGGACTTGAGTATGCCGATGTGGCCCACGCGGACGACATAGTCCTCGAGGCCCACCGCGCGTATGCAGTTGACCGCGAGCGCGATGACCTCGGCGTCCGTCTCCGGCGTCTTGGTCCCGATGAGCTCCGCGCCCAGCTGGAAGAACTCCCTGTACCTGCCGCTCTGTGGGTTCTCGTACCTGAAGCAGTTGCCCATGTAGTACAGCTTGAGCGGCTTCGGCAGCGTCGAGAGCTCGTTGACATAGAACCTGATGACGGACGCGGTGATCTCGGGCCTGAGGGCCATCTCGCGGTCGCCCTTGTCCTTGAAAACGTACATCTCGTCGATGACGCCCTGGCCGGACCTCGTGGTGAAGAGTTCGGAGTGCTCGAAGGTCGGCGTCACGATCTCCCCGAAGCCCGCCCTCGTGCAGGCGTCGCGCATGGCCTGCTCCACCTTCCTGCGCCTGTGCATCTCCGCCGGTGTGAAGTCCCTGGTCCCTCTGGGGCGCTGAATCATCGGGCCGCAATAAACCATCCAATCTCTTAATTGTTTCTGACTGGTCCCGATGCCGAGGTTGATATCCAGGATAACGCCTCATCCCTCCGGATGGACACGCTCTGGTTGGCGCTGGCGATATTCCTCGTGACCTACGCGCTCATCTCCATCAGGAGGCTGCCGCGGGTGCACATCGAGCGGCCAGCAGCGGCGCTCCTGGGGGCCGGGCTCATGGTCCTGTTCGGGGTCGTCGGGCCGCAGGAGGCCATCGCGGCCATCAACATGGACATCATCCTGCTCCTGGTCGGCATGATGATACTCGTCGCCGGCCTCGAGCTGTGCGGGTTCTTCGAGTGGGTCTCCCTCAGGATGATCAAGTACTCGAAGAACCAGTTCAGGTTCCTAGTCCTCACGATGGCCGTCACCGGGACCCTGTCCGCGCTCGTCCTCAACGACACCGTCGTCCTGCTGTTCACGCCCATCATCATCAGGACCTGCAGGCTGCTGAAGACCAACCCCGTGCCGTTCCTCGTGGCCGAGGCCATCGCGGCGAACATCGGGAGCGTCGCGACGGCCGTGGGGAACCCGCAGAACGCCTACATCGCGACCAGGGCGGGGATATCGTTCCTGGACTTCTCGGCCAGGCTCGTGCCCGTGTCCGTCGTCTGCATGCTGATCGCCATCGCCATCCTGTACATCGCGTTCAGGCGGGATATCGAGGACGGGAAGGCCCATGAGATGAGGCGGAGGATCCTGGACGAGGGCTGGAAGGCCTTCGAGCTGGAGATCGTCAAGGGCGACAGCATCGCCACATCCGCGTTCAGGCGGCTCAGGGAGCGGAGGTACGGCCTCTACACGCTCCTCGGCATCACGGTCGTCACCTTCGGGGCGTTCGTCGCAAGCCACGTGATCGACGCGCCCATCGCCATCATCGCGTTCCTGGCAGGGGTCGCGGCCCTGTTCGCCTTGCCCCTCGTATCGGACGTGCGCTCAAGGGACATGCTGAAGGGCGTGGACTGGTCCATCATCCTGTTCTTCGTGGGTCTGTTCGTCGTGCTCGAGGGCGTGAAGACCTCCGGGCTCCTCGGGAACATCTCGGACTTCTTCCCAGGCTTCGGGCACGACGAGGTGCCAACGGTCGCGTGGCTCAGCGCGCTCAGCGCCCTGCTGTCGAACCTGGTGAGCAACGTGCCCGCGGTGATGCTCCTCAGCGAGCTCATACCCATCGACAGCACCGACCTCTGGATAGCGCTCGCATCGAGCTCCACGCTGGCTGGCAACGCCACGATACTGGGCGCTGCGGCCAACGTCATAGTCGCCGAGAAGGCGGAGGGGATGGGCGTCGAGGTGAATTTCTGGAAGTTCACGCTGGTCGGGTTCCCCGTGGCCCTGGCCACGCTGTTCGTGTCCACGCTCATGCTGATGTGGCTCTTCTGACCTCGCGCATGCGGGCGCTCGTCGGACACATAGCAGACATGGAGCCAGTATGTTAGTGGAGTCAAGGCCAGCGAAAAACATTTATATGTCAGACGGTTATTGCCTCAGTTGTCGGAAAGGGATCCGACCAACAAATCGGAGGGATGCACATGCCGATGAAGCCAATATCTGTCGACAGGGCCAAGGAGATAGCCGTTGAAAAGAACCTCAAGCCAGGCAAGGTCAAGGGCACCAGCGAGATAGAGTTCACTCGCGGCGGGAGCCCGAGGGTCGACGTCATCGACTGGCCGGAGTTCGAGCAGATCCTGAGCTCGAAGAACCTCGAGATCCAAGAGGGCGGCGGGTTCATGAAGATGATGAAGAAGGCCTGAGCGCAGGTCCTTCCTCATCCAACGCAAACCCTTTCCTTAAACCAATTTCTGATTCTGAAACGACCTCTGCTGCGGGATGCGCACGTCAGCGCCTGACGATCACCGTGACGACATCCTCGTCCACGACCACATGGTCCAGGCCGACGATCTGCCCTGGGAACCGAGCGCTCTTCCCCCAGATCTGGGCGTACCTGAAGTTCTTCCTGAAGTCCCGGTGGATCGAATCACAGACCATCCCGATGTCGCTGCCGGTCTTGATGACCAGCGGCTCCACCAGGTCGGCATCCTTCCCCTGGGGCTTCATGAAGACGCGGATGAACCTCATCTTCTCGTAGATGGCGTCCTTGAGCGGCGTGAGGCCCAGGTTCGACTCGGCGGAGATCGGCACGACCCTCCAGTCCAACATCCTGCGCTTCAGCGTCGCGATGTACTCCTTGTTCACGAGGTCGGTCTTGTTGATCGCCACGATCGCCGGCAGGTAGAGCCTGTTCCCCGCGAGGTTGTCTATGAGCTGGTCCTCGACGATGTCCTCCCGAATCACGATGTCGGCGTTGATGTACCCGTACTCGTTCATCATGCCCACGACCAGTTCCTCGTCCATCGTCGACTGGTGCGCAGTGAAGTTGACCACGACGCCTCCCCGGTTCTTCTTGGCCACGACGATGTCCGGGGGCCTCTGGTTGAGCCTCAGGTTCGCCGTCTTCAACTCCTCGACCAGCACCTGGATGTTGGTCTCGAAGACGTCGATCATCAGGAGTATCATGTCGGCCGAACGGACGACGGACAGGACCTCGCGCCCCCTCCCCTTGCCCTTGGAGGCGTCCTTGATCAGACCGGGCAGGTCCAGGACCTGTATCTTGGCGCCCCGGTACTCCATGAGTCCAGGGACGCATGTGAGGGTGGTGAACTTGTAGGCGGCGACCTCGCTCGTCGCATTGGTGATCTTGTTCAGAAGGGTGGACTTGCCGACGCTCGGGAAACCCACGAGCGCCACGGTCCCGTGGCCCGACTTCTTGACCGCGTAGCCCGCGGTCTTGGGCCCCTTGGACCTCCTGACCTCGGCCTCGTCCCTCAGCCGGGACATCTTGGCCTTCAGCTTGCCAATGTGGTGCTGGGTGTTCTTGTTGTATTGGGTCTTGCCGAGCTCGTCCTCGATCTCTCGGATCTGCTCTTCAATGTTGGCCATCGGTGGTCAGGGCTTAACGCCGTCCCTGTAGATATGTGTTCCAGCACCCTTCGCCAGGGCGTTGACGATCTTGTCCTTCGCCGTGATGACGACCTCCTCGCCGCCGCCCTCTAGGAACTTGATGGCCGCGAGGACCTTCGGGCCCATGCTGCCAGGTGGGAACTGCCCCTCGTCGTAGTACTTCTTGATCTGGGACAGGGTGACCCTGCTGAGGCCCCTCTGGGCGGGCGTGTTGAAGTCGATGAACACCTGCTCGACATCAGTCGCGATGATGAACAGGCGCTCGTTGATGCTGTTGGCCAGCATGGCCGCGGCCAGGTCCTTGTCGACGACCGCCTCGACGCCGACATATCTGCCGTCCTTCTTCACGACGGGGACGCCGCCTCCGCCGCAGGCGATGACGACCTCGGCCTGGTCCGCGCCTCCGAACACGAGCCTGCGGACCGGCTTGCTCTCGACGATGCCGATCGGCGCCGGCGAGGGCACGACCTTCCTGTACCCTCCGCGCTTCTTGTCGAGGGCCATCTTCCAGCCCTTCAGCTCCATGAGCTGCTTGGCCTCCTCCTCGGAGTAGTATTGTCCTATCGGCTTGGTCGGGTTCTGGAATGCGGGGTCGTCCTCGGAGACGACCACTTGGGTTATGAGCGAGACGGCCACCTTGTCCATGCGCCTCCTGACGAACTCGGACGACAGCGCCTGCTGGATCATGTAGCCGATCTGGCCCTGGCTCTCGGCGACGCACACGTCCATGGCCATCGGAGGTATCTCCTTCTTGGAGATGTCGTTCCTGAGAAGAATGTCCCCGACCTGGGGTCCGTTCCCGTGGGTTATGACGATGTCGTAACCCCTCTGTATGAGGTCTGCGAGGCCGCGGCATGTGACTGCCACGTTGCGCATCTGGTTCTCCTGGGTCGGTTTCTCGCCCGCCTGGAGGATGGCATTACCTCCTATCGCTATGACCGCGGTTTTCAACGCTGGAACCTCCTATCGGAGAAGGGCTTCGATTGCAGGCGACACTATATAACCCTTATCCGTCGACAGAGGCCTACCGGACCAAGATATTTATCCAATGACTAAGTTCCCCAGTACATGGAAGAGGGGCCTCGCACACCGGCGCAGAAGTTCCAGATGATGTTCAAGGAGAACTTCGAGAAGTTCAAGAAGACCCGGTACGAGTACAGGCTGCTGGTCGGCGTCGGCGTCGTCGCCGCGATATTCTACCTCGCCCTCGTGTACCTCTTCTCGACCTGCCTCATATCGCTCATACCACCCCTGGCGATGTTCGGGGTGTTCTGGTTCTTCGACATCAAGAGCGTCAAGAAGCTCGCGCTCGCGGGCCTGATCACCTGCCTCGTGCTCGTGCCCATCGAGGCCGTGTTCTACGTCAACACCCTCCAGAATGTCGAAAGGACGGATGCCACGAGCGAGGACGGGGTGCTGCTCACCGACGGATACGTCACACCACTCCTGGGCAACTACACCACGGTGTTCAACTACACGCTCACGATCCACGTGCCCACCAACGCCACGGTCGGTGCGGTCCATGTCGTGATCGACAGCGAGGACTTCATGTCCAGCGAGGAGCTGAACAAGACGATGGTCCTGACGTCCTCGAGCGCGGACAACAGGACCCTGAACTACTCCATCGAGACCACGCTCTCCAGGCCCATCAACTACTACAGGTTCATGACCGAGATAAACGGGACCTGGTACGACGCTGCCAACTACGACACGGGAGCGCCCGCGTGGATCATGGCGCCCGTGACATCGGACTCCTGGGTGCTCATGTCGTCGATGACCAAGTTCTCGTTCTACAGCATATTCGCGCAGTTCCTGCCCATGTTCCTGATCATCGTGGCCATGGTCTGGTGGATGCGCCGGGCCAGGCGGATGAGGGAGAAGCAGGTCACGAAGTGGGAGGAGACCGCCCGCAAGGAGCGCGAGGCGAAGAAGGCCGAGGGCGGGAAGGAGGACACCAAGGTCCCGAGCCTCGCGAAGGCGATGGGGCTCGAGACCGAGGGCGACACCTTCGTGTGCTCCGAGTGCGGCACCGACGTCCCCTCGGAAGCGACCGTCTGCCCTAAGTGCGGAGAGAAGTTCGACGCGGAGGATGCCGAGGGGCAGAAGGACAAGACCGCTGCGCCGGCCCCCGCGAAGCCGAAGGGGGCGGAGCCCTACGGCGATACCTTCGTGTGCTCTGAGTGCGGCGCCGAGGTCCCCGGAGAGGCGACCAGGTGCCCGAAGTGCGGAGAGAAGTTCGACTGAACCAGCCTTCAGTATCACGACGATTGATGGCGCCGTCGACGCCGAACTATGCTATATATAGCGTAGAGTGAATCAATATCAGGGCCGGAAGGCCCGTGGGTGATTCGGATTCCCGGAGGACATCTCTTCAGAGGTGGATTGTACGGATTGACCGCTATTGCCATCCTAATGGCTTTCGCCACGAACGCATCTGCAAACCCTGTCCCGGTGCCTCTGGACGCATACGTGTCGAGCGTCGAATCTGGACTGGCATACATATTCGCCGTCAACCTTCCCGTCGATCTGATCCTACTGGCGTCCTCTGTGCTCCTGGCTGGCCGCCTCTTCGGCCAAGGGGTTGGCAGGCTGATAAAGGACCCTGACCGGTTCGTATCGGCGGTGGTCTTGGCAGGAGTGATGGTTGCCGTAGCCGGGGCGTTCATCGATTTCTACCTGCTGTACACTGGGGAGTTCGAAATCCGACAACAGACGGTCTATGTCTACCAATTCGACTTGCTCAACAGCCTGGTGGCCGCCTCGCTTGTGGCTCTCTCGATATACGCTGTCTGTGTACTGATGCTCAGGCTCGACAAGGTCGTCGCACTGATCCCCGCGGCCATCATAGCGGTGGTGAACTTCGTCTCGTGGTCCGCTCTGACAGATGGGTACGGGCCCGTGTTTGACCCCAAGAGCATAGCGATAGTGGCGTTCATCGCGTACCTTGTCGTGCCGATGCCGCTTCTCGCGCTCAGAGCCTGGCATAGGTCGAGGGTGGTAGCATGATCCTGCGCTTCAACATCCTCTGCGTCGCAGCCGCGGTCGTGGGGCTCATCGGACTGCTTCTACCTTGGGTCACGACCACCTTTGACTCGACCATTCAAGAATCGCATCACTCTGTAGATGATTTCGTCGCGGCCATCGCCCAGGTACCTCATGGAGAAGGGTTGCTGATTTGGATTGTGCTCGGCGCATTCACCGCCGTCGCTGGCACCGCCCTCACTTTCACAACGCCTCTGGGAGGGATCGTGCAGTCTGCGGGACTGGCCATGACGCTCATCGGCGGATACCTAGGGGACGACCCATACTTCTTCGACTACCCTGAGGCGGCAACAAGGGAGCCCGGGATTGGGATCTATGTCATGGCAATAGGGGCAACCATGGCCGTGATATCCATCGTCGTCCCCGTCTTCCTCGGCACCAAGAAGCCCGTAGGCGCGGGTCCGAGAGACGAGAGATTCGTCGCGTGGACCATCGGCAGGGGCAAATAGGCGGCGCGCGTCGTCTGCCAGACGCATACGCCGCCTCAATCACATTTTTATCCGAGTACGGCGTTTAGACGCCCTGGGATGCACAGGGCGACACGTCGCTTTTGCTTCCCGTGTGCGGAGGCATTTCAGCTTGGCATCGATCGCTCATGAACTGGCCAAGAAGCAGAAGGAGATCGCGGTCTCGGAGTTCTTCGAGAAGAACAAGCAGATACTCGGGTTCGACTCGCTCACGAGGGCGCTGATCACGTCCGTCAAGGAGCCGTTAGACAACAGCCTCGACGCGTGCGAGGACGCCGGCGTGCTCCCCGAGATAACCGTCAAGATAGAGAAGGTCGACAACACCGAGTACAAGGTCGTCGTCGAGGACAACGGTCCTGGCATCGTGAAGAAACAGGTGCCGAACGTGTTCGCGAGGCTCCTCTACGGCTCGAGGTTCCACACCCGGGCACAGAAGCGCGGCCAGCAGGGCATAGGCGTGTCGGCCGTCGTCATGTACGGCCAGCTCACGACCGGGAAGGCCGCGAAGGTCATGTCGAAGATCTCGGACGAGGAGACCGCCTACGAGTGCGAGCTCATCCTGGACACGAAGAAGAACCTGCCGGAGGTCATCCGGGGGGACTTCGTCATCTGGGACCGGTCCCACGGCACGAGGTTCGAGGTCAACGTCAAGGGGAAGTACATCGGCGGGAAGCAGTCCGTCTTCGAGTACCTCAAGGGCGTGGCCATAGTCAACCCGCACGCGAAGATCACATTCGTCCCACCCGAGGGGAACACCGTGGTGTTCGAGAGGGCGTCCGAGATCGTCCCGACGCCGGTGAAGGAGGTCAAGCCGCACCCCGACGGGATCGAGCTCGGCGAGATGCTCAGCATGGCCAAGTACGCCGAGTCCACGAAGATGACCAGCTTCCTGAACACCGAGTTCTCCAGGATATCCTACAGGGTCGCGAGGGAGATATGCGAGCTCGCGAACGTGCCGCCGGACATGAAGCCCGAGCAGCTCACGCTCGAGCAGGCGGCCGCGCTCCTGGACGCCATCAAGAAGGTCAAGATCATGGCCCCGGAGACCGACTGCCTCTCCCCCATCGGGGAGACGCTCATCAGGAAGGGGCTCAAGAACGTCCTGGGCGGCCTCAAGGCCGAGTTCTACGCGCCGCCGATCACCCGGGAGCCCAAGGTCTACGCGGGCAACCCGTTCATAATCGAGGTCGGGATAGTCTACGGCGGGGAGCTGAGCAAGGAGGACCCCGTCCAGATCCTGCGCTTCGCGAACCGCGTTCCCCTGATGTACCAGCAGGGCGCGTGCGCGACCACGCAGGCCGTCGCGAACGTCGACTGGAGGCGCTACGGCCTGGAGCAGCGCGGAGGCCAGGGCATCCCGTTCGGCCCGGTCATCATCATGGTACATGTCGCCTCGACCAAGGTGCCGTTCACATCGGAGTCGAAGGAGGCCGTCGCGAACGTGCCCGAGATCCGCGAGGAGATCGAGCTCGCGCTCAAGGCCTGCGCCCGGAGGCTCAAGACCCATCTGAACAAGGCCGAGCGGAAGGGCAAGACCAGGGTCAAGTTCGAGATCGTCCACGAGATCATCCCGATGATCGCGCAGAAGAGCGCGAAGATCGTCGACAGGCCCGTGCCCGACATCAGGGGCACGATCACGAAGATCATGAACGTCGTCTGGATGGAGGACTCGGTGGCCTACGAGAAGAAGCGGCACCATGTGTCCGTCAAGATGTACAACTACACGCCGAAGTCGCAGAGCTTCCACCTGCACATGCTGGTGCCCCACGAGAGCATCGACAAGAAGACGCTGGAGCTCGAGCCCATCGAGGTCCGCGAGGGTAACAAGCTCACCTGGGACATCAAGCGCGTCGCGTCCACGGAGATGTACGAGCTCAAGTTCGACCTGGTCGGCCTGCCCCAGGAGGAGTACGACGAGAACGAGATCTACGTGAGCGGGATAGACGCCGCGTCCGTGATCGGCGTCGACGTGCTGCCCGGCGACTGGGACCTGGAGCACCTCAAGATCGTCGAGGAGGGCGTGCCCGAAGCCGTCGCCGAGGAGGGCGAGGAAGGGGAGATAGACTACGACGAGGGCGCGGAGGCGATCAACCATGAAGAGTGACGAGCGCTACCGGAAGGCCGTCGAGAAGCTGACCGAGCTCGCCGGGAACGTCTACGACCAGCTGGACACCGGGAAGATCCCGAAGATGATGATCCCGCTGAGGACCAAGAGCAACATCAGGTTCGACCACAAGTCCGCCGTCTGGAAGTACGGCAAGGCCATGGGCGCCCGATCCGCGAAGAAGCTGACCGGGGCCCAGATGCTCCTCCGGACGATGTACATGCTCGAGTTCATCGAGGACATGATCAAGGCCAACAAGAGCTCGACCCTCAGGGAGATGTACTACATATCCGAGGGCTGGGACAAGGCCAAGTTCTCCGCCCAGGACGAGAGCAACATGCTCGCCGAGGACCTGGAGATCATCACGAACTGCATGAGGGAGGACTTCAAGCTCCGGCCCGAGGAGGACGGCGCGAGGGTCATAGGCAACGTGACGATCCAGGAGATGGACCGGAAGGGCAAGAAGAAGAGGATCAACTGCAGGGACGATGTGGGCGACTCCGGGTACGGCATCCCGTACAACGTGGAGAAGGAGAAGATAGAGTTCCTCGAATGCGACGCTGACTTCGTCATCGCGATCGAGACCGGTGGTATGTTCGACAGGCTGGTCGAGAACAAGTTCGACGAGGACTCGCACGCCGTCATCGTGCACCTCAAGGGCCAGCCCGCGAGGAGCACCAGGAGGTTCATCAAGCGGCTCCACGAGGAGATGAAGCTCCCGGTCGTGTCGTTCACCGACGGGGACCCCTGGTCCTTCAGGATACACGCGTCCCTGGCGTACGGCGCCATCAAGACGGCGCACCTGTCCGAGTACCTGGCGACGCCCACGGCGGAGTTCATAGGCATCACCGCATCGGACATCCTGAACTACGAGCTCCCGACGGACAAGCTCAACGACAAGGACATCCAGGCGCTGAACGCCGAGAAGACCGACCCGCGGTTCAAGGACGATTTCTGGAGGCACGAGATCGACCTGATGCTCGAGATCGGCAAGAAGGCCGAGCAGCAGGCGCTCGCGAAGTACGGCCTGGACTATGTGACGGACACCTACCTGCCCGAGAAGCTATCGTCGCTCGGGATACTCAAGAGCTAGCCGGACCAGGTGCACAGGTTGTTGGTCCGGTCGGACACGCCCGGGCTGCCGCGCCACATGAGCCTCTCGAACGACTGCATGACGACGTAGCCCCTGGAGAAGGACATGTCCAGCGCGCGTCTGCACACCGCCGGCACCGGGAGCGAGATCTCGATGGACTTCGATTCCAGCGCGAAGAGCTCCGCGGCCGTGAGCAGCGGTCCGGCGATGTCCTGGTCCGCCCCCGGGTCGACGGCGAGCATCTTGATGGCTGCCCCTGGCATCTCCTCACGCCTGGGGGCCGTGTGGACCACGCAGAACCCGGCCACGCGCTCCCCGGCGCTCGCGACGAGCGTCTCGCCGAACCCGTAGCTCTCGGTGAGCAAGACCTCGGACGAGTAGTCGAGGCCGGGGCTGAGCGAGCCCGAGACGCGCCTCATCTGGGCCATCATCGGCTCCCTCGCGCCCGATGCCGAGAGCCGCTCGACCGTCACGTCCCCGGTGTCCGCCTCCGGTGGCTCGGTCTCGAACAGGCGCTTGCCCAGCACGAGCACAAGACCCACCGGCCTCAGCCCGACCTTGAGGTACAGGCCCATGCTGGCCTGGTTCTCCGGCATGGTCTCGAGCCCTATGTCCGAACAGCCGCGCCCCTCCAGGTGTGCGAACGAGGCCTTGAGCAGCTCCTTACCAACGCCGATCCCCTGGTAGGACGGCAGCACTGAGATGGGCCCCGCCCAGCCAGTCCTCCCCCAGACATGGGAGAAGGTCGAACCGATGATCCCCGCGAAGTCGTCGGCTGCGACGAACGCACCCTCAGGGTCCGAATGCAGGTAGGACAGGATGTTCAGGTCGGTCCTCGGAGGGACCTTCATGATGTCTGGGTAGAACCGCTTCTTGAGGTCGTCCCACGTGAGCGCATCGACCCTCTTCACATCGGACAGGTCGTCCACGCGCATCTTCCTGATAACGACGGTCATTGCCTTCGCGACAGGCAACGGGCTCCGGGGATATCAAGCTGAGGAGTGCCAGGTGTGATTCCAGACGTGTTATATCCGGGCAGCGTAATCCAGGCTCCGCCATGAGGATGAGCCCCGAGTGCGTTCCCTGCCTCATCAGGAGGGTCCTGTTCGAGACCGAGGAGGTCGCGCCCGAGAAGTCCGTCGAGACCGTCCGGAACGCCTCCGAGATGCTCGGTCGGCTCTTCAAGGACGGCGTCTGCTCGGCCACGGTCGCGACCCAGGTGCACAGGAGCACATACAAACTCCTGGGTACGAACGACCCGTACCGGGACCTCAAGGCCAAGAGCAACGAAATCGTCCTCGAACTCTACCCGATGGCCGAGGGGCTCGTGAGGTCGTCGAAGAACCCGCTCAGGGACGCGTTCCTGTGCGCGGTCGTCGGCAACGTGCTGGACTTCGGCATCGGCACCGGGTTCGACCACCCGTCGAAGCTCAGGAAGGAGTTCACTAACCTGCTGGACGAGGGGCTGGGCCACGACGACACGCCCAAGATCCGTGCGCTGCTCAGGGACGCCGACAAGGTCGTCTACCTGGCGGACAACTGCGGCGAGGTCGTGCTCGACAGGCTCGCCCTCAAGGAGATCAGGAAGTTCGATGTCGACCTCACGTTCGTGGTCAAGGAGGAGCCGATCCTGACGGACGCGACGCTCGAGGACATCAAGGGCCTCGGGTTCGAGGCGATCGTGGACCACATCGTCGAGACGCCCGGGTTCGCGGTGGGCGTCGACCTGCCCTCGCTGGACGGGCCGTTCGGGAGGGTGCTCAGGGGCGCGGACCTGGTCATCGCGAAGGGCATGGCCAACTTCGAGGCGCTCTCCGAGACGGACATCGCCCCGGTCGCCTACATGCTGAGGACCAAGTGCAGGCCCGTCGCCGAGGGCATGGGCCTGGACAAGGGCATCAACGCGGTGAAGCTGTTCGAGGGGCGGTGCCAGCCATGATCGACTCGCTCGTCACCAGGACCTTCGTGAACAGGCGCGTATCCACCTTCCGGATCGCCACGGGCTCATCGGACGCCGAGGAGACCACCCTCGTCAAGCTGGTCTCCGGGGACGAGTTCGGCATCGGCGCGGCCTCGCCGAGCGATGTGACCCACGAGACGCGCCGGACCGTCGAGGAGTTCCTGGCGAAGGTGCCGAAGAAGATCGTCGGCACGGACGAGACGGACATCCCGAAGCTGCACAAGCGCCTGGACGCGGTCGCCCCCGGCAACACGGCCGCGAAGGCCGCCGTGGACATGGCGGTGTACGACCTGCTGAGCAAGCGCGACAGGAAGCCGCTGCACAGGTTCATCGGATGCGCGGACAGGCCCCGGATGCTCACGGACATGACCATCGGGATCGAGTCCAAGGACGTCACTGTCAAGAAGGCGGTCCAGTACTACAAGAAGGGGTTCAGGGCGCTCAAGCTCAAGGTCGGGCTCGACCTGGAGAACGATGTCAGGAGGGTCGCAGCCGTGAGGGACGCGGTCGGACCCAAGGTCGAGCTGAGGGTCGACGCCAACCAGGGCTACTCCGTGGAGCAGGCCGTGTCATTCAGCGAGTCGATGACATCCCTCGGGGTCGTCGTGATCGAGCAGCCCGTGAGGGCGGACGACTACGCGGGACTGAAGGCGGTCAAGGACCGGAGCCGCGTGCCCATCATGGCCGACGAGTGCGTCAAGGACCTCGCGGACGCCAGGCGCGTGGTGAGGGACGGCTCCGTGGACATGATCAACATCAAGCTCATGAAGAGCGCCGGGCTGTACGGCGCCCTCGCGATCGACAGGCTGGCGGCCGAGGCCGGCATCAGGACCATGGTCGGCTGCATGGGGGAGCTCCAGATATCCATCGCAGCGGGCCTGCACTTCGCCCTCGGCTCCGAGAACCTCAGGTACGCGGACCTCGACTCCTACTTCAACATCCTGGACGACCCCACATCGGGGCTGGAGTTCGAGGACGGCCACCTGCTGGCCCCCAGGGGCCCCGGCCTCGGCATCAGCACGCCCCTGGACGGGGGATAGGCGCCGCCGGACAGGCCCCTGGCCCCCCTGGTAGACAGGGCGGTACCCAGGGTTCTGTAAATCTTAGGGTGGTGGTCCTCTAGAACCGCCCCCTTGGACTCACTCGCTCCATTCGGCTCCGGCCGTACCCCCCTTCAGGGGAGCAGAGGGCCATCATCACGTCATGCTGGAGCGCGCCGGGGTCGAACCGTAGACCCCCTGCCGTCCTGTCGCAGAACGGCTGTACGCAGCGGGCCGGCGTTCGCGGACGACGACTGGATAGGCGTCTCTGGCCGAACGCTCGTTGCATCCGCGCCCATTCGGGAATAAGGATTTCTCCCACATGTCGGGCACGATCCGCTGCTTCTCAACGGGCCGACCGTGACGGCCCGCTGGTGTGCCTTCGTTGGCATCGGATGGTCAATGGTCGAGGGGGTCTTCACGCTTGGCACTACATGTACCACCCGACTTTGGACAGAACCGGTACCCAGTAAGACTTATAACCCAGGTCCAGTATCCAGAGGCCTGTACGGTTCATCCGGCTGGGTCTAAATGCCGAAGAAGATCAGCGAACTCGATAGCGCTGAGCTCAAGTTCAGGGCTCTTTTGAACAAGCGGGACGACATAAATGAACAGGCCACCGCTC
The DNA here is from genome assembly GCA_964568665.1 of uncultured Thermoplasmata archaeon. Lineage (GTDB taxonomy): Archaea > Thermoplasmatota > Thermoplasmata > UBA10834 > UBA10834 > CAWBDD01. The sequence goes on along the minus strand of CAZMPY010000016.1, from coordinate 10,313 downwards.
TGAGGTCGGAGCGGGACAGCCTCAACGACCAGAGGAAGGCCATCCAGCAGCAGCTGAGGGACGCCCGGGACCGGCGCGACGCGGCCGTCGCTGAGATGCGGGTCTACAAGGCGAGGCGGGACGAGCTCCAGAGGAGGGCCAAGGAGCTCATCGCGCTCAAGCAGGCGAAGAAGGGCGCGCCCACGGGCGACCTCAGGTTCGAGATCAGGGCCGCGGAGGGCGAGCTCAGGAGCATGGAACTCACCCAGCAGACCGTGCCCATGAAGATCCCCGAGGAGCGCGTGCTGCTCGAGAAGATCAAGGCCCGCGCGGCCGATGTCGCGAAGCTCAAGAAGACCCTCGATGAGCAGGACAAGGTCCATAAGGAGGTCAGGAACGTCGACCACAGCATCGACGGCCTCTTCAAGCGGGCGGACGCGGAGCACGAAGAGGTGGTCCGGTTCTCGAAGGAGAGCCAGAAGCATCACGACGAGGTCATGGCGCTCTCGAAGGAGATCGTCGCCCTGGCCGACGCCGCCGACAAGAAGCACCTCGCGTTCATCAAGATGCGGGAGGACGCCGACGCGGTCCATGTCAAGGCCCTGGAGTTGCGCGGCAAGGTCATCGACATGAGGAACGAGAGGCGGACCGAGCGCACGGAGGAGAGGAACGCCGTACGCGACGTCAACGTCTCGGCCAGAAGGGCGCTGGACGACAAGGACCGCAAGGAGAAGGTCGTCGAGGACACCCTCCAGAAGCTGCTCAAGGGTGGCAAGATCCAGATAGGCTAGGCGGCCCTGGTGCGGGCCAGGAACTCCGCGCCCGTCGTCTGCCCGGTTATCCTGCCGTCCTCTATCGTCATGACGGTGTCGGCTATCTGGCCGAAGCGCTGGTCGTGGGTCACGATTACCACGGTCTTCTTATTCTCGTCCCTGAGGCGCTTGAACAGGAGCAGTATCTGATGGCCCGTCTCGGAGTCCAGCTCGCCCGTGGGCTCATCGGCGAGGATCACCGGCGGGTCGTTGGCGAGGGCCGTCGCGATGCCGATCCTCTGCTGCTCGCCCCCTGAGAGCTCGTCGGGCTTGTGCCTCGCCCGCTCCGCCATGTCGACCAGGGACAGGAGCTCGCCCGAGCGCGTCTGCATCTCGCTCCTGGGCCTTCCCGCAAGCCTCATCGGGAGCTCGATATTCTCCCTGGCCGTGAGCGTCGGGACGAGGTTGAAGAACTGGAACACGATGCCGACCTTCTCGCGCCTGTGGAGCACGAGTTCGGCGTCCGTGAGGTCCGCGATGTTGGACCCGTCCATCATGAGCGACCCCGCGGTCGGCCGGTCGAGCCCGCCGACCACGTTCAGCAGCGTGGTCTTCCCGCAGCCCGAAGGCCCCATGATGGCCAGTATCTCGCCGCTCTTGATCGTGCAGTCCAGGCCCCTGAGGGCTATGACCTCGGACTTCCCCGTCTTGTACACCTTGATCAGGTCCTTGATGACGATATCTCCCAACTCAACCACCTCTGATCCTGAGGACCTCCGCGAGCCTGAGCTTGCCCAGGCGGGAAGTCGCAAGGAATGATGCGAGCACGAACGACACGAGGGACGCGGCCAGGATGGCCACGGTCACATTGCCGATGATGATGGACGTGCTGATGCTGCCGTTGCTCGAGACGAACTGCAGCAGCGCGTCGAACAGCCACGCGCTGAATATGCCCGTGGTGGCACCCACTACGAACCCGAGGGACATCAGCGAGAGCGACTCGCCCATGAGCACCTTCCTCATCTGGGAGCTGGATGAACCCCTGGCCATGATGCATGCGAGCTCACGCTCCCTCTCGGAGACCGTCACGAATATGACGAGGCCGACGCCGACGCACATGATGATGAAGGACAGCGCGTACTCCATGTACAGGAAGTCGGCCAGGGCGCCGAAGGTGGGGTCGTCCATCAGTTCCGCCACGAGCTCGTCATAGACATCCGTCGACGAGACCAGCGCGCCGGCCTCGTTGCATATCGCCGCCACCTCGTCCGCCACAGCGGATTGGTCGTAGCCGTGGTGCACGTCGACGAACAGCATGATGCTGCTCGTCACCCAGGCCTCTGGCACGAAGCTCACTGTCCCGATGTCCACGTAGATGCTCGCGCTGAGCCCTGGCAGATCCCCGATGACCCCGACGACCTCGAGGGACAGCTCCAGCGCGTCGGTCAGCCTGATGTCGAGGATGTCGCCGACTAGCAGGTAGTTGTACTCGGCGAACGACTTCGACACGAGGGTGGTCCCATTCTCCCCGATGAGTGCCAGCTTATCCCGGTCCCCTTCACCGAGCCATGGGTCGTGCAGGCCTACAGTGTCGGCGTACGCCGTCGGGTCGAACACGGCAGCGGAGCCGCCCCAGTAGGACGAGCCATCATCCAAGGAGAAACTGAGCACATAGCACCTGGCCGAACTGTCGACTCCGTCCACCGAATCCACGGTGTCCAGCACAGTGAGATCGACCGTGCTCGAAGTGCCGTTCCAGTCCGGGTACGCCGTTATCCTGACATCGGACCCGATCTGCGACCGGATCTCCTGGATCCGGTTCCCGATGGTGGTCTCCATCGTGATGGATATGAACAGGCCGAAGGCCAGAGTGAGAGCGATGATGATGCACATGTTGGACGCGCGCTTCGGGTTCCTGACGATGTTCTTGTCGACCAGGTAGTGCAGCTCCTTGGTCCATGGCCTGACGAGCCTGGTGAAGCGCGAGTAGAGCTTCCTCGAGCCGCGCGTGAGGAGTCTGACGACGCTCACGGAAAGGAGGAACGGCATCGCTGGGAGCATCACGATCCCGGCCAGCCACAGGAGTGTGAAGATGGACGACAACATGTAACCCCTCCCGATGTTGATGGGGTTCTGGCTCGTCAGGACGCTGAAGACGCTGAGGCACACGAAGAACAGTGCGAGGAAATCCCACCGGGCCTTGTACTCGATCTTCGTCTCCCCGCGCACGTAGTAATGCAGGGCCTCCGCGGCATCCACCTTGGATGCCCTCTTGAGGGGCCTGTAGGCGGATGCGACCATGAGGAGTATCCCGAGCAACACGCTCGTGACCACGCTCGACGGGCCGATCACGAGGTCCGTGAGCGATGCCTCCGAGCCCGATCCAGCGGAGAACGTCACCGCCGTGCCGACCAGGAACCTGCTGACCAGCACCCCGGACATCAGGCCCAATAGCCCGGCGATGCAGCCAAGGACGACGGACTCCACGAAGAGGGAGACGAACACCTGCCTGTTGCTCGCACCCCTGGACTTGAGTATGCCGACCTCCCTCCTTCGAGCGGAGACCCCCAGGTCCACTCCGACCAGTGAGAGGTACGCGCCGATTGCGACGACGGGCATCGACAGCCCGAAGAACAACGATTTCATCCCGCTGACATCGGCGTCGACCGACTGCAGGGCGCCCGCGAGCGGGCTCGAGCTGAAATAGACGCCATAGGTGGATACGCTCCGGTCGATCCGGTTCCCGATGAAGTCGAGGTCGGCCAGCGTCCCCTGGATATCGCCAAGGTCGATGACCGCGTTCCGGTCGATCCAGACCTGGAACGAAAGGTCCAGATAGGGTGTCAGCCCGGCATCCTCAAGGGGGTCTGCCAGAAGCGGCAGGTCGACCGCGTTCATGACCGCCTGCGCGGGGCGTCCGAGGATGCTCAATGCGTCAGTGTAGTACCAATCATAGCCCCCTGAACGCTCCTGGGACCAGACCTGGGACACCGGAAGCGTCAGGTTGACGTACGTCCAGTGCTCGATGTAGGTTCCGTTGACAGAGTCATAGTCGTACGAATACTGCATGCATGAGCAGAGAAGGGAATCCCCCACCACGATGCCGAGGGAGGATGCGAGCTCGGCGCCTATTGCGACCGTACCCTGCTCCGGGACCTCGCCGTCTATGCCCGACTCGAGCAGGATGCGGTCGCTCTCAGTGTCCAGCAGATACGAGACATAGAATTGGTAGTAGGTCCCCTCCGCGACGGACTCGCCATCCTCGTTGGAGAGCTTCCAAGAGGACGTATGCATCACATATTCGGCGTCCTCGACGTCCTGCACGCCCTCGATGGCCGCGCATATCTCCGAGTTCTTGGAAGTGGTAAGGCTCGACAGGTCGCTGCCGTACGGGTATCCCACGAAGTCGACCTGGACCTCGTCCAGGGCCGCCCTGAGCCTGCCGAGTGCGGACGAATCCACTGCGATGAACGAACCTGACACGAGCGATATCGCGATGACGACGCCCACGAGCGCGTATATGGAACGCCTTCGGTTCCTGAACACGGACTCGACCGCGTACCTCGCGAACGTGAACACACCCAGGAGGCCCACTTCCTGGCCTCCGATTGGGGGATGCGCTATTTGTAGATATCCACGGGGCATCCATGGGCTCTGGCGCGGCCGTCACGGGGACTTCGGCTTCTTCCGGCGGCCGAACATGAGGACCGAGGCCGTCGGCTCGAACTCCTGCTTCGCATCGTGCTCCTCGCGCCTCAGCTTGTACCGGTCCTTCCGCTTCGGCTCCTCCGCATGCTTCCGCTCCAGCTCTGGCGGCGGAGGCTCCGGGGGCGCCTCCGGCAGCTTGCCCTTCGCGACATACACGTCGTGCGACCCGCGCTTCTCGAAGTGCACGTAGTCGGTCTTCATCAGCAGCGCCATCGGCAGGACCAGCTGGTCCGTCGTGAGCCCGGTCTCCTTCTGGACCCGGTCCAGGGTCGCCCCGTGCTCGCTGGTGGCCTTGAGTATGGCCTTGATCACATCGTTGACATTGAGCCTGGCCCCGGCCGAGGCGATCGTGAGCTGGGTCTTCTGCTCGACTATGCTCGACAGGAACTCCTTGGACTTCTGCTCGTAGTCCTGCGGCTCCCGCTCGAGCAGCGACCTCAGGTAGGTCGTGTCGAGGCCCATGGACTCCCAGCCGTGTATCTGGTCCATGACCATCCCCTTGTAGAACACCTTCTGGAGCCCGTCCTTCGCGACCGTGCTGTCCGGCATGAGCCTCAGGGCGGCCTGGAAGTGCCCGACGGCCTCGTCGCTCCTGCCCATCTTCGCGCAGACCTTGCCCAGGTTGACCAGCGCGTCGAAGTTGCCGGGCATGATCGAGATGGACCTCGTGAAGCACGCGTGGGCCTCCTCGGGCCACTGGAGCGAGTTGAACACCGCGCCCTTGTTGTTCCACGCGTAGGCGTTGTCCGGGTCCGTCTTGATGGCCCGGTCGTAGGAGCTCAGGGCGAGCGCGCGCTTGCCCTCGAAGGCATATATGTTACCTATGTGGCACCAGGAGACGCTGTCCTCGGGGTCTATCTCGAGGGCGATGTCGTAGTGCGAGCGCGCCTTCCAGTACTGTTTCATCGCGTAGTACGCGTCGGCCTTGATGCTCCACGGGAGCGCGAACTTCCTGGACAGGGCCGCGTCGGAGCTGATCTGCAGTGCGGCATCGGCCTGGCCGAGCGCGTCCTTGTAGTCCCCCGAGGCCATCATGTGCGTCGCGGCCTTGACCTTGGACCACAGGGACATGAGCTCCTTCTCTCGCCACAGGAATATGACGAGCGGGAGGAACGAGAACGTGATGCCTATGAGCGCCAGGCCCCGGTCGTACATCTCGTAGGTCCCCGACGAGAGCACGCCGACCTGCTCGTGGAACGACACGAGGAATATCGCCATCGCGCCCATGAGCCACGCGCCCAGCTGACCGTCCCGCGTGTTCATGAACATGAGCGAGACGAGCGATGCGGTCATGCCAGTCACCAGCAGGAACAGGTTCAGCCCTGTGAACGGGTAGTCGCCCGGCGCCGCCCTCGCGACGTCGAACGCCTCATGGGTCGGCACGAGGACCATGAGCACGACCCCCGCGCCATAGACCGCGAGCCAGAACGAGTCCTTGCCCGTGATGCCGTTGGATCCGAGCAGGAGCAGGATGAAGCCTGAGAGCATGAGCACGCTGAGCAGGACCGCCCAGCCGCCTATGGATGAGCCCGCGGCGACGAGCCCGAGCCCGCTCGCCGCCAGCAGCACCAGGCCCAGCCAGCCGACGGTCTTCTTGGGAAGTGGAAGCCAGTATGTCTCGTCCTTGGCCGGCCCTCTGACCGTGACCAGCATGAGCGCGCCGAAGAGCACGAACAGCCCCGAGACGGCGAACACGTAGGTGTTGTAGACCTCCCAGCTGCCGTACCACAGCTCCTGGCTGAGGAAGAACTCGACCGATGTGCCGATGACGATGGCCCCGTACAGGAGCAGGAGGTAGAGCCTCGGCCCGCCGATCGTGGGCACGTACGGCCTGACCGACTCCGAGCGCTCGCTCAGCGGCCTGAGCAGCTCCGCCAGCGACAGGGTCATGCTTCCAGAGGACGCTGGGCTTTCCGATCCTTCCGAGACTGCCATGGTGTTTCCTTCTCACACTTCCGCGGGAGGGGCCCGCGTCCGCCTCTTACGCCTAATGACGAGGAACATAATTGGTACTATCGCTAGGGGTATCAGGACGTTATCGAACTCGGGTATGGGAACCTGGCCCTCGTTTATGGCGCCTGGTGTCGGGTTCATCCAATCCCAGGTGGAGTACTCGCTTGTGGCGTTGCCGATCCGCCCGTAGCTCGTGGTCCTCCAGGTGGGCACCGCGACCTGGTCTATGAGCAGGTTGTCGTCTGACCACAGCTGGAAGAACACGCCCTTCCCGAAATTGGCATTGGCCACCAGGAACCCACCTGGCTGGATAACCGCCGCGGGAAACACGTAGTTGAAGAGCAGACGGCCCCCGCTATCGTATATCGAAAGCCTCCAGTCCGTGACATCGACCGGGACCGGGCCCGTGTTGTAGAGCTCGATCCAGTCGCTCGTGCCGGCCCCGTTGTATATCTCGTTGATGATCACGCCGCCGAACGAGCGCATCACCTGGACGTCGGCCATCCAGAAGCCCACCGTGATGTTGTCCTCGCACCCGCGCCAGTCCTGGGAGAGGAATGTGACCGGGTACGAGCCATCCGGGTCGAGTCCGATGACCGAGAAGGACGCGCCCAGCTCCAGCCTGTACCCGTCGATCGCGGCCTGGACCGCGCCCTCCTCCGTCCACGCGCCGTCAACGAACCGGTACATCATCGCCGACAGGAGCACGCCGTCCTTGCCGACCGCGACGAGCGATACCTCGGACGAGCCGATGGAGAAGCCGGTGCTGTCGTCCATGTCCGCGTCTATGAACACGAAGGCGAAGTCCGCACCGTACATGGTCTCGGTGATGTTCGTGACGTTGCCCGCGGGTCCCGATGGCTCGGACCACCTCACCAGTCCCGCCGGGACGTTCGTCCCCGCGAGCATGCGCCCGTCGACCGACATGAAGAACGAGGCCGTCTCGTCCGACGCGGACAGCTTGACCGTATCGATGTCGATGTCGGGGTCCTCGGACCGGCCGATGCCTGGCAGCTCGGTGTCGTTGAGCGCGTCGTTGATCGGCGCTATCCGGCCCCAGTCGCCGAACGCGCCGTCGATGACGACCTCGTCCGGGACGGAGGCGACATACGCGACCCTCGCGCCGCTCTGGACCGTCTGGACGGTCACGGTCGCGTTGTCCCTGAGGACGAGCGGGTCCGTGGCGTTCAGCTCGAGCCCGAACGAGCCTGTCTCCGAGCCCGCAGGGAACGTCGCAAGGACCTCCAGCTCCACCGAGCCGTCTTCGAGCCGGACCGGGTCCGTGAGCATGACCGTGCCGGATGTGTTCGTCCCCGCCTCGCTCAGCCCTGAATAGACAGTGATCGCGCTCGGGACCAGGTTCCCGAGGTACTCGAACCTGAGCCCCTCGAGGTATGTCCTCGGGCCCTTCGCTGTGACCGTCAGTGTGAGCATCTTCTCGTCCGTGAGACCTGCAGTGACCTCGGACGCGTCGTGGTCCTGGAGCACCCGCACGGCCGTCCCGGACGAGCCGAAGTTGACCTCGGACCAGTCATCCGAGGAGTTCGTGTGTCTGGCGCATATCGCGACCACGCTGTTCGAGCCTGTCAGCATGGTGGTCCCGAGCTCCATCTCGCCGCCCTTGAACGCGACGACCGGGTCCGAGACATGCGTGAAGCCCGCGAAGTCGATCTTGCCGGCGGACGGGTCGAAGACATAGGATTCCTTGAGCATGACCGTGCCGTTCCAGCCTGCCACGACCACCAGCGCGTCCGCGCCGATCCCACGCACGGAGTATCCGGTGCCGGCGTCGCCGTCCCGGTCGATGAACATGTAGAACCCGTCGGCCCCGCCGTCCCTGCCCTGGAACAGGGTGCCTTCCGTGGCTATGTAGAGGTAAGTGTTGATTGAGCCCGACCTCATGGCGTACGACTCGATCGCCACATCAGGGTCGGCCGAGTCCGGGGAGTCGTGGTACACCTCTGCCTTGAGCCAGTCCATGAAGTACCCGTCGACCTCGACCTGTTCCGGAGGGAAGGCGTAGACCAGGGCGTACGGGATCGCGATGACGATGGTCACGAGCGCGAGTACCGCAACGAGCTTCCTGCGCATGTCCGCCGGGCCGGCGCCTATCCGCCTGGGCTGGTAGGAGAGCCTGAAACCGTTCACTGCACCCTTGCCGTTCACGAAGCCGTTGGTGAGTCCGTTGGTCTTGCCGTTGGTCAGGCCCTGCCGGAGCTTCGAGATGCCGTTGGTCAGGCCGTTCGTGAGACCGTTGGTGATGCCGTTCGTCAGGCCGTTCGTGAGACCGTTGGTGCGTCCGATGACGCCGCCCTGTCTGAGCGGGACGTGCCTTGCGCCATGCGCGTGGAGGCCGTTGGCTAGGCCTCTCTGGTCCTGCTCGGTCCGGGGGGACCCTTCATCGTGCTCGTTCCTGCGCACTCTGTCTCCTCTCTCCCTCGCATGGGTTGTCGCGTTGCTCCTGCCGGCTACAACCTCCCCCTCACACCTACGATAGCCCTATAGAAGCAAATGTCCGACCTGGTGAAGCGCTGCTCTTATAAAGTTGTGATAATGCCGGAGATTATAATACCCTTTCGCCCGTCCAGCGTCCCCTGGACATGTTCCTCGAGGAAACGGGTAAATAGCACCGAGAGGGCGGCGGCAGGGGAAGATGCGAAAAGATAAGGGTTTTAGGGGTTTGTGCCGGCGGTCCGGCTCGCCTCGGATCAGAGTATGCCCGCGACGGCCCACTCACCGAACGCGACCGTGCCGTCCGCATCGACGATGGTCGTCTCGAGCGTGATCGTCCCGCCGATGCTGTACTCGTGCGACAGGTTGGTCGCCGACGAGACCGTCACGGAGAACTGCCCGTGGTCGATGTGCATGTAGCCGCCGTAGTCTGCGTCCGATGGGACGAAGAACGACGTGCCCCTTGCCGGCTCGGTCCACTGGTCACCGATGTAGACGAAGTACAGCGTCGTGATGTATATCGACGTCTGGGCGACCGTGTGCCTGCTGTAGCTCATGTCTACGATCGTGTCGGAGACCGTCTTCGTGTCACCGAGGTTCCAGTCAGAGGGTATCTCCAGGTACTGGTTGTACGTGGCGTCGCCCGTGTACGTGAGCGAGTCGAACAGCTTCGTGTAGCCCCCGGCCGAGCGTATGCCCCCGGCGGCTATGAGCACGAAAGCCACGACCAGCGCGGCGACGACCATCAACGAAACCATGATCGCGAGGATCTTCTTTTCCATGCGTGTCTCACACTCCGTTTTTTCATATCCGTGCTGAAGAGACAGACATGCCTGTGGCGGGCATCGCCTGCACTAGCTGGTCCATCCCTTCTGCGACGGTCCAATATATCGAGCTATGAGTATATAATTATTTGGTCCCTGGCTGAGGTGTTCCCTGGCCTGTAAAACGGCATTCCGAACGGTCTCCGCAGGCACGGGGCCACGCACGCGCGCGCCACATGCGCGGACCTCCTAAAAATGGACTAAGGGGGCGTCCCATCACGCCGCCCACCCACACATCAGGCCTTTTCCCCACCACACCAACCTATAGGACGAGCCCCGGCATGTGTTAGGGGACGGGAACGATAGCATCGTATTTCAACCTTGTCGGTTACAGCGCAAGAGGTACGATAATCGTATCCACGGACGGGCCCGCTCGGGGACGATGTCGAGAACGGTAACAGTACAGGTTCTGTTGCGAACCAGGCAACGGCCCTTCACGCCGCTGCCCCCTCGCAACTCGCTCCATTCGGCTCCGACCGTGCGCCCTTCCCAGGGTCGTAGAGGGTCATCATCACGTCACGCTGGAGCGCGCCGGGGTCGAACCGTAGACCCCCTACCATCTCTTTCGAGACGGCTGTCTGCAGCAGGTTCAGGCTGGCGTTGATGTGCCGGTCGAGATGCCAGCCGCACTCGCATGCGAACTCGG
>CAZMPY010000015.1:0-205835 GCA_964568665.1 uncultured Thermoplasmata archaeon | reverse complement strand
TGGTGCGACCTCGGCATGCCCTTGCAGAAGAACAGCCTCCGGTCGTCCTCGTCGTGCGGGACGTTCGTGTAGCCGAGCGAGGTCATCACGTTCACGACCTCGTGCTGCTTGGACATGTCCTCGACCGCGAGGAGTATGTCTATCACCGGCTTGGCCGGAAGGCCCATCACGGCCGTGCTGCCGACATGCTGTATGTCGACCGCCCTCGGGCCGAAGACCTTCGCGATCGATTCCCGCTCGGACTCGAACCTCGAAGGCCACGTCGGGTCGTAGTCCACCACCTCTATGTGGTCGGAATCCATGGCACACTGCTCCCACTGCCCATCCCCATGCTGCGCCATCAGCCATGCATGTGAGAACTGACGGATAAGGATGACGGATGACGCCCATGTATGGACATCGTCCGGGCCCGTCCGACAGAGAAAGCTGGTTCGCGGGTAAGGATTAACTAGTTGTAACGGTAACCGTCGACACGGTAATAGTCATGAAAGTCAGAGCGATGCAGTTCTCACAGGACTGGCAGAAACTGAACGACCGCGTGTTTGCGACCATACGGATCCACAAGGGCGACATGAAGTACGTCCCCGACGAAAAGGTAGAGGTGGTCAGCCCGAAGCGGAAGTTCCAGGCGCACGTCCTGTTCGCGACGACCATGAAGCTCAAGGACATCCCGATGGCCTTCATGGAGTACGACCTCGAGGCGAAGCCCGGAGAGAAGAGACAGGAGCTCATCAACAAGCTCGGCAAGCTCTACAAGTTCTCCGAGCGGCCGACCGAGAGCGACGAGGCCACGATCTACGTGCTCGAGAGGCTCTGAGCAAAGGCCTCCGAGCCCATCCTATCGGCCCCGGGGGCCTCTGGCCCTCCGCGGCTTGTTCTTTGTAAAGCCAGCCATCAGACCAGCGCAGGCGGTGAACATGTTAGCGAGAACCTTAATGCCTGAAGGGCGCCTAGGAAGCAACCGTGACCTCACTGCCGCCCATGATGCTTGGACATTGTAACGTCTGTGCTTGCGGCACGACAGAACAGGGCCTCGGCGATCCGGAGGCGGGCGGATGAGGATCGCGAAGCTCCTCCTGCGGCGCCCGCGGGACACGCTGTGCGCGCTCACGGAGAAGAACCACGAGGTCATGATATCGGTCTCGGGGGGGACCTGTGGGATCTCCTTCGTCAAGGACATGTCGGACATGCACACGTCCGCCATCGACTTCGAAGTGTGCAACGCGTGCAAGGTGGTCGCGGACTCGGGATGTTTCCTGGACTCCGCCTCGCTGAGGGAGGACGGGGTGATGGTCTGGAGCGTCGTGGCGACCGGCACATCCGCGCTCGATGGGCTGATCCAACGCATCACGGAGAGCGGCTGCGCCGTCGCCCTGGAGCGGGTGGCGGTCGTGAGGACATCCAAGGAGCTGTCCCGTGAGCAGGAGCGGGCATTGTCGTTGGCGCTCGAGCTCGGCTATTTCGAAGTGCCCAGACGGATATCGCTCGACCAGCTGGCTGAACGGCTCGGGCTCCCGAAGACCGTCCTCGATGTGATGCTGAAGCGCGCCCAGAGGAAGGTCATCGCCGACCACATGTCGCGGGGGCGCGGCGGACCGGCCCCCTGAGGAGCAACTTTAATAGTTTAGGTGCGCCTAAGTCGTGACGGATGGACGACGAGACAAGGGAGCAGTACCTCAAGGCCGTGTACACCCTCACAGAGGACGGGGGCACGGCGAAGACGACGGACCTGGCGCGCCGACTCGCGGTCTCTCCATCGTCGGTCACAGAGATGATCCACAAGCTCTCCGAAGAGGGGTACGTCAGGCACTGGCCCTACAAGGGCGTCGTCCTCAGGCCGAAGGGACGGAGGATCGCCTGCAAGGTCACGAGGAAGCACCGCCTGCTCGAGAGGTTCCTCAACGATTTCGTAGGCATAAAGGGGAAGGCGAGGCACGACCAGGCCTGCAAGATGGAGCATGTCCTGACCGACGAGGCCGAACACCAGCTGTGCCGGATGATGAACCGGCCGCAGGAGTGCCCCCACGGCAAGAGCATCCCGAAGTGCGGCAGGAGTGTCGAATGCTCGGAATGCACGGGCGAGACCGTCCCGCTGGCGGAGCTGCGCGAGGGAGAGGAGGCCACGATCTCCCACCTCGCGTCCAAGGACCGGGACGAGCTCTGCAGGATCCTCTCGATGGGGTTCGTGCCCGGCGCGGGCATCAAGATCGACAAGAAGATCCCCATGGGCGGACCGATCATAGTCGACATCAACGGCACGAAGCTGGCGATCGCGAGGGACATCGGTTCCATGCTGCTCGTCCTGAGGACACATTAGGGGGACTGACATGGACATCGCGCTGGCCGGCAACCCCAATGTCGGGAAGAGCATCATCTTCAGCAAGCTCACCGGCGTGGGCGTGATCAGCGCCAACTACCCCGGCACCACGGTCGAGTACGAAGAGGGCAAGGCCGCGTTCATGGGCACGACCATCACCGTCATCGACCTGCCCGGGACCTACTCGCTGGCCGGGAACACCGAGGACGAGCGGGTCGCCACGAAGCTCCTGTTCGAGAGGAACCCGCAGACCGTGATCGCGGTCCTCGACGCCACCAGGCTGGAACGCAACCTGGTGTTCCTGTTCGAGCTCATCGAATCCGGGCACAACGTGGTCGTGTCGCTCAACATGTACGACATCGTGAGGAAGAGCAGGCTCGACATCGACGTCGCCAGGCTCGAGCGCATACTCATGATGCCAGTCGTGCCGACCGTCGCGACGAAGGGAGAGGGGATAGACTCCCTGCTCTACACTTCCGTGCAGATCAGGCACAGGAGCAGGTTCCAGGTCAGATACGATTCGCACATCGAGAAGATGATATCGGACCTCACGGCGAAGCTCAGCGATGCGGACTGGGACGTCCCGCTGAGGGGCGTCGCGGTCAGGTTGCTGGCCGGCGACAGGAACGTGACCCAGAAGGCTTCGCCCGAGGTCATGCGGGCCGTGAGCGCGTTCAGGGAGGAGTTCGAGAGGCACCACGGGGAGGACATCGTGGTCCACATCCAGAGGGACCGGTTCGGGGAGGCCGGGAGGATAGCCAAGGAGGTCCTGGCGAAGGCGCCGGAAACGGGCAAGGACCGGGGCCGGCTGTCCGACCTGACCCTGCGGCCCGCGACGGGCATACCGATATTGATAGCGGTCCTCGGAGCGGTGTTCCTAGTCCTCGTGTTCGTCGGCGGGGCGGTCGAAGGCATCCTCGTGGGGGCGTACCAGGATGCGGCCAGAGGGTTCGTCGACGGCCTCGAGCGCGGCGCCGGGAACGACTTGCTCGCCGGGGTCTACGAGGGCATCTACCTCAGCGTCGAGGCGATGCTCGCGCTCGTCATCCCATACATACTCGTGTTCTACGTCATGCTCTCGGTGCTCGAGGACACGGGCTACCTCGTCCGCGTCGTATCCCTCCTGGACGGCGTGATGCACCGCCTGGGACTGCACGGCCGCGCGGTCATACCGATGGTCGTGGGGTTCGGGTGCAACGTGCCCGCGATACTCTCGACCAGGGCGATGGGCTCGAAGAGGGAGCGGCTGATCCTGGCGACGCTCATCACGATAGCCGTGCCCTGCTCCGCCCAGACCGCGATAATCATCGGGACGGTCGGGCACTACGCCGGCATCTGGTGGGCGCTCTCCATATACCTGGTGCTCGGCGCCCTGCTGGTCGTGCTTGGCTACGCCATGCACAGGACCATCAAGTTCGAGCCCACGGGCCTCTGCGTCGAGATACCCGAGCTGCGCATGCCCTCCGCCAAGCAGACCGCGATCAAGACCTACCTGAGGGTCAAGGAGTTCCTCACGCTCGCCCTCCCGCTGGTGGTCGTCGGCAGCATCGTGCTGGAGGTCCTGATGTCCCTGGGCTGGCTCTACAAGATCGTCGGCCCCGCGGAGCCGTTCATGACCGTCGTGCTCGGGCTGCCGGCCGTGGCGGTCATAGCCCTCGTGTTCGGCGTCCTCCGGAAGGAGATGGCCCTCCAGATGCTCATCGTGATATTCGGCACGAGCAACCTCGCCACGAGGCTCACGCCGGATCAGATGTTCGTGTTCGCGCTCGTCATGGCGATATTCATGCCCTGCCTCGCGGCGTTCGCCGTGCTGCTGAAGGAGTTCGGGCCGAGGAGCACCGTCACCGTCGCGGCCGCATCGATGGGGCTCGCGCTGGCCTTGGGTGCGCTCGCCAACGCCCTGCTCTCGATCTGACCCGCAGGGCTACCTGACGAACATGGACAGATCCTCGTCCTGGTGCACGCTCGGCGGGACGTTCACGTTGCCCCTGTAGTCCGTGCTGGTCTGGGCCATCACAGGGTTCTCGCCATCCCTGAGGAGGATGTACTGCGACCTGGCACCCGTGACGATCATGAGTATCTTGACCATGCCCTTCATCTCGGGCTCGACCGAGCAGCCCCAGATCAGCCTGCCGGTCGCCTTGATGCTCCTGCTCATGATCTCGGCGGCCTGCGCGGCCTCCTCGAGGTTCATGTCGGGTCCGCCCACGACCCTTATGAGCGCGCCCTTGGCCTCCTTGAGGTCTATCTTCCCGAGCAGCGGGGAGTTCATGGCCTCCTCCATGGCGTCCTCGATCCTCTCACCCGGTACTCCCTCGGCCTCCCCGACGCCTATGAGCGATACGCCGCCCTCGTTCAGGATGGTCCTGAGGTCCGCGAAGTCCACGTTGACGAGCCCTGCCTTGGTCAGCATCTCGGTGAGCCCTCTGATCGTCTGGAGGAGGAGCTCGTCCGCGACCTTGAACGCGGCCTGGACCGGCAGGTGCGGGACCAGCTCGAGGAGCGTGTCGTTCGGTATGACGATCGTCGTGTCGCAGACCTTCGACAGCCTCGACAGGCCCGTCATGGCGTTCTCCATCCGGAGCTCGCCCTCGGACTTGAACGGCAGCGTGACGACGCCGACTGTGAGCGCATGTGCCTCCTTGCAGAGACGCCCGACGACCATCGAGCTGCTCGTGCCCGTGCCCCCGCCCATGCCCGCGGTGACGAAGACTATCTGGGAATCCTTGAGCCAATCCCTTATCTCCAGCTCGTTCTCCATCGCGGCCCTCTCGCCTATCTCGGGCCTCGCGCCTGCCCCCAGGCCGCGCGTGATGGTCTTCCCGATGAGCATCTTCTTGTCCGCCTTGACCGTGAGTAGATGTTTCGCGTCGGTGTTGATGGCGAGCATCTGGACGCCTACCAGACCGCCGTCCTCGACGCACCGGTTGACCGTGTTCGAACCAGCTCCCCCGCACCCCACGAGCTTGATGCAGACGTTCAGACCGGATGCGATCCGTTCGATCTCGACCTCGTCCTGCGTCTTGGGCTGCTGCGGGCCCTGTTCTTCGCTAACACTCTTGTTCTCAGTGGCGCCGCTGAGAGCACTGTCAATGAGACTCTTCGGCATTAGTGCATCCCTACACGTTAACTCGTGTGGAACGTATATATAACACCGTATGAAGACTGCTGGCTCGGCGACGACCGCCACCCGCACGCGCATGCGCCATACGCCCGTGCGGACGCGCGCCAGCCGCCGCATATCCGCTCAGAGGACCAGGTTCACGAGGAACGGCCCTATCAGTATCAGTGCGCCGAGCCTGATGAGGTCGGATATGATGCCCACCTTGAACATGCTCCATATCTTCACATAACCCGAACTGTACACGATCGCCATCGGCGGGGTCGTGGACGGGATGGCGCTCGAGATCGAGCACGCCAGTGCGGCACCTATCACGGGCGCCGCGACGGCGGCGCCGGTCAGGCCCGCGCCTAGCGCGAGGGACGCTGCGATCGGGCAGGTGATGAGCGCGGCGGCGGTGTTGGACGCGGCATAGGTGAGCACGAACCCGAGCAGGCAGGACATCGCGAATATGCTCCACCCGGTAGGGTTGTCCCCGAGGGCGCCGCTCACGCCCGTCGCGAGCCACTGTGCGAACCCGCTCGCCTCGAGACCGATCCCCAGCGCTATGCCACCGCCGAAGAGGAAGACGATGTTCCAGTCGATGCCCCTCGCGATCTCGTCCCACTTCAGTATCGGCTCGCCCTTGACGCGCAGGAGCCCGGCGAGCAGGATTACCAGCACCGCAGGCATCGCCTCCGGCATGACCGCTGCGAGGTCCTGGCTGAACGGCACGAGACTCTCGTTGTAGGTCGCCAGCGCCTTCACGACTGACGGGAATATCCAGAGCGTGATCGCGGTCAGCAGGAGCGCTGTGACCATCTTCTCGCCCCGGCTCATCCTGCCCAGCTGCTTGGCGACCGCGGCGAGCCTGCCCCTGTCCACCGCGATCGACTTCTCCTCCGGCTTGAGCACCTTGAAGACGACTACCCACGTGACCAACAGGCCGATGAGGGCATGTGGCGTCCCTATCACCAACCAGTCGAGGAAGGTGAGGTCGACGGTAGCGTATTCGAGCGCGGTGCTCTTGGCGATGAGGTTCGGCGGGGTGCTTATCAGGAGCAACATCGCGCCGGCCGTCGCGGCCTGGGCGAGCACGAGCATGCACGCCTCGCTGTACCTCCCTCCAGGCTTCACCCCGGCCATCGAGAGGTAGGCGATCAGGAACGGGAACACGACCGCCGTCGACGCGGTTATGGACCCGGTGAGCGTGAGTATGAAGACCGGGAGCGATGCGACGAAGAACG
Source organism: uncultured Thermoplasmata archaeon (assembly GCA_964568665.1). Classification (GTDB taxonomy): domain Archaea; phylum Thermoplasmatota; class Thermoplasmata; order UBA10834; family UBA10834; genus CAWBDD01. Next base: position 199,171 of record CAZMPY010000015.1, on the reverse strand, counting down.
CAGCGACCATCGGGTTGGTGCCCTTGTACAACGATCCCAGCCGCACGGCGATCCTCCGGTCCAGGTCCCACTTCCTGAAGGCCGCTGCCAGCACGAAGCCGGCCATGAATATCCAGATGATGGGGTCCGTGAATGCCGTGAGCGCGGTCTTCCACGCGACGATCCTCGACAAGCCGAATATCATGGGCGGCACAAGTGCGGCTATGCCCAGCGGGACGCACTCGGTGACCCACCAGACGAGCACCCAGAGCAGCGTGCCCATGGCTATCTGAGGAGCTGACGACGAGACGCCCCTGAGCAGCGCCGCATCGACCATCGACTGAGGTTCCGGGATCAGGACGGCCATGAGGAACAGCAGAGGACCAAGCACGAGGCCGATCTTCTCCTTGTTGAGGACCCACTTCCCGGCCGACTTGACCTTCGAGTGTTTGTGCTTCGGATCCCCTTTGTGGATGTTCCAGGGCTCGAGCCTGTGACCGGTCATGTTCACACCCCTGAGACTGCGCTCGAAACCCTATCGCCCGGTCATTGATTAAGTTGCCGAAATGACATCGCGGACATGGCCCACGTTCATTGACATCGGAGGCGCGGTCCCTGGCAGAGATGTGACCGACCATCTCACCGCTATTGAAAGGTTTCGAACGCTTCAGAAGCCCGCATTTTAATTTGTCATACAATTATTATATTGATTTCAATAATTGCCAGTGTGCACGAATATTCACAACCGATTGGGCGCTTAACAGCTCGATATGCTTATATATCGCGGATATCGGTTACATGACCGTTTCTCGGCACCGCCCCCGGTGCCGTTGTGGGAACTGTGAGGAGGATGAGTGATGTACAGTTACAGACGAGCAAGTCTGAGCTTTCTGCTGATGGCATTGATGGTGTTGACGGCGTTCGCCATGCTGCCGACGCAGATAGCGGCTCAGACGAGTGACGTAGTGAGCGCTCCCGACGGCGAGACTGTCACGTCCACCGACGGAAGCGAGACTGTCGACCGATCGGCTCTCCTGACACCGGAGATGAAAATCGACTCCGTGACCAAGACGAAGATGATGACCGCCTCGGGCAAACTGAGCGTCTATGTCTTCGTCACCGACAAGGAGGCGGTCAACGAGTACCTCGCCTCCGCAGGAATGCCATTGATCACAAAGAAGGAATTCGCAGGCCTGCCCGTCGAGCAGCTGATGCAGCTCGACTCCAAACAGATCTACAAGCTGGCGGAGTTGCCAAGCGTTTCAATGATCAAGATTTACGAGAAGCCGGTCGTCGAGCAGACCTCCGTCGATGTCGCGCCAGACGGACCGGTTGACCCGATACCGGCCGTCGAGGACTACGATGTCGACGAGGTCCATGGCGCGGTCGCCGCATGGGCGGACGGATGGACCGGGGACGGGGTCAAGGTCGCAGTCATCGACGACGGGTTCGACATGGCCCATCCCGACCTAATGGGACAGCAGGCCAGGTACACTTCCGGCCCGTATGCAGGTTGGCCGATAGCATACGATGACTACGCCGCGAACCTGTGGGGCTACGAAGAGATCGGCTCATGGGTCGCGGACACGAGCACGGAGGTTCCAGAATACGGAAGCTACGTCTACTTCGACGGCGCCCGATACATGGTTGACGGACTCACCGATGTCGGAGGCGCCCCGGTGGACAGCGTGAGCGGATGGTACCACATCGGCTACCACCCGGATGCCAACCTGGTGGCTTACTGGGAAGGACCTGTAGCGGTCCTGGTCGTGGACGCCAACTCCTACGGCTGGTATGACACCGTCTACGTGGACCTCGACCACGATTTCGACTTCACCGACGAGAAGGCGTGCACGATGGGCGACGAGGCGTCGTACTACGACTTCTACGACTCCGTCACAGAGGCGAAGGACTGGTCCGCGTGGAACGCAGGCGACGGGTATGCAGACCTGTCCGGCGGAATGATATACTGGATCTCGGACGGATCCTACTGGTATCCCGCAGCGAACTGGACATACGGGACGACCTGGGCGCCTTCGTCCGGTTCGGCGGTCGCATTCATGGGCGCGTTCACGGAGGGCGCGAGCCATGGCACCATGACCGCGTCTGCGGCGCTCGGGACCGGCGAGAGCATGCTCCTGCTCAGGGGCATGGCCTATGAAGCAGACCTCATCTGCATACCGTTCACGGGCGACACGATCAACGCCTGGATGTTCGCCGAGTTCGGCGCAGACGGACTGGCAAACACGGAAGACGATGCGAATGTCGTGTCCAACAGCTACGGATGGTCCGAGACGGCCGTCGATGCTGGCTACGAGGACTACGACGACGTGGCGACCTCGATATCCCTGAGCGGGTACGAGACGCTCTGGGTGTGGTCTGCCGGCAACGGAGGTCCTGGATACGGCACGACCCATACCGTCACCGACTTCACATCCGTTCATGTTGGCGCCGGGACGACCATGATGTACAGGGCGGAGCTGGGCATGGAGAACGACCTCGCATACAGCCAGTGGGGCGATGTGATACCGTTCTCCAACTCGGGGCCGACGAGGACCGGGAAGCTCAACGCCGAGATAATCGCATCTGGCGCGTACTCGATGGAGCCGGCGCCGCTGAACATGCTCGACTACTACGAGGTGATCGGCGACGGGTCGATGCACTTCCAACTGGGTAGCGGAACGAGCCATGCGGCGCCGACGGTTGCGGGCGGTGCGGCGCTCGGATATCAGGCGTACTACGACAGCTGGGGTTCGTGGCCTGCGATGGACTGGGCCAAGGCCGTCCTGATGGGCACCGCGGACGACATGCACTTCGACCCGCTCAAGCAGGGTTCTGGCTGGCTGAACGCGAAGGCCTACACAGACGCGATGAGCGAGGCCGACGGGGTGTACTCGTACGCGCCTGGAGGAATGTACGAACCCATGTTCACGAAGGCCGCATCGTATCCGGGCAGCATCTACGGAACGCGCATGGAGACCTTCGTCAACCTGATCTACGCCGGTGACTACGATGCGAACAACCTGTTCGTCACGCTGAACTGGGACCAGGTGAACACGAGGGACGTCAACATAACGAGCCAGATACTCCTGAAACAGGATTCGGACGCCATCGATGTCACGACGACCGGGTCGGACATCTTCATGGATATCGCGTCCTATGTGCCTGTGACCACGGACCTGCTCAAGGTGACGATGTACTGGGACTACAGCATATTCGATGTGGAGCAGGACTATGTCACCGACGCATCCTACAGGCTAGAGCTCCATGACTGGGTCGACGAGAACGGGGACGGGGAGATCAACACCTCGTGGCTGAACGACTGGGAGCTCTACAGGTTCTCCGTTGACGGCGAGGACAACAACTACAACCAGATCGAGATAAAGAACCCGAGGGACCGGATCACGGACGGCCTGGTCGTCAGGATAATTGACTCCACGGAAATCGAAGGCTACACGCTGCACCTGCAGCTAGACTACTACGAGCTCGAGACATTCCCGTGGATCAGCTTCACGACATACATGTCCGGGGACCCGTGGTCGACCGGGCTCGACTACGCGCTGGCACCAATCGCGCCTGACGTGGCGGTCTGGATGTACAACCTCTCGGTCCCGGCCGACGCACCGGTGGGCACCTACGCCGCGGGCATCTACGTGGACGACGGCGTGCGCGTGCAGTGCATACCTGTCGTGATAAACGTCGCAGCGAGGGACTACCAGTTCGAGTTCGGCGGTGCAAGCTACTTCGACACGCCCTACAACAACGATGTGACCGGGCTCGCAGACAAGGGATGGAGGTTCGAATCCGGCGACTGGAGGATATACTGGTCCCTACCAGAGGACTGGACAAACTTCCCGGACATCTATTCGGACCTGATCGTGAAGGTCAACTGGACCGAGCTGCCGACCGACACAAACGTGCATGTGCTGGCCCCGCTACCGTCGTTCATACTGCCCTGGGACTACACCTTCGAGCCGCCGCTCGGACCAGGGCTGACTGAGGTGAGGGTCGCGTCCAGCGACGAGAAGTACCTCGGTGGAGGCACATTCGGTGTGTACACATCAACTGGTGGACCGAGCGAGGTCATCGCGGTGCCCAATTCCAACACCGAGTGGGGAGCCGATGGCTTCTCGGTGCCCTTGTGCGAGTTCTACTCGATGATGTACACCGGAACGCCCGGTCCGTTCGCAATCGTCACGAGAACCCCGGTGATGTCCGGCACGACGCCTTCCGACACGATCGAAGGCTACACGAGATGGGTCACCGTGAGCGACTACTCGCCGTACGAGGTATGGTTCGAGAGCGTGCAGCCCGGTGACCCGCTGAGTCCGGGATACGTCCCGCTCGCCGACACGATCCCGGCGGAGTACTCCATAGATGTGGACGGGACCATCGAAGTGAAGGGCGGCGGAGTGGCGCCCGTGGCCGGCATGGAGTGGCCGGCTGAGGCGATATACCAGGATGCGCTGTCTGGAACTTTCGTCGAGGCTCTCGCGAACGCGGACTACACCAGGGTCATGACCGTCGGTGACACGTCCGAGCTGAGGGTGGCGACGGAAGCCGTCTCCGATGTCACCGACCTGGACCTGGGCATATTCTACGACGAGAACATGGACGGACAGGCGCAGACGACGGAACCGTACTGGTACTCCGCAGGAGCCACCGCGACTGAGGCGGTCGACCTTGAGCTGCCCGAAGCCGGGCAGTACGTGGTCAAGGTCCTCGGATACACCGTCCCGGGCACACCAGGGTACTTCTCGCTGACCGTCCAGATGACCATCATGGGTGCGACAATAGAAGCGGTCGACATCGATGGCACGGTCGGCGCGGGCACCTACGGGTTCAACCTATCGTACAGCCTGCCCGCGATCGCAGGCATCTACGCAGGTGAGGCCACCTTCGGCTTCATGGGCGCATCGGACATGTTCTCGATACCGGTGACGATAGACGTCATCGATGAGGGTGCGCCTGCCATCGAGAACCTGGTGCCCGCGGACGGGACCGCGCTCGCGTCCAACCTGGCCGTCGTCGAGTTCGACGTCAACGACAACGTGGCGTTCTACTCCGGCCTGGATGAGGGCTCCCTGCTGGTCGAGATCGACGGCATCGATTGGACCGAGTTCGCGACCGTCATCGGGGACCATGTGACGCTCGTGCCGCCGTTCACGCTGGCGGAGGGCGCCCACACGGTCTATGTCGAGGCCGCGGACATGTACGGCAACTGGGCCGAGCCCGCGATGTCCACGTTCACCGTCAACTCGGTGTTCGAGGAGTTCAGCGCGGAGTTCATGGACCCGGTGCTGCCGGTGATGTACGCCGACGGCGCGACGGTCAGCCTGGACAGCATACTGGTCCAGGGCATGGCGGACCCGGCGTCCGCCATCGAGATCTCGTCCCCGACCGCGTCCGCATCGACGGACGCTGACGACGCTGGCGCGTTCAGCGCGGAGCTAGCCCTGGCCGAGGGCGTCAACGTGTTCACGGTCGTGGCCACGAACGACGCCGGGGTCAGCGCGACCATGTACAAGACCATCATAGCCGACACCGTCTGTGTGCTGACGGTCGACCAGGTCGTCTCACCGACGGCCGATGCGACGGTCACGCTGACGGGCATGGCCGAGATGGGCGCGACCGTGACGGTCAACGGCTCAGCCGCGGCCGTGTCGGCCGATGGCTCCTGGTCCTTCGAAGCGGACCTGTACGAGGGCGACAACACGCTGGCCGTCGAGGCCGTGGACGCCGTGGGCAACTCCGCATCCGTGGATGTGGCCGTGGCGCTCGACACGACCGCACCCGCGCTGGCGATAACGTCGCCTGCCGCAGGGACGACCGTGAGCGAGCCGAGCGTGACGGTCGAGGGGACCGTGAACGCTGGCGCGATGGTCTATGTGGATGGTGTGCTGGCAGGCGACGGCGTGACCGCGTGGAGCGCGGTCGTCGTGCTCTCGGAGGGCGACAACACCGTCACCGTGACCGCGACGGACGACTTGGGCAACTCCGTGACTCTGACGAGGACCGTCACATACGAGCCACCGGTGTACGCAACGCCGGACGACCTGAGCGACCTGCAGGACCAGCTGGACGGGCTGAACGAGACGACCCAGCAGGATGTGACGGACCTCCAGGACCAGATAGACCAGGATGTCGGGGACGTGAACACGAGGGTCGACGACGCTGACGCGTTCGCGAAGCTGCTGCTGTACATGAACCTCGGCCTCTTCGCGGTCGCGCTGATCCTGATAGTCGTCGTGTGGTATGTGCTCAAGGGCAGGTCCGGTGGGAACCCCGGCACGGGCCACTCGATGGAGCAGGTGGACGACCCACCCGAGCCCTCGGATGTCGAGAAGGAGTTCGAGAAACTCGAGAAGGAGGTCCGGAAGGACTAGCGGCGCTAGCCCGCTCCCGCATTCAAACCCCTTAACCCCTGTTTTTCAGCCTCGCACCGTAGCGGCAGCCCTGGGGCGGGAGTGTGAGAAGTGAGAGCCACTGGAGGGAATCGAACCCTCGACCTACGCCTTACCAAGGCGTCGCTATACCTCTAAGCCACAGTGGCTTCATGGCCGGAATGCAGGTCCATCTTGACCATTGTATTAAAAGGTTGTGCGGGGGACGGCGCGATGCTGGCCTGGCACCGCTGGCGCCCGGGCACGCAGCCCTGGGGACCGGGCCACGGTGGACGCATCCTTTAATACCGCATCAGGGGATTTGTCGGCCAGATGAAGGAGTCACTCAGCAGCTTCGACATCGCGGCCGCCGTCAAGGACCTCCAGAGGTTCGTCGGTGGGCATGTCGACAAGATATACCACCCGGACCACGACCATCTCGTGCTCGCCATCAAGGTGCCTGGGGGGGGGAAGGAGTACCTGCACTATTACGTCGGGCGCTGGATCTACATGTCCGAGACGGCTGGGGAGATGCCACAGCTGCCCTCCGACTTCGCCATGATGCTCCGGAAGCGCATAGCCAACGGCAAGATCGGGTCGATAAGGCAGCAAGGGTTCGAGCGGATAGCCGTGCTGTCGCTGGAGAAGGACGGCAAGTGCGACCTCGTGCTCGAGCTGTTCGGGGACGGCAACGCGATACTCGTGAAGGATGGCGTGATCGTCCAGCCTCTCACGACCCACACTTGGAAGCATCGGGACGTGCGCGCGAGGAAGGAGTTCATGTTCCCGCCGCCCGTCCCCGACCCGTCTGACCTCACAGCGGAGGACCTGCACGGGATACTGGCCGCATCGGACGCCGACATCGTGCGGACCCTCGCCACGAAGCTCAACCTCGGCGGGAGGTACAGCGAGGAGATCTGCGCCAGGCTGGACCTCGACAGGCGCGGCATGGCAGCCGCGCTGGATGTGGCGGGCGCCGCCAGGGTCCTCGCAGCCATCAGGGCGTTCAGGGAAGAGGCACTGGGCTCGGGGAAGGGGTACATCGTGCTCAAGGGGGACCTCCCGGAGGATGTCGTGCCCGTCAACATGAAGATCTACGGATCCATGGCCACGATCGAGTTCCCGAGCTTCTCCAAGGCCGTCGAGGAGTACATCTCACGGAAGCCCAAGGTGGTCAAGGCCGACAGCGGGGAGGCGGAGCGGCAGCGCGAGCTCGAGAGGCTCAAGCGCAGGCTCGCCCAGCAGGAGGCGGCGGTCATCAGGCTCCAGGACGAGGGCAGGGAGGCGCAGATGGCGGGGGACGCGCTCTTCGGGCTCTATGCCGACGTGTCGAAGGCCCTCGCGCACGCCCAGAGGAACATGGCTGACAGGAAGCCGATGGACGACATCCCGGGGTTCGTCTCCTACGACGCCAAGAACGCCGTGCTCACGGTCAGGATCGGTATCGCCACGTTCACGATCGACGCGAAGGGGACCGTCGAATCGAGTGCCCAGCGCTACTACGGAGAGGCGAAGAGGTCCCGGAAGAAGCTCGATGGGGTCCTCGCGGTCCTGGACGATGCAAGGAAGGCGGTCCAGGAGCACGAGGCCGGGATCGCCGCGTCGAAGGTCCGCCGCGTGAGCTACAAACCGTCCAAGCGCTTCTGGTTCGAGCGGTTCAGATGGTTCATCTCCAGCGAAGGGGCGGTCGTGCTCGGCGGCAAGGACGCTAAGAGCAACGACATGCTCGTCAAGAAGCACCTGGACGACGGGGACAGGTATGCACACGCGGACATGCACGGTGCCCCCAGCGTGGTCGTGAAGATGAAGGAGGGCGTCACGGAGCGTACGCTGATGGAGGCGTGCAAGTTCGCGGTCGCCACATCGAAGGCCTGGAACGCGAAGATCGGCTCCGCGGCCGGGTACTGGGTGCTGCCCGAGCAGGTGAGCAAGACCCCGCAGAGCGGGGAATACCTGGCGAAGGGCGCGTTCGTGATACGCGGGAAGAGGAACTACGCGGACAAGCTGGAGGTCCGGCTCGCGGTCGGCGAGATACTCTTCGAGAAGGAGCGCAAGATCATGGGCGGACCCGTCGATGCGCTCAGGACGGGGAGCAAGCGCTTCGTTGTGCTGAGACCGGGCAGCGGAGACAGGAACGCCCTCTCCAAACGCCTCTCGGACCTGTTCGAGGTGCCCATCGAGGAGGTCCAGAGCATCATGCCGCCAGGGGACATCGAGGTCATCGAGCAGGTGGGCGTCGACCTGGACCGGCCTACCCCTCGGCCAGGGACCTCAGGACCTTGAGCTCCTCCTTGTAGGAGCCCTCGCCGCCTGGCGTCTCGAGGACCATCGGGATCTTGCCGAGCCGCTTGTCGTTCATGATGTTCTTGAAGCACTCGAGCCCCAGGAAGCCTTTCCCGATGGCCTCGTGCCTGTCCAGCCTCGACCCCTGCTTGGCCTTCGAGTCGTTGAGATGCACCGCCCTGAGCCGGTCCATCCCCAGGACCTCGTCGAAGCGGCCGAGGGTCTGCCGGTAGCCGTTCCTGGTCCTGAGGTCGTAGCCGGCCGCGTAGGCGTGACACGTGTCCAGACAGACGCCCGCGTTCTTCTGGTCGTCGAGCAGGCCGATGACGGTTGCGAGCTGCTCGAACGAATGACCGAGCACGCTCCCCTGGCCCGCGGTTATCTCTAGTACGAGCTGCACATCGCCCGAGCCGGACTCGGCCCTGGCCCAGTTCATCGACTCCGCTATGCGCTTCAGCCCCTCGACCTCCCCGGACCCCATGTGCGCCCCCGGATGGAATATCAGGTTCCTCACGCCCAGGTGCTTCGCCCGGACCATCTCCTCGAGGAACGCCTCGCGGGACTGCTTGAGCAGCGCCTTGTCCGGGCTGCAGAGGTTGATCAGGTACGAATCGTGGATGACCGTCTCGGTGATCCCATGTGTCTTCGAGCTCTCCCTGAACCTCTCGGCCTCACCGAGGTCCAGGGGCTTGGCCCTCCACTGCATCTGGTTCTTCGAGAATATCTGCATGCAGTCGCAGGTCAGGTTCCGGCCGCGCTCAGGGGCCTTGTCGAGGCCGCCTGAGATGGAGACATGGGCGCCCAGGAGCAATCGCTACACCGGGCACGTAATCCTCCACCGGATAGATAATCCTGGTCTAGAAGTCCATGGTGAACAGGTACGAGCCGTCCACGGGCTGGGACTTCGCGGGCACGCCGCTCTTGTGCATGAGCGCGATCATCGCGACGTTGTCCCTGAGCACCTCGGCGGTCAGGCCCTTGATCTTCTTGGCCCTCGCCACCTTGACCAGGTTCTGCATCAGGAATGTGCCTATGCCCTTGCCCTGCCACTCGTCAGCCACGAGGAACGCGATCTCCGCCCTGTGCGTGGCCGGGTCGAGGTGGTAGCTCCCGACGCCGACCATCTTCAGCCTCGGCCTGGCACCTTTGATGACCACGAAGGACATCTCCGCCTCGTAGTCCACGACGCAGAACTCCTGGAGCTTCCTGTGCGGCATGGACTTCAGCATGCTGAAGAACCGGTTGATGATCGTCTGGTCGCTCAGGTCGTAGAACATGTCGCTGAGCATCTCCTCGTCCGTGGGCTGGATGGGGCGCACCAGGAGCGTCGAGCCGTCCTTGGTCTTCATCTTGGTCTCGTACTCCTCCGGGTAGACGCAGCCCTCGGTCTGCATAATCTGGTCGCCATAGACGTAGTGGAGCTTCTTGGCCCCCTCGATGAGCCCCTTCCTGAACTTCGGGTGGGCGATGTTTATCAGTGCCATCGCGCGCTCGCGTATGTTCTTCCCGTGCAGGTAGGCGACGCCCCACTCGGTCACGATGTAGTGCACGTCGCCCCTGGTGGTCACGACGCCCGCGCCGGGCTTGAGATGGACGGATATCCTCGAAAGCGTGTCGTTCTTCGCGGTCGACGGCATCGCTATGACCGGTTTGCCGCCCTTGGACCTGGAGGCGCCCCTGATGAAATCGACCTGGCCGCCTATGCCGGAGTAGAACATCGCGCCGAGCGAATCCGCGCAGACCTGCCCCGAGAGGTCGACCTCGATGGCCGAGTTGATGGCGACCATCTTGTCGTTCTGGGCGATTATGAACGGGTCGTTGGTGTACTCCGTCGGGTGGAACTCGATGCCTGGGTTGTTGTCGATGAAGTCGTACAGCCCCTGGCCGCCGATGCAGAACGACGCGACGGTCTTGCCCTGGTGGATCGTCTTCTTGGCGTTGTTGATGACGCCCTTCTCGACCAGGTCCATGAATCCGTCGGAGAACATCTCGGTGTGTATGCCCAGGTCCTTCTTGTCGCTCAGGTGGTACAGGACCGAGTCGGGGATCGTGCCTATGCCCATCTGGAGGGTCGAGCCGTCCTCTATGAGGCTCGCGATGTTCTTCCCGATGCGCTTCGCCACATCGTCCGCGCGCTCCTTGTGGGAGTACAGCAGCGGCACGTCGACCGGGATGGCGAGGTCTATGTCGTCCATGCTGATGAAGCAGTCCCCGAGCGCCCGGGGCATGCGCGGGTTGATCTCCGCGATGACCCTGTGCGCGCTCTCCGATGCGGACTTGACCACATCGGTGGAGACGCCGTAGCTGCAGTATCCGTGCTTGTCCGGAGGCGAGACCTGTATGAGTGCGACATCGATAGGGGCCTGCCCGGACCTGAACAGCCTCGGGATCTCGGAGAGGAACACCGGGGTGTAGTCCGCCCTGCCCTCGGCCACGGCCTGCCTCGTGTTCGCCCCTATGAAGAACGCATTGTGCCTGAACTGGTCCGTGAACTTCTCCTCGGTGTACGGGGCCACGCCCAGGGTCATTATGTGCATGATCCTGGTGTCCGCGAGCCTGCCAGAGGTTTCGATGAGCGCCTTGACGAGGAGCTGGGGCTCGGCGGCGCCTGAGCCTATGAAGACCTTGTCCCCCCTCTTGACGGTGGATACGGCCTGTGCGACCGTGCGGATCTTGTCCTTGTAGCGCTCCTGCCAGTCCTGCATCAGGTAGGGTCGGTCATTGGCTTCGGTTGAAGTGGGTTTGCTGTCTGCCATCGTGCTCCCCCGATTGATTGAATCCGTGAATAAATACATTCTCAACGTACGGTACGGTTCTGTCCAAAATCGGGTGGTACATGTAGCGCCGACCGCGAAGGCCCCCCCAGGCCCCGGCAAGCGTTCAGACGGCGCTCAGGATGGTCTTCATCGCCTCCATCTCCTTGCCGATCCTGACTATGACCCGTCCCTGGTCCTCGAACTTGATCTCAGGGTGCTCCATGACATAGATGTCGAACACCTCCGCCGGAGATATCTGGTGCAGCTCCCTGAGCACCGAGTCGCGGTGCTGGGCCATGACCTTGAGGAACGGTTCAAGGAGCTCTGCGAGCTCCAGGTCCCCATCCAACCAAGCGTCGAAATCCTCCTGGTCGAGCTGTCCGATGTTGTTCAGCAGGAACCGTTTCACCGCAGATGTCCACTCGGATTCCATTCTATCGACCCCGGGTCCTTGAGGCTCGACCAGGTGCATGAACGGAGGGGTATTTCACGGTTCACCAGAACAAACGGGCCTCCGGCGCCCGGACCGCCAAAAAGTACATGAAAACGCACACCTTCCCCATCCAGGCTTAGGAGGGTGAGGTCATGGCACGCGGGAAGCTGGAGTTCTTGAGCAGGGATGAGATCGAGAGGATACATGGCACATCGGTCCGCGTGCTCGAGGAGGTGGGCGTGTCCATCCTTAGCCCCGTGGTCTCGCAGGCGCTCGTCGATGCGGGCGCGGTGAGGTCCGGCGACGGCAAACGGGTGCTGCTCCCTGAGAGCATGGTGAAGGCGGCCCTTTCGAACGCGCCGAAATCCATCGTGCTCGCGTCCCGGGACGGCCAGAACGACCTCACGATACCGAGCGGGAGACTGTATGCCGCGAACGGTGGCGAGGGCGTCCACATCAAAGACATGGTGACCGGAGCGGCCAGGCCCGCGAGTTCCAGGGACCTCAAGGACTTCGCGGTCCTGGTGGACCAGCTCCCGCAGGTCGATTTCTTCTGGCCCATGGTGGGCGCGCTCGAGCAGCCGGTCGAGCTCAAGGGGATGGTCGAGCTGGACGTGTCCCTGAGGCACACGACGAAGCACGTCCAGGCGATGGCCACGGGGTTCGACGAGGCGAGGCACATGGTCGAGATGGCCTCGCTCCTGACCGGTGGCCCCGACGCACTGGTCAAGAGGCCGATCATATCGGCGATCGAGTGCCCGATATCGCCTCTGACCTTCGAGAAGGGGCTGGTGGAGGGCCAGTTCGAGCTGTCCAGGGCAGGCGTGCCGATCGTCGCGATGGCCGCGGCCGTCGCGGGCCTCACGTCCCCAGTGACGATCGCCGGTACGGCGGCCCAGGTCAACGCCGAGAACCTGGCGAGCCTCGTGGTCTCTCAGACCGCCAGGAAGGGCGCCCCGTTCATCTACAGCAGCGACTCCTGCCCGGGGGACCTTCAGTCCGGATCCATAGACTACGCGGCCCTGGAAGCGCCCCTCATGCGCACGGCGGCCGGACAGATGGGCAGGCGGTACGGTCTGCCGACGATGGTCACCGGGCTCGGGCTCGAGTCACTGTCGACCGCGATCGCGAACCCGTGGGAGGGCGTTCCCCACATAAGCCTCCAGGCAGCCGTGCCGTCGGACCTCGGCTCGGGGTTCGGAGGTGTGGACCAGGCGGTCGGCGCATCCTTCGAGCAGCTCGTAGCGGACGCATGGGTCTGGGAGGTCGCGAGGGAGCTCATCCGGGAGTTCGATGCGGACGACGCCGCCATCTCCTTCGAGACCATCAGGGACGCGGGCCTGGACGGCAAGTTCCTCGGGAAGAGGCACACGGCCACGAGGTTCAAGAAGGAGTTCATCTCAATCCGGCAGCCTGCGGCGGCGGCCGCGACCAGGGCCAGGGATCAGGAGCGCGGAGGCCTCCTGAAGAAGGCGAAGAAGGAGGTCGAGGTCCTGCTGAGGCGGGAGGGGCAGGTCGTGTCCAAGGACGAGGACAGGGCCATGTCCGACCTCATGAAGCGCATCAGGAAGGGGGCCGGGACCGGCCACGGATGATGTGAGGCGAGGCGCCCGAGCTGGGATTCGAACCCAGGTCTGAAACTCCGCAGGCTTCTAGGATATCCAAGCTACCCCACTCGGGCATGGCCTGCCTGTGCAGCCCCCTCCATGAGAGCATCGGTAGAAATACCTAACCATGGCCCCGGGACCGTCAGTACGCGCTCGTCCAGTCGATCTTTCCCTTCCTGCGGGCGACCACATCGGCCGCCCTGAAGACGGATATGGACATGACGAAGAACACCGTCACCGAGAGCGCGAGGACCCCGAGCAGGTACAGGTCCGACATGCCGCCCATGCCCGTGACGTCGTATCCCGAGACCGTGTTCAGGCTCTCCATGGTCGTCGGCATGAGGCCGCGCCTGACGGCCTCCATCCAGTAGGTGATCGGGAGCACCATGGATATGGACTGGGCCCATGAGGGCAAAGCCGTGACCGGGAACACGACCCCGGAGAACGCGTAGAATATGCCCGCGATACCCTCGTTGATGCCCTCCGCGTGCTTCGCGGTCAGGAAGGATATCCCCCCGAGCGCGAGGCCCAGCACAGAGATGCACGCGAACCCCAGGATGAGCGAGACCACGAGGAGCGGCACGTCCATCGCCAGGATGTCGATCCCGACGCCTAGCACGAGCACGCCGAACACGAGCGTGATGACCACGCCGGCGGTCGTTATGGCGATCTTGATCGCGGCCCTGCCGAACACATAGGCGTAGAAGTTGATCGGGGCGATGTAGACCTGCTTCAGGGTCATGTAATGCTCCCTGTCGTCGTGGATGACCCATGACACGCCGAACAGCACCTCGGCCGCGTACATGTACATCGCGTTGCCCACGAACATGAAGGAGAAGAACTCGGTGTCCGTGTTCCCGCCTGTGACTACGAGGTACATGAACACCAGGATGAGCGTGCCCGCGATGGGCTTGACCACGCAGTATGTCATGAACAGGAACGGGTCCGCCCAGTTCGCCTCCATCTGCCAGCCGAGCCACGCGGCGTTCTTGAAGGTCCTGAGGTCGTTCATCACTGCCATCTCAGGGTCAGCCTCCCGGTGCTCTTGCCAAGCTTCTCCATGTAGTCCAACGAGAACTTCGCGAGGATGATGAACACGACGCTCAGGACCGCCAGCACGGCCAGCTCGGTCTGGATCGGCAGGAACGCGTCCCCTGGGGCACCCTCGAAGAACAGCTGCCTCATGGCATCGAGGCCCAGCGTGATGGGTATGACCGACGCGCCCAAGGCGGCCCAGAAACAAAAGTAGTTGACGGGGAAGTAGAACCCGGAGACCAAGTAGACAGGCTCCATGAGCAGGTTGGACATGTGGTACGCCTCCCGCCCGAAGAGCAGGTAGAGCGACGCGAACATCATGCCCATCCCGTACAGCGCGACCATCGTCGCGAGGAACACCAGCACGAGCATCAGGGGATCCGTCAGGGTCAGCACTATCCCGAAGGCGAACACACCGAGCGCGAGCGTCGAGGCGGCCCTGGTCGTCGTCTCGAACAGGCCGCCGACCGCCATGCCCGCCAGGAGCGACATGCGCGAGATCGGGGCGATCATGTAGAGCTGGAGGTTCCCCGTCTCCTTCTCCCAGTAGAGCTGGGCAGCCATGCTCCAGAGCACGTTGAGCCAGAAGGCCGTCATGGCACCGCCCAGGACCACGTACCCGACGAACTCGGGCTTCGCGCCTATGAACTTGTAGACGTAGACGTACGCGGTGATCGAGAACAGGGGGAGCACGGTGCCGTAGATCATCCAGCTCGGTTCCCTCATCAGGCCGATGACCCGCGGATACGCCCTGCCCCTCACAGCCCTGAGGTTCCGGATCATCCAGGTGTCGGTCAATCCAACCCCTTCCCGACCATCTTGATGAAGACGTCCTCCAGGGTCGGCTCCGATTTCTGCAGCGATAGGATCCTCGAGCCGCTCCTGAGCACCTCGGACACGATGTCCGAGACGGGGGACTCGTCCTCGAGCACGAACCTGAGGTGCGTCACGCCCTTCTCGGAGTCGTCATGCGACGTGAACTTGCCGACCCCTTTGAACGAACCGAATCTCGTGGTGTCGCGCATGAGCGTTACATCGAGGCTCATCGTCGTGTCCATCCGGACCGTCCGCTTCAGGTTGCCCGGGGTGTCGCATGCGAGTATCATGCCGCCGTCTATGACGGCGATCCGGTCGCAGAGCTCGTCCGCCTCGGCCATGTAGTGCGTCGTCAGGAGCACGGTCTTCTCGGGCTGCTTCTCGACCCAGTCGACGATGTACTCCCGGATGACCCTGCTCGCGTTCACGTCGAGCCCCAGCGTGGGCTCGTCGAGGAATATGATCTCCGGGTCCGTCACGAACCCGCGGATGATGTTCATCTTCTGCCTCTGGCCCGTGGACAGCGCGCGGACCTTCTCGTTCTTCTTGTCGAGCAGGCCGAACGTGCCCAGCATCGAGTCGATCCTGTCCTTCGCGACCTGGCTCTTGATGCCGTAGAACTGGGAGAACATCCACAGGTTCTCCTTGACCGTCAGGAGGCCGTAGCCCGAGATCTCCCCTCCGGAGACCATGTTGATGCGCTTCCTGACCGCGTGGTAGTCCTTCTCGACGTCGAACCCGGCGACATAGGCCTTGCCCGAGGTCGGCAGGAGGAGCGTGCTCAGTATCTTGAGCAGGGTGGTCTTCCCGGCGCCGTTGGGCCCCATGAGCCCGAACAGCTCCCCCTGCTCGATCCTGAGGTCCACCCCGCCCAGCGCCGTGACCGTCTTGCCTCCGCTCTTCCTCTTGGGCTCGAACACCCTTGTGAGCGATTTCGTCTCGACGGCGGGTTTCATCGATATCCCCTATCCGGACCTCTGGCAGGTATCAGGATGATTGTATTTGTCCGTTATGCACGGACGGGCGTGATGCCAGCGCCTGCACGTGCGCGGCAGGACACCCAGCATGGGCTCTCAGAACATTGCCAATCGAAGAAGCTGCAGGGCAGGAGGAGCTCAGGCCTCGTAGTGGGTCCTGTACCTCGTGACGTACCCCGCGATCTTGTTCCTCATCGAGATGTAACGGACATCGGTGAGCTTGGCCACCATCATCTTGTTGTGCTGGAAGTCACCCGTGAACTGCTCTGGGTACTTCTGCACCAGTTCGATTGCGACCCTCTTGATGTATGTAGGCCTTATGTTGCCCATGGGCTCACCGTGGAAGCATCCCAACGGGAAGGGCATATATATGGTTTGCGCACCCGCCATGGGCGCCTGTGAACGACGCCAGTAGGTTCGGGCATTGGACCGATATGGTCATTCACCCGGCTTCTGGCTCTCCACGATGAGTTCGTCCTCTGACGGCATCTCGCCCCGCCTGTAGGGCTTTCCGCAGGCGTACTCACCCTCCGGACAGGGCCCCCGGAAGCACCCGGGCCCAGCGTTCCCGAAGAGGATCGGCGCCACCTTGCGCACCTCCGCGAGCATCTTCCAGGCCATCATGCGTATCTCCCACTGGGCCCTCCGGCAGCATCTGAGGTCGAAGAAGTGCCAGAGTTCCCTGGCGTTCATCGTGACCGTGATGTTCGTGTGGCACGCGTTCGGGAGCACGTACCTCGCATCCTCCTTTGGCACGACCTTCGCCAGCTCCCGGTAGACCTTCCACACATCGTCCATGGCCTTGGCGTACTTCTTCCTGACCTGCGGGTCCTTCGCGACCGACGGAGGCAGCACGTACGAGGCCTTGTCCATGCCCACGTACCTCTGGCTCTGCTGCGAGTATGAGGCGACCCTGTGCCTCACCAGCTGGTGCGTCAGGGACCGCGAGACGCCTTCGACGCTGAACGTGAAGTGGGCGTGCTCCACGACCGACAGGTGGCCCATCCCGACGACCTTCCCGATCATCTTCCTCGCACGCTCGTCGGTGGTCTTCTCGAAGAGCTCGGAGGCACCCAGCTCGGAATAGCATGATTGAGCCGCGGCCGCGCATATCTTGTCCGGGCTCTTCGTGTAGTTCAGCAGGACGACCTTCACAGGAACACCTAGGACCTTCCAAGGAACGGGTTCAAACCCTAAATGCTTTTCACGGGGGCCTCAGCGGTACTCGTACGTGACCGTGTACTCCGTCGGGCTCGTGGTGACCAGGCCCCCCTCCCTGAGCTGCTTGAGCCTCACCGTCTCGACGGGGTGCCCCTTCAGTGCGTCGAGCAGGCCCGGGACATGGCCGTCGCCAACGATGACGACCATGTTCGGGTGGTCGACGGCGAGGGTCGTGATCTGTCTCGCCATGTGGGCGTTCCTGCGGTCGATCAGGACCTCCTTGATGACGGGGAACCCTTCGCCCATCTGCTCGATGTACCTGGCGTCGTCGTTCGAGTAGTTCTCGATCTCCTTCTCGACCATCTTCTTCGAGGAGACCAGTCCCACGAGCGCCCCGCCCATGAGCCGGACCTTCTCCCTGAAGGACATCCTCCGCCAGAGGTCCCCGAAGATCGTCGCCGCGTCCATGTCTATGAGCGCGAGCTTCGCGCCCACTTCGCGGGCCCCCTCCGCGCCCGCGAGCATCTCGTCCCCGACCTCGGTCCCGAACTTGCCAGCCATCCGCTTCTGGAACTTGGCGAGCAGGATGTACTGGATCGGGATGTCGCGGGACTCCTCCTTGTGGGTGAGCGCGTGGTACCTGGCCGGGTCGAGCTCGAGGCAGACCAGGTCTGGGCGGCGCGAGCGGATGACCCCCTTGACGTTCTCGGATATCGCGAACACATGTCCGACGCCGACGAGTGTGATCATGTCATGCCGTCCAACAGGGCATCATTTAATTAACCTTTCCGCCATGGGCCAGTCGTGCCCAGGCTGGTCGTGTTCGACATGGATGGCGTGCTCGCTGACGTGGAGAGTTCGTGGGTCTTCGTCCACGACCACTTCAGCGTCGACAACAACCATTCACTCGACGCCTATCTGAGGGGAGAGATCGACGACCACGAGTTCATCAGAAGGGACATCCAGCTCTGGAGGACGAAGCGCCCGGGGCTCACAAGCCGCGACATCGGCCGGATCCTCGACGAGGTGCCCACCATGCCCGGGGCCAGCAGGACCATCGACGAGCTGAGGCAGCGCGGGTACCGGACGGCCATAGTCTCCGCCGGGATAGACATCCTGGCCGAGAGGATCGCGGAGGAGCTGGGCATCGACATGCAGCTGTCGAACGGCCTCACGGCGGATGGTGCAGGCGTGCTCTCGGGCGAGGGCACCCCCAGGGTCAAGGTCATGGACAAGGGGGCGGGCGTCGACGAGGTCGCCAGGCGCATGGGCGCGTCCAAGGACGACATCGTCAGCGTGGGCAACTCGAGGTACGATGTGCCCATGTTCAGGCGATCCAGGAAGGGCATCGCGTTCTGCCCGTCGGATGATTTCGTCAGGGACGAGGCGGACGCGGTCGTGACCGAGAAGGACCTGTCGCGCATCCTGGAGCACGTGCTCCGCTAGTTGTAACCGTGCTCACCTATCAGCGGGACGAAGACGCACCCGCCCTCGTTCGTCTTTATGAGATTCTTGCCTTTCCGTTCGACCCTGATGAGATTCTGATAGTCCCGGTCACCCACCGGGATCAACATCAGCCCGCCATCGGCGAGCTGGTCTGTCAGCGGGGCGGGGATGTCCGGGGCGCCGCACGCGACGAATATCCGGTCGAACGGCGCATGCTCTTGGAGGCCTTTCGACCCGTCACCTACGACCACGGTCACCGTGTCCGAGTACCCGGTCCTTCTCAGGTTCTCTGTCGCGAAGGCTGCGAGAATGGCGATCCGCTCGACCGTGTGCACGCTGCCGCCGGGCCGGACCAGCTCCGCGGCAACGGCCGCGTGGTACCCGGAACCGGCTCCGATCTCCAGGACATTCATCCCCGGCCTCAGCTCGAGCCGCTCGGCCATGATAGCGACCATGTGAGGCGCGGATATCGTCTGGCCATCGCCTATCGGCAGGGGCGTGTCCATGTACGCCTCCTCCCTGAGCTCCGGAGGCACGAACTCCTCCCGCGGGACCGACCTCATGGCCCTCTCCACACCAGGGGTGACTATGTAGCCCGTCCTCAGGAGCGAGGACACGAGCCTGTCCCGCGCGTCTGCCAAGTCGCGCATCGGCATGAAATGCCCCTAGACGGAGTTAAACCTTGACCGGGGGGCGTTCATTGCGACGTGGTCCGGACGATGTTCGCATAGATCCGGATGATGTCCCGGGCGAGCGCACTCCCCGTCTTCAGGGTGCGGTAATCGATCTTGATGGCATGTATGACCACTTCCCGCTTGCCGACCGTCATCATGTCCCCGATGAAGAACTCCTCGTCCGGGATGACCTCGATGATCTCCGAGTGCGACTTGCCTTGATGGTTGATGGAGAAGTGCACCCGGACCTTGTCGAACTTCTTCGCCCAGATGGTCCCGATGTTGCCCGCCTTCGCCCTCAGGACCCGGGCGCCCTTGGCCTCGATCGATGTCACGATCACGGGGATCTCCCCGCACATGAACTCGTCGCCGACCGAGAGCGCTTCGTCACGGCCGAGCGCGACCGACGCCCGCTGCGATTCCTTGACCCAGCTGATGATGACGGGGACGTCAACGGGCTTCTCCGCCTTGATGATGACATGGTGCACGTGCCCGCACTCCCTGCATCTCACCGTGGAGTCGAGCACCGTCTCCGCCTTGCCGCCTACCTTGCCTGAGACCACCTCGTGCAGGGTCTCATCCTTGCACAAGGGGCATTCCACAATTATGGACGTCGGGACGGTCATATGCATGAGCGATTGCGCTCATTGGACTTACTTCTTTCCAACGACGCTGAAAGATGGTCCATGGCCCGGGACGACGACCTCGGCCCATTCGAGGATGCGGTCCATGCTCATGGTGGCCAGACGTCTGTCGAAGGCGACGGCCGGCGGCAGGTGGGATTTGAAGTTTTCGACGGTTGGGATGGCGTCCCCGCACACGGCCACCCGCATGTCCGAATCGACGAACACCGATATGCTTCCAGGGGTGTGCCCCGGGGTGATGGCCACCATGACCCCCGGGACCAGCACGGCGTCGTTCACCACGGTGAGGGCGCCCAGAGGAGGGTTCTCTGCCTCGTGGGCGACCTTCTTCGAGTGGAGGAACAGGTCGTTGCAGCCGCAGTGGTCCACGTGCATGTGCGTGTTGACCACGTAGTCGACGCTCTCGACATCGACCTTGAGCGACCTGAGATCGTCCTGGAGGACGTACAGGTCCCGCGGGGAGCCGGTGTCGACGATTATCCTGGCGTCGTCGGCGTCTATCAATGTCACGGTCGATGATGCGTCTATGATCTCGTCGCCCCTCCTGAGGATGAAACCTTCGCGGACAACGCGCACCTTCGGCTTCTTCGGGTGGGGGCTCATATCAGGTGCCCCTTCTCGCAGAGCACGGACTCCTTCGTGGCCCTGAGCCTCGACCCGCATGTCGGGCACCTGGCCTGCGACAGGAACTGCTCGACCCATGCGCTCCGGACATCCGCTATCTCCTCGTCCTCGATCCGGCGCAGCATGGCCTTGAGCTCGGGAGTGGTAGCGAGCCCCCTGAGGGCGGACTGCGAGACCATGCGCTTGGTGCGCCTGTGCAGGGGGGTCTTGACCACGAACGGCGCGAGGAAGATGCCACCCAGGAGCCCACCGATGTGCGCCTCCCACGCCACGTTCGTCTCCCC
Organism: uncultured Thermoplasmata archaeon; assembly: GCA_964568665.1. Classification (GTDB taxonomy): domain Archaea; phylum Thermoplasmatota; class Thermoplasmata; order UBA10834; family UBA10834; genus CAWBDD01. The sequence continues at coordinate 178,069 of CAZMPY010000015.1, read as the reverse complement.
GGACACGAACACGAACTGCAGCCCGATGAACAGAGCGGCGATAACCCATATCGGCATCGCTGGAAGCGGCATGAAGAACAGGAGCATGGTCATCCGCTCGTTCGGATAGAGCCGGGCGAACGCTCCCAGCACGCCGCTGATGGCCCCGGACGCCCCGACGACCGCCACGTACGGCTCATTCCACCTGAGCGCGGCGAACATGAGCGTGCCGCACAGGCCAGACAGCAGGAAGAGCACGACGAACGCCCTCGGTCCCACACGCTCCTCGAAGACGGTCCCTATGAAGGCCAGGCCCAGGACGTTGAAGAACAGGTGGAAGAAGCTCGCGTGGGAGAACATGGACGTGAGCAGCGTGTACTCCCTGTCTGGCGTCACGAGGTCATGGGGCATGAAGGCCAGCTCTGGCTTCACGTCCGAGACGATCATCAGGACGAACACGAGCCCGCAGACGGCGCACGCGACGAGCGAGAAGCTGAACTGCTTCCAGTACGAGTAGACGACGCCCGCGACTATGACCGCAGCCGATGCGACGACCCAAAGGTCCATGGAGATACCCAGCAGCCCGCCCCCGTGGATGGCGCTCGACTAGTAAAGCCTTAAGCCCTCCAGTGGCGTACATGCCCCCGTTGGAGCTAGACGCGAGCCTGGATATCGACCTCGTGCCCGAGGTGTACAACCCGAACGACGACTCATACATCCTGCTCAAGGCCGTGGAGATCCTGCCCGACCAGCGGTTCCTCGAGATGGGCACCGGGAGCGGCCTGACCGCACTCCATGCGGCCAAGGCCGGGGCCGTGGTGACCGCGGCCGACATCAACCCTCACGCCGTCGATTGCGCCCGCAGGAACGCCATGAGGAACGGGCTCAAGATGGACGTCGTCCAGAGCGACCTGTTCGGGAACATCCCAGGCCTGTTCGACGTGATCGCGTTCAACCCGCCGTACCTGGCCGACGAGGGCACGTCCACGAGCTGGGTCGAGAGCGCCTGGAACGGCGGCAGGGAGGGGAGCGAGGTCGCCGTGAGGTTCCTGGACGAGGCGTGGAGGCATCTCTCGCCCCGCGGGACCGTGTACATGATCCTGTCCTCGCTCGGTGGGCTCATGACCGTCCTCAAGGCATCCAAACCGAGGTATGAGGCCACGCTTCTCCAAGAGAAGCGCATGTTCTTCGAATCGATCTTCGCGTACAGATTCACACCCCGGCTTTCGCCGCCCGAGGTCTGAGCCAGAAGCTATATCTAGGCCGTTTGTCAATGAGCATAATCCCCAGAGGACGGACCGACTTGACTGCGGTGAAACCGAGGAAGTACAACGACCCGCAATCGCTGGACGAGCTCTGCAGGAGCTTCCTGCAGTGCCAAGAGGATGACAAGGGCGCGGCCCTCGAGTACTGCAAGGGTTTTCTGACGGTGCTCTCGAAGAAGGACCTCATCCGAGGAGCAGTCTTATCCTCTCGTGCAAAATCTCGCTGATGACCTGGCCGTCGGCCTTGCCCCTGAGCTCCTTCATGACGATGCCCATCACGGCCCCGAGGCTCGCCTCGCCCCGCTCCCTGATGAACCCCTCGTGCTCCCTGACCACGCGCTCGCAGACCGCGCGCACGGTCCCCGGATCGGTCGAGACGAACCCCAACGCCTCGGTCGCCTTCGGGAGGTCTTTGGAGCCGTTCCTGAGCATCCATGAGAGTATCTGCGGCACGGCCTCCTTCGCGAAGTCGCCTCTGCCCAGCGATGCCAGGACCTCCTTGACCGTGTCGAGCCCGAGCATGGTCGGGTCCAGACCATCCTTCTCCAGCTCGGGGTATGTGTTGAGATAGACCCGCGCGACGACCTGCGGGTTCCCCAGGCCCTTGGACAGGAGCTCGAACTCGTCCTCGTAGGCCCCGTTCACGAGGGCATCGGCCTGCTCCCTGTTGATGCCGTATTCCTTGACGAACCTGGCGACCTTGACCTCGGGCAGCTCCGGAAGGTTGAGCCTGATGCTCTCGATGATCCCCCCGCTGACCGTGATGGGCTTCACATCCGTCTCCGGGTACATCCGGTCCTTGCCCGCAAGCGGCCGGCTGTACACGGTCTGGCCGTCCGGGAGCGGGTCCCTGGTCTCCTCCGGGACCCCGAGGATGCCCGCGTTCGCGCGCTCGACCGCGCGCAGCACCGCCGCGCGCGACTTCGCCTCATCGTCCGCGACTAGGAAGAACGCGTCTCCGGGGGCCACCTGGAGCTCCGTGATGACATCCTCGGTCTCGGCCCTGGTCATGCCGTAGCCCGGGAGCTCGTCAGAGTGGAACAGGCCCTTGACCCCGGCCACGCGCGCATGTGCAGCCATCTCGGCCCCCAGGCGCTTGACCCCCGCCTCGGTCCTTCCAAGCGTGCCCGCGAACTTGGGCAGCTTGACCGCGAGCACACGCCCATGGTTCTCGACCGCGGACTTGACGACCTTGCACTTGGTGCCGTTGAAGAGCCCCGTGAGGTCCTTGATGTCCGGCGTGACCCTGGCCGCGCCCCGCTCCCGCAGGACGCGCTTGACATCGAGGAGCGCGAGCTGGCGCTTGACCTCCTCCTCGACATAGGTCGGGATGAGCCGCAGGTCCTGGGCGCCCTTGATCTCTACCCTAGCCCCTCCGGCTATGGATATGTTGACGTCCTCCCGGATCGTGCCTATGCCCCTCCGGACCTTCTTCGTCGCCCTCAGGAGCGTCCCTATCCGCTCGGCCACCCTGCGGGCCTCCTCGGGCGTCGCTATGTCGGGGTCGGTCGCGATCTCCACGAGCGGTATCCCGAGCCTGTCGAGCCTGAACAGGACCTCGGAGCCGTGCTCGTCCAGCTTCCTCGCGGCGTCCTCCTCGAGGCACACGGACGATATCCCGATCACCTTCCCGTCCAGTTCGAGGCGCCCTTTCGTGGATATGAGCGCCGTGCGCTGGAAACCGCCGGTGTTGGACCCGTCGATCACGATCTTGCGCATGAAATGGATCTCGTCCACGGGGACCATGTCCAGAAGACAGGTCATCTCGAGGGCGGTCTCGATGGCCTTCAGGTTCGCCCCGTGCGGCGGCTCCTCGTCCGCCTCGACGAGGCAGGAGCACGGCACGGTCTGGTACCTGAACTGCAGCTTGCGCTCGGCCTCGTCCAGCGCCGCGCGGTCGATCTCGCCCATCTCGCTCTGGGTGGGCCTCAGCCGGCGGACGAACTCCTTGTGGTGCTCGTCCACGAGCTCGGTCCCGCAGTCGCAGAACAGCTTGCCCGTGCTCAGCTGCTGGTGTATCTCGATGCCCACCTTCAGCCCCAGGTTGCGGTAGTCCATGTCACACCGCCCTCCGGGTCGTGATCTCCCCTGCGATGTTGTTGAGCATGATCTTCCTGACATCCTCAGGGCCCTCCGCCTGGCCCATGGCCCACATGAGCTTCACGTAGGCCGTCTCCGGGAGCATGTCCTCCAGAGGTATGACACCGGCGCGGAGCATGTCCCTGCCGGTGGAGTAGACGTTGAGGTTCACGGACCCGTGCAGGCACTGGGTGGTGGCCACGACATGCACGCCGTTCTTGACCGCGCGCCTGACGGACCCGACGATGTCCTCCGAGACATGACCGAGGCCAGTCCCGGCGACGACTATGCCTTTGACATGCTGGGCGATCATGTCGAAGTGCTCCGCCTCGAGCCCGGGGTAGAAGTACAGCAGGCTGGCCTTGCCTTCGATCTTGTCCCTGAGCTCCACGGGGCCCGGGGAGCGCTTCTGGTGATGGCCGTTGAGAGTGATCTTCGTGCCTTCGATCCTTGCGACCGGCTCGTCGTTCACGCTCTTGAACGCGTCCCTGCGGGACGAGTGCAGCTTGCGCACCTTGGTCCCGCGATGGGCGAGGCAGTACGAATCGGAGGTCTCGCCGTGCATCACGACCACGACCTCCCCGAGGTCGGCGTCGACGCACAGCCTGGTCGCGGCGAGGAGGTTCATGGTCGCATCGGATGACGGGCGGTCCGAGGACCGCTGCGAACCGACGCACACGACCGGCCCGGGAAGGTTCCGGAGCATGAACGAGAGAGCAGCTGATGTGAACCCCATCGTATCCGTGCCGTGCGGGACGATGACGCCTACCGCGCCCGAGTTGAGCTCGTGGGCCACTTCCTTTGCGAGCGCCTGCCAGTGCGTGACCCTCATGTTCTCGCTCAGGATCGAGTAAAGCACCTTGGCGCGCACATTGCACAGACCCATCAGCTCGGGGACCGAAAACACCAGCTCCTCGGCGGACTTCGCCGGATGCACCGCACCGGTCCTGTAATCGACGTACGAGGCAATCGTCCCGCCCGTGCTGATCACGGCCACGTCCTTCTTCGCGGGGTCGTGCGGTATCGCGCGCTTCACGCCCGTCTTCTCCGCCTTCTTGGAGACCAGCCTGACCGCGATGCCCTTTTCCGCCCTGATGCCCACATTGTACCCGTTGGGCAGCTTGAGCGTGATTATGTCATGCGAGCTGAAATCGTGATGGGGCATGAGCACACCCGTGTATGCGTCCTTGCCCCGGTGGACCTCGACGACGTCCCCGATGTCCGCGCTCGCAGACTCCAATATCTCGGCGACGTGGCCAGAGTAGTTCATCGTGCCGTGAATAGGGTTGACCGTTTTAAATGGTTTGGCCGGGCCTGTGGCAACCTTCTTAAGACCTGAACCTGATGCCCTGGAAGGTTGCATATAATGAGAGTGCTGGCTGTCGGGGGAGGGGCTAGGGAGCACGCGATCGTCGCGGCGCTCGCGAGGTCGGGCGCGGACGTCTACGCGGCCCTCAAGAACAGGAACCCTGGTATCTCGAGGGCGGCGAAGGAGTGCGCCTACGTCGACGAGACGGATGTCGCCAAGGTCGTCGGGTTCGCGAAGGCCAAGGGCGTCGAGCTGGCGATCGTCGGACCGGAGGCACCCCTCGAGGCCGGGCTCGCGGACGGGCTCCGGAAGGCCGGCATCCCCACGGCGAGCCCGTCGAGCTCCGCCGCGATGATCGAGACCTCCAAGAGCTTCATGCGCGAGCTGCTGGCGAAGCACCGGGTCACGGGCTCGCTCGAGTTCGCGCTCGCCGGGGACCTGGCAGGCGTCAGGGCCGCGCTCGACCGGATGGGCACGGACATCGTCGTCAAGCCGACCGGCCTGACCGGGGGCAAGGGCGTCAAGGTCTTCGGGGAGCACATGACGACCGTGGAGGACATCATGTCCTACGCCGACGAGATACTCTCCAACAGGATCGGCGGACAGGCGAAGGTCGTCATCGAGGAGAAGCTGGTCGGCGAGGAGTTCACGGTCCAGGCCTTCTGCGACGGCAGACGCGTCGTACCCATGCCCGCCGTCCAGGACCACAAGCGCGCCTACGAAGGCGACAAGGGGCCGAACACGGGGGGCATGGGATCCTACTCCCAGGAGGACGGCCTGCTGCCGTTCCTCGGCAGGGGGGACTACGAAGGGGCCGTCGCGATCATGCAGCAGGTGGTGGACGCCCTCAGGAAGGAGGGGAGCGAGTACCACGGGACGCTCTATGGCCAGTTCATGCTCACCAAGGACGGCCCGCGGGTCATCGAGTTCAACGCGCGGTTCGGGGACCCCGAGGCCATGAACGTCCTGTCACTCCTCAGGAGCGACTTCACGAGGATCTGCGAGAGGATGGCCGGCGGATGCATCGCCCCGAAGGACGCGGAGTTCCACGGCAAGGCGTCCGTCTGCAAGTATGTCGTCCCCCAGGGATACGGCGTCAAGTCCCTCACGGGAGAGGAGATCAAGGTCGACGAGGCGGCGATCGCCAGGGAGGGCGCGCTGCTGTACTACGCGAACGTCAACGAGAAGGACGGAAGGGTCTTCACGACCTCGTCCAGGTCCGTCGGAGTGGTCGGGCTCGCGGGCTCCATAGACGAGGCGGAGCGTATCGCCGAGAAAGCGCTAGGCCATGTCTCCGGCAAGGTCTTCGTCCGCCACGACATAGGGCGGAGGCAGATGCTCGACGCGAAGGTCGCGCGCATGCGCGCCATCAGGGGAGTGCAGTGATGAAGAACCTCGAGAAGGTCGTCTCCAGGATCGAGACGGAGCTTGACGAGAAGGACCAGATCAGGGAGATCGCGCTCAAGTCCTCCAGGGCCATCGTGCGGCTCGCGGGGGGCATACTCAAGGGGATGCACAGGGACGAGAGCCCCGGTGGGTCCCTGGAGGAGCTCAGGGACGAGGTCTCGCGGCTCACGAACCTCCTGACGGAGCACCCGGACGTGGCCAACGCGGGCTATGTCGAGAACGCGCTCCAGGAGTACACGGAGGTCGGGATCGTGATGGCGGTGCTCGAACGCGGGGATGTGCCCTCGCCCGAGGACCTGGGCGTCGGGAGCGTGCCCTACCTGCTCGGGCTCGGGGACACGATCGGCGAGCTCAGGAGGTTCTGCCTGGACGATCTCAGGGCCGGACGCGCGGACAGGGCCGCTGAGCGCCTCGACCAGATGGAGGAGCTCACGGGCGCCATCATGCGGTTCGACTACCCCGACGCCATAGTGGCGATCAGGAAGAAGCAGGACGTCGCCAGGAGCCTGCTCGAGAAGACCAGGGGCGAGATGACCGTCGCCATGAGCAACAGACAGCTCAGCGACCGGCTCGACGAGCTGCTGAAGAAGTAGCGCTCACTGGAAATGCTTCTTGATGACGGCCTCGATGCTCGCCCTCTGGTGGGCGCCCGTCATCCGCTCGACCTGTTTCCCGTCCTTGAAGAATATCAGGGTCGGGATGCTCTGTATGCCCAGGCCCATGGCGGTCTTCGGGCTCTCGTCCGTGTCGAGCTTCGCGAAGGTCACCTTCCCCCTATGGTCCTTGGCCAGCGCCTCGAACGTGGGGGCGAGCATCCTGCACGGGCCGCACCAGGGGGCCCAGCAGTCGATCACGAGCTTTGCTTCCTTCTTGCTGACGGTGTCGAAGTTCGCATCGGTCAGGTGCACCAGGTCTTCGGACAAGTGAACAGCTCCAGTAGTCGTGGTGGCCGGTAAAGTGTCGGCGGTATTTCAGCCTATCCCGCAACCGTCAGGTCCCCTTGCCCCGCCTCGCGGGCTTCGCCATGTAGGTCAGCGCGACGAGGACGGACATTATGATCACGCCCACCGTCAGCACCCCACCTATCGGGTTCGACTGGTTGCCGACATATATGGTCATCGAGAGGACGTTGTTCCCGTCGCTGAACTCCGCGATCCCGTTCGGGTCGTCGACCGTCACCGTGACGATGTGCTTCCCGTCCGCGATGTTGAGCCAGGTCCAGTTGTAGGTCAGCGTGGTGCTCGACCCCGCGGCCACAGAGAACTCCTGGGACCCGAGGAGCGTGTCGTCCGCGTAGAACCTCGCGGTCACGTTGTCCGCGTCGACCGCGCCCGTGTTGTACACCGTCGCCGTGATCACGATCGGGTCGATGACCTCGACCTCGAACTCCCGGACCTTGTACTCGCTGTCCTTGGAGACGGAGTCCTTCGAGGTCGCGTTGATCTTCAGCTTGATGATCTGGGGCCCGGATCCCGGCAGCGTGACGTTGAACTTGAACACGCCGGTCTGCGATGTCGCCGTGCTGGGCGAGACCGAGGAGCCGGTGTCGTTGTCCGCGACGACCGTGGCCTTGTAGGTGTAGTTCCCGCCGTTGTTGTACGCCGGGCCGCCCTGTATCGTGAGCGTGCACGCGATCTTCTGGGACTTGGCCCCGTAGGTCGGGTACTTGAGGTCGATGCTGATATCGCTGTCCGCCCCCGCCGGCTGTGCCAGCGCCGCCACCATGCCCAGCGCGGCCAGTGAGACCAGCGAGATCGTCAGGAGTGCCAGCGTGGCCCTGCGGGCCGTGGTCCTGGGGTTCATCTCTTGCCACCTCCGCTCATGCCCTTCTTGCGCCTCAGCAGGAAGAACACACCTATGAGCACGCCGAGCGAGACCACGAGCCCGATGTCCAGGGACACCCGCGACGAATCGTACTCGTAGAAGACATCGCCCCTGCTCACATCCATGTCACCTGGTGCGACCACCAGGTCCGGCAGCACGACCGACACCGTCTGGAACCCGCCTGACGCCTCGTACCCAGCGGGATACGCGAAGACGACCGCGGAGACCTCCGGGTTCGCGTCCGCGCGCGTCGCGTTGAACTCGACCATCAGGTCGTAGGACATGAACGCGGCTATGGCGGCCTCTGAGACCTCCTCGCCGGTGTCCGCATCGACTATCCTCGCGGTCCAGCCGAGCTCGGCCAGCGCGTCGAGGTTGGATATCCCTACGGCGAACGTGTCATCGACGTTGCCCGTGTTGTTGAGCGCGAACATCGTGCGCGTGACGGTCGACGAGACCGCCTCCGACGCGTTGTCGGTGTCTATCCTGACAGAGTGCGTCGGGAGCACGTTGACATTGAGAGACAGCGTGGCCTTGACCGAGCTCTGGGTCTTCGAGCGCAGCGTGATGTCGACCGCCTGCTCGCCGGCCGCGACCTCGCCGACGGTTATCTCGGCGACCACCGTCGCCGTGTTGCCGTTCGTGCCGAAGTCGATCGCCACCTTGGCGGGGTCCAGCGTCACATCGAACCCGGACCCTCCGTAGACCACGGAATATGTGTCAGCGATGTTGCCCGTGTTCTCCACCGTGAAGGCGTATGTGACCGTCTCACCGGGCAGCGCAGACATCGTCAGGTTGCTGTCCCAGGAGCCGACCACGCTCCGCTTCGTAGCCCTGACCAGCGCCAGGTCCGCGTAGGCGTCGCTCGCATCGACCGCGACCGACTCGGAGAGCGAGTAGGTCACCGTCATGCCGCCCTCGGTGCGCGTCGCCGTAGATGTGAGGTGGTAGGTCGCCTCCGGCACCAGCAGCGTGAACATCCCGTCCAGGTCGGCCGTGACCTTGATCGTGGAGCTACCGGACGACACGGTGACAACCTCGGACGCACCCGCGCCCGCGACCGTGACCTCGCCCGTGAGATAGTAGCCGTTCACCATCTGGATGTCCTTGACGACCGGCGTGTTCCTCACGATGTTGGTGTAGGTGAGCTCCACGCGCCTGTCCTGCAGCCTGTATACGTACATGGTGTAATCCCCGGGCTGCACGGACTCTGCGAACTCCCCGGACGGGTCGGTCATGAAGGTCGTATCCATGCCGTACCTGGTGTTCGCCGTGAGCTGGATGATCGCCTGGACCGGGTAGCCATCAGGGCCGAGCACGGTCCCGCTCAGGGTCGTGTTGTCGAGCCTCGTGCCGAGGTACGGGTTCAGGGAGACCGTGGATCCGCCCACCGTCAGCACCTGCTCGTAGTAGTACTCGACATAGAGTGTCTGGGTGCCCTGCACCTCCGTCCCCTCGAGCGTGAACGACATGGCGTACGTGCCCTGCGCGAGCACGATCGAGTAGCTTCCGCCGGTCGACGACTGGACGGTCGCGGAGGCGCCCTCCTCGGACACCGCGCTGACCGTCACGGCCTTCGTGACCGTGCCGTAGCTGGCTGTGATGATGCCGGTGACCGTCTGTGCCTGCACCAGGGTGACATCGACCTGGCGCGTGTCCGCGGTGACATCCGCGGTCTGGACCGAGGCATAGGTCTGCCCGCCAAGCGCGCCCGTGGAGTAGACGTCGTAGCTCCCTGCCAGCAGATAGGTCGTGAAGTAGAGCGTGCCACCGAGCTCGAGCGCCATCGTCTCGGGGCCTGAGAACCTGACGACCAGGTCGCTCTCGGCGCCGAGCACGGTCCCGGACACGACGACGCGCTTCAGGAGCTGGATGTCGAGCGCCACAGGGTCGGCCGACGGAGACAGCGTCTCCGAGGCCGAGTACTGGTACTTCTCGATGCCCGCGAGGCTGGCGTACTGGTCGACGGACACCGTGTAGTCCGAAGGCGCCATCTCGACGGAGTAATACCCGCCCGCCCCGGTGACGACCGTGACCGCGTCGAGCGCGATCGAGGACGGGAGGAAGGACAGATCGATGCCCCTCAGGCCGAGGCCGTCGTATGTGACATAGCCCTCGACGGTGATCGGGTCGGGCGTGGCCAAGAAGCCTCCCGAATCCTGGCTCTCGGCGAATATGCCCGTCATGGACCATCCGCTGTATCCGGGCGTGCCGGATGTGAGCGTGACCGTCTTGCCCTTGGGTGCCGCGAACTCGAGCACGCCGTCGGCGTCGGCCAAGATCGCGTACCGCCGGCCGTAGGAGTCGGTCATCCAGACCGGTGCGAAGATGCCCAGGTCGCTCTCCTCGAGCGAGCCTGTGCTGTCCGCGTCGAGCCACATGTTCCCGGAGATGACGACCGCAGAGGTCATCTTGAGGTACAGCCCGCCGATGTCCTCCGAGACCGTTATGGTGCCGGAGTACACCCCGCTGCTCGCGACGCTCTGGACCGTCACTTCGTAGGTGCCGACTGGCAGCACGACGCTGAAGGCGGCCTTGTTGCTCGACTCCGCGTATATGCGCGCGCCGGACTCGGTCTCGAACGATATGTAGTCGTACCTGGCCGATGCGCCCGTAGGTGACTTGAGCGAGCCGGAGACGGTCCTGGCCTCATCGAGACGCACGACCGCGCTGACGGTCTCGCCCGCGGCTGCGTCGACCTCTACTGCGCCGGCGTACTGGGCTGTGCCGGACGAGTACGAAGCGTACAGCGTCCACAGGCCCGCCGGCAGCTCGATCTGGACACGGCCGAACTGGTCGGTCATGCCGGATGTCGAGGAGGACGGGTCGAAGACAGCGGAGAGCTGGAAGTAGGCGTACGGGACGGCGGACGACCCGTTCATCACCCTGATGTCTATCACGGAGCTGTCCCAGAGGGTCACATCCCTCGTGATGACGCTCCCGGCGACGACACTGACATACTGGTTGTATATGAGCTTGCCATCGATGTCGGCGGTCATGGAGTACTTGCCCGCCAGGACGGTCGTGAACCCGTACGAGCCCGCGTCCCCGGTCGTGGCCGTGAACTCACGGTCCGCATCCAACGACGTGAGGCGCAGCACGACCCCCAGGGCCGCCTCGCCGTCCGCGTAGGTCACGTTGCCGGAGATCATGGCCGGCTCGACCGCGAGGTTCAGCGTCATGCTCACACCCGCAGTGATGTTGGTGAGCTCGGACATGGTCATGTTCGTCCCGAGGACCAGCGCGTCGAACCTGTACTGGCCCGGTGGGACATACCCGTCGTACGACCCCTCGCTGGCGTTCACGGAGAACGTCTGGCCCGTGTTGAGCTCCTGGGCGTAGACCGTCACATCGGTGATCAGCCCGTCCGTGCCCTCGGTGTAGTTGCCGTCGGCGTCGATGTCCCAGAAGATGTCGCCAGAGACCTCGGAGCCCTTCATCACGTAGTTCTTGGTGATGAGATAGTCGAACACGCCGTCGTTGTCCAGGTCCTGCTTCACGCGCATGGCCTGGTCGTCGGTGACGTTGAACTTGAGCCGCGTGATGACGTTCGAACCGACCAAGGACGCGCCGCTGGCCAGCGCCCCCGACGATATTGCGAGGGTCACGTTCCCGAACGGCGCGAGCACGGAGTACTCCCCGTTCGCGTCCGTGAGGACGGACTGGTGCGGTATGCCGTACTCGTCCTGGACCGTCACTCTGATGCCCGGGGCGGCGTAGCCCTGCTCGGTCGTGACCGTCCCGTTCACATATGCGCCATGATAGTACTCGAGGAACACCGTGCCCTGCTTGTACAGTCCGTACGCGCTGGCGTCCACGACGCCCTCGGCCTCACCGGCGCTGATCTGGGTCTTCAGCACCATGGCCTCGTCGTAGCTGATGGCCACCCAGGCATCGCTGTGCATGGAGACCTCGTCAGAGGGATACGGGTTGTAGTATGCCGTGCGGTAGACGATGCGGAAGTGCGTCATGTTCCAGCCAGGCATCGGCGCGTAGCTCTGCACGGAGCCGGAGTATCCCGGCAGTCCGTCATCGGACAGGCCGATGTCGGAGCCACTGTAGCCGCACATGGCCCTGTAGAACATGCTGTCGTAGAACATCTCCTGGTAGGTTATCTGGTAGTTGACGATGTTCATGGACGACGTGACGTCCGCGAGGTCCCAGGTCACGCCCGACGAGTCGACCGCCTGGATCGTGTAGAAGTCGTAGGGGATGTTCCCCTCGCCTACGCGCCTGTCGGCGAGCTTCGCGGGGGCGTAGAATATGCCGGTCGAGGTGCCCGATATCGGGAACATCCTCGAGTCGACGTTGAAGTAGCGTATCTCATAACCAGTGATGGTGCAGACCTGCTCGTACAGGGACACGAGCGCGTCCGAGCCTATGCTCGCGAGCTCGACCCTGGCGGCGACGATCCTCGCGTTGGCCTCGCTCATGTCGGCATCCATCTCCCCGTAGACCTCAGGGGAAGCAAGGACCTCGTCCACGATGTCCTGGGCGGGCATCGTGATGATCTCGTGCAGCCGGTCGTAGGAGACGCCGTGGTCCTCGAGCGCGGTTATCAGGTCAGCCTGGGTCGACGAGTCCATGTTCAGGCCCGTGGTGATGAGCCTGTAGGCGAACAGCGCTATCGCGTCGTCCTCGGACTGCGCCATTATGATGTTCCCGGAGATCTGGTAACCGTTCTGGAAGTTGTCGGCCACGGTCGGGTGCTTGCCCTCCTGGACCGCTTCGAAACCGTAGTCCCACCATGCCACGTATCCTGGCCGGGTGTATTCCGGATATGTGTCCTGGTCCTGCTCGGAGAACCAGCTCCAGGCCGCGGGGTAGTAGTAGGTCGGGAGAGGCAGCGAGTAACCGAACGCGCCGAAGTACCAGTTCGAGCCGTTGATCGCATCGTAGTCGCCCTGCTGCATGAAGCCCGGGAGGCTCTCGTAGACCTGCAGGTCGTAGCTCTGCTTCGACTCGCTCGGGATGCCGGCGTCGATGCTGTACCAGACGTTGGGCAGCACGACGAGGAAACCGAGGAACAGGGCGCCCACGACGTGCCTGACCTTGATGCTCTTCCGCATGACGTGGAGGTACGACCCGCTCGCTCCAACGAGGGCCTTCCGGACGCTGCCGAAGTCCAGCCTGTCGACGATGATCACGAGGACCCAGCCGGCGGCGATGGCGAACGCCGGGGCCGCGTTGAACATGAACCTGCCTGCCGAGATGGCCATGAATATGGCCGCGCCGAGCCAGACCGCTATGAAGATGTACTCGGCCGTGGCGCGCTTGGGTATCTTCATCAGCACCCATATCAACCCGGCCAGGGACATGAAGAACGTGACCATCCCGAAGGACATGGCGAGCTCGCTGAACACGGGCGCGCGCGCCTCCGCGATGGTGGAGTACAGCTTGTTCTGCACGAAGTAGCCCTGTCCGCTCAGGATGGCCTGCGCGAGGGACGGGTCGACGAAGTTGATGGCGATGATCGCGACCACGAAGAATGCCGCGATCGCCGGGACCGAGATGGTCCACGGGAAGTCCCTGGACAGCACGAACATGAGCCCGAGCACGATCGCCGCGACGAACAGGTAGACCGGGATATCGAACCTGACCGGTATGAGCGACTGCTGGTAGTACACCGGGAACGATATCAGGTACCCGAAGCCCATCGACAGCATGACGATCATCGTGACGGCCGTGGAGTCGATGTTCTTGAACCTGTTGATCAGCACCTGGATGACGTAGTACGCCAGGATGAGCACGGCCACATACGCGAAACCGACCCAGATCATGGCGATGCACGCGAACGACATGCCGCCCATGAGCGAGTAGAGCACCGAGGTCCTGCTGGAGCTGAAGTATTCCTTCATGCCCGCGCGTATGCTCGCGCCGCTGCGCCAGCTCTCGACGAACTTGCGATGCTGCTGGGTCTTGATGGCCCTGAGCAGGAAGTAGAACGTCAGGACTATGAAGAACAGGATGATGGCATCGTGGTCCGCGTTCGATAGGACGCTACGCTGGACATGGCTGGGCATGAACGCCATTAAGAACGCCGCCGCCAGGCCCGCGCGTTTCCCGAACGCCTCCTTGCCGAACATGTAGACCGGGACGATCGTCAACGCGCCCCAGAACGCGGTCGACCAGACGAACATGAACCCTGTCGAATCGCTGAGCGAATCGAACAGGCCCTGGGCGAGCACGGCCGGGACGGCCACCGACATGCTGTAGAGCGGAGGCCTCGGGTTCCTGATCCCGTCAGGGAAGTTGATGAGCGGGTCATGGTAGAGCTCTCGGCCTGTGTCAGTGGCATAATCTATGATCCGGCGCCAGTAGTAAGAGTCGGACCCACCGGAGACGATGTATCCGTTTTCCTGCGACATCTCGTAAGCGAAGTACGAGCGGACAAAAAGCGCTAGCAGGAAGATGAAGCAGAGCATCAGCAGCGCAGACCAATTCGCCCGGAACCATTTGCCGAGTTCCGTGGGCTTCCTGTTCCTCAGAGAAAGCTTGGGAAGGGACGCCCTAAAACCACTATCCTTCATCTCAGCCAAAGATACTTCCACCTAGTAAGATAGTAGCCCACCGATACCAAGGGTGCTATATATACGTTGTCGGGCGCGCGTACGTCATGCGCGCGCGCATGGCCGGCATCTGGCACGCCGGTCCCCGCGCCGTCTGGGCATCCGCGCCGACGGCAGCGTCTAGAAGGCCGTCCTGGCCTCTTCCGCGATGGCCATCGCAGCCGCCTTCGGGTCTGCAGCCTCGTATATCGCGCGGCCGACGATGATGTAGTCCGCGCCGGCCCTGAGCGCATCCGACGCCTTGCCCCCCTGCGCGCCGACACCCGGGCTGATGATCTCGAGCCCGCCTATGATCCCCCTGAGGGCCGCGATCCTCTCAGGCCGGGTCGCGGGCGCGACTATCCCGCGTGCGCCTGCGCTCTTCGCGAGTGCCGCGAGCCTGTCGGCGACCGGGGCCGTGAACTGCTTCCCGCCTGGGTGGCTCATCTCGGTGACGACATAGACCTGTCCCTTGGCGGCGTCGACGCACGCCTTGACCGAGTCGTCGCCCGTGAACCCGTGGGCTATGACCGCGCTAGCCCCCCTGCCCATGGCCTGCTCCACGATCAGCCTGTTGGTGTTCGGTATGTCGGCGATCTTCATGTCGCATATGACCGCCTTGACCTCGGACATGTCCCTGATGATGTCCGGTCCTGCGGCGAGTATCAGGGGCCAGTTGATCTTGATCGCGTCGACATGGTCTGCGACCGCCTCGACCACCCTCATCGCGTCCGCGCGCGATGTCACGTCCAAGGCCAGTATCACCCTGCTATTCTTCTCCATGGTCCATGCATCTGACACCCCCAGGTTAAGCTTTCGCCCGGGGACGACGAATCTATTCAATTACCCCGAGCAGGATACGAGGTGCGTGAGCAGGATCCGAAGGATGCAGAGGGGCTCGGCGCACACGGGGGCGCTCCCGCGCGGGTGCGTGCTGTGCGAGAAGGGCGCGAAGCTCGTGCTCCTGGTGACCGGCAGATGCAGACGCAGGTGCTCCTACTGCCCCCTGTCCGTGCAGAAGCGCGGGAAGGATGTCTACTTCGCGAACGAGAGGCGGGTCGCATCCGTCGACGAGGTGCTCGATGAGGCCGGGCTGATGGACGCCCTCGGGACGGGCATCACGGGAGGGGACCCATTCATTGTCATGGACAGGACCGTGGAAGCCATCACGGGGCTGAAACTGAAGTTCGGCCAGAGGCATCACGTCCACCTCTACACATCGACCACCGACCCGGTCGGGATCCGCAGGCTCGCGAAGGCCGGCCTGGACGAGATAAGGTTCCACCCGCCTGTGGGGATGTGGAAGAGGCTCCGCGGTTCCGTGTTCGATGAAGCCGTGACGCAGTCCCAGGACCTGGGCATGGATGTCGGGTTCGAGGTCCCGGCCCTCCCCTGGCGCGAGGTGGACCTCGCGGCATTGATCGCGCACGCTGACTCCATGGAGCTCGGCTTCGTGAACCTGAACGAGCTGGAGTTCTCCGAGACCAACTGGCGCAGCCTGAGGGCGCTCGGCTGCGACACCAGGGACGATATCTCCTCGGGCGTCGCGGGCAGTCAGGGGCTGGCGCTGAGGATGCTCAGGTCCGATGTATCCGTGCCGCTGCACTACTGCTCCTCGGGGTTCAAGGACGGGATCCAGCTGAGGCGCAGGATCACCCGGCGCGCGAGGAACGTCAGGAAGCCGCACGAGCTGCTCACGGACGACGGGACGCTCGTGAAGGGGGTCGTCGAGACCGGCGACCCGGCAGGCGCGGCCCTGGAGATCGCGAAGAGGTTCGGGGTCCCGCGGCGCCTCCTGTGGGTCGATGACATCAAGAAGAGGCTCGAGGTGGCCCCGTGGGTCCTCGAGGAGATCGCGTCGGAGCTGGAGCTGCCGTGCTTCCTCGTGGAAGAATATCCGACCGCGGACAGGCTCGAGGTGGAGCGGGAACCGCTCAGGCGACGCTGATGCTCTGGATGTTATGGTGCCTGGAGACGATCTCGCGCGCGATCCGCAGGTTCTTGCCGTTCTTGCCTATGGCCTTCCCCTTGACCTTGGGGTCGACCGTGACGGTGGCGTGGATGATGCTCCCGCGGTCCTCGAGCGCCACGGATTGGACGCTGTAGGTGTGGAACACGTTCTTGACGAACGTCTCGGGGTCCTCGGAGTACTCGATCACGTGGATGTTCTTGCCCGTGAGGTTCTTCAGGCGTATGACGTTCTCGCCCTTCTTCCCGACGGCGCGGCTGCCCTGGCCCTTCTCCACCACGAACACGAGCTTCTCCTCGGTCTCGAGGCAGTCCTTGACCTGCGTCCCCGTGACCTTCTCGAAAAGGGAAATGTACCGGAGGGTGTCCTCCGTAAAGGTGATGTCTCCCATTCGTTACCACTTCTTCACGCGGAGAGTATGTTCGACTCGCCAGGACTCACGATGACCAGCGCGGATATCGAGAAGGGCTTGCCGCAGGCGGACCCGAGCTCCACGTTGTCGCCATCGAACGCGAGGAACTTGTGGCCGGGCTGGCCTTGGAGCGAATCCTTCTCCGGGCAGTTGCTCGCGACGACGACCATCTTCGCCTCGCCACTCTTCATGGACTTCTTCGTCTCTGCGAGGCCGAACCGGACATCGCCCGTGGTCGCGGCCGTCTTGAGCGCCCTCATGATGTCTATCATTCCTTCTCACCTTCCTTCTTGTGTGGTGACCAGACCAGGTTTACCGCGCCAGTGCCAACGGTAACCGGCTGGCCGACTATAATGTTTTCTACGACGCCTTCCAGCGTGTCGACCTCGCCCGTGATGCCCGCGCGCAGCAGGTGCGTCGAAGTGATCTCGAACGCCGCCCTCGCGAGCACGCTCGACTTGCGCCCGGATATGCCGTGCCTGCCGATGGCCTTGACATCCCCGTCGTTGGTCATCAGGTCGGAGACGAGCATGATGTGGCGTATGTCCACGGTCAGGCCCTGCTCCTCGAGCGTCTTCGTGGCCTCGTTGATTATCGAGTTCCTGGCCGCCTCCACCCCCAGCACCTCGAATATCTCGAGTATGCTGTTAGTGGTGGTCCTGCGCTTGTCCACATGCGCTATCTCCAGGACCTTCTGCAGGTTCGAGCCCTCGGTGTACACGATGTACGAGCCGCTGACCTTCCGGATGACGGCCCTGTTTATGCCCTCGACGCCCTTGATCGGGCTCTGCTTCGTGTCCTCCGATATGCGCTGGAGCTTCTTGTAGGACGGTTCGTCGCACTTCACCACTATGTTCGCGTCGCGCATCTCCGCCAGGCCCTTGATGCCCTTCGACTTGTTGAGCTTCCTCAGGACATCCTCAGGCGTGATGCCCTTCCGCGCCATCTTCCGCCTGTCGAGCTTGACGACGACCTCCATGTTGTTGATGTCCGTCTCGACATCGGCGATGTCGATGAGGTTCGTGCGCTCGATGTTCGATGCGATCGCGCGGACCTTCTCGACGTCGTCCTGGGCGCCCGCCTCGATGTGTATCTCCATGATGGGGGTGCTCGGGACCCGCCTCGCGTCGACGATCTCGATCAGCCTCGGGAGGCCCAACGTGACGTTCATCTCCGCGACGCCGGCGTAGTGGAACGTACGCATGGTCATCTGCGTGCCTGGCTCACCTATGCTCTGCGCGGCCAGGATGCCGACCGACTCGCTCGGGTCGATGGCGTGCGTCTCGAACCGCTCGCAGGTCTGCGTGAGGATCTTGTCGATGAGCTTCTCGGGCATGTCGACCCCCTGGATCCTGCCCGCGATCTCCGCGACCACTAACCTCGGGAGCGACTTGCCCATCTTCGCGAGGAGCTTGTTGAGCTTCACCTCGTAGGCCGTCTCTGGGCCCACCTTGACCGGGAGCGCCTTCTTGGCCAGCGTCGGCTTCTTGAGCGGGACATCCTTCTTCTTCTTCGGCGCCCGGTCCTTGGACTTGACCGCCGCCATGACCTGCTTCAGCTTCCGCTCGCCCAGGAGCTTCTCCAGCTCCCTCAGGGTCTTCTCGTTCGCCCTCACGACCTTGGTGAAGGTGTAACCGGCCTCCGCGAGCTTCTCCGCCGTCTTCTCGTCGAGGCCTTTGGTTGTGAACACTTCGACTGGTTTACCGGTCATGGTCATCCGCCCTCCTCTGGGCCGCCTGACTCGAACTCAGGCTCCTCCTCGGTCTCGGCATCCTCCTGTGTGGTCTCGAGCAGGTCCCTGTCCTGTATGCCGTAGCTCACGACGCCCTTATCCTGGATCTTGGCAATCAGCTCGCCCCGGTCGCCCAGGACCCCGAGGATGATGTCGTCCACGTCCACGGAATCGCCCTGGATGCTCCTCGTCGGGTCGGTGCCGTCCTCGCCGTACTTGAACTGGATGATCGTGCCCGCGGTGTTCCTGACGGAGCCGTCATGCATGACCTTGAGGTCCTCGAGCGCGTTGACAAGCCTGCGCTGCATGTAACCGGACCTGGATGTCCTGACTGCCGTGTCGACCAGGCCTTCCCTGCCACCCATCGAGTGGAAGAAGTACTCCGTCGGCGTCAGCCCGCTCTTGTAGGAGTTCTTGATGAACCCCTTCGCCTCGGCGCCCAGGTCCCCCTTCTCGAAGTGCGGCAAGGTCCTGTTCCAGTACCCCCTGGACAGACGCTCGCCCCTGACCGCCTGCTGGCCGATCGCACCGGCCATCTGGGACAGGTTGAGCATCGAACCCCTCGCGCCGCACTTGGCCATGATGACCGCAGAGTTCTCGAGACCGAGGTGGCGGCCCGCGATCTGCCCCGCCGTGTCCCTCGCCTTGCCCAGGACCTTCATGATCTCGACCTCGAGCGTCTCCTCGAGCGACCTGCCGGGCATCTGCTCGAGCTCGCCCCGCCTGTAGGCCGCGATATGCTCCTCGACCTTCGCCTTGGCCTGGGCCATGGCGTCCGCGATCTCGCGTTTCGCCTGGTCCGGGATGTCCTCGTCGTCTATCCCGGTCGTGAAGCCGCGTATCATGATGGCACCGATAGCCAGCTTCGTGGCGCAGTCCACGAATATCCTGGCCCTGTCGGGACCGTAGTCCCTGGCCAGCTTGTCCAGGATCCTTCCCTTGAACGCGCCCATGGCCTTCTCATCGATCGTGCCCGTGACCAGCTCGCCGCCCCTGACGACGACGAACGCGTCGTGCTCGCACTTCTCCTTCTTGCAGGTGTCGCACCTCTGGCAGATGGACGCCTTGAAGGTCATGTGCAGATCCTTCGGGAGGATCATGCTGAACAGCTGCTTGCCGGTCCAGTACGGCACCCCGCCGACCATCTTCGGCTTCGGCAGCTCCGCGAGGCTGATCTTCTCTATGATCTTGAGCGTCTCCTCACGGGTGAACTTCGAGTCCCTGTAGGTCAGCAGGAACGCGCCCGTTATGTGGTCGTGTATGCCGCCTATGACCGGACCGCCGAACCTGGGGGACAGGATGTGCTCCTGGACCCGCATCAGCACCTTCGCCTCGGCCCTGGCCTCCTCGCTCTGCAGCACGTGCAGGTTCATCTCGTCCCCGTCGAAGTCCGCGTTGTACGGCGGGCATACGCAGAGGTTGAACCTGAAGGTCTTGTGGGGCATGACCCTGACCTCGTGCGCCATGATGGACATCCTGTGCAGCGACGGCTGCCTGTTGAACAGGACGATGTCCCCGTCGACCAGGTGCCTCTCTATGATGTATCCTGGCTCCACGGTCTCGGCGACCGTCGCGGCGTTCTTGTCCGTGACCTTGATCCTCCGGCCGTCGGACCGGATGACGTAGTTCACGCCGGGTACGTAGACCTCGCCCGGTGGGGACGGCCCGCGCGTCGTGATCTCCTTGGCCGCCGCCAGGTTCCTGTCCGTCACGTGTATCGGGATGGTCAGCTCCCTCGCGGCCTCAGCCGGCACACCGACCTCGTTGATCGAGAGCATCGGGTCCGGTGATATGACCGTACGGGCCGAGAAGTTGACGCGCTTGCCGGACAGGTTCGACCTGAACCTGCCCTCCTTGCCCTTCAACCTCTGGACCAGCGTCTTGAGCGGCCTGCCGGACCTGTGCCTGGCCGGCGGGATGCCCGAGGTCTGGTTGTCGAAGTATGTCGTTACATGGTACTGGAGCAGCTCCCACAGGTCCTCGACTATGAGCTGCGGTGCGCCCGCGTCCCTGTTCTCCCTGAGCCTCTGGTTGATCCTCAGGACATCGACGAGCTTGTGCGTGACGTCGTCCTCGGACCTGTCACCGCTCTCGAGGGTGATGGACGGTCTGACCGTGACCGGGGGAACCGGCAGCGCGGTGAGGATCATCCACTCGGGCCGTGAGACCGTCGGGTCCATGCCCAGCGATATGAGGTCCTCGTCGGGTATGCGCTCGAGCCTCTCCCTGACCTCCTTCGGAGTGAGCTTGTGGCCCTCCTCCCTGAAGGTCGTGGGCTTGTCGAGCGTGATCTTCAGCTGGACCGTGCCGCAGTGCGGGCAGGTGGTCCTGGAGGCCGCATCCCTTGCGGTCTCCTTGGATATGGCGCCCGTGTCGAGCATGTCGCCGCCGAGCTCCTCCATCCGGTCGCGCTGCTTCCGGTACTCCGCGGCCTGCTCCGCCGTGAGCAGGAGCTTGCCGCAGGACCTGCACGTGGACTGCAGGAGCTTCTTGATCTCCTTCACGTAGCCCACGTGTATCACAGGCATGGCCAGGTCGATGTGACCGAAGTGGCCCGGGCACTCGTCGACCTTCTTGCCGCAGGTCTTGCACCTCAGGCCAGGCTCTATGACCCCCAGGTGCGGGTCCATCAGGCCCATGTCGATCGGGAACCCGTCGTCGTCGTAGGTGTCCGCGGTGATGATCTTGGTCGTGCTCATCTTCCTGATCTCGTCCGGTGAGAGATGGGCGAACTTGATCGCCGCTATGCGCTTGCTGACGCCGGTGACGTTCATTTCAAGTCCTCCAGTTGCAGGCGCATGGCGACACCGAGCGAGAGCAGCTCGTCCAGGAGCAGCTTGAACGCGTACGATGTCTGCACCTGGTATATCTTCGAGTTGTTCCCGCAGACCGGGCACCTCAACGTGCCACGCCTGTCGAGTATGGCGATGTGGCCGCAGCTCGGGTTGCCGCAGACGTACTGGAGCGTCCCGTCGGACTCGTCCAGCAGCCTGTCCTTGATGACCATGGCCGCGCCGTGGCCGATCAGACAGTCCCTCTCCATCTCACCGAACCTCAGGCCGCCCTGCCTCGAGCGCCCCTCGGTCGGCTGCCTGGTGAGTATCTGGACCGGGCCCCTGCTCCGGACATGGAGCTTGCCCGAGACCATGTGGTGGAGCTTCTGGTAGTAGATGACGCCGATGAATATCTCGGCCTCGATCCTCCGGCCGGTCGTGCCGTCGTACATGACCTCCTTGCCGTTGTGCTTGAACCCGTTCCTGACGAGGCCGTCCCTGATGGCGTCCTCGCGCTCCCCGCTGAACGGCGTGCCGTCGATGGTCCTGCCCTCCATGGAGCCGACCTTGCCGCCGATCATCTCGAGCACATGCGCCACCGTCATACGGGACGGGACCGCGTGGGGGTTGATGAGCAGGTCCGGCACGAGACCGTCCTCGGTGAACGGCATGTCCTCCTGGGCGACCAGGAGACCCACGACGCCCTTCTGGCCGTGCCTCGACGCGAACTTGTCTCCGAGCTCTGGCACGCGCTCGTCCCTGACCTTGACCTTGACGAGCCTGGAGCCGTTCTCGCTCTCGGTGAGCATCACGGCGTCGACGTACCCGCTCTCGCCCGGCCTCACGGTGACCGACGTCTCACGCCTCTTCTGCGGCGTGAGGAAGTCGGCCTCCTCCTCGAGGAACCTCGGGGGAGAGGTCTTGCCGATGAGCACATCGCCGCCGTCGACCTTAGTCTCGGGGCTGATGAGGCCATCCTCGCCCAGGTTGCTGTAGGACAGGTCGGCCCTTGCGCCCCTGACGTCGGGGCTCGGTATCTCGAAGTGGTCCTCCTGACCGCCGGGGTACCTGCGCTCCTCTGCACGGTAGGTCCTCATGAAGGTCGACCTGCCGAGCCCGCGCTCGACGGAGGACTTGTTCATGATGACAGCGTCCTCCATGTTGTACCCAGCGTAGGACACGATCGCGACGACGAAGTTCTGGCCGCCTGGCCTCCGGTCGAAGTGGACGAAGTCCATCGACTTGGTGGTGGCCATGGGCTTCTGCGGATAGTGCATCAGGTGGCTCCTGGTGTCCGGCCGGATCCTGAAGTTCGACGAGCTGAGGCCGAGCGACTGCTTGGCCATGCCAGACCCCATGGTGACCCTGGGGCTGGAGTTGTGCTCCGGATAGGGGACCACGCCCGAGCAGACCCCGAGGATGACCATCGGGTCGGTCTCGAGGTGCGTGTGGTCGTCCTTCAGCATGGACTCCACCTGCATCGTCCCGCCGCAGGCCTTGCACTCGAGGGAGATCTTGCCCTCCTCGCCCGGGTTCCTCCACTCGACGTCCAACTCCGAGAGGAACTTGCCGCAGTGCTCGCACTTCTGAGGCGTCTCGTAGGCGAACACGGCGATGAATGTGTCCTCCTCCTCCTCCGCGTCGACCCATTCGACTACGCCCTCGCGTATGATGTCGCCCCACTTGGCCTTCCCCGTGCGCATGTCCTCGATGTGCTTGTGCGTCAGCAGGGTCTTGCCGTGGCGCACGACGAGCAGAGGCCTCCTCAGCCGCCCCTCGTCGCAGTTGATTATGACCTCGTTCATGTGGTCGTCGAACCTGATGTTGACCTCGTGGGAGAGCAGGCCAGAGCGTCTCCTCTGGCGTATCTCCTCGACGAGCTCCTTGGGCTTGTCGTGCAGGCCGATCAGGTCACCGTTGACGTAGATCCTGGTCTCGGTGGTCTGCTGCTCGCCGACCTCCCTGACACCCAGGTCCCTGAGCAGCCAGATGACCTCCTTCTCGTCCGTGCCCTCGGACACGTCGACGATGAGGGCGCAGTTCTTGACCAGACCACAGTTCTGACCCTCAGGGGTCTCGTTCGGGCAGAGCCTGCCCCACTGTGTCGGGTGCAGGTCACGGGCCTCGAAGTGCGGCTGGCTCCTCGTGAGCGGGGACGTGACGCGCCTCAGGTGGGACAGCGCCGACATGTTCGATGTCCTGTCCAGCAGCTGCGAGACGCCTGCCCTGCCGCCGACCCAGTTGCCGGTGGCGAACGCATGCAGCAGCCTGTGGGTCAGGAGGTCCGGCCGTATGGCGGACGATATCTTCAGACCCTTCTTGCGCGTGTATCCGCGCTCGAGCTGGTACTTGAGATCCTTGATCAGGTTCGTGAACGAGACCCGGAACAGGTCCTCCATGAGGTCGCCAGCGAGCTTCAACCTCTTGTTGGCGTAGTGGTCCTTGTCGTCCTCCTTGCGCTTGCCGAGCTCGAGCTCGAGGATGGTCCTCGCGACACGGCCCAGGAATATGGCCTTCTTCAGGCGCACGTCGGACGTGTCGCCCAGGTGCGGCAGGAGCGACCTGTCGATGATGCTCTCGACCTTCTTCGCCCTGTACTCCTTCGCCTGGCCGGTCGCGAACTTGCGCTCCAGGAAGAGTATGGCATCCTCGGTCGTGTATATCCCGTTCGGCGGGTAGAGCTTCTTGTTCTGGCACTCCTCGATGTTCGCGTACACGATGTTGGCCATCTGGGGGTCGGAGACGATCGACTTGAAGATCTGCTCGTCGTTCTCCATGCCCAGAGCCTTCATGAGCACTATGAGTGGTATCTGGCCGGACGCCGCGGGAACTGACACCGCGAGTATGCCGTCCTTCTTCTTCTCCATGAGGGTCAGCGCCCTGTACCCCTCCCTCTGGGAGAAGACCTTGGCGACATGCAGGCTCGTGCCGTACCGCTCGTTCATCTCGACCATGACCCTGTTCGGCGCCAGGTCCTCAAGCGATATCAGCGCCCTCTCGGTGCCGCCGATGATGAAGTAACCGCCGGGGTCGCACAGGTCCTCGCCCATCTTGACGAGGAATTTCCGATACTCCTCCTCGGTGGGCTCCCTGTCGACGTCCATGCTGTCCCTGTGCAGGTTACACTTCTTGGACTGTATCATGACGGGGAGGTCGCCTATGTGGACCTTCTCCGGTTCCCTCTCGATGCCGTCCTCGACGACGGTGAACTCGAGCCATATCGGGGCGGAGTAGTTGAGGTTCCTCAGCCTCGCCTCCATGGGGGAGAGGTCGTGGGTCGCCCCGTTCGCCTCCTTGATGACCGGCTTGAGCACCGAGATGGTTGGCTTGGCGTTCACGTCGATCTGGCCCGTCTTCTCGTCCCGCCTACGGCCGATCCTGACCTCTATGATCTTGCCCTCGGTCCTGTCTGGGTCGAGCCTGATGAGACCGCGCTCCGCCTCGTCGGGGGATGCGCGGACGTTGTCGACGATATTCTGCATCCTGCTGTTCGGGTGGTCTATCGTTGGCAGGAAGTCGTTGTAGGAAGCCGTGTGGTGGTTGACGACGGTCCTCTCTCTGAAATAGGTTTCAACAAGTTCCCTCAAAAGGGTTCACCCCCTAATTACGAGTCTGTAGCAGGCCGAGACTCCGCTCGTCGCACTGCGCCTGACGACCTTTATGACCATACCTTCTTCCACCGGCCCGGCCAGCACGTCGAGCGCGCGTATGCACGGGTCGGCCAGTTTGATCTTCGGAAGCTGGTCCTTTGTGAGCCTGAGCTCCTTCAGAACCTTCTCGGCCTCCTTCTCCGGCAGGAGATGATGCTCGGGAACGAGATCATGCTCCAAGACGTTAAATTCTTCGGCCATTCAACTCACCCCGCGAACCCAGTATCCATCGCATCAAAGCGTTTCATCCCCGCCAACCCCTCAGACGCACCTGAGGCGACGCCCGGCGGGCCCGCGGGGATTTCCGAGACTAGTCTGTGAGGCATAGTCATTCGAACCCCGGGCCACCTGCTTAAAAGGCAGATGCTCTTTCTAGGGAGTCTTGCAATCATAGAATGCATAAGATTCCTACCTAGCTGAGCTACGGGCCCTGGGCGGCGTAGGATACCCTAGGCTGCGTTAGCGGGGTGTGTAGTCGGTTCATGTATATAATGATTGCTGACCAGAGTTGGATTCTTGCGTGCCAGTTCCGCGAACGGCCTTTCT
The DNA here is from genome assembly GCA_964568665.1 of uncultured Thermoplasmata archaeon. GTDB lineage: Archaea > Thermoplasmatota > Thermoplasmata > UBA10834 > UBA10834 > CAWBDD01. Next base: position 152,575 of record CAZMPY010000015.1, on the reverse strand, counting down.
CGAGGGGGCATTAAAATCACAAAGCACGCATAAAATGCGATTCCCCAGCAACGTTTATCTACCTCACGTTTGCGAAGTCGTAGCACGCTAGCCGCGCAGAGGCCCACCCTTCACACCGTTAACCACGATACTGACGCTACCACTCACCTACCGATGGACGATAGGATGTCGTGCGCGAACCCTTTCGCATTCTCCGTGGCATTCCCGGCGAACGGACCTCCGCGGAGTGGCCCTCGGACCTGATCCGCCCAGCGATGGACTCGGCGACGGTCTTAGTGTTCCCGTAGACGCTGTCGTAGACGACCAGGCACTTCATCCGTGTGGACGCCAGACAGCCGTCGGAATGATCCCGCGAGGGCTTCGACCCCCTCTCCGGGCGGGCAGATGAATCTACATTAATGTTATATACGGATAGCTTATACCTCGTCCCCGAGGTCGAAAAGCTTGATTGGCCAGGAAAAAATTTGCTCCTCATGCGGCATCCGCCTGGTTAGGAAGACCGAGACCACCTTCCTATGCCCGAGCTGCGGAAAGGCCACGATCGGCAGATGCATGAACTGCAGGGATCAGAGCGTTCACTACAAGTGCCCCGCTTGCGGGTTCACTGGTCCGTGAGGTGTTTTTCGTGGGAGCAGTAGGGCTTCAGTACAGGATACTCCCAGAGGGCGTCGAGGTCGACCTCGACAAGCTCCTGACCGGCGTGAAGGGCGTGCTCCCGAAGGGGGCCGCGCTGAAGGCCTCGGAGAAGAAGCCGCTGGCGTTCGGGCTCAGTGCGCTGCATGTGCTCATAGTCATGGAGGACAAGCAGGGCGGGGCGGAGGAGCTGGAGCAGGCCATAGCTGGCGTCTCCGGCGTCCAGAGCGTCGAGATCGTCGAGATGGGCCTCCTGTAGTTCGGGTCCCTTCTCTTGGCATCATTGTCCCGGTTGCGAGCGGATGCTGTCCCCCGGTTGCACGGCGTCACAGACCCTCGAGGACCATCTGCAGGATCAGGACAAGGATCTGACCGAGACCCTCGACGAGGAAGTCACCCGCCACTACGGATGCACTGAACTTCCCGCTGGGCGCAACATCGACGCCACCGCTGACATCGCGCGGCGAGGCGCGTGTCGGCATCAGGCTCCAAGAGACGAGTCCCGCCATACACATCACCCGACATTTTCCACCAAGGGATGATAACGTGGCCCCGGGTTCATATGACGGGTGCAGGAACTCCGACGATCCGAGAGATGGGGGCCATAGCCCAAAACCGTGTGGCCCGCAGGGCCCGTGCCTCTGCGAGACCTTTCAGAAATGAGTGGAAAGGTGTTTTTGAAAGGGTTTCTACCATCGCATGGCCGAGGGGCTTCACGCCTTCGGTGGCGGGAGGATGAACTTGCCCTTCATCAGGTACTTGGTCTGGTCCCTCGCGCGCTTGATGATGGCCTCGGCGCCCTCGTAGAGCTCCTTGCGGGACTTCTTCACCCTGGCGAGCCCCTCGCTGATGGCGGCCATCCCGACGGCTGCGGCCTCGGTCGGGAAGACCTCCCACTCGTCCATGGTCGGGACGATGTAGGTCTCGCTGAGACCCTTCTTCTCGGCGGTCTTGGCGAGCGCCAGGACCGCGGCCAGGCACATCGTGTCGGAGATGGTCTTGGCCTTGACATCGAGCGTGCCCCTGAAGATGCCGGGGAACCCGAGCGAGTTGTTGACCTGGTTGGGGAAGTCCGACCTGCCGGTCGCGACGACCTTCGCGCCCGCCTCGAGCGCCTCCCAGGGCCAGATCTCGGGTATCGGGTTGGCGGTCGCGAACACGATCGCGTCGTCGGCCATGCCCTTGATCCACTCAGGCTTGACGGTGCCCGGTCCCGGCTTCGATGCGCAGACGACGATGTCCGCGCCCTTGAGCGCGTCCACGGGCATTCCCACGACGCCCTCCTTGTTGGAGTTCTCGCACATGAACCACTTCTCCTTGAACTCCGCCTTGACATCGAGCCTGCCAGGGTGCAGCGTGCCCTTGGAGTCGCACATGACCATGTTCTCCCACTTGAAGCCGGAGATGTGCATGATCCTAGAGATGGCTATGTTCGCGGCGCCCGCGCCGATGAACACGGCCTTCATCTCGGCCGGCTTCTTGCCGACGACCTTCGAGGCGTTCACTGCGCCCGCGGCGACGATCGTGCCCGTGCCCTGCTGGTCATCGTGCCAGACGGGGATCTCGCACTCCGCCCTCAGCCTCTCGAGTATGTAGAAGCACTTAGGTTGGGAGATGTCCTCGAGGTTGATGCCTCCGAGAGATGGCTGCAGGAACTTGACCGTCTCGATGAACTTCTCGGGGTCCTTCGTGCCTAGGCAGAGCGGGTACGCGTCCACGCCGCCGAGGTACTTGAACAGGAGCGACTTGCCCTCCATGACCGGCATGCCAGCCTCGGGGCCGATGTCGCCCAGGCCCAGGACCCTCGTGCCGTCGGATATGACAGCGACGGTGTTCCAGCGGTTCGTGTGTATGTATGACAGGTCCTTGTTCTTGTTGATCGCCTTGCACGGCTCGGCTACACCTGGTGTGTACCAGATGGCGAAGTCGTTGAAGTCCCTCACGCAGCACTTCGGGACGATCTCGATCTTGCCCTGGTAGAACGGGTGGTAGATCATCGCGAGCCGCGCGGGCTCGTAGGCCTTCTTCAGCAGCTGGTCGACGGACATCTTCTCGAGCGGTTTCTTCGCTGACGCGGCCGCCTTCTTCTTGGCGGGCGCATTCTTCACAGCCTTCTTCTTAGCCGGCTTGGACTTCTTTGCCATTCAATCATTCCCCTTTGTTTTCGCTAGGAGACGAAAGTCGTTGTCCGGTTTTCACATTTCGAACAACCAGACAGCGTGTTTGTTACGCTTATTACTGCTTCAGGAGAATAATTCGCCGGATTAATACGTTGGCATGATACCTTCACTCATACCGAACACCGCCAGTCGCCGGGCGCGCCGAAAACGGAACATATTATCCGATAAAACGATTCACCGCCGAGATGAGGGCACTAATCCTTGACGGATACACGGACGAACCGGCCTGCCTGGGCGTCCCACCTTACATATCACCTTACGTGAGGCTCGCGTTCGGGGCGCTGAAGGCAGCCGGGGCGGACCCGCAGTATGCCACCGTAGACCAGTGGCGGGCGGGGTCGCTGGACCTGTCGAAGGCCAAGCTCCTGGTGGCGATCAGGAATGTGGCCGTCCCAGGCAAGTACCTCAGAGGGATGCCTGCGAGCGACAACGAGCTCCGGGCGATAGCGCGCACGTTCGCAGGGGCGTCCATCGCCAGCCTCGGCGCGGCCAGCCCGCCGAAGGAGCTCGCCGATGCGTTCGACCGCATAGCCGCCCTGGACCTCGACGCGGGCCTGTTCGACCTCGTGTCAGGCGGGTCGTTCGAGGACCGGAGGCGGACGCAGCAGGAGTGGTCCGACTGGCTCGTGAGGGGGGCGGAGGCGTGCTCGGAGCACCCGGACGTCGCGGGCCCGCTCATAGCCGAGGTCCAGATGTACCGCGGGTGCGTCAGATACATGTCCGGCGGGTGCAAGTTCTGCGTCGAACCCCTCCTGGGGGAGGTCCAGTTCAGGGAGGCGGCCGACATCGTGCACGAGGCCGAGGCGCTGGCGAAAGTCGGCGTCAGGAACATCAGGCTCGGCGCGCAGTCGTGCGTCTACTGCTACATGTCAGAGGAGGTCGGCGAGACGGAGACGCCGAGGCCGAACGCGGACGCGGTGGGCCACCTGCTGGAGGCGGTCAGGCGTGCCATGAGACCGAGGGTGTTCCACCTGGACAACGCCAACCCGGCGGTGATCGCGGAGCACCCGGAGGAGTCGCGCCGAATCACCAAGGCGATCGTGGAGAACTGCACGAGCGGCAATGTGCTCGCGTTCGGGCTCGAGTCGGCGGACCCGCACGTGGCCAAGGCGAACAACCTGAACGCGACGGCCGAGCAGACCCTGGAGGCGGTCCGGATCGTCAACGAGTTCGGCGCGGTGCGCGGCCCGACCGGCTTGCCGGCGGTCCTGCCCGGGCTCAACTTCGTGTGCGGCCTGGAGGGGGAGACGAAGGACACCTACGACCTCAACATGGCGTTCCTCAGGCAGGTCCTAGGCGAAGGGCTGATGCTCAGGCGGATCAACATACGCCAGGTCATGCCCGTCAGGTGCGAGCACCCCGGCGTGAGGCACAGGGCGGCGTTCGAGGGCTTCAAGCGCACCGTCAGGGAGGAGATCGACCGACCGATGCTCGAGAAGCTCCTTCCGGACAGGACGGTGCTCACCTCGGTGTACACCGAACTCAGGCAAGGTGGCAGGACCTTCGGGAGGCAGGTGGGGAGCTACCCGATCCTGGTCGACATCCCGTACCCGGTCGATGTCGGCAGATGGGTGGACATCGCCGTGACGGGCCGCGGCCAGAGGAGCGTCACCGGGATCGTTCACCCCACGGATGCGAACACGGCGACACTGTCGATGCTCGGGGCGGTCCAGGGGATCGGCAGGAGGAGGGCCATGGCGATCGTACGGAAGAGGCCGTTCACGGACCCGTCGGAGCTCTGGGCGTTGTTCGACGAGCCGAAGGCGCTCTCGTCGGCGCAGTTCCATCTGACCTGCGGCAAAGACTTACAGTAACAGTGGGTTTATTGTACGGACCGCGTGATTCGAGGCAGGCGTCAGGAGGACAGCTCTTGGATGTTAAGCTCGCCGCCAAGTACCCGTTCCTCAAGGAATCGGGGAGACACCTCAAGGATTCAGGGGTCTCCCTCGACGGGCTCGTGAACGGGGTCGCCTACGAGCGGGCCCGGTTCCTCGGCAAGGAGCGGGTAATGGAGGCCGTCAACGACGGCATGATAGACGACCATCCGATGGCGTCCGCGATCGACGCGAGCCTCGAGCTCCTGAGCTACCCCGTCGCCAGGATGATAGTGTCGGCGGTCGCGGACCCGATGCTCGTGAAGCGGTACGCGATCGCGGAGGCGAAGAAAGCCGACGAGCGGCTCCGGAAGGAGGACCTGGCATTCATCAAGGACGTGGCGACGGAGCTTGGGCTCGAGGTCGCCACGGACGGGGACATATCCCTTCACTTCACGGATTTCCTTCGCTTCTCGGCGGCCATGCGGAGCAAGGACTGGAAGCTCGTCAACCAGCGCGTCAAGGACGGGAAGGTCATCGTCACGAAGCAGAGACTCGTCCGGCTGATCCAGCAGATGCTGACGGACAAGATCACCTCCGAGCTGCCGCTGCCCGTCGACGACGACATCCTGAGGACCTTCGCCCAGGACATCGGCGAGATCAGGGGCATCTACGAGCAGCTGAGGGCTGAGCAGAAGTCCAGGGATATCGGGAAGGTGAGCATCGAGAGGTTCCCCCCGTGCATGAAGAAGCTCCTCGGCATGATACAGGCCGGCGAGAACGTCCCGCACTCCGGGAGGTTCGCGCTCGTCGCCTTCCTCCACACGCTCGGCATGAACTCGGACGAGGTGCTGAGCACCTTCTCGACCGCGCCCGACTTCGACGAGAGCAAGAGCAGGTACCAGATCCAGCACATAACCGGCGAGATATCGGGCACGGAGTACACTCCGCCGGAGTGCAGCACGATGAAGAGCTACGGGATCTGCCACGAACCCGACAGCCTCTGCGGCCAGGAGTGGATGAAGCACCCTCTCACGTACTACAAGGTCAAGGGCCGGCCGAGACGGTCACGCAAGTGATTTCCAGATCATGTGGGCGCGCTGGACTGCCGTTATGTTCCCGGCGATGCCGAAGTAGATCATCATCCAGCCGATGATGGAGTAGCCGAACAGGTCCCGGGACAGCTCCCCGTTCATGAAATCGAACACGTACTGCAGGATCGGTATGACGATGAGCAGGGCCAGCCTGTCGGCGCGGCCGAGGATGCCACGGTACTCGCGCCTGAGACCGAGCGCCTGGGCCTGCGTGCCCATGTAGCTCGACAGCATGACGCCGATGATCGCGAACAGGCCGACGAAGACCGAGCAGTACGACCCTATCGCTATGCCCGCCAGGATGAACACGTCGGCATAGCGGTCGATCACGTGGTCCACGAAGTCCCCGCGCTTCGACTCCTTCGCCGACAGCCGCGCCACCTTCCCGTCGAGGGCGTCGAAGAGTCCGTTGAGAGCGACCAGGACGGCCGCGATGATCAGGAAGTGCAGCGGCTCGGTCGCGAAGAACACGCCCGCAAGTAACGCGAACACCAGGGACGCCACTGACAGGTGGTTGGGGTTGATCTTGCTCAGACGCTTGGCCGCTGGGGACAGTATCCTGTCGGCCTCGCCCCTGTAACTGTCTAGAACCAACTCAGAACCTCCCGGCTCCAGTCAACATGACCGACTGGATATTTTTGACTTCCTCCCTTGGCTATCCGGTCTATGATGCGCCCCACCTGCTCTGGGGTCCTCTTCGTCGTGTCGACCTCGCAGACCACGGGGACCTTCCCGACCGCCTCCACGAGGATCACATCGACCGCCTCCGCCTCGATGTTCTCGGCGACCTTCGACACGGCCCATCCCTTCGAATTGAGGCGCGCGGCCAGGACTCTCGGCGAGCACCTCAGGACGACGGCTATGTCGACGCCCAGCATGTGGGAGAAATGGCCTTCGAGCACCATGTCGCCATCCATCTTCGCGATCCTGCGGGCGAGCTTGCGCGCATCGACCTCCTTGGTCCTGCGTTTCCGGTCGTACCCCGAGACGGCTTCGAACTCCTTGGCGAGGGCGTTGACGCTGTAGACCGGCAGTGATTTCACGTGCGCGCACGCGCTGGTCTTGCCGACGCCCGGTGTGCCTGTGACCGCGATCCTCATCCAGCCGGGATAGTCGGTTGAAGGGTTATCAAGCTTCACCTGGCCTGGAGACCGCCTCGAGCAGTAGCCTGTCGAAGCTGAGGCGCATCGCGCCCCGCCTCAACCTCTTGGCGACGGCCCTCTCGAGGCCTATCGCCACGCGCCCGTTGACCGGGAAATCGATCCCGCAGTCGATGTCCATCAGGACCAGGTATTCCGGAGGTGCGAGCCCCATCCTCTTGGGCATCCTCCCCGGTTCCGGCCCTATGCAGTCGAGCGCCATCCTGCCGGAGCCGCCCTCGTCCATCATCCAGACCATCCTCCGGACCATGTTCCACAGGAAGCTCTCCGCCCGGAAATCGATTGCGTAGAACATGCCGTCCTGCCGGATGTCTATGGAATCGAGCTTCCGCATCGGGTTGCGGCCGTCGTTCTTGGAGTAGCTCGAGAAATCGTGCACTCCGACGAACCTGGCGGCGACCTCCTTCATGACCTTCAGGTCCTGGTCGGCCTTGGCCAGATGGTACCGGTACCATCTCTGCTTCGCGGCCCTCGGGTGGAACTCGTCAGGGACCTGCACGGCCGAGTAGACCCAAACGTCCTCCATCTTCGAGTTGACCGCCGAGCAGATCGCAGCCGGGTCGAACTGCGTCCGGAACGATACGATGTTCCCGAGCGCGCTGACGCCCCGGTCCGTCCGGCTGGAGCTCCGGTAGCCGCATCCCTTATGCGAGCTGATGGCGCCCACCTTCATGAGGGCGTTGACCAGGTCCCCCTCGACGGTCCTCCCCGCGGGTTGTCTCTGGAACCCGAAGAAGGCCGTGCCGTCGTAGGCGAGCTTGAGCGCCACCCTGACCTCTTTCTCCACGCCCAGATTATCTGCTACAGAGTTAAATATCTAAGGCATCCGTGCTGGTGGCGTGCCGCACATCAGGGTCGTCCTCATCGAGCCACTGAACGATGGGAACGTGGGCGCAGTCGCCCGGGCCATGAAGAACTTCGGGCTCGAGGAGCTGGTGCTGGTCAGGCCCTGTGTCATAGGCGAGGAAGCGACGAAGCGCGCGATGCACGGGATCGACATCCTCAAGGGCGCCCGCACGGTGTTCACGGACGGCGAGGCACTCACAGGGGCGGACTTCGTCGCGGCCACATCGGGAGTGGACACGACCAACGACAAGCACTTCAACCGGATCTCGATGACCCCGAGGGAGTTCGCGGGGAAGGTCAAGGGCCTCGAGGGGACGATAGCGCTCGTGTTCGGGAGGGAGGATTTCGGGCTGGACAAGGAGCTGCTCAGGCGGTGCGACTTCCTCATAACGATCCCGGCCAACCCCGAGTACAGCATCCTGAACCTGAGCCACGCGGCCTCGATAGTCTTCTACGAGATGTTCGCATCCGGCGTCGAGAAGTGGGAGCCGAAGAGGGCCTCGGAGATGGAGACGGAGATGCTGAACGAGTACTTCGCGAGGCTACTGGAAGTCATCGACTACCCGGTGCACAAGAAGGTGAAGACCAAGGTGATGTTCAGGCGCCTGATCGCGAGGGCCGTGCCATCGACCTGGGAGTTCCACACGCTCATGGGGATATTCGACGGGGCGATCGACAAGGGGACGGCGAAGGGCACGCCCGCCAAGAGACCCGCTGCGAAGAAGACGGCCGGTTCCGATAAGCAGGCGGACGATTAGACAATCGACACATCGATGCGGGCACGAACGATGACGACCCAATGGGTCTAGAAAAGTTGCGCACCCCCCAGCGTTACGGTAGGGGGCGCTTTTTTGGTTGTTGTGTGGGGGGGAATTCCGGTTATCCTAACACATCGGCTATCTGGAACGGCTTCGTGTACCCGCTGAACTTCCCGCCTGGAAGCGCGTAGGGGTTGGCCATGTCCACTTCCGGCGACGGTATGCCCGTCACGATCGCCATGAGCTTGATGTTGCGGCCGAAGTCCGGGTCTATCCTGGCGCCGAGCTTGATGTATGCCGTGTCGCTCAGCTCCCGGGTGACCCCGGCGAGGACCTCGAAGGCCCGCTTCAGGGAGAGGGTGGGCCCGCCCGTGATGTGTATCAGTGCGCCGGCCGCTCCCGCAAGGTCGACATCGAGCAAGGGGTTGTGCATGGCCTCGAGCACCACCTTCTCCGCGTCCTCGCTCTCACCGTACAGGACGGTCGATGCCCCTCCACGGAGCATCATGGCGCGGAAGTCCGCGAAGTCGAGGTTGATCATGCTGGTCTGACAGATCGCGTCTGTGACGCTCCGGATCACTTCTCCGATGAGCTGGTCCATCACCATGAACGCCTGCTCCACAGGCAGCTTCGGCACCAACTTGAGCAACCTGTTGTTGTCGAGTATGATCGTGCTGTGCGCCCGCTCTCTCAGTTTGGAGATGCCTTCGAAGGCCGTCCTCAACCTGCTCTTCTCGATGTCGAATGGTAGTGTGACCAGCGCGACCGCGATCGCGCCGTGCTTGCGCGCGAGCTCGGCCACGACCGGGGCGGTCCCCGTGCCCGTGCCGCCGCCCATGCCCGCGGTGATGAACACTATGTCATATTGTCGGACGAGCGCCTCGATCTCCTGGACGGCGTCGTACGCGAGCTTCTCACCGAGCTCGGCGTTCCCGCCCGTGCCGTAGCCGTAGGTCGCGTGCTCGCCGATCAGCAGCTGCTTGCCCGCGTTGATCTTCGATAGATGGAACTTGTCCGTGTTGATGGCGACGGTGTCGACGCCCTGGAGGCCGAGCCTGCTGATGCGGTTGATGCTGTTGGAGCCTCCGCCGCCGCAGCCGATGATGCATATCTTCGGCGAGAGATGGACCTCGAAGTCGCGCTCGCACTCGAGGGCGCCTTTTACGAGTTTGTCGAGCATGCGCTAATCGCCCCCGACCTGGGAGGGCGTTCGCTCATGCCCGTGTGCGTGCGTGGCCATCATATCCCATCCTTTGCGCATCGTTGTTCTAGAGCGTCTCACCTTTCGAGCTCTTGCATCGCCTTTGAGACCCTCTTCCGTATGTATTCGCGCACAGCGTTCCTGATGGCATCGTCCACAGAAACGGAGTCGCCCTCTTGTACCAGCTGCTTCAGGTTCACAACGTTCCCCTTCGGCAGCTCCACCGTGATCTTCTCGATGTACTCAGGGGTGAACTCTCCTTCGACGAACTTGTCGATTGCCGCCCTGATGGTGTCGGAGATGGTCGAGAACTTGCCCTGGTCGACGAGGGCCTGAAGTGCCTGGATCCTCTCGTTGGGCAACCTGATTGTGACGCGCTCCGACTCAACCATCCGCGGTCCGCTCCGTCCGACGATATGTGCTGTTTCGTCAGACAAATGTCATTATGATTCCGTGAGTATTTATAACTTTCTTGGTCCGGGTTCTGTCTAGCCATCGGGTGATTTGCGTCCGACATTTTGAGCTGTATATTTTCGGGCGCTGACTAGCTTCAAGAGCTCGAGCCATTTGAACCCTGGCAGGGCGTGAATGTCGGCGGCCCCCGCAGGGGTCTTTCCCAGCGTCTGATGCGTTCTGACCACACCGTACCGTGATGGCAGCAGAGGGCCTACGGCTCAGCCCCGGCGCGTTCCAGGCGCACGACCGGAGCCGAATGGAACGAATCGATTGTTCGGGAGGTCCGAGTGACCATAGTCCGATTCTTTCAGAACCCTGGAGCTGGATATTGCGCCTGAGAACGCGACGAAGACAATAGCCCGGAAATGCAACCCGGCGAGCATCAAAAAACCGTTGTAGCGCGAAAAAATGAAAGGATTGGAGAGAGGCCGCCTGCCCCTCCCACTTGAGAAGGTTTGAATCAAGCGTTGTACGCAGCCAGGAACGTGTACCAATCCATGTCCACGGCATAGGCGACGTCCAGGTACGCGGCACTGTATGTCGACCAGTCTCCGCCCACGCCCCACCAGAGCGTGAGCCCGTGGCAAGCCGCCGCACCCGGCCCGTTGTCGAACGCAAGTACCGAGGAGTCTATCGCGGCTATCATGGCCGATGTCGCCGACCTCAGCACCGTGTCCTTGATCTTCGTGTCCGCCAACAGCCACTCGCCGAGGTCCGCCATGTCCACGTGTTCCGAGGTCGCCCAGGCGCAGTACGCGTTGCTCAGAGCGTTCTTGTAGTTCTTCTTGTAGATACTCAGGTCGGTGTACATCATGGCGCTCCATGCGTCGAACACCGATGCCTGTGCGCCGATGCTTGCGACATCCACTGCCGAGAGGGCGACGGTCTGCGCCCAGTTCAGCGGGTCGTAGTACGCGGCCCATCCGTCCACCATATCGACGGCGACCTGGTCCGGGGTCCTTGTGGCATCGTTCGCGAGCGGCGTGAACATCAGGTCGTACGGGAAGCCGTTCATCGGGATTGTTTCCTCCGACGCGACCATGTTGTCGACCATGCCCGTTAGCGACGTCTGGTACACGACCTCGATCGCGGCCATGTTGCAGCAGTCGAACGACATGACATCGATGTACACGCCAGCGCTCACCAGCGCGGCCTGGTACTCGGGCATCGTGATCTTGTCGCCCGATGTCTGGTCGTTGCTGAAGTACCTCCACGCGTAGCCGTGGTCGGATGCCGTGACGGCAAGGTTGTCGGACGGGTAGAGCGTTGACACCTCTGTCAGGAACCAGGCGAACGTCGCGCCGTCCCCGAAGTTCATCTCGGGATACGTGTTCACGACCGTCGCCGTCCCGCCCTCGATCTCGATGAGCTCTATGCCCTGCGTGCTCATCCTGTCCAGCATGACGACGATCTCAAAGTCATCGCTGGCCGGGATGTTCAGTAGCGCCGGAAGACTGTAGTCGTCGTAGTACTTCTCGAGGTCGTTGTCCCCGTTGTAGAACACCGCCAACGTCCACGGAACCGGTTCGGCCGCTCTAGCGTTGCCCGCGAGCAGCATGCCCGGAGCGACGAGAGCTGATGCAATCAAGATACCTAGGCACATCTTCACTAAGTGTCCCCTCGTGTCTGCACCCCCTTTAGAGAACCCAGTTAGAACAGTCGTAAGGTCCCCACCAGCGGGGTGTATCGACGACGGACTACATCAACCTACCACATGCTGGCGGAGGCTACAGTGGACGCTCAGTTTTCGAAGACGAGCAGGCCGTCGACGGTCGTCTTGAGCGCTTTGGTCATTCCGTGCACCGAGACCAGGGACGGCCTGCATCCCCCCGTCCTGTAAACTGGGCTCCGCCTCAATTCGACAAAGGGACGCTGATTGGTCAGGAAGAATCCATCAGAATGCTTCTCATACTTACACCCAATGACTGGATTATCTTCTCAGACCCAGGAGTATGCAAGTTTCAGTCTCTTAATCCACCATCGCCCGACTTCATACACCAAAACCCACCCTTCATTTCACCACCCGACTTGTGACAGAACCCTTGGTCCGGGTTCTGTCTAGCCATCGGGTGATTTCTGTCTGACATTTTCCGCTGTAAATCTTCGGGTGCTGGCTAGCTTCAATAACTCGTGCCATTTGAAGCCTCTTAGAGGGGGCAAATCGGCAGCCTCTCCGGGGGTCATTCCGAGCGTCTGATGCGTCCGCACCATGTCGTAGTGCACCCTCCACCCGTCCATCAGGGCGGCGGCTCCCGTTTCTTGGTCGAAGGCCCTCATGACCTTGATCCTCGACTTCTCGGTGCCGTGAAGTCTCTCGGACTAACGCGAGAGTGACCAATCAGTCAGAATGCAGAACGGAATCCGGGAACGAAGAAGCACAGGCGTTCGAGACGCACGTCCCTGGATCCGGGACCGAACCCTCAGGGTTTGAGCGCCGCAACATCGCTTGAATGATATCGATTTGAGATGAGTGTGCGCCCCGAGCACGAACGGCCATACACTGCAGCGTCGAGCGGGCGTTCGATCATTCCTTCGGCACGAACTACTTGAGAAGCTTAGCGAATACCCGTTGAGGTACTCAACAGCGTGTGCCGAAAGGACCGCGCCGTCGACGCAAGCCAGTGCCTTGAGATGTCGAGATTACGGACTCAGAGGCATTGGACCTGGGAGCATCGAGAGCATGGCAATCGAGAACTGCTGGAAATTCATGCGATGTGGACGAGAGGTTGGCGGAGCACGAGCCTCGGAACTGGGAGTCTGCCCAGCTGCAACCGACAAGAAGTGTGATCGACTCAACGGAGGCAGGAATGCGGGACGGATATGTTGGACAGTCGCGGGGACTCTGTGTGACGGAAAACCGGCTGGCACTTTCGCAACGAAGCTCAGCACTTGCATGAACTGCGAGTTCTACAGGAGAGTCGTGAGAGAGGAGGGCGCCGGGATTACCGTCTGCCCGAACCGCCTCTAGTGATGAAGGTGAGCAGGTTCGCCCAACTCCGTGGAACTCGCCACGTAGATTCGGCAACACGACGGCCGACAAAGACTCCGCCTCAGATGTCCCTCTTGTGGAACCAGCAGAACGCAAGGGCCAACGGGACCGCGGTCCAAACCAGTTGTGCGAGGACGAGCGTGCCGAGGTTGACTCACGACGGAAGGTCGAGCGCGCGCCCCATGGACTTCTTCTCGTCGAACGCCAACATCGCCGCTGTCCCTCCGCTGTCCTGCGGACTGAGGAGGAGCTCGAACCAGAACCAATCGAGGACCGAGGACATGTACCCGGAGATGAACCCCTCCGGGCTGCTGCCGGTGGCCATCGTGACTGGCTGCAGGTCACCCGTCATTTCATGAACTGCAGGTTCGAACCTTCGTCTTCAGCTACCTTCTTGTAGAAACGGCAGTTCAGGCAATTGACAATTTTGGGCACGAACATGCCAATAGGCTTTCCTCCGCACAACGTCCCGGCGATGGCCCAACAGATCCTGCCACCGCTCCTCCCTCCATTCGCAGCATCTGCCTGTGAGTACACAGATGCGGGGCACACTCCCAACTCCTCCGCCTTTGACCCTCCGCTCTCTTTGCCGCACTTCATGAACTCCCAGCAGTTCAGTTTCTCCATCGGGTCACCCAACCATCCAACCTGGTACATGGTCAATTTGTTGTCTTAATGATTCTCCCCGAAAGACGGAGCCATCGATTCGATTGCATCTAGGGATTTCTTTCAGAAGCGGCATCGACACGGCCGATCTCCGAGCCCCCGCAAGAGGCCGACGAACGCCATCCCGGACGAGACTTGAATCCGATCGCGGCGCGTGGGCCGAGCCACAAGATGACCGAAATGAAAATCACCTTCTCACGCATTTGAGGAGTCCGTGGAGACGACCGCCGAGATCCGCAGGATCGTGGAAGAGTCAACGCGGAAGCTGCTCCAGGTCTCGACCCCCCCTGTGAAGTATTGGCTCCTGTACGACATGATGGGGAAGGACAGGGAGGACGCAAGCCTGCAACAGGCGGCCAAGGAGCTCACGTCGTACGCCCCGAGGGTGCGTCTGCTCGACTCGCTCAGAGAGGATGGCACATGGCCGATCCCGAGGCAGAGGAAGCTCGAGGAGGACAGGGGTCCCGGGCCACCCGTCGGATGGACCTACATCACGATGCTCCGGAACCTACACGCGCTCGGGGACTTCGATACCAAGAGGCACGAGGGAAACATAGAGGCCGCGTTCGAGCGGATGTTCGGATGGCAGCGACCGGAGGGCTACATCGCGGGGCCGATCAGCAACGCCTTCCCGGCACCGCACTACAACGGCTACGCGCTGAGGAGCCTCTGCCAGTTCGAGATGATGGACGACCCGAGGGCAAAACGGCTCGAGAAGTGGCTCGCCTCCGCGCAGCGCAGGGACGGCGGATGGAGCATACCCTACATCCAGGACATGCGGTATCTGCCCCGGTACAAGAACCTCGGGATGGACGATTTCATCCGGCTGGTCGAATCCGGGAGCGTGCCCGAATACGACCCTCAGGAGTACGAGCACATCCCGAGCTGCATCTGGACGACGCTGATGGCAGTGAGAGGGCTCACCTACGCCGCGAACGTCGCACGCAAGAGAAGGGTGACCAGGAATCAGGGGAGAGGCCTTGATTTCGTCCTGGACAGGTTCTTCCAGCGCAACTATCACTCATCGTTCCTCAAATCAGAGATGAACTGGACGACGCTCAAGTACCCGACCTACCTCGGGAGCGGACTGTGCGCCCTGGACATACTCACGGCCGCAGGGTACGGCAGGGATGACGAGAGGATGCACGGGCCGATCGAATGGCTCATCGGCATGAGGTCGAAGGACGGGCTCTGGTACAGGTCCAGCAGACCGCACCCCTACCAGGACCTGTGGATAACGGAGACCGCGATCGCAGTGCTCTCGCGCTACGCCGGGATGTATTGACCGGGCCGCCGGACGGCGCGCGCCGTGGTCCGATGTAAATGAGAGAAACTGAAGAGGTTTGGAGAAACGGTTTCTGTCTCCACACTACCCTGAGATCGCCTTGAGGTCGATGAGCAGCTGCGCGCCCGACAGGTCCGCGCTCTCGCTCATTACCTTCACCGTCACGCCGTAGGTGGGCAGCTCCATGCCGCAGGACCTCGTGACCCCCTTGTAGAACTGGAGGTAGAAGAACTCGTTCCTGTCGTCGAACGTCGGCTGCGCAGCCAGCGACTCGAACTCCTGCATGACGCCCACGAGCGGGACCGTGTTCGCGGTCGTCGCTCTGAGGCCGAAAGCAGCGTCCATCAGCAGGATGCGCTGCCTCACCATCAGGCCGTCGGCCTGGTAGATCGGCTGCGGGTGCGCGTCGACTACGCCGATCGCGACATAGCCGGGGTGCAGCCCCGCGTTGTTCTCCTCGTACAGGAAGTTGCGGTACCAGATGAGCAGGCCAGGCGTGTGCGACCAGAACATCGTGGCGTTGTTGGTCGGGTCCGTCGGGTCGACGAACTGGTAGCTCGTCGCGAGCGTCGAGTCGAACCCGATGAAGTTCCTCCACTCCATGATGTAGTAGTGCCTGATGAAGGTCGCGAGCGGCCCGGAGATGACCTCCCAGCCGGGTGCCGCGTTGTCCGTGCCCGTCACGGTCCACTTCGCGCCCGTGGCGTCGTCCACGAGGTCCTCGAAGAGCAGGTTGCCAGCGGAGTCGGTCACGGAGACGTCGTCCACGAGCCAGCCCGCACCGTGCGTGTACGGGTCCTGCTGCATCCGGAACCTGAGGTATACCGATGACCCGGCGAATGCGCTCAGGTCCATGGTCTCCGTCACGTATGTCCTGGAGACGCCCGTGATGCCGTTGCCCGGGTTGCCGCCGTTCGGGTCCTCATCGGTGGTGTACGTGCCGGGGAGCGACGTCCATGTGACGCCGTCCTTGGAGACCTCGACGAAGCCGAAGTCGTAGTACTGCTCGATGTCGAACCACTCGTGGAACAAGAGGCTCGCGCCGCCCGCAGGTATCGCTATCGTCGACGCGGTCGTCACCATGTAGGACGAGTTGTCGATCTCGCCCTCGTCGGTCCAGTCGGACCTGTACCCGGAGTACCACTGATAATCTCCGGAGTATGGCAGCGGCAGGCCGAGGTCGACCTCCTGCCGAGGCAACTCGATCTTGATCGCGCGTATCGCTCCGTCCGCCTTCTCGATCTGCGATATGTCCACCTTGGACCTTACGCGGTCGCCGTCGGAGAAGTCGTAGTAAGCAGTCGCGCCGTTCTCCCAGCCGAGGACGTACTTGCCCCAGACGTTGATGTGGCACGGCGAGACGCCGAGCACGATCCTGCCGTCAGGCGCCAGGCCAGGTCCCCACGAGCCGCTCGCCATCAGGCTGAGGAAGCCCGTCGGGGCCTCGCCCGTGTAGGTCCAGTCGTACTCGTCCGGGAGTCCGAGCTGGTGGCCGTACTCGTGCGCGTAGACGCCGACCGCCTCGTTCTCGGGCTCGGTCGTGTACGAGCCGATCTTGACGCCGTTGGGCAGCTCGAACCCGTACGGAGCGTTGATGAACCAGCTGTGCGCCCAGATGGCCCACGACGGGCCGCCGGCGGACTGGTCGATGCCCGCGTTGATCACCATGAGGCTGTCGACATAGCCGTCGCCGTCAGCGTCGAAGTCGGCCCACGGGATCGTGTCACCGTACTGGTCGTACGCCGCGAGGGACGCGTCGATCGGGAATCTCCAAACCGGGCCGTTCAGGTCGTCCGAACCCTCTCCGCCGGACCTGCTGTCGGCGCCGTAATACCACTCGGAGTGGTTCTGGATCTGGACCCACGCGCTGACATATCCATCCACGGTGAACAGCCCGCCGGACTGCTCCTCGTAGAAACTCTTGAGCGTCATCCCGTTCATCGCATCGTTGCTGAACAGGAGCTCCTCGAAGTGCGTGGTGTTGAAGTCCTCGCACCAGTAGTTGACGTTGTCATCGGCCGCCGGCTGCGGGACCGAGTTCTGCACCGGACCCGTGTATGTCACGCCGTGGTATGTGTCGGAGCCTGTGAACTCGACGAGCAGGACGAGGATCTTGCCCACGCCCGTCACGGGCTCTGGCTCGCTGACCGAGGATGTCGAAGACACGTCGTTGTCCGAGACGACCTTGGCCGCCTCCAGGTCCACGTAGCTCGTCTTGACCTTGTCGGCCATGCCGTCCATGCGGCCGTCGAGCCAATCCTTGGCATCCCCTGCCGTCGCATCGGCCGGTATGTCGCCACGGTCTATCGCTGCGCTCACATATCTCTGCCACTGTGGCGAGATCGACGACAGCATCTCGGCCTTGGATGTCTTCTGCATCATCCCTACGACCGAGAACGATGTGGCGACCAGCACCACGACCACGAACAAAGCCAGCATGACCTTTCGGCCATGTACATTCTTTACAGTCTCACTGTCACTGGTTATAGTCTACTCCCCCTGAGGACAAATTGCCCCGTGCAGAAATCTCGATGCCACTATATTACATTACGTCCGAGTCAGTATGTGATTGGTGCGCGCGTAGAACCGAGGACAGCGTCTGCGTGATACGAGCGAACAATGCGCATGTTACGTGCCCGACGGATGGGTGGAGGGGCGTCCCGCGCCGCGGCCCGGCATGAACATCTGTTCGACAATAGCCGTTGAGGATGCCGACCCGGATGGCTGCACACGCCCGGACGATTGGAAGTGTGAATCAGGCGTCGAATGTTCGACAACCGCAGAATCCGGATAGGCCGATTCGAAGACGCCTGGACCGGGCCTGGCACGGCAAACCTTTTTAAATACCCAGTTAAATACGGAAACCGCTGGTGGAGGCCTTATGGCAGTCATCAAAATAGAGAACGTTGTCGCCTCAACGTCTCTCGGGGGGGAGCTGGACCTGCAAGCGATCGCACGGGCACTGGATGGTGCCGAGTACGAGCCTCAGCAGTTCCCTGGCCTGATATACAGGTTGAAGGAGCCGAAGACCGCGACGCTGCTCTTCAGGAGCGGCAAGGTAGTCTGCACGGGTGCGAAGAGCCTCGAGCAGGTCAAGACCGCAATCAGCAAGGTGGCGAAGCAAATCGAGGCCGCGGGCGTCGTCACCAAGATTGAACCCAAGATAGAGGTGCAGAACATCGTCGCCTCGAGCGACCTCGGGGCGAAGATCAACCTCAACGCGATCGCGATCAGCCTCGGCCTGGATAAGATCGAATACGAGCCCGAGCAGTTCCCTGGCCTGGTATACAGGCTAGATGTCCCGAAGGTGGTCGTGTTGCTCTTCGGCAGCGGCAAGCTCGTCTGCACGGGCGCAAGGAAGCCCGAGGACGTCGTGACCGCGGTCGACAAGATCACCGAGGAACTCAAGGCCGCGGACCTGCTCAAATGAGGATGCGAACCATGGCAGCCCCGGTCCTGGACAACCACGTCCATCTAGAACCAGTCAGGGGCCGCCACGTCGATTCCGCCCGTGATTTCGAGAGGGAGGGCGGCACGCACCTCATAATCTCCCATCTGCCCTACGAAGAGCTGCCGGTCCGCGGGCCCGAGGATTTCAGGCGCGGGTTTGAAGCAACCGTTGCGGTCAAGGACCGGGTCAACAGGGAGACCGGCGTGAAGGCGTACGCGACCGTCGGACCGTACCCCGTCGAGCTGCTGGAGCTGGAGAAGGTCCACGGGCTGCAGAAGGCGAAGGCCATCATGATCAAGGGCATGGACATCGCGGCCGAGTTCGTCCAGGAGGGGAAGGCCCTCGCGATCGGGGAGGTCGGCAGGCCGCACTTCCCCGTGCCGACCGATGTGTGGAACGCCTCGAACGAGATAATGCTCCACGGGATGCGGCTCGCCAAGGAGGTCGGATGTGCGATTGTGCTCCACACGGAGAACGCCTCGCCCGAGAACATGAAGGAGCTTGCGGAGATGGCCGACCGGGCGGGCCTACCGAGGGGTAGGGTCGTCAAGCACTACTCTCCGCCATTGGTGCTGCCTGAGGAGAACCACGGGCTGGTCCCGTCGGTGCTCGCGGGCCGGGACGCCGTGAAGGAGGCGCTCTCGAAGGGGACGAGGTTCCTCATGGAGACCGATTTCCTGGACGACCCCAGGAGGCCTGGCGCGGTGCTCTCGATCACGACGGTGCCGAAGAGGACCAGGTGGCTCCTCGAGCGGGGGCTGATGTCCGAGGAACAGGGTTATAAGATACATCACGACATCCCTCGCGCGACCTACGGGTCGGCGTTCGAGTGAGCCGCCCCTGGGCATGCGAGACGGATGCAGGCCATGACCGCGTCTTCCGACATCAGGGGATATCTCACAGACATGGCGCAGAGGCATGGCGCCCTCGTCTTCGCCCAGATCGTCGTGGCGGCTGCGAACACCACGGCCAACGCGTTCGTCATGATCTACCTGCTCAGACAGGGGTTCGACTACACGGGCTGCTCCGTGTTCCTGCTCGTCGGGTTCGGCGTCGCGGCCCTGCTCGCGAGCATAGGCTCAAACCTCGTGGCGAGGGATTTCGTCACATCTATGATCGTCGGGACGCTCGCGATGATGACCTACTACGTCTCGCTGATGCTCCTGTCCGGATGGGCGCTCATGCTCGTCCCGCCGATATTCCTGGGGATATACATCGTCATGTTCTGGGTGCCGTACAACTCCCTCATCTCGGAGGTCACCTCCAAGGAGAAGCGGGGAGCTGGCGTGGGCGCGTACTTCCTGGTCTTCCCCGCGGTGTCGGCCGTGGGTCCCGTCGCCGGGGGGCTCATCATTTCCCTCGGCTCCTACGAGATGCTGTTCGCATACGGGGTCGGGGTCCTCGCGCTCAACCTGGCGTTCCTGTCGTGGCCCAGGCTCACAAAGGGCCGGAGGCAGTCGGTGATCGTCCCCGAGAGGCTGCAGACGGCGGCCCTGAACCACGAGGGCGGGTCGAAAAGGGTCTTCGACCTGAGCCGCATCGACCGACGGCTCGTCCGGGGGCTGTTCGCCGAGGGCGTGCAGGAGGGGGTGCTCTGGATAGGGCTCCCCGTGCTCAGCTTCGAGTTCGCTGCGAACGAGACGGAGCTCGGAGGATACCTGTCCCTGTTCGCGTTCTGGGGAGCCATCATGACCGTCGCCCTCGGATACCTCTCGGACAGGATCAAGGACAGGGTCCGGATCCTCAGGGTGAGCGCGGCGTTCACGGTGTGCGGCCTGGTCGCGGCCGCGTTCGCGTATGACGCTGGTGCATACATCGCAGGGATGAGCGCAGCGAACTTCTCGCTCGCGGTCGTGCCCGCCTTCCTGTTCACAATGCTCGTGGACAGGAGCAGGGGGTCGCCGACTAGGGACATGATGGCCAGGGAGTTCCTGCTCAACTCCGGGAGGTTCGTCGGCATGGGGCTCACGCTCGGCCTCCTGGTGCTGGACTGCGACCTCTCCGCCTCCCTGCTGGTGGCCGCCGGGGCCGTCGCGACCATCGTCGCGGTCAGATGATCCGGTCAGGGAACGATGCTGAATGCGTCGAACTCGCCCCTGTGCTCGGAGAACTCCACCGATTTCGATCGGACCTGGGCGTAGGGCTGCTTCGCGGCGCACCACTCGACCGCCTTCTCGACGGCCTCCTTGTCACCCTCGAACACCGCCTCGACCCTTCCGTCGCCGGTGTTCCTCACCCAGCCAGTGAGGCCGAGGGACTCGGCGCACCTGACAGTGTTGGCCCTGAAGAAGACCCCCTGGACCAGCCCCTCGAAGAACACGTGCGCCCGGGCCTTCATGCGCATCAATCCCCGGGCCGGGGGAAATACGTTTTGGAGGAAAAACGCCCTTCCGGGGGCTTCCCGTCCCCGGGGGCAAGGCCAGTAAGAAGATTTTAATACCGACACTTCGATTTAATAATGCGCGGTGCGCGCGCACGGGATGCACGATCAGAGGCACCGAAAGTGCCCTTATCAAGGCCTCCAAGAAGGTGACCCAACATGATGAAATCGCTCGTCGAAGATGCGCTTGCAAGGGAACCAGTAGCGGGAGCAGCCGCTTCCGACACCGCCTTCCTCTCACAGGACCAGCGTGTCGATGCTGAGCTCGAGCAGATACTCAGGAGCCTCAAGACCAACATCAAGATCATCGGTGTGGGCGGTGGCGGGACAAACACCATCCAGCGGATCTACGAGGAGGGCATCGTCGGGGCGGAGCTGTACGCGGCCAACACCGACGCGCAGCACCTCCTGCAGTTGAGGGTGCCCCACAAGATCCTGCTCGGCAGGCGCGTGACCAGGGGGCTCGGCGCCGGAGCGCTCCCCCAGATCGGTGAAGAGGCCGCGCGCGAAGCCGAGGAGGACCTGAAGAAGCTACTGGCGGACACTCACATCTGCTTCGTCACATGCGGGCTGGGCGGAGGCACTGGCACTGGCGGCGCGGCGGTGGTCGCGCGCACGGCCAAGGAGCTCGGGGCGCTCACCATCGCGGTCGCGACCCTCCCCTTCAGGGGCGAAGGCAAGATGAGGATGGAGAACGCCGAGTGGGGCCTCGAGAGGCTCAGAGACGCGGCGGACACGGTCATCGTGATACCGAACGACAAGTTGCTCGAGGTGGTCCCGAGGCTGTCGCTGAACGCGGCGTTCAAGGTCGCGGATGAGGTCCTCATGAGAGCCATCAAGGGCCTGACCGAGGTCATCACCAGGCCGGGCCTGGTCAACTTGGACTTCAACGACGTCAAGACGATCATGAAGGGTGCGGGCGTCGCGATGATCGGGCTCGGGGAATCGGACGCACCGGGCGAAGACAGGATCCTGGAGGCCATCGACATGGCCATCAACTCGCCCATGCTCGAGGTCGACATCAGCGAGGCCACGGGCGTGCTGATAGACGTCATCGGAGGGACGGACATGACCATATCCGAGGCCGAGAAGGCCGCGGAGGAGATACAGGCCCGGGTCGGGCCGAACGCCAGGATCATCTGGGGCGCTGCGGTGGATCCGACCATGGACAAGACTGTGCGGGTCATGATCGTGGCCACGGGGGTCAAGTCGAAGCAGATCCTCGGCAAGCCCTCGGATCGCAAGTACAAGGGCGTCGGCGAGGTGGACCTGGTCCGCTGAGCGTGCTTGGCCTCTCCGAAACGTTTAAGATACCTAATCAGCTACGGTGCAAGCACCCGGTGAGCTGGGCTCACCGCTATGCTTTGTCACGTTGGACCACGTGCGAAGTCCACGGAGGCTCGACATGAAGTCCCTCGTTGAAAGCGCGCTCACCGCAGCTGAGAAGGAACAGGAGAAGAGACCCGAAGGTCTGAGGTCGTTCACGGCCGAGGATGAGGAGCTCCAGAAGATACTGCAAGGTCTCCGCACGAACATCAAGATCATCGGTTGCGGCGGGGGCGGCTCCAACACCATCGACAGGCTGGCCAACACCGGCATCGTCGGGGCCGAGCTCTACGCGGCCAACACGGACGCGCAACACCTGCTCATCACGAAGGCACCGCACAAGATCCTGCTCGGCAGGCGCGTGACCAGGGGGTTGGGCGCGGGCGCTCTCCCGCAGGTCGGCGAGGAGGCCGCCCGGGAGGCCGAGGATGAGATCAAGAAGGCGCTCCAGGGGTCCGACATAGTGTTCGTCACATGCGGGCTCGGCGGCGGCACCGGCACCGGTTCCGCCCCGTTCGTCGCGCACATCGCCAAGGAGCAGGGCGCGCTCACGATCGCGATCTGCACATACCCGTTCGCGGCCGAGGGGGCCATCAGGGCGGAGAACGCCGAGTGGGGCCTCGACAGGCTCAGGAACATCGCGGACACGGTCATAGTCATCCCGAACGACAAGCTCCTGGAGGTCGTCCCGAAGCTCTCGGTCAACGCGGCGTTCAAGGTCGCGGACGAGGTCCTGATGCGGTCCATCAAGGGCATAACCGAGATCGTCACCAAGCCAGGGCTGGTCAACCTCGACTTCAACGACATCAAGACGGTCATGAAGGCCGGAGGCGTCGCGATGATAGGCCTGGGAGAGGCGGACGGCGACGACAGGGCCGTGAACGCGGTCAACGAGGCGATCAACTCGCCGCTCATCGAACTCGACGTGAGCCAGGCCACTGCGGCCCTTGTCAACGTCACGGGCGGCCCGGACATGACGGTCACCGAGGCGGAGCAGGTCGCGGAGGTCATACAGTCCAAGATCGCGCCTGGCGCGAGGATCATCTGGGGCGCGGCCGTGGACGAGACCATGGAGGAGACCATCAGGGTCATGGTCGTCATCACCGGCGTGAAGTCCAGACACGTCCTGGGCCCGCCGAAGGAGAAGAAGGGAAAGGAGCTTGGACTAGACTTTATTAAGTAGTTACGTTACTAGGAACGGATCGAGATGACAGACATCGTGGACAAGTCCTGGGACCTCCAGAGGAGGATCGAGGAGAGGACGAAGCACGTTGGGAAGGGCAAGTACGGCAGGGTCCTGAAGATGGCCCGCAAGCCCACTGGCGAAGAGTACATCAAGACCGTGCAGATCACCTCGCTCGGCCTGCTCCTGATGGGAGGCCTGGGCTTCCTTATCTACTGGATATTCGTGTACGGCGCCGACATGATCGCGAAGGCGTTCGGCTGAGGACGGCCGGGGCGCCGCTGGATGAACCTAACACATGAGGGATTGTTTTGGGACTGTTTGACAAAGAGCCGAAGAAGCAGGACAAGGATGAGACGCAGGCTCCGCAGGTGGGAGCGAAGGCTCTGCAGTTCATCGTTCAAGGCGAGACAAAGCGCACGATGGCGTCCGGGGACGCGGCCGAGTTCGAGATGACGCTCAAGACCCCCGACGACGGCCTGCCGCACGCCATCGCGGTCAAGGTCGACACGATCTTCGCAGCGACCGAGGAGGGTTCCCCGGAGTGGTTCGTGAAGCTCTACGACCCCATAGGGGTCGTCTGGGAGAACACGCCGTCAGCGGACCTGGTCTCGGAGCGCACGTTCGAAGTGATGCCCGGGCACGAGAAGACCTTCACGCTCAAGATCACATCGCCCACGGGTGCGAGGTTCGGCGACAAGGTCACCGTGATCATCAACGCCTTCCTGAAAGAGGACCCGAGCGTGGATGACGTGACGACCCTGCAGGCCACCGCGAGGCAGTCGATGCTGGCGGTCAAGACCTCGATCGGGCACGAGAAGACCGTGGCCGACTCCATCGCCAGCAGGGCGAAGCCGAAGCCCATAGGCGTTTTCGCGATCCTCTCCCCGGCGACGATCCGCGGGTACGTGTTCGTCGAGGCCATGAACACGGACAACCTGCGCGAGATCGTCAAGGGCGTCCGGCGCACCAGGGGCATAGTGAAGGGCGAGACCTCGTTCGGTGAGATCGAGCACTTCCTCACGCCGAAGCCCATCGTGTCCGGCATAGTCGAGGGCGACATCGTCGAGCTCATCGCCGGCCCGTTCAAGGGCGAGAAGGCGAGGGTGCAGCAGATCGACGAGAGCAAAGAGGAGATCACGGTCGAGCTGTTCGAGGCGATGGTGCCGATACCCGTCACGATCAGGGGCGACCATGTCAGAGTGCTAGAGAAGGAGAGATGAACAGATGACAGACAAACTCGAAGTCCTCGTAGACGGGGGCAAGGCGACGCCTGGCCCGCCTCTCGGACCCGCCCTGGGCCCGATGGGGGTCAACGTCATACAGGTCGTGAGCGCGATAAACGAGAAGACGAAGGCGTTCATGGGAATGAAGGTCCCGGTCACGCTCTTCGTGGACCCGAAGACCAAGTCGTTCGAGATCAAGGTCGGCACCCCGCCGACTACCGCACTCATCATGAAGGAGATCGGGGTCGAGAAGGGCAGCGGGAGCCCCAAGGCGACGAAGGTCGGGAACCTCAAGATCGAGCAGGCGCTGAGGATAGCTGAGATGAAGAAGGACTCGATGCTCGGCAAGACCAAGAAGGAGAGGGTCAAGGAGGTCTGCGGCGCCTGCGTGTCGATGGGCGTCACCGTGGACGGCAAGGACCCCAAGACCGTGATCAAAGAGATCGCGGCCGGCAGCTACGCCAGCCTGTTCTGAGCCTGCGCGACCAAACCATTTCCGCGTTCTTGATTTTCATCCCTCGGCGGAGGCTACGCCTGCACGGCCGGCTTCGCCCTGGCCATCTTCAGCCTGGCGGCCTCGCATGCGATGGTTATGACGTCCACCGTGGGCGCTGCCGGCGGGCAGTAGGCGGTCTCGAGCTTCGCCATGTCGTGGACCGTCATGCCCGCCTGGATCGCTACGGCGAAGGCGTTTATCCTCATGTGGACCCTTTCCTCGCCGACGATCTGGGCGCCCAGTATCTTTCCGTCCGCCGGGTCGGCCAGGACCTTGACGTATATCTCCTTCCTGCCAGGATAGTAGTCCGGGAGCGTGAACCCGCGCACCTTGCCGATGATCGGCTTGATGCCCGCCATCTCCAGCTGGGCCAGCGTGGGTCCCACGGCCGCGACCTGGCATCCGAAGGGCTCCGTGGCCCGTGTCTGGAGGAACCCCTTGGGAAGATGCTCGCTCCCGCCCGCGGCGTTGACGCCAGCGACCATCGCCATCTTCACGGCTATCGTTCCGAGACCACTCACCGTCGGCTTGCCCGTCACTATCTCCGGGTACTCCGTGCAGTCACCGACCGCATATACTCCCGGGACGCAGGTCTCGCACCTGTCGTCGACGACGATCTGCTTCGTCTCGCCGACGCTGCACCCGACCTGCTTCGCGAGCTCGGTCTCGCCCCGCTGGCCGGTGGCTATCACTATGAGGTCCGCGTAGAACGTCCGCTCCTCACCGGTCTTCCGGTCGTTGGCGACGACGCAGTTCGCCCTCTCCTCGCCTAGCACCTCCGTTGCCTGGAACCCGGTGAACATCCTGACCCCGTGCTTCGAGATCGCCTCGGTCATCATCTGGGCCATGTCGTCGTCGACCATCGCGAGGATGCAGTTGGAGAGGTACTCGATGATCGTGACCTTGCATCCCCTGACCATCAACGCCTCCGCGACCTCCAGGCCCACGAGGCCCGCGCCTACGACGACCGCGCGCTTGCCCTTCGACCCGAACGACTGGATGCCCCTAGCGTCCTCGATGGTCCTCAGGACGAACACGCCAGGCTTGAGCTCGTCCGGCCGGCCGCCCTGCTTGAAGACCCCTTTGATCGGCGGTACGACGGCTTTTGCGCCTGTCGCCAGGATGAGGGAGTCGTAGGGCAACTCAAGGCTCTTGCCGTCCGGGGCGTCGACATGCACGACCCTCTTCCCGGCATCGACCCTGGTCACGTTGGACCCGAGCAGGATCCCGATCCTGTTCTTCCTGAGGCGCTCCTCGGGCGCCTCGATCAGGTTCGTGAGCTCGGGAATGATGCCGGATATGCCGTACGGGAGCCCGCATCTAGAGTACTGGGGGTAGGACTCGCGCTCGACCATCGTGATCTCCGCTTCCCTGTCCGTCTTCCTCGCGAACTGCGCCGCGGTCGCCCCGCCGCACCCTGCACCGACGATGACAATCCTCCTTGACAGACACCCACGCCCCTCGCGCAGACGTGGATGGCTTCGACAGCGTTAAATCGTTTCTACATGTTGGGGCCGTCGCCCTGGTCCGAAATCCCTACCGGTCGTGGGCCAGACAACCAAGAGGGGGGTGCGCAAGACTTATAAACCCTTTCTGCATTCGCTCACTTCCCTAGGCATGTAGGAGAGCAAACCGCTCGCATGTACTACAGCGGAGGGATACACAGTGGTAGACCAACACCTCGTCGACGTCATGAAGAAGCTCCAGACGGAGTCGAAGCAGAGGAAGTTTTTGGAGTCCGTCGAACTCGCGATCAACCTCAAGGACATCGACCTCACCAACCCGAAGAACAGACTCCAGGAGGAGGTCGCCCTGCCGCATGGCAGGGGCAAGATCATCAAGGTCGGCGTCTTCGCAGGCTCCGAGATGGCCATGAAGGCCAAGGGCGTCGCTGACATCGTCGTCATGCCCGAGGAGCTCGAAGAGCTCGCCAAGGACAAGTCCAAGGCGAGGAAGTTCGCGAGGAACATGGACTTCTTCATAGCCGAGGCACCTCTGATGCCCGCGATCGGCAAGAGGCTCGGAGTCGTGCTCGCCCCGAGGGGCAAGATGCCGAAGCCGATACCGCCTGGCTCGGACCCGAAGGCGACCATCGAGAAGCTCAGGACCAGCGTCACCGTCAGGACGAGGGACAAGAAGACCTTCCACCTGCCAATCGGCACCAAGGACATGACCGCCGAGAAGCTGGCGGAGAACCTCGATTTCGTGCTCAAGAGGCTCATCTCGAAACTCGAGAGGGGCAAGATGAACATCCAGTCGGCCTATGTCAAGACCACCATGGGCCCTTCGTTCAAGGTGATGTGAGATGACGGCGCACGTCGCTTCGTGGAAGAAGGAGGCCGTGACCGCTCTCGCGTCCAGAATCGCGAAGAGCAAGGTCGTCGGCATCATCGACATCAAGGGAGTGCCCGCCCCCGCGTTCCAGACGATGAGGGGCAACCTGCGTGGCAAGGCCGAGATCGTCATGCTCAAGAACACGCTCCTGAAGCTCGCGCTCACGGAGGCGGCCAAGGACAAGAAGGGCGTCGAGAAGCTCGTCGACGCGGTCAACGGCCAGTGCGCGGTCGTGACATCGGACCTGAACCCGTTCAGGCTATTCAGGCAGCTCGACGCGACCAAGACCAAGATGCCGGCGAGGGGCGGCGAGATATCGCCCGACGACATCGAGATCAAGGCAGGGGACACGCCGTTCAAGCCAGGCCCCGTCGTGGGCGAGCTCCAGAAGGCCGGCCTGCCCGCGGCCATCGAGCAGGGCAAGGTCATCATCAAGAAGGACAAGATCCTGGTCAAGAAGGGCGACAAGATCCCGAGGGATGTCGCGCTGGTCCTCTCCAAGCTCGCGATATACCCGCTCACGGTCGGGCTCAACCTGCAGGCGGTCTTCGAGGAGGGCATGATCTACAAGACGGACGTGCTCGCAGTCGACGACGCCGAGTACAGGGCGAGGATCCAGAGGGCCGCGATGAGCGCGATGAACCTGTCCGTGTTCGTGGCGTACCCGACGAAGCAGTCCATCAGACTGATGCTCGCGAAGGCTCACATGGACTCGTTGAACCTCGCGGTCAACGCGCAGATCGCGAACAAGGACACGATCAAGCTCATGCTCGCGAAGGCGAACGTACAGATGCTGTCGCTCGCGTCTAAGGTGCCGGCCGCACTCGACGATGAGCTCAAGAGCAACCTGGACAACGCTTCGAGGCCCTCCGGAGGCGCATCCGGCGGAGCCAGTGAGCCCAAGAAGGACGAGAAGAAAGAGGACAAGGAAGAGAAGGTCTCCGAGGCAGAGGCTGCGGCCGGTCTGGGAGCACTATTCGGATAATCGATATTGAAGGAGGCAGAAGAATGGAGTATGTGTACAGCGCGATGGTCCTGCACGCGGCCAAGAAGCCCATAAACGAGGAGAGTATCACGAACGTCCTGAAGGCTGCTGGCGTCCCGGTGGATGCTGCCCGCGTGAAGGCGCTTACGGCTGCCCTCGAAGGCGTCAACATCGAAGAGGCGATTGCGACAGCGGTCGCAGCGCCGGTTGCCGCGGCACCTGCCGGACCAGCCGACAAGAAGGAAGAGAAGAAAGAGGAGAAGGAAGAGAAGGGAGTCTCGGAGGCGGAGGCCGCGGCCGGTCTCAGCGCGCTCTTCGGCTGAACTCTTTCCCTTGCTTTTTCAAACTTCTTCCCCAAATCCCAACGGCTTCTGTTTATCGTGACCCCAGCGTGCACGCTGCCGAACGATAGTACCAGGGGCGTCTCGGGACCGAGCATCGTCTTAGTGGTCTTCACGACGGAGTTGATGAGGTCGTCCTCCACCAATCACTCACCACACGATCGACAACTTTCGTAGCTTGAAGCGGTTTTCCCAGCCGGCCTGGTCATAGCGGTCAGGCAAATCCTTTAAAATACGGCGAAGTAGATGGCGAAGGACGCTATCCAGGCTGAGGCCATGTGGGAAACCGTAGGTAAGAGCGTCTTCAGGGACCAGCGCACACTGTCGTTCGACTATGTGCCCCCGAGACTGGTCCACAGGGACGCTCAGATGAAGAAGCTCGTCATGCTCTACAGGCATGTCATCGAATCGAACGCATCCCAGAACGCCGTCCTGACCGGGAGCGTCGGCACCGGGAAGACCGCCACCGCGAAGAGGTTCTGCATGGATCTCAAGGAGCACGCGGAGAAGGAGCAGAAGGCCATCGACTGGGTGCTCGTGAACTGCAGGCAGCGGAACAGCGAATCCGCGGTCGTCCTGCAGATCGTCAACCACTATCAACCGAACTTCCCCGACCGGGGGTTCTCGATCACTGAGATGCTCAGGATCCTCAGGAAGGACCTGGAGAAGCGTAAGGTCCACCTGGTCATCGTGCTCGACGAGGCGGATGTGCTCCTCAAGAAGGCCGGCCCGGACGTCATCTACAAGCTCACGAGGTTCGAGGAGGAGAAGGTCGAGGGGCTGGAGTATGTCTCCCTCGTGCTGATCTCCCAGAAGAACATCTACGACATGCTGGATGCGGCATCGATCAGCACTTTCAAGCGCACGAACGTGATCGAGTTCGGCAAGTACAGCTGCGACGAGCTCAAGGACATCGTCGCCCAGCGGGCGCAGCTCGCCCTCCACGAGAACGCCATCGACCAGGACTCGTTCGACCTGATCGCGGAGGTCTCGTCCGAGTGGGGCGACGCGAGGTTCGCGATAGAGATCCTCGAGAAGGCGGGGATGCTCGCGGACGAGGAGGGCGCGGGGAAGGTCGACGTCGAGCATGTGCGCGGGGCGAAAGCGGAGGCGTACAGCTCCATAACCGAATCGAAGCTCGCGGGGCTCGAGAGGCATCAGAAGCTGGCGCTGCTGGCCATCGCGCGGGCGTCCAAGGGGAAGGCGTACATCACGACCAAGGACGCCGAGGGCGCCTATGCGGTCGCCTGCGAGGAGTACGACGAGAAGGCCAGGGCGCACACGGCGTTCTGGGGCCTCATGAAGGACCTGGACACGCTGGGCATCGTGAGCGCCAAGAAGAGCGGGCCAGGCATATCCGGGAAGACCACCGTCATCACGTTGCTCGACATACCGGCCAAAGTGCTGATCGCGAAGGTCTCGGCCATGCTCGATGGCGGGAATTGAGCATCAGGGGCACATAACTGGCCCTGCCAGTACAAAAGCAATCTATTTATATATACGGGGCCGTGTTCAACCGACCGGAGGAAGGCACATGGAGAAGGACGAGAGGTCCGTCGCGGATATGCTCCGGCCCGATGAGGGCATCTGTTATGTCGTGCGGGAGCGCAAGCCCTTCCTCGCCTACAAGCTCTTCGAGAACGTCATCACCGACGGGGTCGCAGGCCTCTGCGTCACAAGGCAGTTCCCTGACAAGGTCAAGGAGTCCTTCGAGCTGAAGGAAACGCGCGTCCTGTGGCTCAGCCACACGCCAGGCAAGGACCACCACAACCCTACGAGCATAGGCACCCTGGCGACGATAATATCCTCGTTCATCGAGCGCTACGACAGGTGCGTCGTCATAATCGACGGACTCGAGTACCTCGTCATAAACAACGGCTTCCAGCAGGTACTCAGGTTCGCGGAGCACATCAACGAGCAGGTCATGCAGAGCAAGTCGAGCGTGCTCATGCCGATCAGCCCCAACGCCTTCAGCGAGAAGGAGCTGGCGCTCCTGGAGAGGAACATGGAGGTCATCGAGCAGCCGACCCTGAGCGTCAGCCTCGAGAAGGACTTCATGAGCCTCATAGACCAGTACAGATGACCTGGCCCGGCTGACCGTCGGTCCCCGACCCCGGACACCTGTCTGTTAGGTTGCCAAAGCTTTTCGAGGGATAACCTAATCCCGGGCGCATGCGCAGGACACCTTTGAGGGACGAGCATGTGGCCCTTGGGGCCAAGATGGTCGGGTTCGCAGGGTGGGACATGCCCATCCAATACACATCCATAATCGATGAACACATGACGGTCAGGACCCGCTCGGGCGCGTTCGACGTGTCCCACATGGGCGACCTCATCATCCGTGGAAAGGGCGCGGGAGAGCTGATGAACCGGCTCGTGACCAACGAGGTGCGGTCCGCACCTGTCGGCCGGTGCGTGTACGCCCACATCCTGGACGAGGACGGTCACATCCTGGACGACACCATCGCGACGCCGCTTGGACCGGACGAATACTTCATGGTCCCGAACGCCGCCACGACCGAGAAGATCAAGGCCTGGATCGAGAAGCACAGATCGGGGCAGGAGGTCGTCGACATGTCCGCGGACCTGGCCGCAATCGCGGTCCAGGGACCGACGGCGAAGGACATCCTGGCCCAGCTGACCAGCGCTGATTTCTCAGGGATGCGCTTCTTCTGGGGCGCCTTCATGCGTCTCGACAAGGTCCCGGCCCAGGGCTCGGCTGTCGGGACCGCCCTCCTGAAGGGCAGGAAGCCGCTGAACGGGCCCGGAGCGGGCATAATGGCCTATGTCTCAAGGACAGGTTACACCGGCGAGGACGGCTTCGAGATCATCTGCGAGAACGCGGATGCGGTCGCGGTCTGGAGGGCCGTGATCGAGAAGGGGAAGGCCTTCGGGCTGAAGCCGATCGGCCTGGGCGCCAGGGACACGCTCAGGCTCGAGAAGTCCCTGCTGCTGTCAGGCACTGACTTCGACGGGTCCCAGACATCGCTCCAGACCGGGCCTGGATGGGCCGTCGACTGGAAGCACGATTTCGTCGGCAGGACCGCGCTCGAGAAGCAGAAGGCCAAGGGAGGTTACGACAGGCTCGTGTGCATGCTTGCCAGGGACAAGGGCGTCCCCAGGCACGGGTGCGAGATCGTATCGCACGGCCAGAAGGTGGGCACCGTCACGAGCGGGACCATGTCCCCCGTGCTGAAGACGGGCATAGCCATGGGGTACGTGCCGTTCGCGATGGCGAAGCCCGGGACGAGGGTGCAGATCAAGGTCAGGGACACGCTAGTCGCTGCGGAGATCGTGAAGCCGCCGTTCGTAAGGAGGGATTGATCTGAAGGAACTGCTGGAACAGCTGATCATGGTGCCCGGTGTCTCCGGGTTCGAGGACGATATAAGGGAGTTCATCAGGGAGAAGGTCGAGGCCATGGGCATCGTGGCTGAGGAGGACAACATCGGGAACCTCATCGCGACGGTGGGGGACAAGGGGCCCCGCGTGGTGTTCATCGCCCACATGGACGAGCTCGGGCTCATCGTCAGCAAGCTCGAGAACGACGGATCGCTCAGGATACGAAAGGTCGGTGGCGTCGACGACCGCTCGCTCGTGGGCAGGGTCGTCGAGATCAAGACCCAGAAGGGGAAGGTCATGGGAGTGCTCGGGCTGAAGCCGCCCCACCTCATGACCGAGAGCGACGACCGGAAGAAGGTCGTCAGCTGGGAGGATGTCAGGGTCGATGTCGGCACCAGGAGCCGGCAGGCGACCGAGAAGCTCGGGATCAGGGTCCTCGACCCGATGGTCTGGAAGAAGGACATCACGTACATCGGCGCCGACCTCATCTGCGCGAGGGGCGTGGACAACAGGGCGGGGTGCGCCATACAGCTCGAGGTGCTCGAGAAGCTGAAGGACCGGAAGTTCCCGCTCAGACTCACGTTCGTCTGGAGCGTCCAGGAGGAGACCGGGCTGATGGGTGCCAAGGTCATAGCGGCTACCATGAAGCCGGACTACGTCTTCGCGATCGACACCATGACCTCATCGGACGGGCCGATGCAGGGTGAGACCTACGAGAAGGTGCCGCTGGGCGGAGGGCCCGCGATGCGCATGTTCGACCATGCCGCGGTGGCGTCGCCCAAGCTCAGGAAACTGCTGGAAGAGGTAGCCAAGGCGGCGAAGATACCGCTCCAGTACGGCACCGGAGGAGGCTCGACGGACGGCGCGGCGGTGCAGCAGTGCGGGGCGCTCATGATGCCCATAGGCATCCCGATGAGGTACACGCACTCCAACACCGAGTGTGCCAGCATGAGGGACATCGAGAACGTGGCCAGGCTCGTGGTCAAGGTCTCGGAACGGCTCGCGGCGGACCAGAAGAAGAGGTGAGTCCCTGAAGGACAAGGCGGAATCCCTTCTCGCGGACCTGGTGCTCACGAAGAGCACATCCGAAGACCCCTCGGGGCCGATTGTGGACCTCGTCACGGCGCGGCTGAACAGGCTCGGGCTGAAGCCCAGGCTCTACGGTGACAAGGACCGGCCAGCCATACTCGCGCAGCACAGGTCCGGCGGAGTGCTGCTCTCCGGGCATCTGGACACCGTCCCGTTCGGGACCGGGTGGAAGTACCAGCAGGGAGAGGTCGTCGACGGCGTCATGTACGGACGAGGGACGTGCGACATGAAGGCCGGATGCGCCGCCATGCTGCTCGCGGCCGAGGAACTCGTCGCCGCGGATGTGCCGTTCTCGCTCTGCTTCACGCTAGACGAGGAGACCACCATGAACGGCGCCGGCGCGGCCGCGAAGGACGACGCCGTAAGGACCGCGCCCGCGATCCTCGTGGCCGAGCCGACGGGGTTCGACATCGTCATCCGGGAGAAGGGGTTGCTGCAGTTCTCGCTGTCGACCAGGGGCAGGTGCGCCCACGCGAGCATGCCCCACCTGGGCGAGAACGCCGTGGCCAAGATGGTCAAGGTGCTCTCGAAGCTGGAGGACCTGCAGCGGATCCCGGGGGACCCGCTCGAGGAGATGACGCTGTGCATAGACACGATCAAGGGCGGCATCAGGATCAACGTCATACCCGAGGACTGCGAGGTCGAGATAGACGTCCGCTACCCTCCCGACATGACCGCGGAGGATGTGCTCGCCCGGGTCAGGGAGCGGGCTGGGAGCGACGGATACGAGGTCAGGATACTGCACCAGCTGGACCCCGTGGGCACGGACCCCGGTGCGCCGGCCGTGAGGTCGCTCGCCGATGTCGTCGGGCCGGGGGCGAAGGTGACGGCGGTGCCCTACGCGACCGAGATGGTCATGTTCAAGGCGGCCAACCCGGTGCTCATGGTCTGTGGACCGGGCGATACGAGGCTCGCCCATGTCACGGACGAGCATGTGAGGATCGCAGACGTGTCCAAGGCCGCAGGCATCTACGTCGAGTACTGCTCCAGGATGGCGGGCGCCTAGTCCAGGCGCCTACGGGTACACCCGGGCTACGGTCCTCGGGAACGGTATCGCGTCCCTGATGTGGTCGAGCCTGCATACCCAGGTGACGATCCTCTCGACGCCCAGCCCGAAACCGGAGTGGGGCACGGAGCCGTACTTCCTGAGGTCCAGGTACCACTGGTAGTTATCCACGTTCTCGCCCTTCTCTGCGAGCCTCTCGAGTATGAGCCTGTTGTCAGTCTCCCTCTCGCTGCCGCCTATGACCTCCCCGAACCCCTCGGGGGCGAGCAGGTCGCTGTTCTTGTAGGTCCTCAGGTCGTCCGGGTTCTCCTTCATGTAGAACGGCTTGAGCTCCTTCGGGTAGTTGACTATGAATAACGGCTGCTCCCGGTCCTTGGTAAGCTCGCGCTCCTCGACCGCGCCGAGGTCCGAGCCCCAGGACACGTCCAGCCCCTTCTTCTGGAGATAGTCCATCGCCTCGGAGTACTGCCATCGGTCGAACGGCGGCTCGATCCGCTTCAGGGTCGCCGGGTCGCGCTTGAGCAGCTGGAGCTCGTCCGAGCACTCGTGGACCGCGTTGCGGACCATGGCCGTCAGGAGCTGCTCCTGGACCTCCATGTTCTTGGCGTTGTCCATCCACGCGGCCTCCATCTCGAGGTGCCAGAACTCCGCCAGGTGCCTCGGGGTCCTGGACTTCTCCGCTCTGAACGACGGCGTGAGCGAGTAGACCCTCTCGCACGAATATATCAACGACTCGAGGTAGAACTGGGCCGTCTGCGAGAGATAGGCGATCCTGTCGAAGTACTTGATCTGGAACAGCAGCCCGCTGTCCTCCGGGGCGACGCCCGTCACGATCGGCGGGGTCACCTCGGTGTATTCGTTCTCGTGGAACCAGTCCCTCGCGCCCTTGAGCAGGGACGCCTTCACCTTCATCACGGCCGTCTGCTCACGGGACCTGACCCACAGGTGCCTGAGGTCGAGCAGGAGCTCGGTGCTCTGGTACTCGGTGATCGGGAACGGCTCCGCCGCCGCGACGAGCGTGAAGTGCGATGCGCGCACCTCGAACCCGCCTGGCGCCCGCTTGTCCTCTGAGGCCGTCCCCTCTATGATGACCGCCGATTCGATGCCCGCCTTCGTCGCGGCGTCGAACTCGTTGTCAGGGAGATTGCCCTTCTTGACAGTGACCTGCACTATCCCGGACTGATCCCTAAGCACGGCGAACACGATGCCGCCGCTGCTTCGGGTCCGGTATATCCAACCCCTGACCTGCACCGTCTTACC
Organism: uncultured Thermoplasmata archaeon; assembly: GCA_964568665.1. Taxonomy (GTDB): domain Archaea; phylum Thermoplasmatota; class Thermoplasmata; order UBA10834; family UBA10834; genus CAWBDD01. Next base: position 117,076 of record CAZMPY010000015.1, on the reverse strand, counting down.
GACCATGTCCTTCGTCAGGACATGCTTTATGGCGAGCATCCAGGTTCGAAAGACCCATTGCGAATATAAGCCCTTCGGACGGAGACGCAAGGGACTTATCACGCGAGGGCGGTTACCCGGACATGAAGCTCCGCCAGGCGGACGAGCGCGACCTGCCAGGCATCATGCGGCTCGAGGCCGAGTGCTTCGGCCCCGAACGTTTCAATGTGGGCATCGTCAAGGCGTTCCTGGGCAGAGAGGATGCGTTCATCGTCGTCGCGGAGGCCGACGCGGAACTCGTGGGATCGGGGATGTGCGTGTTCTCCACGGGCAGCGCGGAGGGACGGATCGCGTCAATCGCCGTGCTGCCCGGGCATCGGAGGAAGGGCCTCGGGGAGAGGCTGCTCGACGAATGCGAGCGCGGGATGATCGCCCGTGGCATACGTGTCCTGGCGCTCGAGGTGGCGACGGACAACGGGCCTGCCGCGAGACTGTACCTGTCGAAGGGATATGAGATCAAGGGGACGATCAAGGATTACTACTCGAAGGGCAGGGATGCCCACTTCATGGTGAGGACCGTGCCGGGGAAGAGGAAGGTCCGCGTCAGGCCTTCCTGACCACGAGCTCGAGAGGCATCCTGTCCACGGACCATGCCCGGGCTCCATCCAGCGGTTGCCTCATCTCCATGGTGACGGCGTTGGTCTCGCGCATTATGTACGCCCTGTGCGAAGACACGGCGGTCTCGATGGCGCGATGGCCCGCGTACTCGACGGCCACGGGGTCCTCGAACCTCAGGCCCTGGTCCTTGCGCATCTGCTGGACCCGTCTCACGACCTCCCTGGACAGACCTTCGAGCCTTAGCTTCTGGGAGACCTCGAGCCAGATATAGACATGGACGCCACCCATGCTCGCATAGGAATACCCCGGCTTCTGGACCTCCGAAACGATGACATCGTCCTCGAAGAGGTCGAACCCGCCGAGGCGTATCCTCCCCTTGGACCTGAGCATCCGGACGGTCTCGTCCCCGTCCACCTTCGCGAGCAGCTGCGAGACCTCGTCCGCGGACCCCCGGAGCCTGGGGCCGAGGGCTTTCAGGTTCGGGGACACCGCGAACTGTACCATCGACTCCCTGCTCTCCAGGACCTCCACACACTTCACGTTGAGTTCCTCGGAGATCATCCGTTCGTACCGTCTCAGGACCCAGGCGCCGTCCGTACCTGCAGCGATCACCGCCTTGTCCAGCGGTTGCCTGAGCTTCACGTTGGCCTTCTGTCGGGCGAGCCGGCCGGCCTCGACCGCGCTCCTGACGAGCGCGATCTGCTCCTCGAGCGGGCGGTTCACCGAATCAGCGTCGCAGACCGGATAGTCCTCGAGATGGACGCTGGCCTTCGGCCCCTTGAGGCTCGTGTATAGCCAGTCCGCGAAGAAGGGCGTCACCGGGGCCAGTGCCCTGGACAACGTCATCAGGCACTCGGACAGCGTCGCGTGCGCCGAGAACCTGTCCTGCGGATCGCTCTCCTCCCAGAACCGCCTGCGCGACCGGCGCAGGTACCATGTGCTCAGGTCGGCGATGAACGACTCCAGCGCACGGACAGCCCTGTGCACCTCGTAGGCATCGAACCCGTTCCTGCACTCCGCGACGGTGGAGTTGAGCCTTGATAGGATCCAATGGTCCAGGTCGTGCGTCGGCCTCGACGTCCTCTGGCCGGTGTAGCCGTACGCGTTCGAGTTCGATGCGTAGAACGCGTACACGTTGATGAGCGTGGTCAGCGTGCCGACCATGGTCTCGCGGACGGTCTCCTTGGAGAACGTGACCGACTGCCAGACAGGCGTGCCGAGGAGGTAGAGTCTGACGGCGTCCGCGCCAACGGAGGAGAACACCTCGTCCGGGTACACGACTTCCCCGCCGTGCTCCCCCATCCTCGTGCCGCCCTCGCCCAGGACGTGGCCCATCACTAGGACGGACCTGAACGCGGGCTCGTCGAACAGCAGCGCGCTGATGGCATGTTGCGTGTAGAACCAGCCCCGCGTCTGGTCGACCGATTCACTGATGAAGTCGACCGAGCGGTGTCCGTCGAACGCCTCGATGTTCTCGAACGGGTAGTGATACTGGGCGAAGGGCGCGCAGCCCGAGTCATACCAGCAGTCGATGACCTGCTCGTCGCGCGCCATGGTCCCCGAGCATTCGGGACACCGGAGCACGATGTCGTCCACCTGGGGCCTGTGGAGGTCCAGGTGCTCGGGGAGCGGCGCCACCGAGAGGCGTGCGAGCTCGGCGATGCTGCCGACGCAGACCTCGTGCCCGTTCGCGCATCTCCAGATCGGCAGAGGCGTCCCCCAGTAGCGGCTCCGGCCTATCGCCCAGTCCCTGACATCCGCGAGGAAGCTCCCGAACCTCTCGGTCTTGAAGGTCCCGGGGACCCACCTGACCTCGTCGTTCAGCGCGACCATCCTGTCCTTCACCTGGGAGGTCCTGACGAACCACGATCCGAGGGGCTTGTAGATGAGCGCCGTGTCGCACCGCCAGCAGAACGGATAGGAGTGTTTGATCAGGCCCCACTTAAAGAGCCTGCCCTTCGACTCCACCATGCGCATCACATCGGCGTCCGAGTCCCTGGCAGCCCTTCCCAGGAGCTCCGGGACGGACGACGTGAACCTCCCGCCCTCGTCGACCGGATCGAAAATCTCGACGCGGTTGACCCTGCCAATCTCGAAGTCGAGCGAGCCGTAGGGAGGCGCGATGTGCAACGCGCCGGTCCCCTCGTCATGGGACACCTCGGATGAATGCACGATCCTGAAGGCCGTGCCTTGGAATGCATGATACTGGAACAGGGGTTCGTATGCCCTACCGACGAGGTCGGAACCCGGGATCACCGCGGCGACCTTCGCGCCTGGGACGACCGTCGGGGCCCTGGCCTCAGACACGATCAGCCTCCCGCCGTCGTGCTCGACCATCAGATATCTCTGGCTGGCGTCGACCGCCACGAGGCAGTTCGCCACGAGCGTCCACGGCGTGGCCGTGTAGACAAGGATGCTGGCGTCGAGGCCGTCGACGGGGAACTTGACGACGACCACGCGGTCCTCGACCTCCCTGAAGCCGAGGGCCACCTCGTGGGTGCTCAGGGTCGTGCCGCACCTCGGGCAATATGGCAGGACCTGGAACCCGCGCCTCAAGAGGCCTTTCGAGTGGAGCTCCTTCAGGGACCACCAGACGCTCTCGATGTACTCGTTGGACATCGTGAGATAGGCGTTGCTGTAGTCGAGCCAGTATCCGATCCTCCGGCTCATGTCCTCCCAATCGGACCTGTGCCTGACGACGCTCTCCCTGCACAGCTCGTTGAACCTCCCGATCCCGAGGGCCTCGATGTCGGCCTTGCCCCTGAGGCCGTGGGAACGCTCCACATCGATCTCGACCGGCAGCCCGTGGCAGTCCCAGCCGCCGATGTACGGGACGATCATCCTGCCGTTCATGACCGCGTATCTCAAGAACGCGTCCTTGACCGCGCGCGTGAGCGCATGCCCTATGTGGGGCCGGCTGTTCGCCGTGGGCGGCCCCTCGCAGAACACCAGGGGCTCGCCCCCCCTCATGCGCTCTCTGACCTTCCCGAGGATGTCCTGCTCGCGCCACGAACGTAGCACCTGCTCCTCCAGCTGCGGGAATGTGACCCCGCCCGGTTCAGGATAGTACTCCGTCATCGCAACAGACTCCTTCAGAAGGATCCATCACAGACTCGGCAATGGGCAGTTCGAATCAGCTAATTATAATCAGGATCGAACGCGCGGCCGCCGAAGTCATCTGAGCCGATGCAGGGCGCGCTTTCGTAATTAATGTTTGGTCAGGCGGGCATCCAGATGCCTTGGTCAACGGACATAATTGTCCGTTGTGATGTCCCGCCGGGCACGGACCGCCGCGACGGTCACGAGCCCGCTGTATAGGGGGGCTCCGCCCAGCCGCCCAAGGCATGACCAGCAGGTGCTGGCCTGCCCGCGGGGGCTGCGGGCCATTTAAGAAAGGTCTATATAATTGAGGATGTATAGCGCGGCACCGTGCATCCATGGCCTGGGGTGGTGCCTTTGGCCCCATGGGGTGAACACTGATGGAAGAGCCCTTGTGCAACGTGGAGTTTCTGAAGAGCAACGCAACCTATGTAGCTAGAGTGCAGAGCGATCTCGGAGGCGTCCGAGAGTACAGAAGCGGCAGCCTCGAAGAGATCCTCGAACAGGTCATCATCGACCTCCAGGAAGAGTTCGAGGGCGCTCGGCTCTAGGCGAGTTGCGTCTGAACACGACTCAGGGTCCCGTCCTACGGTGGGCGTCCTTCCAGGACGCCACGAATCCCGTGCCGGTCAGAGATGCCGCCAGATGGCGACACGTGAGAGGACCCGCGAGTCCGAACGGGGGCGTCAGTATGGAAGAGAAGGACAAGAAGGAATACGAAGAGGTCATATCATCTTACTACGGGGACGAGCAGGTAACAGCCCTTGTGACATTCAAGATTGACACGAAGGGGTCTGACCAGGTCGCGGCCAGGATCGCGAGCTTCGACCACGTCGAGGATGTGTTCCTCGTCACGGGCGACACGGACATAATCGCGAAGGCCAGGTTCCCGAACTACGGCGCCCTCAAGAAGTTCATCGTTGACGATGTGGCCGACATCGATGGTGTGAAGGAGACCAGGACTTTCATGGTCGTCACAACCTTCAAGGAGCGGGGCGCGGTAAAGAAGATCGAGGAAGAGCAGGCGTAGCGTCCCCGGCGCGTCATCCGAGTCAATAACCTACGACGGTGATCACAATGGATACGGAATCGAAATTGAGGCAGATCATGGATGTATTGGACCAGCTGGCCGAGGACGCTTCTGTACCTAGGAACATCAGGCGAGGGGCGACCGAGGCGAAGGACCGGCTGCTCCGCAAGGCCGAGGCGCTCGATGTCAGGAGTGCGAGCGCGGTCATGATACTCGATGAGCTGGCCAACGACCCGAACATACCCCTGCACGGGCGGACGCTGATCTGGAACATCATCAGCCAGCTGGAGACCGTCAAGTGAGCCCAGGGTTCTGACAAGAAGTGCTGACATGCTCGGCGAGGGGAGCCGTTTCTTCTGCTCGTGGAGCGGCGGGAAGGACTCCTGCCTCGCGCTGCACAGAATCGTCCAGGCCGGTGCCGGCCCGGGCGTCCTGCTAACGATGCTCACCGAGGAGGGCGTCAGGTCGAGGTCGCATGGCCTCCCGGTCCCTCTGCTCATGGAACAGGCAGCCTGCATCGGGATGCCCATCGTTTTCCGCGCGGCGTCCTGGAAGAGTTACGAAGATGCCTTTCTGGAAGCTGTCAAGGATTTCAAGGCCAAGGGCGTGGAGCACGGGGTCTTCGGGGACATCGACCTCGAACCGCACAGGGCATGGGTCGAGAGGGTGTGCACGGCCGCCGGCGTCGAGGCATGCGAACCGCTCTGGAAGAGTGAGCGCAGAGGCCTCCTTGAGGAGTTCATCGGCGGCGGTTACGATGCGACGCTCGTGGCCGTCAAGGACGGGGTCCTCGACAGGACCTTGCTCGGCAGGCGACTCGATATGAGCCTCGTGGACGAGCTCGTGGCGGCCGGCGTGGACGCATCAGGGGAGAAGGGGGAGTATCACACGGTCGTCACCGATGGCCCCATATTCCAGAGACCGCTTAGGATCGTGAAGAGGGAGAGTGTGCTCAGGGACGGCTACTGGTTCCTGGATGTGGCCCTCCCGAAGGGACAGGCACGGGATGGATGTACCCGCCTGGAGAAGGCGGGCCGGCGCGGATAGGTTTATCAAGGCCTGGCATATATTCGCCAAGCGCGCGGCTGTAGTCTAGTGGTTAGGACTGAAGCTTCCCAAGCTTCAAGCCCGGGTTCAAATCCCGGCAGCCGCACTCATACATCGCACCACGGGTCATCTGATGTTGAGGATCCCGACCCTCTTTACGGGATCGAACTCCCGGCACGTGCTGACCCCGTCCAGCCGGAGCAGACCGATCTCGTTGCTCATCCACACCTTGCCTCTCAGCAGATGGCCTCCGAAGGCGCCATGCTCCTTGTCCGCCACCGTGACATGTATGTGGACGCGCGGCTCCCCCTCGCTCGAGACGGTCCCGGCCATCGACAGCAGCTCGAACGGCTCGTCGAAGGCCTTCCTGAGGTAGTTCCCCCGGTCGAAATATCCCAGCTCGAAGTCGTGTATCATGCCGAGGCCGGTGCTGATGATGAGAGTGGCGCCATCGCCCTTGGCCGCGCCGAGGACCGATTCCAGGATGTCCTCCCCGTGCTCCAGCCTCAGCAGCTCCAGATTCCCACTCCGTGCACGCTGCATATCGAACACTCCAGGAACAGCATCTGCAGGCACCATGATAAGGATTAGGAAGGGTTTGTGGGGTTTCAACGCAGGCCTGAAGGCCTCCGCGCATGGGCTAGGAGCGGCTCAAGCGGTCTTGAAGACCTCTCCGATCCGCTCGATCGCCCAGTCGACCTCTTCCTTGGTGATGACCAGGGGCGGCGCGAACCTGATGGTCTTCTCGTGCGTGTCCTTGGCGAGCACGCCCTTCTCCATCAGCTTCTCGCATAAGGGCCGGACGGTCTCCTTCGGACCGAGCTGGAATTCGACCCCTATGAGCAGGCCCTTCGACCTGATGGCCTTGATCTTCTTGCAGTCGAGCTCCTTGATGCGCTTCACGAAGTACGCGCCCATCTCGTTGGCCCTGTCCGCGAGCTTCTCCTCCTCGAGCACTTCGAGCGATGCGAGCGCGATGGCGCTGGCCATCGGGTTCCCGCCGAACGTGCTGCCGTGGGAGCCCGGTGTGAAGACGCTCATGATCTCCCTTGTCGACAGCGCCGCGGACACGGGGTACAGCCCGCCGCCGAGCGCCTTGCCGACGCACAGGATGTCCGGCTTGATCCCCTCGTGCTGGTACGCGAACATCTTGCCGGTCCTGCAGAAGCCCGTCTGGATCTCGTCCAGGATGAACAGGATGCCCTTCTCGTCGCAGACCTTCCTGATCTCCTTGAGGTACCCGGGCGACGGCACATTGATACCGGCCTCGCCCTGGATCGGCTCGACCATGATGCCGATCGTGTTCTTGTTGATGGCCTTCCTGAAGGCAGGGATGTCGTTGTACGGGATGGTCACGAACCCTGGCGTGTACGGCCCGAAGCCCTTCTTGGAGTCCGGATCGGACGAGAAGCTGATGATGGTCGTCGTCCGGCCGTGGAAGTTGTTCTCGCAGACTATGATCTCGCCCTGGTCCTCGGGCATGCCCTTCTTCTGGTGGGCGTAGCGCCTGGCCAGCTTGAGGGCCGTCTCGACGGCTTCCGCCCCGGTGTTCATGGGCAGTGCCATCTCTAGCCCGCTGACCTCGCAGAGCTTCTTCAGGAACAGGCCCATCTTGTCGTTCGAGAACGCCCTCGATGTGAGCGAGACTCGGTCCAGCTGGTCCTTAGCCGCCTTGACGATCTTCGGGTGCAGATGCCCCTGGTTGATCGCGGAGTAGGAGCTGAGCATGTCCAGGTACTTCTTCCCCTCGACGTCCCAGACCCAAACCCCCTTCGCCTTCGAGATGACCACGGGCAGCGGGTGGTAGTTGTGGGCGCCGTAGGTCTTCTCGAGCTCGATGTAGTCCTTGGCATTCATTCTCTCAACCTCGGTTCAGGGCCCTCCACGGAGGGCCCCTTATCGGGTCTGGGAGCGCCATCCGGGTTTTAGAATTATCGTCACCGACCGTCGGCCGGGTAGCGTCAGGGGACCCTGTATCCGCAGTCCTTGGCCAGGAGCAGGGCGGATGTGACGGAGCCCCATGCCATGGCTGCCAGGACCGCCAGTGTCTCGCTCTGGGGGTTCGCGCCCATGGGGAGGATGGACAAACCGAACGCGAACGCGGCGGTCGAGACAGCGAGGCCTGTCCAGCCGGCCGGCCGAGGCCTGTACATGGCAAGGGTCGTGGCGCCCATCGAGAGAAGGAGCACGAGGAAGAAAGCGACTGAGACGGCCGTGTGAGTCCCGCCCGAGTCCTCGGTGAACACCCCCACGTTGAACAGGAGTGCGCCCGAGAGCGCCATGAGGGCGACGGCCGTGCCTGATGCGAACCCGTGGGGCAGGGCCCGCCGGAGCCCCGATACTGAGAACAGCACCATGAACACGCCGGCCAGCATCACGGCCGAGTTGAACGCCCAGTCGCCTGGACCCACTCCCAGGTCGCTCAGGTAGTTCATGTAGAAGACGTACTGGTCATCGATGGACATGGCCGTGGCGTATAGGACAGAGAAGAGCAGGACCGCGACCAGCCCGAACGATAGGCCGAGTTTTCGAGGGATGGGATTCATCGTAGGTGGTGAAGACCTCTGCACACGGAAAAAGCTGGCGACGGACAGCACGAGGGCACAGGCATGAGGCGCAAGCTGATAGGCGCAGGTCAGAGGCACGCATGACAGGTCTGGTCAGAGGCGAAAATCCCTCGGCAGCGTCTTGATGACGCCGTAGACCGGCTTCGGCACATCTAGCAGCTCGTCCTCGCGCAGGTCGCGCGCGGTCGCAAGGGGCATCGAATATACCTTCTGGAAGGAGTCGGCTGCGCCTTCGACGTACAGGACCGAATACGCCCTGACCATGAGAATCACGACCGATGCGACGAAAAGGGAGGTCATGATCAGCGAGAACTGCCACATGTAGGTCCAGAGCGAGACCACGACGAACACCGAAACGACGGCGCCGAACACGAACCCGGAGACGAGGTTGACTATCGGTCTCCTGTCGTTCTTCACGACACCGATGTTCGTGTAGTTCACGTGCCGGACGATCTCGGATATCTCGAACCTGATCACGAAGTATATCCCGGCGACGAGGACGAGGCCCGAGAGGACCAGCAGGAGATGGATGGGCGGACCTGACACGAGTATGGCCACGCAGAGCATCACGAACGACAGGAGGAGCATGCCTGTCAGCTTCGCGCCCTTGAAGATGCGGACCGAAGCGGGCAGGATCGCCTTGCCCAGGGTCCTCGATATGATCGCGCCAGAGAACTTCATGAACCTCGGGACAACCTTGGACAACGAGTCTGCGAGCTTGGCCGAGTGCTTCACCAGCGGCGGCGTGATGGCGCTCATCGCGAAGCAGAACAGGCCTGCGAACGGGTTGAGGAGCGAGCCCATCGTCGCGCCCTTTACGCTGCTCCCGACGCTCGCGTACAGCACCGATTCGACCCCGCGCCCGCACATGCTCGTCCCTATGGTAGCGGAGGCCTTCGGGGAGAAGCCCAGGAAGAACGACACCGTCGACATGACGAACGCCTCGTAGAGTATCACCAGCGGTATCGCCAACAGGACCATCCAGATGACATCACCGAACATCGCCGGGTCGATCATCATGCCGAACGACGTGAAGAATATGGCCACGAACGCGTCCTTGAACGACTCGAGCTTCGACTGGATCCTCGTCGAGACCTTGCTCTCGGCCAGTATCATCCCGATGAAGAACGCCCCGATGATCGGCGGGACGCCCATGAGCGAGGCCATGCCCGCCGTCAGGAACACGGTGCCGAGGGCGAACAGTATGAACATCTCATCTTTCTCGATACCGTTGAAGAACCTCACTACCCTTGGGACGGCAAAGACCGCGACCCAGATGAAGAAAGCATAGAACGCGGCCATGCCCAGGAGGAGCTGGCCGTACTCCATCGGCTGGGCGTCGGGCCGGACGACCATCCCGCTCGCAACGGAGAGGATGAGCATCGCGATGAACGTCTCGACCACTACCAAGCCGATGAGGAACTCGACCTCGGGGCTGGACATGCGCTTGAGGTCGAACAGTATCTTCATTGCGATGCTGGTGCTGCTCATCGCGACCACGCCGGCGAGGAATATGGAATCGATCAGCGGCCAGCCCAGGAACGATGCGAACACGAAGCCCACGAACAGGCCGACGCTGACGTCGATGATCGCGAGTATGATCGCCGGGGTCCGGGTCTTCTTCAGCTTCGAGAAGGAGAACTCCAGGCCCACGAAGAACATGAGCATGATCAGGCCGACGAACGATAGCACGTCGATGAGGGCCATGTCCGTGATGAGCCCGTGGTACTCGTATCCGAGGAGGTTGACGCTGATCTTCGGCCCGATGAATATGCCCAACAGGATGTACCCTATCATGACCGATTGGTTGACCTTCCCGGCTATGCTTGCCGCGATGAAGGCCAGGAGCATTATCGCCCCGAGCTGGAAGAGCAGTTCGGCTTCGGATATCATCTTGGGTGCACGTCCGCTTCGCTAGGGGATGATGCACACTGACTCAACTGGAATCTGTTTGCATCCCATCCGCGCGTAAATCGTCTTTTTCAATACTTATAACTTCCCGATGTCGGCGGGGAGCCAGGTTCACGCGGTCCTAGTAGCTCCGCTACTAGGCTAGAACGACCCGTAGAAGACCAGCATGATGATGTACAGTGCGTAGAGGGACCCGGAGGTCATCATCACCTTGTAATCCATGCACCCCTTCACCCTCACGTTGTAGTACATCCATCCGGCCGCGACCAGCGCTATCACGATGCTGGCGATGTTTATCGGCTCGAGCGACCACTGGGTGAACAGCAGGCCTATGCTGACGGGTATGCTGCTCTGGAAGACCATCGCGCCCGTGATGTTGCCGAAGGCCAGCGTGTCCTTCGAACGCAGATACCAGATGACGCTGTTGAACTTCTCAGGCAGTTCCGTGGCAATCGGTGCGATGAGGAACGCGAGTATCATCACAGGTATGCCGACCACGGCCGAGATATCCTCGACCTCGGTCACGAACAGCTTCGCACCGAGTATGATGCCGAGCAGGGCGGCTATGACCTGGAGTATGATGAGAGCGAAGCCGAGCGAGCCCTTGGTGGGCGGGATCTTGCAGGCGCGCGAGAGGTACAGCTTCGGGCAGTTGCTCTCCTGCGCATCGCATGTATCCTTGAGGGTGCGCCTCACATACAGCACGTACGCGATGAGCAGCACGCCGGCGAGCGCATAGTTCAGGATCGTGTGGTCGAAGTACTTCTGGCTCCCGAGCATCCCCGCGACGAAAGCCAGCGAGTAGGCGACCATGAAGTACTTCAGGTCGCGCTCCGCGTGGTCCTTGTGGAGTGTGAGCGTCGGCTTCCTCTTGCCCTTCCTGGCGCCGTACCATACGGCCACGCCACCAATGAACATCGCAAGCGTGCCGAGCATGAAGGGCGCTCCGAGGATCGCGCCCTCGCCGATCTCATCCCCACCGCCGCCGCTGGCGCCGAGGAAGATCGCAATGAGAGGTATGATCGTCTCAGGCATGGCGGTGCCCACCGCGGCCAGGATGCTACCTGTCGCGGTCTCTGCCAGGCCGAGCCTGAACCCGAGCCATTCGATGCCGTTCGTGAAGATCTCGCAGCTCAGGAGTATCACGAAGAGCGACGCGATCAGGACCAACACGTTGAGCAGTTCGACCGCCAAGGGCGCACCGGCCACGATTATGGCCGTTCCGTATTTAAAGAATTGTCAGGGACCCCCCTGCACCAGACCAGGGCCCGGAACACGTAACCATTAAGTATCGACAAAAGCTGACATCGTTGGCTATGTTCGGCATCTTCAAGCCGAGGGGGCTCAAGACCCCGTGGCATCTCAGGGTGCTCTACCTCTCGACCTTCCTTCTGAGGACCGCTTTCGGGGCGCTCCTGCTGCTCATAGCCAGCTACGTCCCCTATCAGACGGATTACGAGGCCCTCCTGAACGTGGCCATCATAGCGGTGCCCTACCCGCTCGCGGAGATGCTGACCGCCAACTACTTCGGGATGCTGAGCGACAGGATCGGGCGCAAGACGATCATCGTCGCCGGGACGGCACTAGCCGCAGGGATAGTGACGCTCTACACGCTCTCCAACAACGTGTGGTACCTTGCCGCCATGCACGGGATACACGGGATCGGAGCCGCGGCCACGGTCGCCCCAGCCATCGCGATGATCGCGGACCACGCGGAGACGCACGACCGCGGGAGGCAGATGGGGTGGTTCGATTACTCCACGTTCCTCGGGTACATACTCGGAGCCGTCGTCGGCGGGTTCATGATCGACCTGATCGGTGCGACGGCGGGGTTCCTGATGATCGCTGCCCTGCTCGGGGCTTCAGCCGCGATGCTCCAGTTCCTCGTCAAGAAGGAGCAGCCGACGGCCAGGGCTCACAGGCCAGCGGGTTTCCAGGAGCTCAAGCTCGTGTTCAGGATCAGGGAGATCAGGCTGATGTTCCCAATCTGGCTCATCATAGCGACGGTGCTCGGCCTCGCGATAACCTACCTCCCGAGGATAATGCTAAGCGAGGACATGTCCGGGATTACGATAGGGCTGATGTTCGCCGCTGCGGGGGTGGCCCTCGGCCTGCTCCAGCCGTTCTGGGGAAAGGTCTCGGACATCGTCGGAAGGGTCCCCGTGATGGCGTACGGCGTCTTCAGCATCCTCGGGATTGTGATAGTCCTCCTCTGCTTTCCCGACTCCGCGTTCGAGAGCACGAGCGATGGGATCAAATTCCATCTGCTCGGCATGGTGCCCCTGGCCATAATGGGCCTCGGTGCCGGCGCGTTCGTCCCGGCGGCCCTGGCCATGATGGCGGATTCGTCGAGCGAGGAGAGCTACGGGGCGACCATGGGCCTCTACTCGTTCGCCCTGGGGTTCGGCGCGTTCATCGCCGAGGGGCTGGGCCTCGTGATAATCGTCATGAGCGGAGACGAGAGCGCCCCCACTTGGCTGCTGTACCTGGCCGCGGCGCTCATTGGGCTCGCAGCCGTCATGATGGTAGTGTTCTTCGTCGGGTCGCTCGTGAAGAACAGGCTCATGAGGAAGGCAGGGACAGATTGATCGAGATCGACGGCTCCGTTGGAGAAGGCGGGGGTCAGATGCTCAGGACGGCGCTCTCGCTGTCGGCGGTCCTCGGAGAGGATGTCAGGATCTTCAACATCAGGGCTGGGAGGCAGAACCCGGGGCTGGCCCCGCAGCACGTGACCTGCATCGACGCCGTGCGCGAGATATCGGACGGCACCGCGGACGGAGCCCACAAGGGATCGAAGGAGGTCGTGTTCAGACCCGGGAAGCTCCTCGGCGGGGAGTTCGAATTCGATGTCGGCACAGCGGGGAGCGTCTCATTGGTCCTCCAGTGTTGCCTGCTCCCCGCAGCCATGTCGAAAGGACCCGTCTCGATGGTGGTGCGTGGAGGCACCGATGTGCGATGGTCGCCACCGGTCGACTACTTCACCCTGGTGTACGCCCCCATGGTCAGGCGGTTCGGGGTGCGGTGCGAGGTCGACGTAGTCTCGAGAGGGTTCTACCCCGAGGGCGGAGGGGAACTTCGCCTGGAACTCCCACCGGCAGGAGGGCTGGCAGGGGCGGTCGCCGCGCCGCAGGGAAGCCTGCTAGGGACGGCCGGCATCGCATACTCCCAGAACCTCCCAGGCCACATCACCGACAGGATGAAGCATGTCGCCTTGAAAACGCTCATCGACCTCAGGAACGTGAAGATCGAATCCGACACGCGCTCCGGTCGGAGCACTGGCACGGGAATCGTGCTCGCAGCCACTTTCTCGAACACGACCCTCGGGGCGTCGGCCCTCGGAGAGAAAGGCGTCAGGGCGGAGACGCTCGGAGAAACCTGCGCGAGGGACCTGTTGGAGACCGTCCGATCGGGTGCGACGGTCGACGAGCACATGCTCGACCAGATACTTCCCTACATGGCCCTCGCCAAGGGCCCGTCCTCGGTCCTGGCAGAGGAGGTCACCGGCCACGCCGAGACGAACATGTGGGTGATAGAGAGGTTCCTGGGGCCGAGGTTCCGGAGGAAGCAGGTCGGGGGCCTCGTCGAGATAAGCACGGGCTAGCCGTACATCTCTGGCCGCGGGGCGCCCTTGTCGTCCTTCTTCACAACCGCCTGCTTGCGGATGTCCTTGATGTGCGCCTCGATCCTCTGGGCCTCTTCGAAGAGAGGCTTCGCATCGAAATCGATGCCCAGCAGGATCTTATCGATGGCATCGAGGACGAGCGCGGCCGCCTTCGCATCCGGGAAGTCGGGGTGTGCCTCGGCCAGGAGTGTGACGACATCGAAGTCGCGCCTCCGCCCTTCGTTCAGAAGAACGCCCGCGACGCCGGATATCACACCCTCCTCGAAGGACCGTATCCCGTGCTGCTTGAGGAGCTCCCTGGAGCGGACCGTGCTCGCTATGCCGAACACGATGTCCGATATCTCAGCGCTGTCCCTCAGCTCCGGGTCCACGACCAGGCCCTCGGGCGAGACGATCATCTTGCACCTCTGCTCCTCGGCCCACTTGACCATCTCGTACGCTATGGGCCTCACGAGGTTCGGAGGCGCCTGGAACTCGGAGATGAATGCGACGATCTGGTCGCCCTTCGGCCCCTTCTCGCCCGCATATATCCTGACCGGGCTGAGCGGTTTCGCATCCCTGATCAACGAGACCGTCGGGAACTGGGACGAGTCCATGATCCCGATGTGCTTCAGGTCCAGGACCTTGATCAAATAGTTGGCAGCAATCGAGCTAACCAGCCCCACGCTGGGGAAACCGTCGATTATGGTGGCGTCGCTGAGGTCCATCTTCTTGAACTCGTAGATCTTGATATCGCTGCCATCCATCGAGGGCCCAAATGAAGTAGTCCGCTTATAAGGGTTAGTAGGAGGAGGACAAGCGGTCACGCCCAAGTGATTGCAGGCCACCGACCCGCCGGACGGGGAATCGTCACCGGAGGTCGGTGCACGGGCGACGACGATTCGGCCGCCCTGCTGGCCCGTTCCGTCCGAAAGATTCTTACACGAAGGGGACATCTTGAGTCCGAGGAAATTGAGGGTCATCATCAACTGCGCGATGTCGGCCGACGGGAAGATAGCCCTGAAGACACGGAGACAGACGCAGATCTCAGACGAGGAGGACAAGAGAAGGGTCCACAGGCTGAGGGACTCCTGCGACGGCATACTCGTAGGCATCGAGACTGTGCTCTCGGACGACCCGAAGCTGACGGTCAAGGAGAAATACGTGAAGAGACCGCGGCATCCCACCAGGATAGTCCTCGATTCCAGGGGCCGGACGCCGAAGACGGCCCATGTGCTGAACGGCGCTGCGAAGACGATCATAGTCACCAACGGGTCCTGCAAGAAGACCTTCCCGAACGCCGAGACCATCCGATGCGGGAAGAAGGAGGTGGACCTCGAGAGGCTCCTCGCCGAGCTGGAGAAGAGAGGCATCGGAAGGCTCCTGGTCGAGGGGGGTTCCGCCGTCATATGGTCGTTTCTGAGCGCCGGCCTGGCGGATGAGGTGAACATCTTCGTCGGGAGCATGGTCATAGGCGGTGAGAGTGCCCCGACGCCAGCTGGCGGGTGGGGGGCGGACGACGAGAAGGGCATCGTGAAGCTCAAGCTCAAGTGCTCGAAGGTCATGGGGACCGGTGTGCTGCTCACTTACGAGGTTGTCAGATGACACCACCTGCGAACACCCAGAAATTCATCGCGGACCACATGCTCGGCTCACTGGCCAGATGGCTGAGGATGATGGGCTACGACACGGTCTACGACAAGACGATGGACGACAACGCGATAGCCGCGGCCGCCCGGTCCGACGGGAGGTTCGTGCTCACGAGGGACAAGGAGCTGGCGAAGGAGCCAGGGGCGTTCATGGTCGAATCCGACGAGCTGGAGGAGCAGCTGAAGGCGGTCGGCCAGAAGTTCGGGTTGGGATTCCACGAACTGTCGATACGATGCTCGGCCTGCAACGGCGAGCTCGCCGACATTGTGAAGGAAGATGCGAAGCCGCTGGTGCCCGAGGGCGCGTATGCGGGCAACGAGAAGTTCTGGAGATGCACGAAGTGCGGCAAGGTCTTCTGGAGGGGGTCGCACTGGCTCGGGATCATGGAGCGGCTGAAGAAGCTCAGCCTTGCCTAGTCTCCGCGCTGTGCAGGTGCTCGCTGACGATCTTCCCGCTCGATGAGTTGACTATCATGGCGCCGCCCTTGCCCTCGATGCACCAGACCGGGAGATAGATCAGGCCCTTCGGCTCGATCGCCATCGAACCGTCCTTGCCCTTGCTCCGCGCGATCACCTCGGAGTGACCGAAGTCCTTGACGGTCTCCGTGTGCGCCTTGAACTCCTTGGTGATGGTCTGATCCGCGAGCTCCCTGGCCTTGTCCTCGTCCAGCTTCGGCTCGCGCTTCGAGTGCGGGAGGTCTATGGTATCCACGAGCTCGAACCCCCAGCGCCAGGTCTCCACCTGGCTCGTGAGCGCGTTGACCGCGACGATGCCCGCCCTCTGCTCCCCCTCACCTAGGTTCAACAGATAGTGGAAGAGGTAGTGGGGCACGAGCTCGAGCTCGAACTTGTAGCCCTGTATCCCATGCCTCGATATGTGCTTCATATCCTCGAGCAGGAAGTTCGGCTTCACGATCCTCTCGGAGCGCTCGCCGACGCTCTCGACGATGACCGGGACCGATTGGTCCGACGGCTCCATCGTCTGCCTGGGCGCGTCGTCCGATATGACATCGTCCAGCAGGCTCTTGCCGCCATCCCTGGTGACCGTCTCGAGCTGGAGGTTGCCGATCTCGTGCTCCAGCTCCTCCCGGCCCCAGTAGTGGACGCCTGCCTTCTGAAGGAAGGTCTGGACGTTGTCGTCGACCTTGCCGAGGGAGGCGACGACCTTCCTGCCTGAGAAACCTGAGATGTTCCTGACGAAGTCCTGGACATCGTCCAGGATCATGTCGCTCCCGGCCATGACGACGACGGAGACATCGGCCCTCCGCCCGTAGAGGTATCCGGCCTTCTCCTCGATCTCGAACTCCCTCGATTCGAGAATGCGGACAAGGTGGTCCTTCAAAGTGGCCAATTCGCGCCCCCAGCACCATGAATGCCAGGGTCAGATAAAAGCCTTGTCAACCTGACTGACGATGTCAGGAAAGTTAAATAGGTGCGCGCCGCAGTTGTCATGTCAGGGGTACGGCACGGATGAACGCGAGGGTGATAGTGCCGGTGGCGATCTTCGTTGTCGGGATCGCGCTCATAGCCGCAGCGGTAGCGACCGGTGAGGCAGAGGTCTCGCTCCTCCTGGTCTTCCCAGTCATCTCCGGCTCGAGCGGTCTGTTCGTCCTGGGGACCGTCATGATCCTGCTCAGTTTCGTGGTGGGGTTCGCCCTGATGGCCATGGGACAGCTCGAGGTATCGAGGGCGGACATCGGCAGGATAGGGGCTGCAAGCCGCCCGTCCGCCAAGGCAGGCGAGACGAGGTACGGGGGCGTCGTGTTGATAGGTCCGGTGCCGATAGCGTTCGGGTCTGACCAGAGGATGGCACTGATCATGCTTGTCGTTGGCATCGTGATCGCGATCGTGGCGCTGGGTCTCCTACTCTTCCTTGCCCAGTAACCGCCCGACCGCGTCCTCGGGACTGAGCTTCAAGCCCTCCGCGTACGCCCTCAGCTCCGATATCACGCGGATGTACCTCTGAAAATCCATGCCCCTGCGCCTCACGGTCCGCCCGACCGCGCCCTCGAACGACTCCTTCCTGAGCCGCGTCTCGACCGATTCCCTGAGTATGTCGACGGTCTCCTGGTCCATCGGCTACTCCTTCTTATGGGCCGCGCACACATCGATGAACGCCTGGAAGACCTCGTATCCGTTGTCGGTATGCTCCACCTCCGGGTGGAACTGCAGCCCGAACAGCGGCCTGGTTTCGTGCCGCATGGCCTGTATCTGGCAGTTGTCCGAATGGGCGAGGGACCTGAAGCCCGGCGGAAGCTGGACGACCTCGTCGTTGTGTGATTCCCATACCACGAGCACGTCCGGCAGCCCCTTGAACAGGTCGTCCTCGTCGTCGACCGTCATGAGGACCTTACCGAACTCGGGGACCTTCGACGGGCCGGCCGTCCCGCCAAGGTGCACGGCCATGAACTGGTGCCCCGCACATATGCCCATCACCGGGAGCCCGGATTTATCGATGTAATCTCCGCACTTGCCCATCGCCTCGGCGTTGAGCCCGACCCTGGGCGATCCGCCGGAGAGGACGAGCCCATCGGCCTTGATGGTGTCCACCGGGGTCGTGTTGGGGACGATCTCCGTCTCGACTCCGAGGTCCCTGAGTACCCGCCACTCCCTGTGCGTCCATTGACCGCCGTTGTCGATGACCAAGATGCGCATGGTGAGGGGAACTCCGCGATAATATAAAGCCTCTACTGAGAGTAGCCTGGACGATGCCTGGCACGGTGTCGGACACGGCAAGGCCAGGAGTCGGGACAGGGACCTGCGGGGTCCGCGCTTCCCGCGACCGGGTCATTCCCACTCGACGGTGCCCGGCGGCTTGTTCGTGATGTCGTAGACGACCCGGTTGACCGTCTCCTTCATCTCGTTGGTGATCCTGATGGAGATGGCCTCCAGCACGTCATGGGGGATCTTCGAGTAGTTAGCGGACATCGCATCCAGTGAGTCCACCGCGCGCACGACTATCGTATACCCGTATGCGCGCACGTCCCCCTGCACCCCGACGCTCTTGACGGGCAGGAGCGCCGCGAAGTACTGCCACGGCAGCTCGAACTTGCCCTTGGCCGCGGCCTTCTCGATCTCGTCCTCGACGATGGCGCAGGCCTCGCGCACGATCGCCACTGACGCCCTCGTGGGCTCGCCGAGCACGCGGATCGCCAGGCCGGGTCCGGGGAACGGCTGCCGCTCCGCGACCTCTATCTTGAGCGCGCGCGCGACCTTCCTGACCTCGTCCTTGTATAGGTCCCTGAGCGGTTCCACGAGCCTGAGCTTCATGTCCTTCGGCAGGCCGCCCACGTTGTGGTGCGACTTGATCGTGTCCCTGAGGCCGCCGCCGCTCTCGATCCAGTCTGGCGCGATGGTGCCCTGGACGAGGGACTCGGCCCCGAACTTCTTGGCCTCCCTCTCGAACACGCGGATGAACTTCTCGCCGATGATCTTGCGCTTCATCTCCGGCTCGGTGACGCCCTCCAGGGCGGTGAAGTACTCGTCGCTCGCGTCGACAACGATGTGGTTGACGCCCAGGCGCCTGAGCATCTTGTCGACGCTGTCGGTCTCACCCTTCCTCATGAAGCCCGTGTCAACGTAGACCGCGAGGAGCCTGTCGCCGATGGCGCGGCTGACGAGCGTGGCGCACACCGTGCTGTCGACCCCTCCCGACGCAGCGATGATCGCCTTGCCCTTGACACCCTGCTTGACCTTCTCGATCTGCTCGTCGATGAACTTGTCCGCCTTGAACATCAGACCTCAACTTCCTTTGAGTCCTGGATGACCTTGTCCCTGAGTCTCTTCCTGTATGCCTTGAGAGCCTTGGCGATGGTTTTGTCCTTGAGCGCGAGCATCTGGGCGGCCAGAAGTGCAGCGTTCTCCCCGCGGTCCAGGCCTACGCCGGCGACCGGTATCCCCGGGGGCATCTGCACGACCGACAGTATGGAATCGAGGTTGACCGTGCCGCTGACCGGCACCCCTATCACGGGCTTGATGGTCCTGGCGGCAATCACCCCTGGCAACGCCGCCGACAGCCCCGCGATGGCGATGAAGATCTCGGCGTCCGATTCGGCCACGAGCTTGTCCACGATGTCGGGCGTCCGGTGAGCGCTCGCGATGCTCAGCCTGTACTTGATCCCGAGTTCCTTCAGGACGTCGATGGCCTTCTCGGCCACCTTCATGTCGCTCTTACTGCCCAAGACTATCTGGACACTCATCGAAAAGGTAGAAGGATGGTTTGTAGAAAAAGGTTTGTGTGCTCAGGATTTCATTATCGCGACGAGGAACACGCCGATCGCGGCGAGCGCCCCTACAATCCCGGCCGCTATGTACAGGAACGAGTCCCAGATGACCTTGCCGAGGTCGACATCGATGATCCCGTCCTTACCTAGGGCCATGAACGCCCACAGGACGCCGACCACGAGGCCGACTACCAGCAGCGCGACTCCGATCATCCTGCTCTTGCCGCTTCCGAAATAGGCTGTGAACACGCCTGCGAGCAGCATGAAGAGCGCGAACACCAGTATAACGACTGTCAGGAATTCCATCAGTTCCATCTAGCTCACCATCACTAACCGTATCTCTCAGAACTTTATGCCCGTCAGCGTCTTCGTGTCGATGACGCCAGGGATCGAGCGGACCTTGTCGACGACGACCTGTCCGAGCAGGTTGAAGTCCTCGGCCTCGATCTTCGCGATGAGGTCGTACTCTCCGAAGAGCGGGTGCAGTTCCACAACTTCCTTGACCTTGAGGAGCTCGTTGTAGACCTCATGTTCCTTTGCTGGCGCGGTACTTATGAGTATGAAACCTACGGCCATCTGGACCTCACCGGTCTCGTATAATGGGGTGTCCTGTCATAAACCTTTCGGGACTGGAGATGAGAGGCCACAACGCTGGCATGATTTCACCAGCGCGTCCGAAAAGTGATACATCGGCGTAGGTCGAGACATCCGTGGGCTCGAGGTTCACCTCGATCACCACACCTCCAGAGTCTTTCGTGAGGGCGGGGAGCGCCGCCGCGGGATGGACTACCGCCGAGGTCCCGACGACGAACATGACATCGCTCTCGCGGGCGGCCTGCGAGGCCACTTCGAGCACCGCTGGCGAGAGTGCCTCCCCGAACCAGACCACATCGGGGCGCATCAGGCCGCCGCACTGACAGACCGGCGGGATCTTCTCAACGGGCCCTGGGATCCCGACCGTCGCACCGTCGCGAACGCATCTCATCCGCCAGATGTTGCCATGGAGTTCTACGACCTTGTGGTTCCCGGCCCGCTCATGCATGCCGTCGATGTTCTGTGTGATGACATGGAAATCCTCGAAACGCTTCTCCATCGCCGCGATGACATCGTGCGCTGGGTTGGGGCGTGCCTTCCAGATCTCGCGCTGCCTGAGCTGATACCACTCCCAGACCAGGCGCGGATCCTCCGAGAAACCGGCTGGCGTCGCGAGCTTCGTGTGATCATACTTCGACCATATGCCGCCCGCACCTCGGAACGTCTGGATGCCGCTCTCGGCGGAGACACCGGCGCCCGTCAGGACCGACACGCGGCGAGCCGCCCTGACCGTCCTGAGCAGGTGCCCGGGGACTGACGCGACTGCGGCGGCTGGGTCGGGAGTGACCATCATGGACTGATGAGCATGGGATGCCAAAAAGGATTTGTGCGAGCTCGCCCTAGCGCCGGGCTGCGGCCATGGTCACCTGCAGACATCCCGTAGAGTCGGACCTCGATGTCATCACCCAGATATGGAACGATTCGAGAGCTGGCATGCTCCACTACCGGCGCATGAGCCGCGACGAGGTGAGGTCGGAGACCTTCGGCGAGGGCGACTACGATTCCAAGGGGGCGTGGATCGCCTACGACGGGGACGAACCGATCGGCTACGCCGAGGGGCTCGTCGACAGGACGAGGGTGGCCTATGGCAGGAACGAGGGCTACGCGAGGGTGGATGTCATCCACGCCAAGAGAGGGCTCGGCATCGAGCGGGACCTCATGGACAGTGCGCTCGATTACCTCAGGACCAGGGGCGTGAAGGCGGCCCTGTATTCGACGCAGGCTCAGGACGGCTGGAGGAACGGTATCGCCTCGGATGCCGGGTTCAGGGAGGCAAGGAGGTTCTGCATGATGCTCTACAGAGGGACTAGCACCCCTGGCGGTCCCACGCTGCCAACTGGCATCCACCTGGAACGGACCATGACCAGGGGCGCCTCCGACGAGGCATTCAAGACCTGGGTCGATGTGACAAACGAGTCGTTCTCAGAGCACTTCAACTTCTCACCGTGGACCGTGGAGAGGATTCGGAGCTACACCAAGACCACCCTGGACATCCCGTCGGTGACTTTCGCATACGACGGCAAGATGGTCGTCGGCGCGGCGCTGAACGAGGACAGCGACGGCTTCAACAGGGAGAACGGCACGAAGGAGGGGTGGATCGCGGTGCTGGGAGTCGTCAAGCCATATCGGGGGAGGGGCCTCGGGAAAGCACTCCTGGTCGACGGGATCCGCTGGCTCATGGAACGAGGCATCGACACGGTCAGGATCGGAGTGGACGCCCAGAACAGGAGCGCGCTCGACCTCTACACGTCGGCTGGGTTCGAGGTCACATCGGAGAACATCTCGTTCAGGAAGGAGCTCTAGGTCCAGCACGTCTCAGACATGCTTTCTGCGCGCGGCACGCCTCTGGACCATGTCCCACGTCGGCAGGAGGCTCTGCGCGCCGACGCTCTCGACCACGAACGATGCCGTAGCGGAGCCGGCCCAGGCGCACTCCTCGATCGGCAGCGACCTGCTCAGCCCGGCATAGAACCCAGCCCGGAAGCCGTCTCCCGCGCCCGTCGTGTCGACGACCTTGTCGGGCTTGATGGACCCCACGCGTATCTCGTCGTTCTCGGTCATGATCCTGCTGCCATCGCTGCCCCTGGTGTTGACCACCATCTTCACATAGGACAGGAGCTCCGGGTCCTCCTTGAGGCCGAGGTACTGCTTGGCTTTCTCGAGCTCGGCCTCGTTCACGAAGAGCACATCGCAGTACGGGAGTATCTCCTTGAACGACTTCGGGTCGTAGACGTAGTGCAGCTCCTGGGCAGGGTCGAAGCACACTGTCTTCCTCTTCCTCTTCGCCCGGGCCGCGACCTTGAGCATGTAACTCGGCCTGCCGGTCCCCACGTGTACGAACTCGCTCGAATCGACCGTGTGTGTCCTGACTGGGAGCTTCTCCTGGGCCAGGACCGCCGCCTGGTCCACGAAGCCGATCTGGTTGTGGTCCTTGTCCGAGACCATGATTATGAACGGGGTCCTCGCGCCCTTGACCTTGAAGACATCGGTCGTGTCGACGCCTCCCTGCCTCAGGGCGTCCATGAACTCCTGCGGGAAATCCGCACCCACATGGCTCGCCAGGGCGGTCCTCACGCCCAGGTTGGACGCGATCCTGGCGATGTTCGCTCCCGTGCCCCCGAAGTGCTCGTGCCGCCCCCGGAGTTCCACGCATGTGTTGGGTTGCGGGAACCCTTCGGAGGAGTAGATGATGTCCAGGGCCGCATGACCGTAGACGCCCAGAAAGTTAGCCTTCCGCAAGTCCTCTCCCCGGCACCGTATATGCGCCGCTGTACTTGAAAAAGCGGATTCGGGGACGGGGGGTCTCCCGCCCGCCATCAGGACACTGGCCTGACGACCTGGCCTGCGATGTACCGTTATGTGCCTTCCTTCCAGCCCCGGACATACGCCCGTTGCTCCTTCGAGAGCCTGTCGATCCTGATACCCATGGTCTCCAACTTGATCCGCGCGACGTTCTCATCCAGATAGTCCGGGACGTCGTAGACCTCCGGCAGCAGGGACGGCCCGCTGAAGTCCAGGTACTCGAGGCACAGGGCCTGGATGGCGAAGCTCATGTCCATGATCTCGACAGGATGACCCTGGCCCGCGGCCAGGTTCACGAGCCTGCCCTCGGCAAGCAGGTAGACGCGTTTGCCGCTCTTGAGCTGGTACTCCTCGACGTGCTCCCGGACCTTCCGGCGCTTCTTGGACATCTTCTCGAGCGCAGGCTTCGAGACCTCGTTGTCGAAGTGGCCCGAGTTCGCGAGGACGCACCCGTCCTTGATGACCTTGAGGTCGCCGGCGGTGACCACATCCTTGCAGCCGGTCGCGGTGACGATGAAATCGGCGTGCTTCGCGGCCTCGGTCATCGGCATGACCGCGAACCCGTCCATCCTGGCCTCGATCGCCTTGATCGGGTCGATCTCGCAGACGCTCACGTCCGCGCCCATGCCCTTCGCGCGCATGGCGATGCCCCTGCCGCACCAGCCGTAGCCGGCCACGACGAAGTTCCTGCCGGAGATCTGGAGGTTGGTCGAGTTCATGATCCCGTCCATCGTGGACTGGCCTGTGCCGTACCTGTTGTCGAACAGGTACTTCATGTAGGCGTCGTTGACGGACATGACGGGGAATTTCAAGGCGCCGTCGTGGGCCATCGACCTGAGGCGCATGATGCCTGTCGTGGTCTCCTCGTTCGCCCCCTTGACCTTCGAGAGGAGCTCCTTGCGCTTCGTGTGCAGCAGGAAGATGAGGTCAGCGCCATCGTCTATGACGTAATCCGGTTTCATGTCCAGGACCTTGTGGAGCGACTCGTAGTATTCCTTGGTGGACTGGCCCTTCTTGGCGTATGTCTTGAGGCCGTACTCCTCGTTGAGGGCGAGAGCGACCGAGTCGTCGGTCGAGAGCGGGTTGCAGCTCGCGAGCCTGACATCTGCCCCGGCCTCCTGGATGGTGAGCGCCAGGACCGCGGTCTTGGCCTCGGTGTGGAGCGCCATGCCGACCTTGAGCCCGTCGAACACCTTCTCCTTGACCATGCGCTCGCGAATCTTCCCGAGGACCTTCATGTGGGTCCTCGCCCACTCGATCCTGTTCACGCCTCGTACCAGCAACTCGTTCTTGGCCATCTTACCGGCTGCAAATCATGTCGGTGCGTATTAATTGTTGTCTCCGATGGCGACCGGCGACGGACACAGCGGCCTATATAGACTATGCACGAGGACGTAGCTCCCGTTCCACTACGTCCAGCTATGGTTCGCTAGGAGTCTATGTCGCATACCCTGAAGAGCCGGCGCCCCGTTGGTGAATCAATCAGACCAATGCGAATCAGGTGAACGAATGAACGAAGGCAGAAACTCAGAGAATAGGGAGAACGACGCGAGACCCGTCATGCCCCACAAAGGTGGCAGGGCAGGCTTGTATGTCCTGGTCGCGGTCATAGTGGCCGCGGCCCTCGTTGTAGCCGCCCTGGCGACGGGAATCCTATCGATAGGTGGAAGCGACGAGAGCGTCACGCTGACCGGCGCGGGAGCCACATTCCCGATGCCGCTCATTCTGAAGTGGGCGGACGAATACTACAACACGACCGGCGGCAAGGTCAAGGTGAACTACGGTGGCGGAGGAAGCGGTGCTGGCATAACCCAGATCAAGGAAAAGCAGGTGGATTTCGCAGGGAGCGATGCGCCCCTCAGCGCGGCCGACTCCTCCGGCTACGGCCTAGTCCACATCCCAGAGACGCTCGGCGCAGTCGTCGCAGCGTACAACCTGCCAGGGGTGTCATCGCTCAAGCTCGATGGCCCCGCGCTCGCTGGGATATTCATGAAGAACATCACCGCGTGGGACGACACCGCGATCGCGGCTCTGAACCCCGGTGTGACGCTGCCATCGAACGGCATCGCGACGATAGTGCGCTCGGACTCGTCCGGGACGACCTTCGTGTTCAGCGGGTACCTGGCGGTCGTGAGCGATGACTTCGCATCGCTCTACGGCCAGGGTAAGACCGTCGCGTGGCCCGATGGGACGATAGCCCAGAGCGGCAACTCAGGGGTGGCCCAGGCGGTCCAGGGGACCGAGTTCTCGATCGGATACATCGAACTCTCCTATGCGATCACCAACGGGATAGAGTTCGCCCAGATGAAGAACAGGGACGGCAACTTCGTGACGGCTTCGCTCAGCACGACTGCGGCCGCCGCGGCTGAGACCGTGCCGACGCTACCCGCAGGGAACGGTGACTGGTCCCAGGTGAACGCTCTCAACGCCCCGGGCGCGGATTCGTACCCGATCGTGAGCTTCACCTACATCCTCGTCTACAAGGAGCTCTACAACGAGCAGACGAAGATGAACAAGACGGCGGCGAAGACGCTCCTCGATTTCCTCTGGTGGGCGGTTCACAGCGACGGCCAGTCATACTCCGGGCCGCTCGCATATCCCCCGCTCCCCGACGCGGTCGTCACGCTGAACGAGGAGACGCTCAGGTCGATCATCTACAACGGAGTCCCATTGCTGTGAACGGCGGTCCAGACTCCGAAAAACCCCTTCAAGACCCCACCCCGGTGCCAGGACACACTGGGTGGTGAATCACGGAATCCCGGGGGAAGATTGTCACGAAGCTGAAGAAGGGATGCGACATGACCAGGCCCAGAAGGGCATCGAGAGGGGACGCCCTCTTCCAGACATCCGTGATGCTGGTAGCGGCGTCCGTGCTGATGTTGATATGGCTCCTGATGGCGAGCCTCATCATGGATGCCAGCATGTCCATCGAACGGTTCGGGGTGGGTTTCCTCACGAACACGACATGGGACCCGAACAGGGAACTGTTCACGGCCCTTCCTTTCGTGTTCGGAACGCTCGTTACAGCGGGCATCGCGATTGCAATCGGTGTGCCCCTGAGCATCGGCATCGCGATATGCTTGTCGGAGCTGGCGCCGGGTTGGCTCCGTGAGCCGTTGGCATTCCTCGTCGAGCTGCTCGCGGCCGTCCCCAGCGTGATATACGGCCTCTGGGCCATGTACACCCTGAGACCGATGCTCGTGCAGCACGCCGAGCCGGCGCTCGCAGCCGTCCTCGGCTGGACACCGTTCTTCGAGGGGACGGCGTTCGGCATCGACAAGCTCGCTGCGGGCGTGATACTCGCGGTCATGATAATACCGACCGTGGCCTCGGTCTCGAAGGAGACGATGATGGCCGTACCCAACTCCCAGAGGGAGGCGGCCCTCAGCCTGGGAGCGACGAAGTACGAGACCACGAAGATCGCGGTCCTGTCCTACGCCCGCTCGGGGATATTCGGGGCGGCCATACTCGGCCTGGGGCGGGCCATCGGGGAGACGATGGCCGTCACGATGACCATCGGCAACTCGAACACGATATCCTGGTCGCTCCTCGATCCCGGACAGACCATGGCGAGCGTGATCGCGAACAACTGGGGAGAGGCAGACGGGCTCTTCCTGTCCGCGCTGATAGAGATCGGTGTCGTCCTGTTCTTCGTGGCGCTCCTGGTCAATGTGCTCGCCCGGGTGATGGTCGGCCGGTTCATGAAGGCCGTCCCGATGACGGGAGGGGGACTGTGACGAGCTACAATACCCGGAAGTTGAAGAGCCAGGCGGCTTCCCTGTTGGCCCTCGGATGTGTCCTGGTGGCTCTCATCCCCCTCGCATCCATATTGTACGAGGTCGTCTCCAGGGGGCTGCCAGCGGTCGACTGGACCTTCCTGACGGAGAGGACAAAGAGCGCGGGCCAACCAGGTTCCGGGATAGGCAACGCGATACTGGGGACCGTGCTACTCGTCGGATGGGGGAGCCTCATCGGACTCCCGATGGGCATCCTGACTGGCATCTACATCTCGGAGTACGGCAACAACTGGTTCGGACGCACAGTCCGGTTCTTCAACGACATCCTGGGCAACTTCCCATCGATAGTCATAGGCCTCCTCGCATACTCGCTCGTCGTAACGGTCGTCGGGTTCTCGATGATCTCTGGAGCGGTGGCGCTCGGGATCATCATGGTGCCGCTCGTGGCTAGCACGACAGAGGAGGCGCTGAGGATGGTCCCCAACTCGTTGAGGGAGGCGTCGCTCGCACTCGGTGTGCCCAGATGGAAGACCGTGCTGAAGATCATGTTGTCGAACGCACGCTCTGGTCTTGTGACCGGGGCGCTGCTCGCGGTCGCCAGGATCGCCGGCGAGACGGCGCCTCTCATCCTCACGGCGTTCGGGAACTCGTTCTGGGAGACAGGGCTGTTCGAGCCTGTCTCGGCGCTGCCCCTGGTGATATTCAGGAACGCCATGTCGCCGTACGCCGACCTGCAGCAGCAGGCCTGGGGGGCGGCATTCGTGCTCATAATGATGGTCCTCGCCCTGAACATCGTCGTCAGGCTGCTGACGAGGCTGAGGTTCAAGAGCATGAGCAAGAAGAAGGTGGTGAGCAAGATATGGCTGCAGAGATTGAGACCCAGCGCCTGAACGCCTATTTCGGCGACGTCCACGCCGTGAAGGGGGTGGACCTCCGCATATCGAGCAACAGGATAACGGCCATCATCGGACCGTCTGGGTGCGGCAAGTCGACCCTGATAAGGTGCATGAACAGGATGCACGAGGTCGTTCGCGGAGCGCGCGTCGACGGGAAGGTCCTCGTGGGCGGCGAAGACATCTATGGGCCTGGGACGGACCCAGTCACCATAAGGAGGAAGGTGGGGATGGTGTTCCAGAAGCCGAACCCGTTCCCGACGATGTCCATCTACGACAACGTCGCGGCCGGCCTGCGGCTCAACGGTGTGCGGGACTGGAAGAGGCTGGATGACACCGTGGAGCGCAGTCTCAGGCTCGCAGCCTTATGGGACGAGGTCAAGGAGAACCTAGCCGCGTCCGGGGTGAGCATATCGGGAGGGCAGCAGCAGAGGCTCTGCATCGCGAGGGCGCTGGCGGTCGAGCCCGAGATCCTGCTCCTGGACGAACCCTGCTCGGCCCTGGACCCGATTGCGACCGCAAAGATCGAGGACCTGCTGTTCGATCTCAAGAGCAGATACACCATCGTCATCGTGACGCACAACATGCAGCAGGCAGCCAGGATCGCCGACAACACGGCGTTCATGTACATGGGGAAGCTGATAGAGTCCGGGGACACGAAGACGATCTTCGAGAACCCGGAGAAGGAACTGACGGAGAAGTACATCACCGGGAGGTTCGGTTAACATGAGCCCGAGGAAGGCATACGAGAACGAGCTGGCAGAACTCGACAGACAGGTCACGGAGATGGCAAGGAAGACCCAGCAGGCGATAGAGCTCGCGGTGAGGTCTTTCGAGAGGCTCGACCAGGACATGGCCGCGCAGGTCAGGAAGCTGGACGAGGAGCTATACTACCTGAACATCGACATCGAGAAGCGGTGCCTCGAGATCATAGCGCTCCAGTCCCCGGTCGCCAAGGACCTGAGGACCATCGGGACCTACATCAAGGTCATCACGGACTTCGACAGGATAGGCAGGTACGCGAGGGACATCGCCGATGTCACTGGCCACACCAAGGACATGGCCCACTTCAAGCCCCTGGTTAGCATCCCCCACATGGCCGAGATGGCCGAGAAGATGGTCGACACCTCGGTGAAGGCGTTCCTCGAGCGCGACACGGGACCGACGAAGGTGGTCTTCGAGCTCGAGGACATGGTCGACTCCCTCTACGACGAGATCTTCCGAGAGATCATCACCTACATGATGGAGGACTCGAAGAAGATCGGGTTCGGGATCAACTACCTGCTCGTGGCAAGATACCTCGAGCGGATTGCGGACCACGCCTGCAACATCTCCGAGCGCGTGATCTACATGGTCACGGGCCAGAGGGTCGTCAAGGAGTGAGGGGCACCGGAGCCGTCAGAGGGAGCCGAGGTTCTCCGACATGACGGCCATGACCGCGGCCAGGTTCGCGTCGCGGTCGTAGGCCTTCAGAGCGCGTTTCGCGCCCGCAGGGTCGTCCTCGAGGTCCTCGACCGAGCGCACGATCTCCGGGAGCGCCTTCGTCACCTCGTCGACCACCGTGACGGTCGCGCACCTGGACGTCCTCGACATCGGGTTGAGGTCGACGGTTATCGTCCTCTTGCCCATCTTCGAGAGTGCCCCGGCCCTGTCACCATCCTCCAGAGGTATGACCACGACATCCGCCGAGTAGATGCCCTCCTTCGAGCAGAGCCCGCGCATGCTCTCCAGCCCTGGGATGCGGGCGTCCGGGAGGAACCCGAGCACACCCTTGGCCCCGTTGTCCTCGAGGCACTTCCGTATCCTCGATACCCTCTCGTCCGACCGGTGGAACAGTCCGACCTCGATCCGCGCGGAGGCCGCCTCCGCCAAGCGCACGACCTCGCGAGGGCACAGGGCCGCGACGTTGCCGTTGACCGATATCACCGGCCGCTCGGCCTGCAGGAGCAGCGCGGCGGCGGCCCTGCACGCCGCCCTCGCCTCCTTCGTCGTCCGTTCTCCGAGGAGATAGTAGAACATCTCGCCCCGCCCGTGGGCGATGAGCCCCTGCGGCGCGGCGATGCCGGACCTGAATCCTTCGACCAACTTCTCCCTGAGCACGAGGGACTCGTAGCGAGGGTGTGTCTTGGGAATCTCCGTCATGACAATTCCTCTCACTGCCGGACCACTATACATAGTGGGGTCCCGGTCCAACACTGGATGGGGGCTCAATCCTTAAATACATTGAGAAAAACCTTTTATATAACATTGTGTATAGGGCGGTTAGCACAAATTATAAAAACAATTCGGTGAGCACGTTGATGCTTCTTGGAGTGGTTCAGGACATATCGCATGACGGGAAGCTCATCGTGAAGGCGAGATTCGCCCCGAACCCGAAGGCAATCGTGAGGGACAACCTCAAGGGGGAGGTTGGAAGGATCACAAAGGTTTTCGGCCCCACTCGCTCACCCTACGTGGCTGTAACGCCTCGAAAAGATCTGAAGGCCCTTGCTGTGCTCGGCAAGGAGGTCTACGTGCAACAGGAGAGGGACCATGGCAAAGGTAAGAGAGGAAACTGAGCAGGTCGAGCGATGCCCGGAGTGCAACAGTGCTCACCTGGTGAGGGACTACGAGAGAGGAGAGCTCGTCTGCGAGGACTGTGGGATAGTCCTCGACGACCAGCTGATAGACCAGGGCCCCGAGTGGAGGGCTTTCGATGTGGAGCAGGGGGAGAAGAGGGCCAGGACCGGCGCCCCGATGACCTACACCATCCATGACAAGGGCCTGTCCACGGAGATCTCGTGGAAGAACAAGGACTCGTACGGGAAGAGCATCCCGACGAGGAACAGGGCCCAGCTGTACAGGCTGAGGAAGTGGCAGCGCAGGATCAGGGTGTCGAACGCCACCGAGAGGAACCTCGCGTTCGCGCTCAGCGAGCTCGACAGGATGGCCTCTTCGATGGGCCTGCCCAGGAACGTCAGGGAGACGGCGGCGATGACCTACAGGAAGGCCGTCAACAAGAACCTGATCCGAGGGCGGAGCATCGAGGGTGTCGTCGCCGCGTCGCTCTACGCCGCCTGCAGGCAGTGCAACGTCCCCAGGACCCTGGACGAGGTCGCGAACTCCTCGCGGGTCGGAAGGAAGGAGATCGGTAGGACCTACAGGTTCATGACGCGCGAACTCAAGCTGAAGCTCATGCCGACGAAGCCCCAGGACTACGTGTCCAGGTTCTGCTCCGAGCTCAAGCTGTCCGGCGAGGTCCAGTCCAAGGCGGCCGAGATCCTGAAGGATGCTGGCAAGAAGGAGC
The DNA here is from genome assembly GCA_964568665.1 of uncultured Thermoplasmata archaeon. Lineage (GTDB taxonomy): Archaea > Thermoplasmatota > Thermoplasmata > UBA10834 > UBA10834 > CAWBDD01. Next base: position 86,040 of record CAZMPY010000015.1, on the reverse strand, counting down.
TGACATCTGGCAGGGGCCCGACGGGCGTGGCCGCGGCCGCGATATACATCTCGAGCATCCTGTGCAACGAGCGCAGGACCCAGCGCGAGGTCGCGGACATAGCGGGCGTGACCGAGGTCACCATCAGGAACCGGTACAAGGAGCTCACCGAGAAGCTGGGTATAGAGGTCCAGCTCTGAGCGTACTGGCCAAACCCCTTCGTACTACATTTTTCCAAGGTCGCGCCAAAGTAGAACGGACACTTTTTTAACCTGCCTGGGCATTGGCCTCACGGGGAGAATCTTGATCAGGGTCGGGGTCAACGGATTCGGAAGGATCGGCAGGAACGTGTACAGGGCGGCTCTCGAGTCGAAGGCGCTCGGGAAGGACATCGAGATAGTCGCCGTCAACGACATCGCGCCCGTGGACTCGCTCGCGCACTTGCTCAAGTACGACTCGGTCTACAGGAAGCTGGACATGGATGTCAAGGCCGAGGGACAGATGGTCTCCGTCGGCAAGCACAGGTTCGAGGTCACCCAGTGCAAGGACCCTGGTGAGATCCCCTGGAAGAGGCTCGGGGCCGACGTGGTCATCGAGTCCACCGGGCTGTTCACCGAGCGCGAGAAGGCGGCCAAGCACATCGCGGCGGGCGCGCGCAAGGTCGTCGTGTCCGCGCCGGCGAAGGAGCCGGATGTCACGGTCGTGCTCGGTGTCAACTTCGACACCTACGACAAGGCGAAGCACAACATCATATCCATGGCATCGTGCACGACGGGCAGCCTCGCGCCGCCCGCGAAGGTGCTCAGCGACAGGTTCGGCATCGAGAAGGGCATGATGACCACCATCCACGCATACACCGGCGACCAGAAGCTGGTCGACACGCCGCACAAGGACTTCAGACGGGCGAGGGCCGCGGCGCTCTCGATTATCCCTTCGTCCACGGGCGCGGCCAAGGCCATAGGCGAGGTCGTGCCCGCGCTCAAGGGCAGGATGAACGGTCTCGCGCTCCGGGTCCCGACCCCGACTGGCTCGATAACGGACATCAGCTTCATGTCGAAGACCGAGGTCACCGCCGAGGATGTCAACAAGGCCCTCAAGGAGGCCGCGGACGGCCCGATGAAGGGCATCATGGAGTTCTGCACGGACCCGATCGTATCCGCGGATGTCGTCGGGAACCCGCACTCGAGCGTCATCGACGCGCTGTCGACGATGGTCGTAGGCGGCAAGGGCAACCTGGGCAAGGTGCTCGCATGGTACGACAACGAATGGGGATACGCCAACAGGCTCGTGGAGCTGGTCCCGAAGCTGTTCTAGGAATCAGGGCCGGTATCTGCTCAGGCCGACGTACTCGACCTCCTTCGCAGTCACCCGGCCGAGGAGGATCTCCTTCTTCACGCCATGCGCCAGCCTCACGGCCCTGCTCACCTCGGGCCACATCGTCGTATATGTCTCCGGCACGGCATGCACGAGATATCGTGCGTGCTGCTTCGACGGGTCCCCTTCATAGGCCCTGAAATGTGAGCCGTACTTGAACCCCGTCTTCACGAGCAGCCCCTTGCCCTTCATGTCCTTGAACGCGCTGAGGCGCAGGTCGAAGTCGGGCTGGAGGGTGCGGGCGCGTTTCTTGAGGGCCGCGAAGCCGACCGCGCGGTTCGTCCTGGCGTCCTTCAGCCTGAGCGCGCCGAGCTCCTCGAGGAACGCGGCCTCGATCAGAGAGAGTTGGAGCATCGGCCCGATCTGCTTCCCGAAGAAGTGGCCGCCGTGGAGCGCCTTCGCGCCGCCCTCGTCGCTCACGAGCACGCGGTCGGCCATGAGTATGCCTTCCGCGGGCCTGCTGATGTCGACCGCACCGAGCCTGCCCTTGGGCTGGGCCCTGCGGACCTCGTAATAGGTGACATCGCTCTCCTCGTCGACGACGGCTAGCAGCAGTTTCTTCCTGACGTCCTCGGTCCTGTCGAGGTCATGGAGGAGGGCACCCAGGTCGAACGACGAGCGCTCGGATATCGCCGAGACCCACCACTTGCTGGGGGTCTTGTTCGGCGAACCGCCTCTGGGGAAGACCCGGAAATCCAACGGCGACGTCCCGAGCTTCACCACGTATCCCCTGGACCGCAGCTCCCTGTAGACGAGGTAGCGGACCTCGAAACCCTCAGAGGTGTTGTGGGCGAGCCTGAGAAGCTCGGTGGCGCTGACCGCATCCGCTCCGGACATGACATCCAGGCGTCCGGACTCCACCAGGTAGATGGCCTCCATGAGATCGAGCTTGAGCGACCCCCCGGTCTGGGGGACGCCATAGAAGCCCTTGTTGTGGACCTGGCTGGCCTCGGCCTGGTCCTGGATGATGACATGCTCGCCCTTCAGGATTCCCGTCATTCCGTCCGCATATTGCCATCGATGGTTAATACTCTGCGTCTTCGATAGGACAGCCTCTGGTCGGCGAGCCAGATGCTCGAGGACGACGGGACGTGCCTGAGGGATGCGCCGATAGCACTATATAGAAGCGCTAACATAATAAATCGGCCGGGGACGCCTAGGAACCAGCGCTAGGAGGCATACGCGTGATACGGAGGAGAGAGAAGAAAGAAGGCCTGGCCCCAAGGGACCACTGGGGACCAGCGTGGGCCAGTCCCGTGTCCGTGCTTAGTGACATGGACCGGATATTCGACGACTTCAGGACAGAATGGGAGAACACCTTCCTCATGCCCAGGGGTTTCGCCGACGAGGCAATCCGGCAGCCGCTGATTGATCTCGCTGACGAGGAGAAGCAGTTCGTCATCAGGGCCGAGGTGCCGGGGATCCGCAAGGAGGACCTGAGCATCGACGTCACCGAGGATGGCATAGAGATCTCGGGCGAGACCTCCTCAGAAGCGAACGAGGAGGGCAAGGGCTACCTGAAGAGGGAGAGGCGATACGCCAAGTTCTACAGGTCGCTCCCTCTGCCGGACAAGGTCGTCGCTGACAAGGCCATCGCAGATCTCAAGGACGGCGTACTGACGGTGAAGCTGCCCAAGGCCGCTCCGCCGGAGAAGAAGTCCAGGAAACTCCAGGTGAAGTGAGTGAGGATGGCATCCGCCTTCCTCCAAACCATTTCCGAATCCCATCATTGGATCGCTTTCATTCAGACGGATATCGATGATTAGGTGGAACATATGACCAGCAAGAAGGACAAGGTCCTAAGAGTGGTCCAGGCGAAGTCCGGAGACGACGGGAAGGGCATCGCCAGGGTCGACCCCGCGCTCATGCGCATCCTCGAGCTCAGCCAAGGGGACACCGCCGTGATAGAGGGCACGAGAGCCACGGCGGTAACGGTCTTCAACGGCTACCCGGAGGACGAGAACCGGGGCACGATACGCATCGATGGCGCGATACGCAAGAACGCGGGTGTCGGCCTCGACGAGAAGGTCTCCATCCGCAAGGTCGTGCCGAAACCGGCAACGAAGGTCGGGCTCGCGCCGACCCAGCCGCTCAAGCTGCTGGGGGGCGATGAGTACCTGGTCCAGGCGCTCGAAGGCAGGCCGATCATGAAGGGAGACCTCATCGAGGTCAGCATCATGGGCCGCAAGTTCGACCTCGTGGTCCAGAGCATCCAGCCGTCCGCGGAGGCCGCGGTGATCCAGAACTTCACGAAGATCAAGCTCAGCGAGAAGCCTGCAAAGGACGAGGTCGCGAAGGGCCCGAAGGTCGCCTACGAGGACATAGGCGGCCTGACGGACGAGGTGGGCAGGGTCCGAGAGATGATCGAGCTGCCCCTGAGGCACCCCGAGCTGTTCGAGAAGCTCGGTGTCGACGCGCCCAAGGGAGTTCTGCTGCACGGGCCGCCAGGCACTGGCAAGACCCTCCTGGCCAAGGCCGTGGCCTCCGAGACCAGCGCCAACTTCACGTCCATAGGCGGTCCGGAGATCATGAGCAAGTTCTACGGCGAGAGCGAGGAGCGCCTCCGGGAGATCTTCAAGGAGGCCGCCGAGAACGCCCCGAGCATCATATTCATAGACGAGATAGACTCGATCGCCCCCAAGAGGGACGAGGTCACCGCGGAGACCGAGCGCAGGGTCGTGGCCCAGCTCCTGGCCCTCATGGACGGGCTCGAGGGGCGGGGGAAGGTCGTCGTCATAGGCGCGACCAACAGGCCGAACGCCCTGGACCCGGCGATACGCAGGCCGGGAAGGTTCGACCGAGAGATCGAGATAGGCATACCCGACCGCGCGGGGAGGTCGGATATCCTGCAGATACACACCAAGGGCATGCCCCTGGCGGACGATGTGGACCTGGGCCAGCTCGCCGGGATGACGCACGGGTACGTGGGCGCGGACCTCGCGGCGCTGACGAGGGAGGCGGCCATGAGGGCGCTGCGGAAGGTCCTGCCGACGATAGACATGGAGGCGGACACGATCCCGGTCGAGGTGCTGAACAGCCTCAGGGTCACGATGTCGGACTTCATGGACGCCTACAGGGAGATGCAGCCATCGACCCTGCGGGAGGTCCTGATCGAGAGCCCGAACGTGAAGTGGGAGGACATCGGCGGGCTCGAGGAGCCGAAGCAGGAGCTCATGGAATCCGTCGAGTGGCCTCTCAGGTACGCCGCGCTCTACAGGCACATGAGGGCGACACCGCCGAAGGGCATACTCCTCTACGGTCCGCCCGGGACCGGCAAGACCCTGCTGGCCAGGGCCGTCGCGACGGAGAGCCAGGCGAACTTCATCAGCGTCAAGGGGCCGGAGTTCCTGTCAAAGTGGGTCGGCGAGAGCGAGAAGGCCGTCCGCGAGACCTTCAGGAAGGCCAGGCAGGCGGCGCCGTGCGTCGTGTTCCTGGACGAGATCGACGCGGTCGCGCCCGTGAGGGGGATGACCACGGACTCCGGGGTCACGGAGAGGGTCATCAGCCAGCTGCTGACCGAGATGGACGGGCTCGAGCCCCTGCACAACGTCACCGTGATAGCGGCGACGAACCGGCCGGACATGATCGACCCGGCGTTGCTGCGGCCGGGCAGGTTCGACAGGCTCGTGTTCATCGGGCCGCCCGACCTCGAGGCGAGGAAGGAGATACTCCGGATACATACGAAGGACAAGCCCCTGGACAAGGACGTGGACCTGGACAAGCTCGCGACGAAGATGGAGAACTTCACGGGCGCGGAGATTGCCGCCGTATGCAACGAGGCGGTCATGCTGTCCATCAGGGACTTCGTGCTCGAGGGAGGCGACCCGACCGAGGACAAGATCAAGACGCGCAAGGTCGCCGCGAAGTACTTCGACAGGGCCATGGAGAACATCCAGCCCATGAGCGAGAAGGACCTGAAGAGGTACGAACGCCTAACGCCGAACGGGATGTACGGCTGATGGTCAGGGGAAATGATTCAAATCGGATGAACAGGATACGAGGGAACCAGTGCAGGGGAAGGCGGTCACGGCGTCCAGAGAGCAACTCATAGGCAACGTCAGGGACACCCTTGCGAAGGCCGGCTTCTTCGTCTCCGAGCCGCTGAGCCTCAGGAGCATCAGCTTCGACCTCGTGGCCCGCAAGGACCGCCAGCTGCTCATCATCAAGGCCCTGGCCAACATCGATTCGCTGTCCTGCGACGATGCGACCGAGATCAAGGTGCTGGCGACGGCGCTGGGCGCGAGCCCGGTCGTGATCGGGCTCCACTCGAGCTCTGCGGAGCTCGAGGACGGGATCCTTTACACCCGGTTCGGCATACCCATCGTGTCCGAGGGGACCTTCCGGGAGCAGATGCTCGAAGGGGTCCCGCCGTTCGTGTACGCGGCCCCTGGCGGGATCTATGTGCGGATGGACGGCGAGACGCTCAGGAGCATCAGGACCGCCAGGAACATCTCCCTGGGCACGCTCGCAGAGGCGGCGGGCGTGTCGAGGAAGGCCATCCAGATGTACGAGGGCGGCATGGGCGCCATGGTCGACATCGCCGCGCGCATCGAGGACTTCCTCAACGAGGCGATCGTCATGCCGCTGGACCCGTTCGCGTTCACGGCCGAGGTGGCCGAGACGCTCAAGGATTTCGAGACCATGAGCGACGGCGACAAGGATGTCTTCGCGATGCTCAGGGAGCTCGGCTACTCGGTAGTGCCCACCAGGAAGTGCCCGTTCGACGCACTGGCGAAGGAGGACGAGAGGCTCCTGCTGACGGGCATAGGCGACGACCCCAAGACCACCGAGCGGAAGGCCAAGATCGTGGGGAACATCTCGCGCGTGACGGAGAAGAAATCGGTCATATTCATACATAAGCAGAGCAGCATCCGTGTCATAGGCGGCACGCCCCTCGTGACCAGGGACGAACTGCGCAGGACGGACGACGCGGACGACCTGATGGATCTCATTACTAAACGGGAAAAGGGGCCGAGGTCATGAGCGGGCTCAGGACGGTCATGATCGGAAGCTCGACCGTACATCTCCTGCCCGTGGTCAAGGGCCTGAAGTCCGAGACGGCCGCGGTCGAAGCGGCCTTCGGAGAGGTCCGCCCGGACGCCGTTGCGGTCTCGCTGTCGGCCGAGGAGGTCGAAGGCCTCAGGAACATCCCTGAGGACTACGAGCCCGAGCTCTCCAGATACGAGGAGATCTACGCCGAGGGATTGTCGAGGTTCGGCGAGGTCGCGGCCCCGCCGCCGTGCTACGTCGCGACCGTCGAGCTGGCGGACCACCTGAAGGTGCCGCTCCTGCCGGTCGATCTGGACGAGAAAAGCTACACGGAGCTCTACTGCGCCGCCGTCTCCGGGACCAACCTGTTCAGGCACTCGACCAGGACATGGCTCCTGAAGAGGAGGAGCTTCAGGGCCGAGACGCCGCAGGACTTCGTGCGCGCCTGGGACAGGGCGGTCAACGGCCTCTCCGGGTTCCGCACGATAGAGGAGAAGCGGACGGAGGCAATGGCCAGCGGCATACGCGCGGCTTCCGCCGGCCACGGAAGACTCCTGGCGGTCGTCGAGTGCGAGAGGTTCGACGATGTCGTCCATGCGCTCGAGGGGAAGGCCTGAGGCGCAGACCTAGAAAATCAGGAAGAAGGTTTTGGGAAGAGGTTTTCCGGGACCCACCGGCCTAGTCGCTCTCCATCAGGTTCTCGCAGAGTATCCATGTCATGCCGCCCTTGACATCCGTCGGGTCGAAGGCGGATGTCAGGTCCTTGATGGCGACATACCACTTCAGGGTGTTCAGATTGACGAACACGCCGATCTTCGAGAGGATGCTCGTCGAGACGGTGTAGTTCGCGACGACGATGTCGTCCCAGCCGTCACCGTTTACGTCTGCCACATCGAACAGCGTGGGCGACACGAACGCCAGGAAGGCCGCGACGGCGGGCACGCCCTTCGTCGAGCCCTCGACGAAGAACGAGGCCGTGTCCGTGCCGAGCGCTGCTGCGGATCTCCAGAGGGTCGACAGCGTGGTGTTCTCGTACGCGCCCCACCAGCCGTTCTTGGCGACCACGACATCCACGTAGCTGTCGCCGTCAAGGTTGGCCGCCCTGACGGTCGTGAAGGATGTCGAAGTCCCTCCTCTGTCGACCACGAGCGTGCGCGTCGTCAGGTAGTTGCCGTATGTGGATGTGTATATCCCGATGAAATCTATCTCGATGCTATCCATCGGACTACCGCTTGCCGGGTTGGTCGATGAGTCCGTTATGCGTATGTAGATCGCCTTGTTCATGACGGTCGACGGGAGCGTCCAGGTGTAGTTCGCCCAGCTCTTGCTGGATATCACGCCCAGCGGTATGAAGTATGTCGGCGTGGTCGCGTCCGTGCATATCCAGACATAGAACACCTCGGTGCTCGTCGAGCCGAGCCTGGCCCTGACCTTGAGCTGCTGGTCCTGCACGTTCGTGAGCGTCTGGGTCTTCATCGTGACATTGACCTTGCCGCCCGAGAGTGTCTCGTTCATGACGATCGTGTTAGCGTCCAACATGTTCCATGTGTTTAACAGCGCGCCGCTCACTTGGCCCGAGCCGATCGCCGGGTTGTAGCCAGTGGCGTTGAAGTCTATCCTCTTGATGGTCGGGTTGGTGTTGGCGGTGTAGTAGTTGATCCAGACACCGCGTATACCGTTCGGGGCTCCGGACGTGGATCCGGAGTTCGGATCGGTCGTCAGGATGTCCAGCATGCCGTCCCCGTTCACATCGTAGAGGTCGAAGTCCTCTATGTTGGCCGTCACGCTGGCGAGGGGCACGCGCGCGATCGGGACCGTCGACCAGGTCTTGAGGTCGTAGACGAACACCCTGCCCTCGGCCAGGACGATCAGGTCGACGCGTCCGTCACCGTTCATGTCCTCCAGGGCGATCTTCCTGATGCCGTCGTTCGTGGTGTTCCAGGTCTTGGGGAAGAGCTTGCCCGTCGAGCCGTAGGTGTTGTTGTAGATGACGACCTTGTGCGTCCCCGCAGTGGCCGTCCCCTGCGTGGAATAGGCGAAGTCGTCCAGACCATCGCCCGACACATCACCGGTAGCGATCCACTTGATCAGCGTACTCTCGGCCGAATCCGGCCTGGTCAGGACCGACGGGGACTGCCAGGTGCCGTAGGTGTTCAGGCTGTTCTCGAGATAGTACAGGCCTTTGCTCGTGTACTGACCCATGAGCAGGTCCTTGTCCCCGTCACCGTCGAGGTCACCGAGGCCTAACGCCGTGACCCAGTACTCGAGAGTCGCGCCTGGCGAATTCGAGTAGTCGTACAGCGTACGCATGGTGAAGAAGTTGTTGTTCTCAATGTAGAACAGGTACTGCGGCGGCTGGAAGTTCGCAGAACCAGAGCCCTCCGCCTGCGCGGCGTACATCCCGAGCGAGCCCAATATGAAATCCGCCTTCTCGAGAGACGCCCTGACATACACCTGCTTCGAGATGTAGTAGACGCCCTCGTTGGCATCGGAGAACTTGGACACGAACAGAGTGTAAGCGTTCGTGCCCTCGAGCCACTGGTCCTGGTTGTTCAGCCTCAGGTCGATCGTGAACTTGTAGATGATCGAGCTGTTGGTCGTGACCGAGGATATCATGCTCCCGGACGGCGGGATGCCCGTGACCTTCGGGCTGCCGCTCATGTCCGCGATCCTCACGTTCCCGACGCTGACGACGACCGGGGAGACGGCGTTCTGCACCTTGACGCAGACCGTCATCGCGTAGGTAGTCCCGGCGACCTCGAACGGATTCGCCTTCGTACCCCAGAGTTGGTTGCTGCTGGAATACGTCCAGAGCTCAGGCGTGAATGAGATCGGCGAGTAGTCCGATGTCACGGTGATGATCTGGTCGATCCTGAAGACAACCGTCGGGTCCCCGACGCTCATCAGGGCCACCGACATGGCGTACGCGCTCGGGGGCAGGAGCGACGTGTTGAACTTCGCCTCGTACACGAACACGTTGCCGCCGGAGGCGTAGGCGTTGAACGGGTCCGTCTCCGTGCTGATGGGGACCCACTCAGGGGTCGCGATATATCCGGTCCTCGTGTCCATGAGCACCAGCGAGTTCTCGCCGTAGACGTTGGCCATGTCCAGGCTGGCTACCCTGACGAAGACCCTCTCGCCGGCCTCGAAGACCGTGCTGGGCTGGGAGACGTTAGCCGTCCCCAGGGCGCTGAGGTTCTCCTTGTAGACGCCGAACCCCTGCCTCGAGCTGATCCAGCTGAGGTAGGCCGGCAGGCCGCCCTCGCCGACCTCCTGGCTCGTGGTCGAGCTGCTGTACACAATGTCCACGGGGAGCACTATCACGGATATGATGAACGTCGATATGGATTCGTGGCCCGCCTGGTCGCGCGCGTGTATGATCAGGGCCTTCCCGTCTACGGCCGTTGAATCGTTGGTTACATCGAGGTAGTCCCACTCGAACCATCCGCCGCTGGCCCGTTCATAGTCGTCGTGGCTGACGCCGCCGATCGAGGTCGAATCGACCCATACGCCGGCCGTGGTGGAGTCGAGGTCGTTGTCGAGGTCGATGGCCTTGACGAAGAGCGTGAAGTCGTCACCCTCCTTTATGGGGTCCGCCGAGGGTGTGATCCTGTTGGAGTCGACATACCTCTGGAGGATGCTCGGAGGAGTTCCGCTCGTGCCGCCGCTCACCTGGCTCGACCATACGATCGAGCTCTTGGAGCTGTCATACACTGAGACGGTGATGACGCTGGAATACGAGATGCTGGAAAGGTGCCTTGCCCAGTCCACACCCGTTGTCCACGAGGTGTGCCCGAAGCTTGTGTCCTCGTCGAGAGGGAACGAGTACGAGAGAGAATCAACCTGGAGGATGATCGTTGTCCACTCGGAGAGCAATGTCTGACCGCCCGCGTGCGTGATGGTCAGGTTCGCCTCGGTCCCGGCCTGGTTGTACACTATGTTCGACGAGAAATCAGCCTTCGTGGTCTGTTCCGGCATCGGAATCTGGTTCACGAACACCATGATCGTGCTGAACAGGACGACGGTGATCATGAGGATCAGGATGTTGCCTATGATCTCAGAAACGCCGCTCGAATCGACCCAAGACTTCCTCTTGCGCAGTTTAGAATACATCGTCAATTCCTCCGGGGGAAGGATATCTCTCGACTGGTAGCATCAAATCGGTTACGTGCGTATTTAAACGTGTTGCGGTCATTACCAACTACCGCCCCGGAAAAACAGACGTCTGGACCGTTCGGTGGGCGCGGCCACGCACCGCCGTGAAAAACCAGCACGATTATATAAGCACAGGGTCATTTCGCGCACCGATGGGAGAGCCTAGCCAGTTGAGCGTCAACGACAGAGTGCTCCTGCACCTGTCACGGTTCGCGACCGACATCCCACTCGAAGCGCACCCTGCCGAGGCGACTCAGGCAGGCATAGCTGCCGCCGTCAACATATCGCGCACGCACGTGCCGCGCGCGGTGAAGAACCTGATAAGGGATGGGGCGGTCGAGGAGCTCAGGGCCCGGGTGGAGGGGCATGAGCGGAGGATGAGCGTCTACGCCCTCACCGCGGAAGGACTCCGTCGGACGGAGCAGGTTTGGAAAGTGGTGCTCGAATCACGGTTCTCGGTGTTGAGCGGCGGCAAGACCGTCCTCATGACAGGCAAGGACATGGAGGCGCTTGTCGGCAAGAAGCGGGCATCCGCCGCGATCGCCCGGATGAAGGACGGAGTGGTCGCGGTCGAGGAAAGGAGACGGACGCCCGTCCTGGAGCTCGCAGGGGCCCCGGAGGTCGGAATGTTCTACGGACGCGACGCCGAGCTGAAGACCATCGACGAGTTCATGGATTCCGAATCCAAGGTCATGGTGATACTGGCGAACAAGGGCTACGGGGCGACGGCGCTCGCGAGGCGGTTCATACAGGAGCAGGACGAGACGGACCTGCTCTGGGTCGCGCTCAGACCCGGGATCAGGGGCGATGAGCTCAGGACGAAGGTCCTGGCGTTCGCAGGGAAGGTCGCGGGGCGCGCAGTCACGCTCCAGGAGGCGCTCGACCTGCCGAACGCGCTCATCGTGTTCGACGATTTCTTCTCGACGAGCGAGGACGCGGTCGAGTTCTTCACCACGATGATGGAATCCGGAGGGAGCACCAAGGTCCTCGTCACCGCCAGGGAGGAGATGCCGGCCTACGAATGGATCTACCACAAGAAACACGTGGACTCGGGGGTCGTCCGGGTGCTGAAGCTCCGCGGGCTGGATGAGCAGAGCGCCAGGAAGCTCCTGGGGAACGACCTGATCGAGCCTGAGACGTTCAAGAGGATACTGAGGATGACCCGCGGCCAGCCCCTCGCGCTCAGGCTTCTCAGGGAAGGCGATTTCTCAGGCCTGAAGGACAACAGCGTCTTCACGTCGGAGGAGGCAAGGTACCTCCTGCTCCTGAAGGACAAGTCCCCCTGACAGTCACCACTCGATCCCTTTGCGCGCCTTGGTCCCCTTCTCATACGGATGCTTGACGCTGCCCACATCTGACACGTAGTCGGCGTAGCGGACGAACTCCGCAGGGGCGTCCCGCCCCGTCAGCACGACCTCGACCCCTTCCCCGCGCGATCCGAGCACCGCCAGGACCTGCTCTGCGGTCAGGAGGCCGAAGTGGACGGCCGTGTTCATCTCGTCGAGGACCAGGAGGTCGCATCCGCGCGCCTTCAGCACGCCCTCGACGAAGACGAGCCCGTCCCGCGCCCTGGCCCTGTCCCCCTCGGTCGGGCCACCCGGGCCGATGAAGCGGCCGGTCCCGAACTGGGAGACCTCGATGCCAGGCAGCTTCCTCGCGGCGAGGAGTTCGCCCGTGACCTCGTCCGACTTCATGAACTGGACTATGCAGACCCTGAGGCCGTGCCCCGCTGCTCGGAGCGCGAGGCCGAAGGCCGCTGTCGTCTTGCCCTTTCCGGGGCCCGTGATGACATGAACCCTGCCCAGCTCGTTACTCGCGGCCATCTGGAACACCACAGCGCGTTGCGGACTTAAGAACCGGCGCCGCGCGCCGGCTCACCCCGGCTGCATCCTCTGCTTCGCCTCGTCGGGAAGGGAGAACTCCCGCTCGAGGTATCCGAGCTGCTGCGTCTCGAGCGTCCTCGGGTCAACGGGGACCAGCAGGAACGCCCCTGACATCGCGACCTCCTCGTTCGTGAGCTGCACGGCCTTCATGACGTTCATGAAGCCGTTCTCCGTGATGAGGTACTCGAGGCCGTCGAGGAGGACCACGGCGCCTGGATTCGCCTTGATGAAGTCGGATATTGTGCTGTGGATCTTCATAAGCCTGGTCGGCTCGAGGCTGATCACACCGGCCGTCGCCTTGATGTTCTTCGCAATCCACATGATGGGACAGTCCAAGCTGTACAGCTGCTGGACCCGCGTCGGATGCGTGCGTGTGATGACCAGACCCCGCCTGCCCTCGGCCAACAGGCGCTTGAGCGACTCGTACGCGCGGAGGACCGCTTTCTCGGTGTACAGGTACGAGTTACCGCTCTTGAGGACGGGCTCCTCTTCGCCGTTCATGAGTTGGACTACCTCAGACCCGCCTGGACCGCCAGCCCTTCGTCGGTGATGTCGATCAGCTGCCTACCGGTCGTATGCTTCGTGCCGCGCATCTTCAGGACCTCGAGGAACTTGCGTCTGACCTTCTCCTCCTCGGGGTACGACAGCACGACCACGCCGTCGACCATGTACGATTCCTGGCTGCGGGAGATGTCATCGTAGGACAGCTCCGCCGTTATGATCGCCAGGCAGTTGAAGGCCTTCAGGTAGGCGAAGAGCTCGTGCATGAACTCCCTCGTCTCCCCGCGCCACTGGAGCATGTCGGTCATCGGCGTGATCGGGTCGATCACGATCCGCTGAGGCTGGTATGTCTCTATCTTCTTCTTGATGGTCTCGAGCATGTCGCCCGGGTTCTTGGTCAGCGTCGGCCCGATGTCGATGAAGTTGACGACGCCCTTCTCGACCAGCTCCTGGTCGTAGAATGTGAACGAGGACAGGAACTTCTGCACGAGCCACTGGGGCTCCGACAGCGCCGTGATGTACAGGCCCTTCTCGCCCTCTCGCGCCCCGTGGAACAGGCTCTGGACGGCCAGGGTCGTCTTCCCCGTGCCTGGCTCGCCGGCGACGAGCACGGCGCACGGGTACGGGAAGCCTCCCTGGAGCATGCCATCGAGCCCGGGGATGCCGGTGGTCTTCCTCACCATGTCACAGCACCTCCGTGTCGATCACGAACACGCAATTCTCATCGCCCTTGGAAACGCACTTACGCTCGTGGCAGTACACATCCTTGCCCGTGCGCTCCTCTAAGACCTTCGCGAGGACGCCCCTGAGCATGTGGCACGTCGGCGAGTCAGAACTGGACACCTCTATCGACCCGTTGACGGTTATGGTGTCCCCTTCGAACGTGACATCGGACGCCCAGCCCTCGCGGATGAGCGCCTCGCGGACCCGACCGAGGTCGGTGCCGTTGACCCTTACCAGTCGGTCGCCCATGATCCTGCCGCTCCTGTAGAACATCCCATGCGATGCGAAGGTCATGACCGTCTCGTACAGCTTCTTGATCTCGACAAGCTCGTCCTTCCGGAGCTTAATGGCACGTTCAGTGTGCTCCATACATACACCACTCCAAGGGGGAGGCCTTTTATCAGTAGGTCGGGACTTATAACTTGTGGTGAGGCCTGGGCCAGGGGTGCGACAGGCCGAGACAGTTTAATCTACCATCAAAGGCTACTGGAGTCGCGTGATCGAGGTAGAATCGAAGTACTGGTCCCCCGGGAACGACAAGGTCGAGAAGACGCTCGTGCGTCTCGGCGCCCGGAAGGTCTTCGATGGCGCGATGGAGGACGTGTACTTCGCACACCCCAGCAGGGACTTCGGCAGGACCGACGAGGCCCTGAGGCTCAGGAAGAGGGACGATGGGAGTGAGCTGACATACAAGGGCCCCAGGATGCACCTCGAGCACACGAAGGCCCGCGAGGAGATATCCCTGAAGGTCGAGGACCCGCTCGCGGCGCAGAGGATCGTCGAGAGGCTCGGGTTCGGCGAGCGGTATGTGGTCCGCAAGCGGAGGACTTCGTACATATACGACAAGTTGAGGGTCGACATAGACACCGTCGACGGGCTGGGGGAGTTCGTCGAGCTCGAGCTGATCACCGAGGAGCCAGCGAGGGCCGAGGAACTCATGAGGACGGCCAGGGACGAGCTCGGGCTTGAGAAACTGGAACCGAAGACCTATCTCGAAATGCTCATCGGCAGAGAGGCCAAGGCCTCAGACTGAGGAACGGCATATTGTGCCGAGAAAAACCGTGCACGCACAGTGCGGTTGAGGCTTCAGAGCTTGTTGATCTTGTCCGTGACGAAAGCCTTGATGCTAGGGTCGTCGGGGATCGTTATCGACTTCTTGTACTTCTCGCTCCCGTCTGGCAGGAAATAACCCCTGGACACGGATATGAACTCACTGTCGCCCTCGTCCGTGATCGCCTTCTTCCTCGCGACCTCCAGGAAATTGTTCTTCCCGAAAGGTATCTTCTCAGCGCTCAGTGTCTCGAAACGCACCTTCGTGTCCTTGTCATCATCCATTCAGTTGCCTCCAAGGGAAGTAGGCAGGACACTAATATTCTAATTCGATATAAATGTTCGTCGAGGCCGTTGCCGACCTGGGCCGTCGGCTGATTCTCGATACAGTAATATAGAGAAGAGAATGTAGGCTCCGCCGTGACAGGCGGTGCCCAACCTGGAGCCTCGTCCGTTTCTGACGAGAGGTGCACCAGCTGCGGGGCGACCATTCCAGGGATCGGCAGGTTCTGCCCGAATTGTGGCGCGGTGAAACCGTCGCTCGGACCCGCGGGCGTGACGCAGCCTCCTGGGCCATATCACGCGCCAGGCGCGCCGTATCAGACGCCATATCCGTATCCACCGCAGTATGCACAGGCCCGAAGGAGGCCGCGGCATTCCTGGAGGGCCGTGGTCAAGAGCGTCACGGCCTACGCGATGGTCACATACCTGCTGTACATGGCATTCACGCTCGCAATACTCATCTACGGCGCTGGCATCGTGCTCCCGGAGGTCACATCACGCACCTACACGCTGTTCATCGTGGCTCCGATGCTGACCTCGCTCTTCAGCATATCAGGCAACACTCTCGCAGCCTACTACATCGCAATCGTCGTCGCCATCCTGGCGAGCGCTGCATGGATCTTCCTGCGCGGCTACAAGGGGTTCCTCTCCGAGCTCACGATGAAGGGCAAGTCACGTGACCACAGCGTCATCTACGACCTCTGCGCGCTGTTCTTCGCGATCATCTTCATGGACATCGTGATCGCCCTGTTCATGGGCGCGGCGGGGATGTCCCCGGGCGACCCCACTGAGTCTTCCGACACATGGGAGTTGCTCTTCGCGCTTGCCAACGCTTCGGTGTGGGAGGAGATTGTCGTCAGGGTCCTGCTCCTGGGCATCCCGCTCATAATCGTGGACCTTTCGCGGAGCAAGCTCAGGGAGAAGAAGTGGTCGTACCTCCTCGGAGGAGGATTCACATTCGGAATCCCGGAGGTCGCGCTCGTCCTGATCTCGTCCGTGATATTCGGCGTTGCGCACTATGACGCCTGGGGCGCGTGGAAGATATTCCCGTCGGCGGTAGCCGGCGTCGCCTTCGCGTACATGTTCCTCAAGCACGGTCTCGCATCAGCCATCATGCTGCACTTCGCATTCGACTACCTTGGCATGCCCATGATGGTCTTCCCGGATTCCCTCACCATGACGCTGCTCACCGGGCTCGCGATCCTCATCTGGGCAGCGTTCGGCGTGATCATGTTCGCATACTTCATCGTCCGCATCGGCGAGTACCTGATCAAGAAGCCGCTGCTGGACGAGAAACCACAGGTTGTCGGCGCGCCCGCGTTCCAGCCGATGACCTACAGGTACAGCCAGCCCACCTGGCAGTATCCGCAACAGACCATGCGGGCACCGGACCAGCACCAGCAGCCAACGCATGCTCAGGCCGGGCCCCGGAACGGGTACGTCTGCCAGCTCTGCGGGTCCACACAGGCGAGATGGGTCGACGGGAAGTTCCAGTGCATGAGGTGCGGGAACCTATCCTAACATCCTCTCAAGGACCTTCTTGCTCTCGGCGCCGCTGGTCAGATCCGTCGACTCGATGATCAGGTTGCCGGCATAGGACCCTTTGACCGCCCTCAGCACCCCGGAGAGGTCGGCGGTGCCCTCGTCGACGCGATTGTGCTGGTCGAAGCTACCGTCGTTGTTGTGTAGATGGACGTTCCGGAACGAGGAGACGCCGCTGAGCAGATGTGCGGTCTGCCCGGACGTGTTCGCGTGGCCCATGTCGAAACATATCCCGAGCCCCGTCCCCTCGACCGCCTCGAAGAGCTCTGCGGCGGTCGTGCAGGTCGCGTTGATGTGTGCGGGCATGTTCTCGACCGCGACCGTGACCGAGTTCTCGCGCGCGACGACATCGATCTCACGGAGGGACTCCTTGGTCTTGATGAACGCCTGAGACCGGTCCAGGAACGCGAGGCCATTCACGAAACCTGGATGCACGGTCACCGTTGGGATCTCCAGGCGTCTGCAGAGAGCAATTATCCCGGATATCTCGCCCACGGACGCCTTCCGCATCGGCTCGTACACGCTCCCGATGTTCACATCGCTCATCGGCGCATGGACTTGGAACCTCATGCCGATGGATGTGCGACCATAGACGATGTCCCCGGCCACCTTGGAGAGCATGTCCTCACCTTCGGACAGGACCTCCCAGAGCCCGAAGTGCTCGGATATCCGACCCAGCATCTCCCGGAAAGGGGTCCGGCAGAACGCTGGCGATGCCACGCCGATCATCTGGAGACGGGCCTCCTGGTGTCGGGCGCAAGGGAGTCGATGACCCTCTCGATATTCTTGTCGCTGATCGTGACCTCGATATCCCCGAGAGGATGCTCCTCCTGTGCGAAAGAGGCCTTCCCGACGGTGGCCACCTGTTTGTTGAGCCTGAAAGTGGTCCTGCCCTCGGTCATCCCCCGCCTCATGACCACTCTGGCAGCACCGCGGATTTGCTGCCGCCCCAGCAATTCGCCGAAGGCGTCGACCGAGGAGGCGATGCCAATGAGCGGGTCGTCCCCCTCCACTCGCGCGTCGGGGAAGAAACCGAGGACGGCGTCGACCACCTTCGTCCTGTCCTCGGTCGGGAAGCATCTCGCGACGATGCGGATCTCGACCATCAGCCAGCCATCCCCGAAAAGGTATTTAAAGCCGCCCGCGCTAGGATTGAGGAGATGAGAAATAGCATCCTTCGGACTTTCACGGAGAAGGGCATCCTCGTGGACCCAGAGGCCGTGGAGGCCCTGTCCGCCCTGCCGGACCCTGAGGGGTGCATCGACCTCATCCTGGGGGACACCGAGAACCGGCCGCTCGTGATCACCAAGGATGATGTGCTCGAATACGCCGCCTGCCTGCCGACAAATGCGAAGGCGCAGGACATGGAGAGGGCGAAGCCGCGTGCCCCCGACGAAGCCATCATCAGGACGGCGCGCCCGGTCAATGTGCTCAGGGACGTGACCGGCGAATCGACCTGCGTGGGGAACGTGATAGACTTCGCCAAGCTGTTCAATGACCGCTTCTCGACCATCAGGAAGATGCTCGCGAAGAGGAGGGAGCTCGCCGGCCTCCTGCCGATATCGAAGGCGAAGAAGATCCATCGTGACCTGAGGTTCGTCGGGATGGTCTACGATTCCCACGCGACCAAGAACGGGCACACGCTGCTCGAGCTCGAGGACGAGGACGACAAGATCATGGTGCTCGTCATGAAGGGTTCGCTGAAGACCACGGACGTGTTCCTCAAGGACGAGGTCGTCGGCATAGTGGGGTCGTTCAGCAAGGACGGCGAGATCGTGATCGCGAAGGAGATCATACGGCCAGAGATCCCCATGAACAGCGGCATGACGCCGAACGGCTCCGAGTCCATCGTCGCATTCGTATCCGACATCCATGTGGGGAGCACGACCTTCCTGCCGGAGCACTGGAGCAGGTTCATCGCGTGGCTGAGGAAGGACCCGGTGGCACAGGACATAAACTACATCGTGATGCCGGGCGACCTCGTCGACGGGATAGGCATCTACCCGGGCCAGGAGGAGGAGCTCGTGATCGAGGACGTGTACGACCAGTACAGGACGCTGGCGGAGATGGTCAAGGGCATCCCCGACCGGATCAGCACCGTGATGATGCCTGGGAACCACGACGCGGTGAGACTGGCCGAACCGCAGCCGGCCCTCTCCGACGACATCAAGAAGATCTTCGATTCCCGGATATCCTTCGTCGGCAATCCCTGCCTAATGGAGATCGAGGGGAGGACGATACTGGCATACCACGGCCGGAGCTTCGACGACTTCATCGCGAACTCCAGGCACCTCACGTACGCCAACCCGCTGGACACGATGAAGGAGATGCTCAGGAGGAGGCACCTGGCGCCCATCTACGGCGAGAGGACCGCCCTGGCACCGGAGCAGAAGGACTACCTCGTCGTGGACCGGGTGCCGAACATCTTCGTGACGGGGCACGTGCACAAGTGCGCGACCGCGGACTACAAGGGCATCAAGCTCATCAACGCGTCCGCGTGGCAGTCCCAGACGAGCTTCCAGAGGATGCACAACCTGGTCCCGGACCCGGCCAAGGTCCCGATGGTGCACCTGGGCACTGGCGAGATGTGGGTGGAGGATTTCTTCGCGTGAGCCCACCGGACAAGGATTGATATCAGGCAAGCGGGATTCCCGCTCATGCGCAGTCTAGACCCATTCTTCAAGGCGCGCTCCGTCGCGGTGATCGGCGCGACACCGACCCCAGGAAAGGTCGGGAACATCGTCATCGAGAACCTCTACGGACACGGCTTCAGGGGCAAGACCTACCTGGTCAACCCGAACCACAGCGAGATACTGGGCATGCCCTGCTATCCGACGGTCCTGGACTGTCCAGGCGATGTCGACACCGCGATAATCGTGGTGCCCGCGGCGGCGGTGCCAGACGTGCTCGACCAGGCAGGGAGGAAGGGCGCGAAGGGGGCCATCGTCATCTCGGCCGGGTTCTCCGAGGGCGGCGAGCAGGGCAGGTCGCGGGAGGAGCAGATGCTCAGCACCGCGAGGAAATACGGGATGCGCATCATAGGCCCGAACTCGCTCGGGGTCATCGCGCCACACGCGCACATGAACGCGTCGTTCGCGAGGACATCGCCGGTCCGCGGGTCGATAGCGTTCTTCTCGCAGAGCGGGGCGTTCTGCACGGCCGCCATCGAGTACTCGGTGCGAGAGCTGCTCGGGTTCTCGGCGTTCATCAGCTCGGGCAACAAGTGCGATGTCGACGATGCGCAGATGGTCGACTACTTCGCGCACGACCCGAAGACGACCTGCATCGCTGCGTACATGGAATCCGCAAAGGACGGGCCCGCGTTCTTCAAATCGCTCCAGCGGGCGTCCAAGAAGAAGCCGATCGTGATACTCAAGGCCGGCAGGACTGTGGGCGGCGCGGCCGCCGCGAGGTCCCATACGGGGGCACTGGCTGGCTCGGACTCGGCATACGATGCCGTGTTCAAGCAGACCGGGGTCTACCGGGCGAGGACCATGTACGAGCTGTTCGACGCGGCGCAGGCGCTCGCGAACCAGCCCCCGATGGACGGCGATGGGATCGCGATCGTCACCAACGCGGGAGG
This sequence comes from uncultured Thermoplasmata archaeon, assembly GCA_964568665.1. Taxonomy (GTDB): domain Archaea; phylum Thermoplasmatota; class Thermoplasmata; order UBA10834; family UBA10834; genus CAWBDD01. The sequence goes on along the minus strand of CAZMPY010000015.1, from coordinate 65,979 downwards.
GATGGGGGTCATAGCCACGGACTTCGCCAACGACCAGGGATTGCCCCTGGCCCAGCTGTCTAAGGAGACCCTCGATGCCGTCGGGAAATCGTGCCCACCGACCTGGAGCTGGGGGAACCCCGTGGACATCATCGGGGACGCGGACACCGCGAGGTACGCCAACGTGCTCACGGCCGTCGGCAAGGCCCCCGAGGTCAAGGGCATACTGGTCATCGCGGCCAGACAGGCTGCGACGAACATCTTCGAGATCGCCAAATGGATCGCCATCACGCACAAGGTGAGCGGCAAGCCGACCGTCGCGTGCTTCGCCGGGATAGAGGACCCGGAGTCCGAACGTTTCCTCGACATGAACGGCATCCCGGTGATGGAGGTCCCCGAGAGGGGCATCACCGCATTGCACGCGCTGCAGGCCCGGGGCAGGTTCCTGCGGAAGATGGGGCTGGACATCTGCCGCCCACGCAACTGCCTTCCGGATTGACCGGCCAGCTCAGCCCAGGAGGTCCTGGATGATCATGATGTAGCCTATCACCAGGAAGACCATGCTGACCCAGAACGCCACCCAGATGAGCTTCAGCAGCTTCACCCGGTCCTGGAGCAGATCCTCGAGCCTCAAGCCTCACGCCCCTGCGCGCTTCGCGGCCTTGTCCTTGATCCGCTTCAGCCTGAAGGTGTTGTCCCGCTCCAGCTCCTCGAGCCTGAACCTGATGAACCGCTCGATCTCCTCCAGCTCCGGGAGGACCTTGAACTCGAGGGCGTTGACCCTGCGCTTCGTCCTCTCGATCTCGTCCAGCAGCTTCTTCATGGTGGTCTCGAGCTCGGCCGCCTTCACGATCGTCTCGAGGAGCTTCTCGTAGGCGTCCGCCGCCTCGTCGATCCTGGGCGAGGTGCCTATGACGCCGTACCCGCGCTCGTCCAGCGGCGCGGTGATCCTGGACGACTTTATCTCGGGGACGACGACGCCCATCAGGTTCCTGCTCATGAGCTGTATCTCGGGATGGATCGTCAGCGCGTAGGCCGCGGACCGGACCGCGATGACGCCGTCGACGGCGTTCGCGATGGCGATCCTCTCCTGCGCCACCAGGTACCGCTTCGCGATCTCCAGCCTCAGGTCCTTCGCCTGGTCCAGTATCTTGAAGAACTCGAGTATGAGCCCGTCCCGCTTCAGCTTGAGTATCTTGTGGCCGTTCCTGGTCAGCTTGATCTTGCGAGTGACCTCGAGCAGCTCGGAACGGGTCGGCTGGATCTCCCTCACGGTCATGCCTGGTTCACTTCTTCCTGTTGATCGGGTGGTACTTCTCGATGAACTTCCTGTCGATCTTGGTCAGCGAGTCGATCGGCAGCTTGGATATGAGCTCCCAGCCGAGGTCGAGCGTCTGGTCGATGGTGCGGTCCTCGTCCTTCGCCTGCCGGACGAACCTGTCCTCGAAGGAGTCTGCGAAGTCCAGGAACTTCCTGTCCCGCTCGGACAGCGCCTCCTTGCCCACGATGGCGACGAGGCCCCTCAGGTCCCTGCCCTCCGCGTAGGCCGCGTAGAGCTGGTCGGAGACCGCCCTGTGGTCCTCCCTCGTGCGCCCCGGGCCTATGCCCTGGCCCATGAGCCTGGACAGTGAGCGCTCGACGGCGACCGGAGGGTAGATGCCCTGCCTGTGCAGGTTCCTCGACGCCACGATCTGACCCTCGGTGATGTACCCCGTCAGGTCCGGGATCGGGTGGGTGATGTCGTCACCTGGCATGGACAGTATGGGGAACTGGGTGATCGACCCGCGCTTGCCCTTGATCCTGCCCGCGCGCTCGTAGATGCTGGCCAGGTCCGTGTACATGTATCCCGGGTACCCGCGCCTGGCGGGCACCTCCTCCCTCGCCGCGCCGATCTGCCTCAGCGCCTCGCAGTAGTTGGTCAGGTCCGTCAGGATCACGAGGACGTGCATGCCCAGGTCGAACGCCAGATACTCGGCCGTGGTCAGCGCGAGCTTCGGCGTGAGCAACCTCTCGATGGCCGGGTCGTCGGCCAGGTTGAGGAACACGACCGCGCGCTTGAGCGCGCCCGTGCGCTCGAAGTCCTTCATGAAGTACTGGGCCTCCTCGCTCGTGATCCCCATGGCGGCGAACACGACGGCGAAGTCCTCCTTCTCCCCCAGGACCTTGGCCTGCCGGGCGATCTGGAGCGCGATGTCGTTGTGCGGCAGGCCCGAGCCGGAGAAGATCGGGAGCTTCTGCCCCCTGACGAGCGTGTTCATGCCGTCTATGGACGATATGCCCGTCTGGATGAACTCCTGCGGGTTGTCCCTCGCGTAGGGGTTGATGGCGGCCCCGATGATCTCGAGCCTCTTCTCGGGGATGATCGGCGGGCCCTTGTCGAGCGGGTCGCCGGACCCGGAGAGTATCCTGCCGAGCATGTCCTTCGAGACGGGCATCTTGACCGTCTCCCCGAGGAACTTGACGCCGGACGCCCTGTTGATGCCGCCCGTGCCCTCGAACACCTGGACGACCACGACCTCGTCGGACGTGTCCAGGACCTGACCCCTCTTGGTCGAGCCGTCCGGGAGGGCGATCGTGACGAGCTCCCCGAAGCCGACCGGCTCGGTCTTCGCCACGAAGACCAGCGGTCCTGCGACCTGGTTGATCGTGTGGTACTCCTTGGCCATGCGCATCACACCCCCAGCTCCGAGAACTGCTTGCCCATCGCCGCCGGCATGCCCTTGAGGTCCTCGTCCATGCTCTCCTCGAACTTGAGCTTGCCCAGGTCGCTCCTGCAGGGCAGGGCGACGATCCTGTCCAAGGGCACCTCGAGGGAGATGGCCTTCTTGGCCAGCTCGGAGAACCTCTTGATCGCGCTCATGTACTCGTACTGCCGCTTGAGCGGGCTGTACGTGTCGACCGCGTGGTACGCGCTCTGCTGCAGGAAGAACTCCCGGATCATCCTCGCGACCTCGAGCGTGAGCCTCTGCTCCTCGGGCAACGCGTCCGACCCGACCAGCTGGACTATCTCCTGCAGCTCGGACTCCTTCTGAAGGGTCTCCATGGCCCAGAGCCTCACCGCGTTCCAGTCCTCGGCCACGTTCTTCCGGTACCAGTCCTCCAGCATCGGGCTGTAAAGGCTGTAGGATGTCAGCCAGTTGACCGCCGGGAAGTGCCGCCTCTCCCTGAGCTTCGAGTCGAGGGCCCAGAAGACCTTGACGATCCTGAGCGTGTTCTGCGTGACAGGCTCGCTGAAGTCGCCACCTGATGGCGACACGGCCCCGATGACGGATATGGACCCGGTCGGGCCCGAGAGCGTCTTGACACGGCCGCACCTCTCGTAGAACTCGGAGAGCCTCGACGCGAGGTACGCTGGATAACCCTCCTCACCAGGCATCTCCTCGAGCCGGGAGGATATCTCCCTCATGGCCTCCGCCCACCTGGATGTGGAGTCGGCCATCAGCGACACGTCGTAGCCCATGTCCCGGTAGTACTCCGCGATGGTGATGCCCGTGTAGACGGACGCCTCTCTTGCCGCGACGGGCATGTTGGATGTGTTCGCGATGAGCACGGTCCTTCCCATGAGCGGCTTCCCGGTCTTCGGGTCCTCCAGCTCCGGGAAGGTCGTCAGCACCTCGGTCATCTCGTTCCCGCGCTCGCCGCAGCCGACGTAGACGACGATCTGCGCGTCGCTCCACTTGGACAGCTGCTGCGAAGTGACCGTCTTGCCCGTGCCGAACCCGCCCGGGATGGCCGCCGTGCCGCCCTTGGCCAGCGGGAAGAGCGTGTCGAGGACCCTCTGGCCCGTGACGAGCGGGATGTCCGGGAGGAGCTTCTCCATGTACGGCCTCGCGCGCCTCACCGGCCACCTCTGCATGAGCATGATCCTGTGCCCGTCATCGAGTTCCCCGACCGGCTGGTCGAGCGTGAACTCCCCTTCGGAGATGCTCTTGACGCGCCCACTGACGCCCGGTGGGAGCATGACCCTGTGGACGACATTGCCCTCGGGCACCTCGCCGACAACCATGCCGCCCTTGAGCTCGTCGCCCTTCTTCACGGTCGGCTTGAACATCCACTTCTTGGACCTGTCCAGGCCCGGGGCGGTCACGCCCCTGGACACGAAGTCCCCCTGCTTGGCCATCAGCACCGGGAGCGGCCTCTGGACGCCGTCGTAGATGCTCGACAGCAGGCCCGGTCCGAGCTCGACCTGGAGAGGGGCGCCCGTGTCGACGACCGCCTCCCCCGGCCTGATGCCGGACGTGTCCTCGTATACCTGGATGACCGTTCTGTCGCCGACCAGCTTGATGACCTCGCCCATGAGCTTCAGCTCGCCCACGAAGACGACGTCGTACATCCTCGGCGAGATGCCTTCGGCTGTCACGACCGGCCCTGCGACCCTGTTGACCCTACCCTTACCCTTGTCCGCCATGCGCACACCCCGAATCATTTCGACTTGTAAAGGTCGATGCCTATCGCCCTTCGAACCTTGTCCCTCATGTCGCCCTCTTCCTCGCCCACGGGGATGACGACCGGGTCGACGCTTGCCATCATCCTTGTCCTAAGCTGCAGGGGCAGCCGTTCGAGGTCCTTCGTGTGGAGTGCGAGTATGCCCACATCGACCTCGTCCATGAGCTTCACCACGGTCTCCTGCAGCTTGTCGGGCGTGATGCCGTACACCCGCCTCACGCCCGCGAGCCTGAAACCCACGACGAACTCCTCGGAACCGACGACCGCTATCTCCATGTCACACCACCAGCAGCTCCTCGATGACCTTGCCCGGCAGCCGGCTCTCCTTGCCGCGGGCGATTATCCTGATGTTGTCCACTTCCACCTTCTTCCGGATCATGTAGTTGATGATCGGCAGCACCGAGAGAGGGTAGAAGTGGGCGAACTTCTCGCTCGTGCCTATGAGCGCCTTGTCCAGCGAGATCGTCAGGCCGGACATCTTGTGATCCTCCTTGAACCGGTCCATCGCAGGCTTGACCGCCTCATAGAGCGAGGACCGTTCGATCGCCTCCAGGACCGGGGGGATGCCCTCCGCCTGGGCCAGCGCCCTGAGCGCATCGAGGCTGAACTCCATGCCGCCAGGGATGAGGTACCTCTGCATCCGGTCCTCGGGTATGCGCTCGCCCTTCAGCTTGAGCAGCACCTTGAGGTTCGTCACGTCGACCTCGCGCCTGACGAAGTCCCTGAGAAGCCTTTCGGGGTTGTTGGTCGGCTCTATCACCGCAAGGAGGTCGTAGTACATCATCCTGTCAAGATGGTCCTCGAGCGGCGCGAGCTTGCCGAGCTCCACCACTTCCCTGACCAGCTCGGGGTTCAGCCTGAGCGACGGCTCCCCCGACAGCGATTCCATGATCTCGGACAGCGACTCCATCGCCACGAGCGACCGCAGGTATGCCTCCGAGAACGACCCCGCGGGCACGAGGGTGTCGAGCACCTCGTCGTCCCTGGCCTTCGAGACCTTGCCCCTGAGCACAGTCTTCACGTTGAACGTGTCCCAGCGCCTGAGGTAGTTCCCGACCATCTCGTGCAGGTGCCCTCTCGTGAAGCCGAGCACGGCGGCGTACGTCGATGCGAGGTTGCTCGTGACCGCGACCTCGACCAGGTCGGCGCCGGTGTGCCTGGAGCTGTGCCTCGCGACCTCGTCCCTGTATCGGGTCTCGCCGAGGAACCTGGCGATCTCGTGCACGTCCATGACCAGGAGCCTCGCGTACGTGTCCTTCGAGAACAGGAAGCTCTTCCTGGCCTTCACGCGTGTGCACGCGTAGGCAAAGTTCCCTCCGCCGCCGAACAGATGCATCCTTCAAATCACCCGAACAGCCCGGAGTATATCTCCTGAATGCGCTTGTTCCAAACATCCTCGAGCATGCTCTCGAACCGGAAGTCCAGCCGCACGCTCCTGTCCTTGGTCTCGAACACGAGCCCGCCCCTGCAGTCGATGACGCCCGCATCGGCCATGCCCGAAGGCAGCTTGAGGAGCGGTTTGTCCCGGGCGCTGGAATAGACATAGCAGTCGCCGAGCTCCTTCTTGGCCTTCGCGGTGAGCTTCGAGTAGAGGCGCTTCCGCTTGTCGTCCGGATATGCCGCCAGCTCCGACAGCACATGCGTCTTGAGGTCCTCCATCACATGCCGCTGGGCGGACAACATCGCCTTCTTGGACTCGAGCTCGGCGCTCGATAGCTCCTGCTGCTCCATCTGAGCGGTCAGGGACTTCGTGCGCTTCTCCGCCGCGACGCGGTGCTCGTCGATCTGCCTGTCCGCGGCCTGGATCTGCTCGTCCCGTTCCTTCTCGCCGATGCGGATGGTCTCCCGCTTCCGCTCCTCGCCCTTCCGGAGTATGTCCTCGACTATCTTCTCAAGGCCCATGGCTCTTACGCTCCTCGATCCGTGTCGGTCGTCCTGCCGGTCCGTACGTTCCGATTTCGTCGTTCATGCGTTCATGATCAGGAAGGCGACGACGAAACCGAGGATGACTATGGTCTCGGGCAGAACCATCAGGATCATGCCCTTGCCGAACATCTTCGGGTCCTCAGCGGTCGCGCCGACCGCAGCCGCGCCTACCTGCCCCTGGGCGATGCCCGTGCCGAGCCCCGCGACACCTATCGCGATGCCCGCGCCGATCAACGCCAACCCTACCTGGCTTGGATCCATTCTTCCTACCTCCTCATTTGTCTCCTACCGTGTGCTTCCTCGCATACCTCAGAGGGGAGAACTCCTTTCCGCCCCCCTCGAAGAACTTGAGGAAGAACTCAACATAGTTGAGCCTGACCGCCTGAATCCCCGCGGACAACGCCCCGAGGAAGAAGACGAAGAACATCTGGGTGACGAACAGCGCCAGCGCGCCCACCACCGCAATGCCGATGTTGTGACTCTCGAATATCAGCGGGAAGAGCATCGTGTTGAACGCGAGGGCCATCGCGCCCTTGCCGACGGCGAGCGCCGCCAGCCTGGTGTAAGAGATGAGGTTCGTGAACAGTCCCACGACCTCCGACAGCGCCATCGCCCCCTCGGTGAGCGGCAGGCCGATGACACCTACCAGTATGATCAGGACGGCCGGTATCGATGCGACGATGCCCGCGATGTTGGCGGTCATGTCCGGGACCCATGCGAGCACCGTGGAGTTGACGAAGCTGCTCGTCGTGGTCGCGTCCCCGGCCACGGTCATGATCTCGATGAACAGCCCGAGCAGTATCAGGAGCCACGCGAGCTTGGCCAGGGCGTGCTTCATGTTATGACGGTAATGGTTGACGAAACCGATGGTGAACCCGAGCGTCAGGTGCGCCCAACCGGCCACCAGCGAGATGGCGAGCATCTCCTTGATGTCGTGCATCTTGTCGAGCAGCGGATGGAGGGGTATGTTCGCCACGACCTCCCATGAGTGCTCATCGGGCGCCGCCTCAAGCGGGTGGAACGGCACCCCGAACGCTTCCGCGAACACGAACAGGCCGAACAGGCTCGCCAGCAGGCCGCCTGCGAGGACGATCGTGCCCAGCTTCTGCAGGTCCGGGGAGCCCTTGAGCTTCCAGCGCATGACCCCGCCCAGGGCCATGAGACCGAGCCCGAACCCCAGGTCGCCTATCATGAAGCCGAAGAACAGTGGGAATGTGATGAACAGGACGAGCGTCGGGTCTATCTCGTCGTACTTGGGCGTCGAGACGAGGTCTATGAAGAACTCGAACGGCTTGACCGGCTTGGGGTTCTTCAGCTTGACCGGGGGCTCGTCCCCCTTCGCTGTAGGGAGCCTCTCAACGAACGCCAGGCCGCCGCACAGCGACCCGAGCGCCTGCTGGAGCTCGCCGAACTTGGACGAGGGCATCCAACCATCTATGACGAACGAGTTGTCGGAGGTTGCGATCCGCAGCGGGGTCTCCGCCTTCATGACCTCGATCGTGAGATACTCCTCGGACGCGACGATGAGATCCGCGAACTGGCGCCTTATGGATTCGAGGTCTGCTTCGACCCTCTTGAGGTCCTTCTCGAGGTCCAGGAGCACGGCCTCGTTCCGTCGGATGAGGTCGTCCGGTTGACCCTTGAGCTTCGGGAGCTTCGTCTCCTGGTAGCCGTGTTCCCCCAGCACCCGGACCGCATCGACCTTGTCCTCGTTCCTGACGAACGCGGCGACGACGACATCGGCCTTCCTCTGGAACTTGACGAGGTCGGACCCGGGGACCTTCGACCGCAGGTCCCGTTCCGGGTCGCTCTTGCACAGGCCAGCGAAGACCGATATCGAGTCGTAGCCTTCGTAGTCCTCGACCGGTATCCCGAACTGCCTGAACGGTCCGAGCGAGCTTATCTCCGACTCCTTCTCCCGCATCAGGCTCTGGATCCTCTGTCTAGCCTCGGCCTTGCTCGTGGTGTTGAGGTCGAGCGTGACCAGCGCCTGCTCGAGCGTCTTCGAGATGTCGCTGGTCCTGAGTTGCCCGTCTGGTTTGTGCCCCTCGATGCCCAGCGAGCGGATCATCGACCTGAGCTTGAGCAGCTTCTGTGAGGCATCGGACGCCTTCCCGAGCGGCTGGCCGAGCTTGAAATCCTCGTCCTGCTCGGTGAAATCGATGAGATGCAGTACGCCGAGCTCATAGAGGCACTCGATGGTGACATCGAGGCTGTCTATCGACCCGATGACGACTGCCCGGGTCATCTCCTCAGGCCTAAGCATCCGCGGCACTCTCGAACTCCGAAAGAACGAACTCCTTCACCTTCGCTGAGCGGCTCTTCGCGCCCGAGACGAGCGCATCGGCCCTGCGCGCACCTTCCTCGAGCAGTGCCCTCTTGCGTACGTCCACGCGCGACCGAGCATCCGCGGTGACAGAATCCAGGTGCTTTCTCGAGGCCGCATCGGCAGCCTCGACCTTCTCGATGGCCCGTTTCTTGCCTTCGGCCTGGAGCTGCTTGCGCCTCTCCTCGGCCTCCTTGGTCATCGCACGGACCTGCCCCTCCGCCAGCTTGATCTGGTGAAGGATCTCGGCCTTCCCCATTTCTGACATGTCCGTCCTGCTGATGCGAGTTTCGATATAAATAGACTGCTGGAATGCACGAGTTCGGCCGTTGCCGGAGCCAGGAGACGAGATAACACCGAGATAATCGACGATTTCGACGGGTGTCGTTCTGCGCGGCCGGGGGCTAGTGCTCGAGCTTGCCCGCGAAGAGCTTCTTGTCGAGCCGCGTCACAGCGACACCGGCCTGCCCGAGCAGGACGAACCCCGCATTGTCCGAGTAATCGTCGATGAACACCACCCTCTGCACCTGCGCGTTGAGAATCATGCGCGCGCATATCGGGCAGGGCACGATCGTCGAATAGAGGGTGGACCCCCGGGCGTTCGTGCCGGCCTGCATCAGGGCGTTCTGCTCCGCGTGGACCGCCGTGCAGGTCTCGAGCCGCGTGCCAGAAGGTATCCCGAGCTTGTCCCGGATGCACCCCATCTCGCCGCAGTGGGGCAGTCCGCGCGGGTTGCCGTTGTATCCCGTGCTCTTAATCTCACCGACATCGCTCACGATGATGGCGCCTATCTGCCTGCGGGTGCACGTGCTCCTGCGCGAGACCTCGATGGCTATGTTCATGAAGTACTCGTCCTTCGATATCCTGTTGTTCTCGTGCCCGCTCGTGAGCGCACTCCCCTGGTTTCGAGAACCCCAAGGAGATAATTAATCTTGCGCGGAGAACCGAGTTAGACGGGAGATGTTTCTTTAACAGATGGGCCATTATGCTGTTGGGAAGATGAAGGCCCTGAAGAGGAAGGTCCCGTGGAACAAGGCCGTCGCCGCGTGCCTTGCCACAGTGGCGGTCGCGCTGCTGCTCTACGCGATCATGACCGGGAGCGAGACCACGACGACGGACACGGACCGCATGGGGATGTGGTCCAACAAGACCTACTCGTCGTCCAACCTCGCGCTGATCGTGCTCGCATCGTTCATATTCGCGGTCGCGGTCATGTTCATACTCCTCAAGGAGAACTACAAACCCTTACCCCCGGAGATGGTGAAGACCGTGCCCTTGCCGCCACCCCCGCCGCCCGAAGAAAGGGCGGAGACGAAGGCGGTCGAGGTGAAGGTCGCGCCTGAGGAACCTGTCCCCGCAAGGACCGGGGACGAAGCGACGAAGGACAACTACCTCGTCCTCCGGCTGCTGTCCGGCGACGAGCGGCAGATGTTCAAGGCGGTCATGGATTCAGGCGGGGAGGCTCTGCAGAAGGACCTCATCCAACGTACAAAGATGTCCAATGCGAAGGTCTCACGGCTCTTAGACAAACTGGAGGAGAAGGGCGTGATCACCAAGGAGAGGCACGGGTCGACGAACAAGGTGAGGATCAAGCTCGAGGAGTAGCCGAGCCCGCTTTTCAGTCCACTTTTCACATATCTGCAAACGTTCTGATAACTTTCCACGTCAAGTCCAAGTACCCTTTCAGCCAAACTAGGATACAGAAGCTACGGGTAAGGGAAGACCGCGCCCGGAGCGGAACAGAGGTGAACAAAAATGAAGACAGCAGCGATATTCGCGATCGTAGGGGTCATCGCGGTGCTAGGCATCGCCGGCGCCGCAGTGGCCACGGGTGCCGTCGCATCCCCCCTGAGCAACGGGACGAGCGACGGGTCCGGGAACATGCATCAGTGGCACCACGAGTGGCAGTGGTCATACAGTGGTGACACGGGCACAACCCCCCACGACTGGAACTACACCTACGACTACAACTACTGCACGAACACATCTTGCATCTGCATGTGATCGGCAGGAGTGACCCGCAAACCCTTTCCCAATCCTATCTAGATGATTTTCCTGGACAGCGACCCATCTGGAGGCGACGGCACTGACCACATCCATTTTATACCAAGGCCTCGCTGTCAGCGACGTGTCCGGCCCTGGCGATGGACAGGGGGAGAAGAAGAAGCGTCATCCAGCCGTACTCTTCCTCAGGGATGCCGGTATCGCGTTCTCATTCGTTGCATGCATCCTACTGGCGATGTTCGCCTACACAGGCCTCTGGCCGCCTCTTGTGGTCGTCGAATCCAACAGCATGATGCACAGCGAGGACAATGTCAGCTACGTAGGGGTCATAGACACCGGGGACCTCGTCCTCGTGAAGGAGGTCGGGTCGGCGTCCGACGTGGTCACATATGTCGAGGGGGCCCACACGGGCCACGAGACCTATGGCGACTATGGCGACGTGATAGTGTACAGGATAAACGGGGACGATGCGCGGACCCCGATAATCCACCGGGCGATGGTGTACCTCGAAGCGAACTTGTACTCTCGGACATTCCGGTGCGAGGCGCTCGCGTTCCTGGAGCGCGGCCCGACCGGTGAGTGGGACACGTCCAACCCGACCGACACATGGGACAACCTCTCGAGCACTCTGCTCCTCTACCATGTCGGCTACAACGACCTCACAGTGTCGGTGAACCTGGGCACCGTGATAAGCTACTACCGCAACACCCAGCTCCCGGACGGCTTCGTCACGAAGGGAGACCATAACCTGCAGACCGATGTGTCGGGGCTGCTCGGGAACAGGATAGTGGCCCCCAGTTGGATCGTGGGCAAGGCCCGGGGTGAGATACCGTGGTTCGGCCTTCTGAAACTGTGGTCGACCCATTCGCTCGAGAGCGATGCGCCCCCGAACAGCGTCCGCGACCTCTGGATAGCCATGGCGGTCATCGTGATTGCGCCGATAGGGCTGGACATCATCCTGACCTACAGGCTGCGGAGGCGGATTGCGAGGAGGAGGGAGGTCGCCGTCAGGGAAAACGAGCTGGAGATGCAGGGGACAGTTCCTGAAGATGGGATCGACCAGCAGCCGCCCGCTGGTGACGGAACGACGGAAGCGCCCGAGCCGCCCGGAAAGACGAACTAGCCTCAGAGAAGTGTCGTCTGGAATCTCAGCTTGTAGTTCTTCAGGTTCAAGAGCATCTCGTCCTCCTCCATTATGCGCCTCGCCTCGGTTGGATGGACGCTCAGCTCGATCTCCTTGGTCCTGCCGCCGCGGCCGAACGATTTCACGCGCGCGTGGATGAGACCGAGCATATCGAGCTCCGAGATCAGGTCCGTGATCCTGCGCTGTGTGAGGATGGCCATCGATGTGCACTGGCAGAGCTCCTTGTAGGTCTCGTAGAGGTCGCCGGTCGTGAGCTTGCTGTTCCCGCGCTCCTCGTTGAGCATGACGCCCATGAGCACGAGCTTCGATTGGACCGGCAGGGTGCGGACCGCCTCTGTCACGCAGTCCAGCTCGATCTTGTTCTTGGCCCGGATCACATCCGAGTCCGTGACAACGGCCATGTGATTCCTCTCGGTGATCTCCGCCGCGACCCTGAGCAGGTCCAGGGCGCGCCTCGCGTCTCCGTGCTCCTGGGCGGCCAGGGCCGAGCACAGCGGTATGACCGAAGGCTCAAGGACGCCGTCATCGAACGCCAGCTTGGACCGCTGCGAAAGGATGTCGCGCAGCTGCTCCGCGTTGTACGGAGGGAAGACCATCTTCTCCTCGCTGAGGGAGCTCTTGACCCGGGGGTCCAGGAACTCTGTGAACTTCAGGTCGTTGGAGATACCGATCACGCTGACCTTCGCGTTCTTGAGGTCCTCGTTGATCCGGCAGAGGTGGTAGAGCACATCGTCCCCGCTCTTCGACACGAGCTTGTCTATCTCGTCGAGGGCGATGACGATAACACGCCTCTCCTCGTCGATCTTCTCCCGCAGTATGTTGTAGACGCGCTCGGTGCTCCATCCCGTGAACGGGATGCGCGCCTCGAAATCCTCGATGAATATGTTGCCTATGTTCTGGAGGACGCCGTACTGCGTATCAACGACCTCGCAGTTCATGTACACGAAGTGCACGTTCCTGAGCTCGGTGCTCGCGCGCTCGATCTCCTTTCCTATGAACTTGATGGTGGCCGTCTTGCCCGTCCCCGTCTTTCCGAAGAGAAGCACATTCGAAGGCCTCTGCCCCTCGAGCGCTGTGACGAGTATCGAGGCGAGCTGCTTGATCTGCTCCTCCCTGTGAGGCAGAACGTCGGGGATATAGGACGGCCTGAGGACGTCCCTGTCGCCCTTGAAAACGGACTTCGATCTGATGTACTGCTGGAAGATGGTATCCTGCACCTCACATCCCTCGCCTGGACAAAAGTCCTCCCCTTCCCCCAAACTTCCGATGGAAGCCGCTCTCGGAATCCACTTGAAACAGAGGGATTTGAGGGATGACGTCGAGCATACTTAAGGGTTAATTTTATCGCGGAACTCCATTTTACCCCTGGAGCGGAAATTTTGCTGAATATTCTCAGCCAGCAAGTATGGAGAATGTTGTGCGCAGAATAAAAACATTCCCTGTCGTTATGCGACGGAACCGAAGGCCCCCCCCTCCGCTTCCGATGGAACCGGGAACCGCATCCCACCCTCGCGGGCATAGTGCAGGTTGCATGCGAAAAAGAGGTTTTTGCACCTGCGTTTCACGTCGAAACTCGTTGATTGACACATTTATCTCTTTGTAATGTGTAAACGTTTGCTGCACATGAAGAAAGCCCTCGTCTTTTCAATTGCTGAGGACATGCAAGAGATCCACTCGCTCCTCGACACTCTCGACGTCGAGACGACGAAGGAGTTTGTACAGAAGCGAGACCGACCTCACAAGGTCGGGTTCCTCGGACCGGGTAAGATCAAAGATATACTTGACGAGGTCAAGGAAACGGAATATGACTGGGTCGTCATAAACGGGGACTTGAAACCTTCACAACACCACTATATCGAGATGAGCTTCCAGCATGAATGCGTTGACCGGACCGGTGTGATACTGAGGATATTCTCTGAACATGCTCACACACCAGATGCCATTGCCCAGGTGATGCTGGCCAAACTGAGGTATGAGCAGCCCTTCCTTAGGGAATGGATACACAATGCGAAGAGCGGAGAACGCCCAGGATTCATGTCGGGTGGGGCCTACGCAACGGACGTCTATTATGAACATGCTAAGACGCATGCAAGCAGAATCGAGGAAGAGCTTTCGGAACTCTCCAAACAGAGAGAGGTCAGGAGGGGCCGGAGGAGAGCGAGTGGATATACCCTCGTATCGCTTGCTGGCTATACAAACGCTGGCAAGTCCGCTCTCATGAATGCGTTCTCAGGGTCCGATGTCGAGGTCGATAAACGACTCTTTTCGACACTGGGTACGACGACCAGAACTGTGAGAGGCATCAAAGGCAATGCTTTGATCACAGATACCGTTGGATTCATCAAAGATCTTCCGACGGATCTTGTGAATGCGTTCAACTCCACGCTCGAAGAGATATTCTATGCCGATCTCATTCTATTGGTGTTCGATGCCAGCGAGCCGACCGAAGTGATCAAGTCCAAACTCACCACGTCCATGGACATCGTACTGAAGAAGATCGGAAGCCGTCCTCTCCTGTTCATAGGCAACAAAGCAGACCTAATCAAGAAAGACGTTAGACAATCACTTGGTGAGGCACTAAGAACCGTCACGGAACCTTATAGGCTGATGTTCGTCTCTGCCAAGACCGGTGAGGGACTCGACGGCATCAGGTCGATCATCCGTGAGGTGCAAGGGAAGACCTATGTGCTCCAGGCGACAGTGCCCAACACCAACCAATCGATGAGTCTTCTGTCAAGACTCCACAAGACCTCTGATGTAGAGCATGAGCAGACCTCGAAAGGCCTCCAGGTGACAGTGAGGTGCTCTCCAGCAGACGCCGAGAAGATCAAAGGCTGGCTTCTCTCATCCGGCGCGACGGACATCAGGGGTCGGGACGAGGCAGACGGCGCCCCTGTGGACGATTAGGCTCTCCAGTGGAAATGAAGGGGGGCCCCTTCGGAACGGCCCGGTCACAGCCCGAACTCTTTCTTCTTCCCCAGTACCTGGTCCTCATATCGCTGGGGCAGAGACCATGCGAGGTACTCGATGTCGTCCAGGTTCCTGACGAACTTGGCCTTGCTCGGCGTCTCTATGAGCTTCGCCAGCTTCCTCGTCTTGCTCATGAAGTCGTAAATCCACCATATGCACACGGTCAATCCGATCGGGCCGGCGATCAGGAGCCAGTACACCCAGCTCCCGAACGGGTCGGAGAGGTCGGTCAGGACCGACAAGTATGTGGGCAGGGTCCCATCGAAGAAAACTCCGACAATCCCGATGACGGTGAGCACCCCTAAGAGGAGGCCCAGGAAGCTACCGAGTTCGAGCCTGTATTCCGTTAGGATGCTCTTCGCCACTCTCGCACCTCAAGCACCTGATAATCCCGGTCCTTTTTAAATCATTGTCATTCCCGCCGATTACATGCATGCGCACGGGACATGTCCCTGCCGTGTCATCCGTCGGCCCATGGACATCCCGATACCGCGCCTGAGGACGCTCTCGTTCCTCGTAGGCGTACTTCTGGCGGTCATGCTCGAGCTCGCATCGCTCTCCGCGCCTCCTACGCTATCCGTGTCCGACCTCTCCTCGGTGGAGGACGGTTCCGTGGTGTTCGTGGTCGGCGTGCTGGTCTCCTCCTGGATGACGGATTCGGGGGCGGCACGGCTGACCCTGGCCGCGCTCCGCGACTCCTCCACTCTCAGCGTCATCTGCATCGGCGGCTCCGGAGGCACTCGTCTGCCAGAGATGTCCATAGGTGACGAGCTCAAGGTGAAGGGGGAGGTCTCCGGCACGGGCCCCGACAGGGTCATGTTCGCTTCATCCGGTTCCGTCTATGTTCTGCGCAGGGCGGAGATGGTTCTCACGCTGCCGTTGCTGGGAGCCAGCTGGGAACTCTTCGAGGGTGACAGGTTCAACATAACCGGTATGCTGACGGGGGATCTCGCAACCGGGCTGTTCCTCACAGACCCGCAGGGCACGGTCGCGGTGTCGCTCTCCTTCGGTTGTGCTGTTCCCCAGGAGCTGATAGGGTACGAGGTCGTGCTCGACTGCCGCCTCTACATGGACTCGTCGGACCTCCGCCTCAGGCTCCACGTCATGTCCATGACGTCAGCGCCCTGACGCAACCCTTTTCTCTCTGTCAGCCGATGGGTACGCCGTGCCAGCTACGATGGTGGCCTTCGACGACACGGACTCCCCCGACGGGATGTGCACGACGTACCTCGCCACCCTGGTGCTCGAGGAGCTTGCGGAATACGACCTGATCGGCCCTCCCAGGCTGGTCAGATTGAACCCCAACATACCCTGGAAGACCCGCGGGAACGCGGCGGTGTGCCTTCCTCTGGGGCGGGGGAGGGGTGAGTGTCACCCGTGTGGCGAGCTGAAGCACGGCCCGGTCGGCTTCTACGGGCGTGGTGATGCGGCCGATCCACGGGATCTGTTCAGGCGCACCGCGCGCGTGCTCGAGTCCGTGGCCGAGTTCGAATGTGACAAGACCAACCCTGGCCTCGTGGTCTCGGGCACACGCCCCACCGCATCGCTCTACTGGCGGGCGGTCCGCGAGGTCGTGCCCATGCGCGACGTGGAGGCCGCCCTGCGAGGGGCCGGCGCGATCTGGAAGAGGTACAAGAACGGGCGGGGCATCATCGGCGCGTCCGCCGCGATGGCCTGGCGGCCCAGGGACCGGACATGGGAGGTCATCTCATACAGGTCGCCTGAGATGTTCGGGACCGACAGGGCCGTGGACCCGCGGAGCGTCATCAGGATGGACAAGGCCACCTCCTGGACCTTCAACAACTACGACTACGACAACGGCCATGTCGCGATCGCCCCCGGGTCTCCCTGCCCGATCCTGTTCGGGATCAGAGGCGACTCCCCGGAAGAGCTCCTGAAGGCCAGGAAGATGATCAAAGGCGAGCGGCCTGACAAGTGGCTGCTCTTCCTCACGAACCAGGCCACGGAGGACCACATCGTCGGCAAGCGGATCCGATCCCTTTCACCAGGCGATTCCGTGAAGGTGAGGGCCAAGGTCGCCGGCGCGCCCCGGACCGTGCAGGGCGGCCACGTGGTCGTGCCCGTCTCCGACGGGGCCAGCATCGATGCCATGTTCTACGAGCCCTCGCGTGGCTTCCGGGATGTCGCTCGCGGCCTGGTGCCAGGGGACGTTGTCACAGTGTACGGCTCCGTCAGGAGGTCCCCGCGGAGCCTGAACGTGGAGAAGCTGCACATCGGGAGACTCGCGCTGCACGAGGTCAAGGCGCACAACCCCCTCTGCGCGGGATGCGAGAAGCGGATGGGTTCCGTGGGGAGGGGTCAGGGTTACAGGTGCAAGAGGTGCGGCGGGAAGGCCCCTCCGTCGGCAGCGGAGAAGGTCACGGTCCCGAGGACCGTGGAGGTCGGATGGTATGAGCCACCCGTCTCGGCCAGGCGTCATCTTCACAAGCCACTTCGGCGATTGTCGAGGGGTAACATCAACAAAATATAAATACGCACATCGGAATCAATGCGGCAGAGAAGGGTGCCCGGCGGACGGAGGGCACCCAGATGTGTGATTACTTATGAGACAACCGGTCATCGTGAGCGCTATCAGGACGCCTATCGGCAAGTTCGGAGGAGCTCTCAAGGACATCAGCGCGCCCAAGCTGGGCGCGGTCGTGGTCCGCGAGGCTGTGAAACGGGCCGGGGTCGACCCCAAGGACATCGAGGAGTGCATCATGGGGAACGTCCTCCCGGCAGGTCTCGGCCAGAACCCAGCGCGCCAGGCGGCGCTCGGAGGCGGGCTCCCGGACGAGGTCTCGGCTCTCACCATCAACAAGGTCTGCGGCTCCGGACTCAAGGCCGTCATGCTCGGGTCGGATGCGATCCTCGCAGGCAAGGAGAGGATCATCGTCGCGGGCGGCATGGAGAGCATGTCCAACGCGCCCTACCTGCTCGAGAAGGCCCGGTTCGGATACAAGCTCTTCGACTCCCAGCTCGTCGACTCGATGGTGCGGGACGGGCTGTGGGACATATTCAACAACTATCACATGGGGAACACGGGCGAGATCGTCGCCGAGAGGAACAAGATCTCCCGTGAGGATGCGGACCGATTCTCCTTCGAGAGCCATCAGAAGGCCGTCAGGGCGATCAAGTCAGGGGCCTTCAAGGGCGAGACGGTCGATGTCGAGGTGCCCGCCGGCAAGGCGACGAGCGTGTTCTCGCAGGACGAGGGCCCGCGGGAGGACTCGACACTGGAATCGCTCGCAAGGCTGAAGCCCGTCTTCCGCCCTACCGGGGTACTGACCGCAGGTAACTCGTCATCCATCAACGACGGCGCGTCCGCGGTCGTCGTGATGGACTCCGAGGCGGCGTCGGAGCGCGGCATCAAGCCGCTAGTCAGGGTGGTGGACTATGTCACGTCGGGTGGGAAGCCGGAGCTGATCATGGAGGCACCGATCCATGCGGTGAGGAAGCTGCTGGAGCGGAACAAGCTCACCATCAACGACATCGACCTCATCGAGCACAACGAGGCGTTCTCGACCGCTTCGGTCGCGGTCATGCGCTCCCTCTCGATACCTTCGGAGAAGTTCAACGTCAACGGGGGCGCGGTCGCTCTGGGGCACCCGATCGGTGCCAGCGGTGCCCGGGTCCTCACCACGCTCATATACGCGATGAAGGCGAGGGGCGCCAGGCGCGGGGTGGCGACGCTGTGCCTCGGCGGCGGGAACGCCGTGGCGATGCTCGTCGAGCAATAGTGCCAGCAGGCGCAAAGTCAGATATCCACGTAGCGGGATATCCGGACCCTGTTCGCGAGGTGCCCAGTTTGGATGCCAAATCACTGATCGGGTCTGTTGCGGCCGACGAGAGACGCATGGTCGAGAGCCTATGCTCGATGCTGAGGGTGCGCGCGGTCGGCCCGGAGAGCGGTGGCGCGGGAGAGGCCGAGAGGGGCAGGTTCCTGACGGGGCTGGCGCGCGAGCTCGGCCTCGGACCGATCGAGGTCCTCGAGTCCGACGATCCCCGGGTCCCGGGCGGGAAGAGGCCGAACATCATAATCCGCGCCAAGGGCACGACGGGGAAGATGCTCTGGGTCATCACACACATGGACACCGTCCCCGAGGGGGACCCGGCCGCGTGGAAGCACCCCGCATTCGATGGAACGGTCGCAGGCGGCAGGATATACGGGCGCGGTTCTGAGGACAACGGTCAGGAGCTGATCGCATCGCTCTTCGGCCTCCACGCCCTCATCAAGAACGGCATAACGCCCGAGATGGATGTCGGGCTGGTGTTCGTCTCCGACGAGGAGAACGGCAACGTCCACGGGATAGACCTCCTCCTCGGCCGGGGGATATTCAAGAAGGGCGACCTGGTGGTCGTCCCGGACCACGGACTCCCCGACGGGGCGGCCATCGAGGTGGTCGAGAAGAGCATCGCGTGGGTGAACGTCGAGGTCGTCGGCTCGCAGACCCACGGGGCCACGCCCCACAAGGGCGTGAACGCCTTCGAGGTGGGGGCGCGGTTCACCATCGCCGCCATGGACAGGCTGAGGGCGAAGTACACCGCGGTTGACAAGCTGTTCGATCCCCCGACCAGCACGTTCACGCCGACGAGGGTCGAGGGGAACGGCCCGAACATCAACACCGTGCCTGGGAACCAGAGGTTCTCGTTCGATTTCAGGATGCTCCCCGAGTACAGGCTCGACGACATGATGGCCGACCTGAAGGCCATCGCATCGGAGTTCGAGCGTTCGTCGGGCGCGAAGATCCATCTCACCTACGCACAGAAATCGGAGTCGGGCCCGAGGACGGGGCTCGATTCGGACATCGTGACGAGGCTCGGCGTGGCGATCGAGTATGTCAAGAAGGTGAAGCCCTACCCGGTGGGGATCGGCGGGGGCACCTGCGCCAACCCGTTCAGGCGTGCGGGGATGGAGGCGGCCGTCTGGTCGACCACGAGGGAGACCGCGCACGACGCCAATGAGTTCGCGGAGATATCGGACCTCGTCTCGGACGCCCAGGTGTACGCGCTGCTGTTCGCAGGGAAGAACGTGACGCAGGGCTAGAGGTCGGGCGAGGCCTTTGCCTCCTCTCCGAATATCCGTGCGACCATCCAGTCGGCGTCGAACCTCATGAACTCGTCGTACTCCTGGCCGTAGCTGACGTAGATGATGGGCTTGCCTATGGTCTTGGCGATCGAGAGGGCCGCCCCGCCCTTCGCGTCCGCATCGATCTTGGTCAGCACGACGCCGTCTATGCCGACCGCCGCATCGAACCGCTTGGCCTGCTCGACGGCGTCCGAGCCGGCGAGCGAGTCGCCGACGAAGACGACCAGGTCCGGTTTGGCGACGCGCCTGATCTTCTTCATCTCGTCCATGAGGTTCGTGTTGGTCTGCATCCGTCCGGCGGTGTCGATGAGCACCACGTCCTTCTTCCTGGCCTTCGCGTGTTCGACCGCGTCGTAGGCCACCGCGGCGGGATCGCCCCCCGCCTGGTGCTTGATGATCCTGCACCCGAGCTTCTCGGAGTGCAGCGTGAGTTGCTCGATGGCACCGGCCCTGAATGTGTCCGCTGCCGCGAGGACGCAGCTGAGGCCGTGCTTCTGCAACCTGCTGGTCAGCTTGGCTATGACCGTGGTCTTGCCGGTCCCGTTGATGCCGACGAACATGATCACGAACGGGGGTTCCTTGGCCTTGATCCGCTCCGAGAGCGAGAATCTCTGGTCCGCGAGGACCTCCTTCACGGCCGCCTTGACGGCGAGCTCGACCGCCTCGTCCGTCTTGAAGCTCCTGTCTATCCTCTTGCCCGAGAGCGATGCCCTGACGTTCCTGGTTATCTCCTCGGCTATGGGCAGTGCGACATCCGCCTCGAGGAGCCCGAGTTCGAGCTCATGCAGCAGATCGTCCAGCGCGCTCTCCTTGAGCCTCCTTCCAGAATCGCCGACGATCTCCGAGATGTCCTCTATCGACTTCGTCTTCGTGCTCTCGGACGCTCTCGAGAACATATCCTTCAGAGCGCGAAACATGTTCCGCCTCGGGCCTGTGTCATCACTGGGCCTGCAGGGCGTCGTACTGCTCCTGCAGCTTCTCCGTGGCCTGCTGGATCATCGCCTCCAGCTGCTCAGCCCTCTCGCTGACCTTCCTGAAGGTCTGGGAGAGCTCGTCTATCCTGGCCTCGAGGAGCTTGTCGGCCTCCTCGGGCGCCCTCTGTATCGATACGTTGGAGCCGACGCCCAGGACGGCCTCGCGCCTCTCGGAGACCTTTGCATACACGTAAGCGTCGGCGCCGACCGGGATCATGACCTCGTCCCCCGGCTTCCCGGTGGTCAGGTTCTTGATGGTCTCCCTGGCGCGGGCGTGCTCTTCGACGGCCAGCTGAATCAGTTCCCTCTGCCTCCCGAGCCCTTCGAGCTGCGCCTTGGCGTTCTCTATCCGCATCGCGCTCTCCCTGAGCTCGGCCTCGGTCGTCACTTCTTTGCCTCCAGCAGGTATTTGACGGCGTTGTCCGTGACCTCTTCGTGCTTGAGGGCCCTGACCCCTTCGATCTTGACGAACCTCCTCTTCACCCTGTGTCTGCTCCCGATCAGCGCCAGGGTCTTTTCGATGGCAGCGTTCTCATCGCTCGATGCGACTTCCAGCGCGAACGGCTGCCAGCGTCTCAGCGAGATCTTGAACTGTCCCTTGACTTCGAAAGCCTTCATGGTGACCAGCAGGGGGCCTAGAGAAAGGACTTCAGATAAAGCTTTTGCCTGGAGTCCACGGAAGTTTGATTACCAATGCGCACAATGGAAACCATCTGTGTCGCGGACCGTCGAGTGTTTCTACCCAGGCGCGAGCTTCCCCTCGATATCAACTACAGGCGTGTCCTGTGCGCTGGACTGCAAGCACTGCGGCAGGAAGTACCTCGAAGGGATGATGCCCGCACCGACGCCAGAGGACCTGCTCGGGCTGGCCGACGTCCTTGCGAAGCGGGGGGCGGCGGGCTTCCTGCTGAGCGGCGGGGTCGACAGGGACGGGATAGTCCGGCTCGAAGGCTTCGTCGACGCCATCCGGGAGGTCAAGGCGACGACCGACCTGAGGGTCAACGCGCACATAGGCCTCGCCCGCAGGGATGACATCAGGCGTCTGGTGAACGCCGGCGTCGACGCGTTCTCGGTGGACGTCTACGGGAGTGACGACACGATCCGCGAGGTCCTCGGGCTACCAGCGACCACGCGGGACTACCTCCGCGTCGTCGAGGACCTGCGAGACGCAGGTGCGCCGAACATCACGCCCCACCTGTGCATAGGTCTGCACCGCGGGGAGCTGAGGGGCGAGCACCGGGCGCTTCAGGACCTGGTCCGCCTCGAGCCTGATTCCATCGTGTTCATCTCGCTCATACCTACGAAAGGGACCCAGTTCGAATCCGCGAGGGCGCCTTCCGGCGAGGATGTGGTATCGGTGATATCCAGTGCCAGGGAGATGCATCCGGGTGCGCGCCTGCTGCTCGGTTGCATGCGCTCGAAGCGGGACAGGTCGTGGGAGTTCGACGCCGTGCAGGCGGGGATTGACGGCATAGTCCTGCCATCGGAGGGCACCGTCGAGCGCCTGACGCGCTCGGGCATCGGTTTGAGAAAGAGGACGGTCTGCTGCGCGCTCCAGTGACGGCTATCTGTAGATCGAACCCTCGGAGTACTTCCTCTCGATCGGCATGAGGTAGGCCGCCCATGCGATGTTGGACACCACGAACGCCAGCGCGAGCAGCGCGACGATGCCCGTGAAGGTCTCGGAGGATTCCTTCTCGAAGGTGACGGTCGCGACGACGCCCTCCCCGTAGTCGTTCAGGACGATGTGGAACAGCGAATGCTCGGCCGGTGGTACGGAGATGGAGAGTGCACCCTGGACCACATACTCCTGCCGGTTCAGCCGGAGGAAGAACAGCTCCTCTATGTCGCCAAAGTTCGCCTTGTAGACGGCGTCGTCGACCAGGTAGACTTCGACGGTCTCCGGAGCCGTGACGGTCACCGAGGAGACCTTCATGAGTGCTAGAGGGTCCCGCGACCAGAACGACAGGTCCATGTTGCTCGTCAGCGCCTTGCTCTGCTCGCCAGCGTTCTCGACGACGCTGAGCACCTGGGGGACCATTAGCATGATGGTGACCACCGCGCTCACCGCCGCGATCATCAGCGCGGTCCGGATGGAGTTCTTCGCCATGAGATGCCTGGCACTGGAACTGCGGGCGAACTTGATCTCCATGATCCTGAAGAAGAATCCCTCGAGG
This sequence comes from uncultured Thermoplasmata archaeon, assembly GCA_964568665.1. Lineage (GTDB taxonomy): Archaea > Thermoplasmatota > Thermoplasmata > UBA10834 > UBA10834 > CAWBDD01. The sequence goes on along the minus strand of CAZMPY010000015.1, from coordinate 42,944 downwards.
CATATGACGAGCAGGAGGAGCACCATGACCGCCGCGAAGGAGTCGAGCGGGAGGTAGAAGACCGGCTCTATCTGCGCCCCGCCCATGATGAATATGATGAGGATCGCGAGGGCGAAGAGCATGGTGGTCTGGACTATGTAGAGCATCTTCTTGATGTTCCTGATCCTCGCCAGCCGGATCGAATCCTCGAGGACCTTGCTGGAGGCGGGCATGACGGCCTTTTATATGACGAAGTCTTGATTAATAGTTTTGCTACTGCGTCTCAACCTTCGCCAACTTCCTGCAGACTAGGAAGACCGCGACGTGCTCCGGCACATCGGTCGCTCCAGCGTCGAGCGCATAGTGCCGGTCCTTCATCCGCAGGTCGACCGGTTTCTCGCAGACCACTCTCACGGTGGCGTCGCCGAACGCCGCGGGTACGGCGTCGACGAAGGGGTCGAACCCATCGAGCTCGTCCCTCGTCATCGGGAGGACCTCGAACCCGGTCTTCCCGTGGAGGGAGCTGGGCAGCCTGATCAGGCGCTTGATGTCCGATGTGACGGGTTCGTCCGTCTCACCCTTCATCCGGCCCTTCACCCTCCTGTCGACGAGCTCCAGGAACGCATCCGCGTGACGTTTCTCGGAGAACACCTCGAAGTTGTCCTCCTCCCGCATCCGGTCGACCCCCCGTTTCCCCCTCGCCTTGGCGAAGAGGTCCTTGTACACACCGTCGACCGTCTTCTTCCCGATGTCCCTCTCCGCGTCCTTGACGATCTGGGCTATGCGCCCCTTCGCCTCGTCCGCATCCAACGCGTCCAATTCTGCGAGCAGCTCGTCGATGCCCTTCCTTATCCTCCCGCGCCACCCGCCGTCCTCGAGCCTCGGCATGGTGCGCTTGTGGGCGGGTTTCGACCATTCCTTGGACTTCGCCTCGGTCTCGATCGCCGTCTGGGGGAACACCCACTCCATGTCCAGGTCCGTTCCGATGATGTAGTCGACGATCTCCCTCCGTTCGTGGCTGGTGAGCTTCAGCACCCTCGGGCTGTTGATGTGGACATGGTACCCCCTCCCGCCGGAGAAGACGATCTTGAGGTCGTCGTGGTCGAACCCGAAATCCCCGAGCAGGAAATCGTCCAGTAGGTGCTTCATCTCCTCCTTCACGCGGTCCAGCATCTGCTCGTAGCTGAGGCCCTTGGTGCCCTCGACATGGTCGGCGTCGAGGTCGAATATGAGGTCCGCCCCGAGCCAGCCCTTCTCCTTCATGGTGGGCGCGTCGGGCTTCTCGTAGTAGGCGCAGGAGTGGTAGGCGTGTGCGGGCACCTGCTCGACGAGATGGTTCTTCAGCGCCGCCCGGGAGGGGAACCCGAGGTGCCTCATCACGAACTGACGGTCGAAGAACATGAACCCGAACTCGCGCTTGGCGAACCGCTCGGGCATCGCCAGGTTCGATTCGCGGTAATGCTTCGCGAAGAGCCTCATCACGAACCTGGTCGATGCGTCAGTCGGCATCTCGCCAGCGTTATCCAGTTGACCTGTATATTAAGCTCACATACGGCCGAGTGCTGCAAGTAGCCTCCCTCTCAGAAACCATAAAAAGGGGTGAGCACAATGACGCAGAGTCTGGGAGTCCGGATGATTAAGACTTACATCAGGGTCGCGCTCAGCAGCGAAGGCGAGTCCCCCAAACAGGTCATCGAGCGGATGAGGGTCATAGGCGCGGTGCCGGTGGTGGGCGACTACGACTTCGAGCTGAACCTCGGCGACGATGAGAGGATCTTCGACAAGCTCGAGGGCATACACCACGCGCTAAGAGGCTCCAGCGTGAGATACACGGTCACGACCAGGACCGACGTCGAAGAGACGCCCTCCGGACGAGCCGAGCACCCTGTCACCCATCTCGTGGACCAGAAACCCGTCGAGCTCAAGAAGGCGCTTTACAAGGCCAAGCTCGACAGATGGCGGGACATGGGCCTGGACGTGAGCGCGCTCGAAGCCCTCCTCGAAACGGACTTGGACAATTTCAAGGCAGCTAGCAAGGAATTCCTGAGGACACACCTCGACAACCTCTCGGTCGTGAAGGACAAGCATCCTCCGCAGAACCAGATCGACGGCGAGGTCCTGGCGATCATGGACGAGGACGGAAAGTCACTCAAGGACATCCAGGGGGTCACGGGGTTCGGCGAGGAGATTGTCACGCTGCCCCTCGGGAGGCTCATATCCTCGGGGAGCGCCAGGCGTTGCCAGCTCGGGGCGAACGAGATATACTGCCTCGTCCCGCCTCCTGCGCCACCGGCGAGAAAGGAGCTGAAGCGGATCCCGGCGGAGAACGAGACCGAGGCCGAGGAGAGGGTGTGCAACGCAGCCTCCCCGGAGGGCTCGACGAAAGAGCAGCTCGTAAGGACATCGAGGTTGCCCCACGACCAGGCCGCCAAGGCCATAGCGTCCCTCTCGAAGAAGGGCAAGATCCGGGTCGTGCGCAAGGGCAGCAGCGCGCTGTTCTACCTCGCGTGAGCGCCTGGGCCAGCAAAGGTTTATTACAGAACCGCATGATTGAGCGGCGCGGCTCGGAAGGTGACCGGTGCAGGCACTCAAGTTGCGGGGCGTCAGGTTCGTTCATGCGGGCTCACAAGCACGAGCCCTGGACGGGATCGACCTCGACATCGCCAAGGGCGAGTTCGTCACGCTCCTGGGCGCGAACGGTTCCGGGAAGTCCACGCTCTGCATGCTCGCCAACGGGCTGGTGCCGCACGCGGTGCCAGGCACGTTCGAGGGCACGGCCGAGGTCTTCGGCCTCGACGTCTCGAAGTATCCGGTGACCGTACTGGCCACCAGGGTCGGGATGGTCTTCCAGGAGCCCGAGAGCCAACTGTTCTGCATGAGCGTGGAGGAAGAGGTGGCCTTCGGTCCGGAGAACCTCGCTGTCCCAAGGGAGGAGATTGCCGAGCGCGTGGAGTGGGCCCTGTCACTCGTCGGCATGACGGGCTTGAACGAACGCTCCCCCTCCACCCTGTCCGGGGGCGAGAAGCAGAGAGTAGCAATCGCCGCAGCACTCTCGATGCGCCCGAGCATGCTCATACTGGATGAGCCCGCATACGCGCTCGACCCGGTGGGCAGAGGCGATCTGTATTCCATGTTGCGGGGTCTGAAGGACAAGCTCGGGATGACGGTGCTCCTGGCTGAGAGAGAAGCGGAGGATGCCGCCGAATTCTCCGACAGACTGGTCCTGATGGAGCGGGGAAAGATCCTGCGCAGCGGCCCGCCAAGGGAAGTCCTGTCGGATCCCAAGATGCTCGACAAGATCGGCCTCGAGCCGACCCAGCTAGGGGAGGTGGCCAGCCTTCTGGAGAAGAGGCTGCCGGGAAAGCGCTTCTCGTTCTTGTCTGTGGCTGAGGCAGAGGTTGCCATAGTGCAAGAAGTACTCTCGGGGAGGGGCGGGGTGAGGGGATGATCCCCCGGCCCTTGACCGACCGCGGCGAACGGGTCATATCGATCCGCGACATCAAATTCACCTACGAGAACGGCCCCGAGGCTCTGCGCGGCGTCAACCTGGACATTCGGAGCGGAGAGTACGTCGCCCTCGTCGGAGGCAACGGTTCCGGGAAGACCACGCTCGCCAAGCACATGAACGGTCTGTTGAGGCCTTCGAGTGGCAGCGTCGAGGTCATGGGCAAGCCGGCTCTCGACCGAACCGTTGCCGAACTCTCCAGGATGGTCGGATACGCGTTCCAGAACCCGGACCACCAGCTTTTCTGCTCCACGGTCGACGACGAGCTGGCGTTCGGCCCGCGGAACCTCAAATGCCCACCGGAGGAAGTCACCAGGAGGGTCGAGTTCGCCCTTGATATCATGGACCTACGGGCCGTCCGGGGAGAGCCGCCTCTATCCCTCAGTCTGGGTGAGAGGCGCAAGGTGTCCCTAGGCTCGGTCATCGCGATGGACCCGAAGGTGCTGATCCTGGACGAGCCGACCATGGGCCTAGACGCTGTGCAGTCCAGGGAGTTGATGGCAACAATCCGCAAGCTCAACGACGATGGGCACACCATCATCCTGATCACGCACGAGATGAAGCTGGTGGCGGAGCACGCGGACAGGGTCATAATGATGGCGAGCGGGAGAACGATGCTCGATGCCGACGCGAAGGGGGCGTTCACGGACCTCGCGATACTGGAGCGCTGCAAGCTCGTTCCGCCGCCGGTGTCGAAGCTCGCCCACAGGCTCGTCGAACGCGGAGTGTCGAAGGACATACTGTCGCCGGAGGAGCTCGTGTTCGAGCTCATGAGGCTCAGGGGTGGTCCCTGATGGCAGGCTTCATCGACCTCTATACCGAAGGCAACTCATTCCTGCACAGGATGGACCCGAGGGTCAAGATCGCGTCCGTGCTGCTCCTGAGCATCCTCGGCTTCCTGCTGACCCGCCTGTACTCGCTGCTTCTCCTGCTGGGCTTGATCTTCCTGCTCCTGTTCCTCGCGAGGGCCGGCCTTGGCAAGACGACCCTGGCCCTCAAGGCGCTCCTGAGGGTCATGATACTGATAGTGGCACTTTGGCCGATATTCGACCCGTCCGGGACGCCGGTTCTCGCATCCCTCGGACCGGTGAAGATAACGGAACCGGCGCTCTGGCGGGGTGTCACCTCCGCCGTGCGTGTGGGCTGCCTCGCGACCGTATGGTACATCCTCATGCTGACGACATCTCAGAGGGACATGGTCAGAGCGCTCGTGAAGCTCGGTCTCCGGTTCGATTTCGGGCTCGCGCTGTCCATATCCCTGCGGTTCCTGCCCACCTTCGGGCTCACAATCGAGTCGATAAAGGACGCTCAGAGGGCGAGGGGCCTGGAGCTCGACAGGGGGGGTGTCATGAGGCGCGCCAGGAACTACGTTGCGGTACTGGTCCCCACGATAGTCTCGGCCCTCAGGACGGCGGAGACCCTCTCGCTGGCGCTGCAGTCCCGTGCCTACGGGGCCAGGGCGGATAGGACATACCTCCACGACCTCTCGATGCGCCGATCGGACGCCGTCGCGATCGCGGCCGTGGTGATGATTCTAGTTGTCCCCGCCGTCATGAAGTACCTGCTCGGCTACGAACTCTGAAATCGTAATGCGACCACTCGTTTCGACCGATTCTCCTCGCGGGTTTAATAACCACCACCTGACATGGGGTACTGAAATGGCAGCCGACCCAGACGCCGCACAGATGTCACAGGGGCCACCGAAGCCAGCTGGGTTCGTGTCCCCGAGAACAGTGGCCCTCTACGGGGTGTTGGCGGCTCTTACCACAGCGATCACCTACGCGTCCTACACACCGTTCTCTCCGACGAAGGGTTACTTCAACCTGGGCGAATCGATGGTGTTCTTCTCCGCGCTCGTGTTCGGATGGCGCGCGGGCGCCATATGCGGAGGGATCGGCAGCGCGGCGGCCGACATACTCCTCGGCTGGGGGATGTACGCCCCGCTCACGCTTGTTGCAAAGGGTGCCGAAGGACTCATCGCAGGCACGATAGGCAGGATGAAGGGGGGGTTGGCGATGTCAGCCACGATCGCCCTGCTGGCCGGCCTGCTTGCGGCGATGGGACTCTCTTACTTCACAGGCGCGGAGGCATATGGGATGGACGAGCTGACGTTCCTCATCATCGCCTTCCTCGCCGTCTCCGCAACCCTGCTGCTTGTCATGTACCTGCTCGGGGGCAAGGTCCACAAGGCGACTCCGATCGTCCTCGGCATCGCGATCGGCGGCACCGTGATGATAATCACATACTTCCTGGGAGAATGGCTGGTGCTCGGCGTGGGCTTCGGCAAGGCACTGCTCGAAGTGCCGATCAACGTGCTCCAGGTCACCCTCGGTGGGACGATAGGCGCGCTGCTGTCCTACTATGTCAAGAAATCCTACCCGCGCATCACCAGGATATGAGCGCCAGGGAAAAGGGTCAGTTCTTCTTTAGCTTCGACAGCTCCTTCTCGCCGACCCTGTCCCTTGGCATGAGCCTCTTCATGCCGGCCATCATGTTCATGCCGAAGGCCATGAAGAATGCCGGGAGCGATATGCCGAACCTCGTGCCGGTCTCGACCATCTTGCCGGGGTTCATGATTTCGTTCGGGTCCAGGAGCTTCTTGATCGACCTGATGAGCTCGGCCCCTTCCCTCCCGCGGTACTTGTCCAGGTTGCCGGCGAAGAATATCCCCAGGCCCACGGGCCTCCCGCCGTTCGCGAACGCGATGTCGCCGAGCTTCTTCCCGAACCCCATCGCCGTCGTCGAGCGCAAGAAGTTGTGCTCGTCGGTCAGGTAGTAGGGCATCAGCATGAACGAGTTGATGTCCGATACCGTGCCTATGATCGGCGCGTTGAGCTTCATGTTCGTGATCAGGGTCCTCGTCTCCGCGAGCGCCTTCTCGAAGTTCTCCATCGGCACGAGCACCTCGCCGGGTATGGCCCCGGCTCCGAGCTCGCGCACCCGGAACTCGTAGTTCCTCTCGTGCCACTCGTGCTCCGCCATCTCCTTCGGCTCCTTCTTGCCGCCCTCGGAGGCCATGATCTCGTCGAGCTTCTTCTCCTCCAAATCGACGGAGTCCTTGGAGCCAGTGAGCATGCATGTGACGAGGCACCCGACCTCGGGGGCGTGCTTCCCGAGCGCCCGCAGATAGTCGAAGTGGAGCCTGTCGCTGAACATCATGTGCATCGGCGTGACGCCGCTCCTGGCTATCCTGCGGGCCGCCGGGCCGAACTTGGCCAGGTCGTCGAACGAGTAGGCGACCGCGCGCATCTCCTCCGGCTTCGGCAGTATGGTGAGCGTGACCTCGGTGATCACGCCGTAGGTGCCCTCGGCCCCGACGAAGAGCCATGTCAGGTTCGGGCCGCCGCCGTTGTTCGGCACAAGCTTGTCGCCCGTGTGGATCACAACGCCCGTGGGCAGCACGACCTCCATGTCCCTGATCCAGTCGCCGGCCGTGCCGTACTTGAACGCGCCTATGCCCGTGCCTCCGGTGCCTATCCATCCGCCGAGCGTGGCGGAGGGGGCGCTGCTGGGGTAGCAGGTGAGGAAGAATCCCTGGGCGTCCAATGCGTCCGCGAGGGCCTTCCAGGTGATGCCTGGCTGGACGGTGGCGACGAGGTTCTTGCCATCTATCGAGATAATCTTGTTCATGGAGGTCATGTCGAGGACCGTCCCTCCCTTGACCGGGACGGACCCTCCGAGGCCCCAGGTGCCCGCGCCCCTCGGCACGATCGGCTTGCCCGTGGCGTTCGCCTTCTTGACCATCTGCACGACGTCCTCCGTGTAGTTCGGTCTCACTACCTGGTCGGGCATCGTCTTGAACAGGACATCCATCTCTTTCGGAAGCGGCGCGAGGTCGTGGCTGTACAACCTCCTCTCGAGTTTGTCATCCGAAGTCTCCATAATGAAGCACCTTCCCAATCGGGTTGCTGTCTGGTAGCGGGCCTCCCCCGCCCACGGATGGTAAGCAATCATCCCCAATAAAACTATACGTCGCCCACCCGGCTCCTAGTGCTGGCATGTGCTGTGTTTCGACGATGCGTTGCGGGTTCACGTCGAAATGTTCTTATCCTCAATGGGCGTGGAAGAGCCCGACGAACTGGGCGGGTCTCCGCCCGGGGGAGTGATGTGTACCATGGGCGCTACCCTTAGAACCTTATCCCTCTTCGGTGTGATGATGCTGCTGTTCACTGGCATCGGCTACCTTGTGGGCGGCTTCTTCATGGAAAACAATTGGCTGCTCGGCGCGCTGTTCTTCCTGGCCATAGCGGCGGTGATGAACTTCATCAGCTACTTCTTCAGCTCGAAGATCGTGCTCTGGTCCTACAGGGCTAGGATCGTCTCGGAGGCCCAGGCCCCGAGGCTCCACAAGATCGTCAGGATGATCTGCCTCAAGGCTGACCTGCCGATGCCGAAGATTGCCGTCGTGCCTACGCAGAACCCCAACGCGTTCGCCACCGGCAGGAACAAGAACAACGCGGTCGTGGCCGCGACCGAGGGTATCCTCATCCTGCTGAGCGACGACGAACTCGAGGGGGTGCTCGCGCACGAGATGGCCCATGTGAAGAACAGGGACATCCTGGTCATGTCGGTGGCCGCCACCCTCGCTGGCGCGATCGCATTCGCCGCGAGGATGTTCTGGTTCAACTCGCTCTTCGGGGGAAGGCGCGGGAACAACAACGCCATCATATTGCTGGTCGTGGCAATCACCGCACCGATCGCCGCGATGCTCATACAGCTCGCGATCTCCCGGAACCGGGAATACAAGGCCGACCGCGAAGGCGCGCTGATGATCCAGAGGCCCCTCGTTCTCGCGAGGGCGCTCCAGAAGCTCGAGGACGGTAACAGGCGCAGGCCCATCGAGAGGGGCAACCCGACGACCGCCTCGATGTTCATCGTGAACCCGTTCCGCGGTCAGGGCCTGGTGACGTTGTTCATGACGCACCCGCCCGTGAGCGCCAGGATCCGGCGGCTCGAGAAGCTGGCTCAGGACACTGGCTACATCGGCTGAGCGAAGAACCCCTCAGCCGACCTTCTCCCATTTCTCCAGGTTCAGCACGCTCGACAGGGTGCCGCCGCGTTTGATCTCCTCGCGCACCCTGTTCTCCCGCTCCATGACGTCGAGCGACCTGTTCGCCACCTCGACCGCGTGCTCCTGGGGCACGACGACCACGCCGCTCTCGTCGCCTATGATCCAGTCGCCGGTCCTGACGGTCACGCCTCCGCACACGATCTCGTGCCCGATCCCGCCGTACCCCTTGGGCTCCCCGGCGTTGGATGTGACCGACCTCGAGAAGCAGGGGAAGCCCATCTCGATTATCGAATCGATGTCCCGGGCGGCTCCGTCGATGACGACGCCGGCCACGCCCTTGGTCTTGCAGCTCCAGGATGCCAGCTCGCCCCAGACGGCGATCTCGCCTCCGCAGGCGTCCACGACGATGACGTCCCCGGGCTTCGCCTGGTCTATCGCCTCGACGGGCTTGGCCCAGTCGCCGTTCACGGTGTGCACCGTCAGCGCCCGGCCGACCATCCTGGCGTTGTGGGCGATCCTGGGCGAGATTCCCTTCATCGCCCCCTTCTTGTGCTGCGCGTCCGCCACGTTCGGTGACGACACCTTCGAGAACGCCTCCAGCAGATCGTCCGCGGAGTACTTCTTGAAGAGCTCGGACCTGACCTTCTTGCCCGAAGCCATAGCCTTCTTGACCTTCCGCGTTGCGCCTGTGACGTCCTTGGCCTTTATGATGGCCCCGCCCACGATCACGATGGACGCGCCCGCGCGCAGTATGTCTGGTGCGGTCTCGCTGTTGATCCCGCCCGCGGCCGCGATCGGTATCCCGACGCTCTTGGCCAGCCCCTTGAGCTCCGAAAGGGGCGAGCCACCCACCATCTGCTCGTCGACGCCCACGTGTACGCATATGTAGCTGGCGCCCATGGCCTCAACCTCCTTGGCCCTCGCCACCTTGTCCACGACGTTGAACAGGTCCACCATGACCTTGGCCCCGTACTGCCTCGCCGTGAGCACGGCCTCGGTGATGGTCGGGTCCGAGGAGACGCCGAGCACGACCGCGATGTCCGCCCCTGACTTGGCGGCGATCTCCACCTCTGCACCGCCCACATCGATGGTCTTCATGTCCGCTACGATGGTCTTTCCCGGGAAGGCCTTCTTCAGCTTCCTCACGATCTCCATGCCTTCGCTCTTGATGAGCGGTGTCCCGACCTCTATCCAGTCGGCTCCGCCGGCGACGGCTTCCTTTGCGATCTGCATCGCCCTGTCGCCATGGACCAGGTCGAGCGCCACCTGCAGGACGGGTTTCATGGCAGGAATGACCTCAGTACCGTCATAAAAACGTGTCGTGCCGCATACTGACTCGGCGCGCACGCGCGCGTGTATGCGCCTGTCACCCGCACGGGCGCCTGGAAGAAACAATAATAAGCGGTCCGTCGCATTCTCAAGGCATCATGCCTCAGAGGACAGGGGAGCGCGACAGGTGCGTCACAGGCGTGGATGGTCTAGACACCATCCTGTACGGGGGCATCCCCAGGGCGAACACGGTCCTGCTCACGGGGAGCTGCGGGACGGGCAAGACCTCCATGGCGCTGGAGTTCCTGATACATGGGGCGCTCAAGGGCGAGAACTCGCTGTTCGTGTCCGTCACGGAGAACTCCGACAAGCTCCTCTCGAACATCATGCCGTACAGGTTCTTCGACAAGAACCTGGTCAAGTCGGGGAAGCTGGTGTTCGTCGACCTGCCGGTCATGTACGAGCGTCTGGGGATGACGAAGCCCGAGATGTCGATGGAGGAGGTCGACCTGCTCGTGGCCGCCATCGCCGGCCTCGCGAAGGAGCTGGGGACCAAGAGGCTGGTCGTGGACTCGATAACATCAGTCTGCTACAAGCTCAAGACATCCGAGAAGATCAGGGACTTCATACTCAAGCTCAGCAAGGCCCTCTCGGACATGGACTGCACGTCCATACTGGTGAGCGAGGTCTCCGCGCAGTCGAGCTCCTACTCGATGTTCGGCGTGGAGGAGGCCATCTCGGACGGGATCGTCCTGATGGCCAACATGGAGCGGAGGGGCGACCTGCTCAGGACCCTGCAGGTCATCAAGATGCGGGGAACGATGCACTCGAGGGCCAAGTACGTGCTGGACCTGACCCCGATGGGGGTCCTGCTGGTGCCCATGCTGAAGGGCGGGAGCGTGGGCACATGAACGACGCGCGCATCGCGCAGACCATCGCGGACCAGCTCTCCGAGCTGCCGTCGTCGTCCGCGGTCTCGCTCCAGATGAGCGTCGACAACTACCTCGAAGTCCTCCGGGGGACGATCGACCTGTTCGCGAACCGGAAGGGGATGGACACGATCTACGTCACTTCGACGATATCGTTCGATGCGATCAAGCGCGTGCTCCTGGCGCTGGACATCGACACCTCGCGGATATACTTCGTCGACTGCATCTCGCACGCGATGATGGGCGCGACGAGCGCCCAGTACGACGACCACACCGCGATAGTCGAGAGCCCGACGATGCTCGAGAACCTGATGCTCAAGGTCGAGTTCCTCCTGCGGAAGTCCCAGGCGGCCAACAAGCTCGTGATCATCGACTCGATCAACTCACTTGCGATACACAACAACAACTGGATCCTTTCCGAGTTCCTGCACATACTCGTGTCCGGGCTGCGCGCCCGCGAAGCATATACTATCATACTGTCCGTGGAGGAGCACTCGACGCCCGAGCTGACCAACATGGTCAACCTCGTGTGCGACCAGGGCGTGCGTGCGGGCAAGAAGGAGGCCTGAGGATGAAGCTCACCACGATAGGGGTGCCCACACTGGACGAGCACATAGGGGGCGGCCTGCCCAAGGGGTCGACGGTCCTGGTCATGGGCGGACCCGGCGCCGGGGCCGAGTTCTTCGCGAAGCAGTTCGCGTCCGCGGGAACGGAGCCGGTGACGTACTTCACCTCCACGGAGAGGGATGAGGATATCCTGGCGGTCATGCGCGAGTACGGCTGGCGCACGGACATGAACATCATCAACATCGGGACCAAGTACTACGAGGTCGTCCTCGCGAAGAAGCTCGAGATCAGCAGGTTCAGGCAGGAGGGCATCACCCTGAGCGACATCCGCCGGTTCAGGGACCAGGACACCATGAAGGAAGAGAACTTCCTGACCTTCCTGTCATACGAGATATCCAAGCTGAGTCCGCCCTTCAGGGTAGTGATCAACTCCCTGGACTTCTTCCTGGAGAACTACGACAGCGCGGAGGTGCTGATGGCCATGCGCACGATCAAGGCGCACACGCAGCACTCCGAGAGCGTCACGCTCATGACGATGCTCAGGGGCGTGCACGATTCGCGCATCCAGAGCAGCCTCGAGGACCTGGCCGATGTGATCATCGAGATGGACCGCGAGAAGGTCGGGCACGAGTACAAGAAGTTCATCATCGTGCAGAAGGTGAGGAACCGGCCAGCGATGGTCGGGATCATACCCTGCACGTTCGACGCGACGGGGATAAAGCCGGGCTGAAGGGCGGGGGCCGGTTGTGCACTCCGGCCGCAGGACCCGAAGTCGCCTTTTGTCGAAAAGGCGACGTTTTTCACACCGACAACTCCTATAAAGAAGACTATGTCTTCTTATCGTCCAGGACACTGCGACATGGCCAGGTGTGGTACATCGTCAATAGCCGAACCGCACAACGCCGTTGTTTGATAACCATCCGCAAAGCTATATAAACTCCGCTCGGTCGTATTGCTACCTACGCGGGCCGGAAAGGTCCGCGGGAGGACTAAACATGAAGAGAAATTGGGCAATCCGTAAGGATGCCGAGGGCGTGTCCCCGGTCATCGCGACAATCCTGATGGTTGCAATCACCGTCGTCCTGGCGGCCGTGCTATACGTCATGGTCCTGGGATTCGGCGGGACGAGCACGACTACGCCAGGTATGCAGATAACGTCGAGGACAGCGATTTCCTCGCCGGAGGGGTACAAGTTCTTACTGTCCGCTCCGACCAAGACCGTCAGCTGGACGGACTTGACGATCATCCTGCAGACCGGGACATCGAGTGGCTCATGGACGACCGCTGACGCATTGCTCCTTGACAATGCCACAGTCAGCGTGCAGCACCTTGGCACGGCGACGGTCGGCGTGGCATTCACCGCGACCATCACCGACATGGGTGGCAATGGTGAGATCAACCTGGGCGACTATATCGTCATCAGCGGCGCCTTCACTCCCGCATCGTACACTGTGACGCTGCAGGACGAGGCAACCCAGGGCGCGATGGTCTCGATGACCTGGTCCGCGACCTAGGCATCCAGCGTGATGAGCCCGAAACCTAGAGAGGCCCGCGAGGGCCCCTCGTAAACCCCCTTTCTCATTTTCCTCGTGCTTCTTGGCGCTGTGCGCACGTCATTTATCCGCGCAGGGTCATCCTCCGACGGGCCACATGTCGGATCCGAAGGAACTCACGGAGGTCGAGGCGGAGAGATACGTCCTCCAGCTCCTGCGGTCAAGAGGGTCGATGACCACGATGCAGGTCGAGCAGGATGCCCGGAAGGACGGCAAGAGGTGCCCTGACCAGACCGTCCAGTTCCTCATCAAGATGCGGCGGAAGGGCCTGATCAAGGGCGAGGCCTCGCTGGAGAGACGAGGCTGGCTCTGGAGCCTCCCCTAGCGCCGTCAGGCCTTCCTGGGACGGTCCAGCGTGATGACCGAGGTCTTCGCCACCTGGTCCGTCCATTTCTGCCTGGGGTCGTGCGTGTCGACGGCCATGCCGATCATCCAGTCGAGGAGCAGGAGCACCGGGAAGACCTTGGATACGTTCCTCATCAGCGCCTGGCCCGAGGACATCCTCCCCGCGATGGGCACCGACTTCATGTGCACCATCATCTTCCCGACGGTCCCGCCGATTGCGAGGTCGAAGGCCGTCGCGTACATGAACAGGACGAAGCCAGCGGTGAAACCGACCATGAGATAGTCGATGTGGAGAATCTGGAACAGCATGTACATCGGTGTGTAGGTTATCGCGAAGTCGATCACTATCGCAACGAATCGTCTCAGCCAGTGCTCCTGGAGCACCTTGTCATGGCTGAGATAGTCGAACCCGGTCACCATCCTCGGCCCCTCCGTTCTCCCATCCCCGGGGCATCCGCCCAAGGGGGTGTAAGCCACTCAGATCGCCCGTCTCTCATCACTCGTTCAGCGGTAAAGTGTTCTTCATCGTGGCGGCCAGGTATTGGGCGCCTGCCTTTATGAACCCTTGTCCAGGGCCACTCGGCCGGGGCATGGCTTATATCCCCCGGCCGCCCTGGGCGTGTCGGATGGCCGAGTTCAGGCTCTACGCCCTGATGGCGCACGAGGATGACCCGAAGAAATGCACGGCGAACAAGCTGGTCCGGCTGGGCGAGCTCAGGGAGGCCAGGTCCGCTGTGAGGATACCCCGGGGCGCGATCGTGCTCGACCCGGAGGCGGAGAAGGCCATATCCCGGGAGGACTCGGAGGCCGCAATGCAGCTGGGCATACTCGTGCTCGACTGCTCGTGGAAGAAGCTCGTGGCCTTCCCGTACATCAGGCACGGGCTGAGGCATCGGGCTTTGCCGTTCCTCCTCGCGGCGAACCCGACCAACTTCGGCAAGCCCCAGAGGCTGAGCAGCGCCGAGGCCCTCGCGGCGACGGTGTACATCCTCGGCGGGAAGGAGCAGGCCGGGAGGCTCATGTCCAAGTTCAAGTGGGGGCCTGTCTTCCTCGACATCAACCGGGAACGTCTCGAACTGTACGCTGCTGCCCAGACGAGCGCGGAAGTGGTGGCCGCACAGAACAGGCTCCTCGACGGTAGCCTAAGTGCAATCGAAGACGATGAGAACTGACCGACCACTCACCTTTTTGTATTGCATGGTGATTCGGTGTACCCTTCTGCCCCGGCGACGACGCAGGGGCGGGGGTATCTCGAGCGACGACAGGGGGGACGGATATGCCGAAGGAATACACACCTGAAGACCTCGTCGCCATCTGGGAGGAGTTCCTGGGAGGCGAAGAGCGGAGGCACCAGGTGTCAGCCATCGCGGACCTGTACCCCGATGTGAGGAGCCTGTATGTCGATTTCCTCGACATCGAGAAGTTCGACCCCGACCTGGCCAACTACACGCTCAGCAACCCCGCGCTGTCGATCGGCCAGGGCGAGGAAGCCCTCCGGCGCATGATCTCGCACGCGCTCACGAACCCGTTCATCCATTTCAGGATAAAGGGCCTGCCCAGGGATTCGAGGATTGAGATACGCAAGCTGAGGGCCAAGCACCTCGGCACGTTCGTGTCCGTCGAAGGGCTCGTCAGGAAGGCGACCGAGGTCCGGCCGAAGGTGACGATCGCGGAGTTCGAGTGCGCCAGGTGCGCGCACAGGATGACCGTCGAGCAGGACGGGATGCAGTTCCACGAGCCCCTGGAGTGCCCCAAGGACGATGGGGGGTGCGGACGCGGAGGCGGGGCTACCAAGTTCCGGCTGATGACCGACCCGTCGAAGTTCGTCGACACCCAGAAGATCGAGATGCAGGAGCCCCCGGAGGGCCTAAGGGGCGGTGCTCAGCCCGAGCGCCTGGTCGGCTACATCGAGGACGACATAGCCGGCAAGATCTCCCCCGGCGACAGGATCATCCTCAACGGCATTCTCAGGAGCGTCCAGAAGAGCTCCCAGCAGAAGACCACCCTGTTCGACATCAGCCTCGACATCAACTCCGTGGAGTACGAGGAGCACGAATACGATGAGATCGTCATCACGCCGGAGGACGAGCTCAAGATACGCGAGTTCGCCGCCTCGACCGACCTGTTCGAGAAGATCGTCGCCTCCATATCCCCCACGATATTCGGCTACTCCCAGGAGAAGGAGGCGCTCGCCCTGCAGCTGTTCGGGGGCGTCTACAAGATCATGGATGACGGGACCCGCATCAGGGGGGACATACACATCGCGATGATCGGCGACCCTGGCACGGCCAAGTCGCAGATACTCAGGTACATGGCCCAGCTCGCTCCAAGGGGCATATACACATCCGGCAAGTCGTCGTCCGCCGCGGGACTCACTGCGGCGGCCGTCAAGGACGAGTTCGGCGAGGGCCGCTGGACACTGGAGGCCGGTGCGCTCGTGCTCGCGGACAAAGGCCTCGCATGCATCGACGAGCTGGACAAGATGAACGACCAGGACAGGTCCGCCATACACGAGAGCCTCGAGCAGGGCACGATCTCCGTCGCCAAGGCGGGCATCACGGCGACCCTGCAGTCCAGATGCGCGGTGCTCGGCGCGGCCAACCCCAAGTACGGTAGGTTCGACGAGAGCCGCAGCGTCGCGGAGCAGATCGACCTCCCGCCGGCGCTGCTGTCGAGGTTTGACGCCATCTTCACGATGACCGACAGGCCCGACTCGGAGATGGACAGGAACAAGGCCGCGCACATACTCAAGGTCCACAGGCGGGGCGAGCTACGCCAGCACGAGTCGCCCGAGAAGCTCCCGGGCATCAACGTCGCGGAGATCATGCAGGAGAGCGAATCCCTCGTGCCAGCAATGGACCGGGACTTCCTCCGGAAGTATGTCGCGTTCAGCAAGCGCATCACGCCGGTCATGAGCGACGAGGCCATGCGTACGCACGAGAAGTACTATGTCGACATCAGGAAGCTGGGCGAGGGCGAGAACGCCTCCGTGCCCATAACCGCGCGGCAGCTGGAGGCGCTCATCCGTCTGTCCGAGGCGAGCGCCAGGGCGCGGCTCAGCCCGATAGTGACGGGCGAGGATGCCGCCAGGGCCATCAAGATCGTGGAATACTACCTGAGCAAGGTCGCGAGCGAGGGCGGCCGCAGGGACATAGACCTGATCGCCACGGGCACCAGCAAGAGCCAGCGCGAGCAGATCTACGTGCTCAGGGGCCTCGTGCAGCAGCTGTCGGACGAGCGCAGGGGCGTGAGCATGGAGGAGTTGCTCCAGAAGGCGGGCTCCGAGAACATCCCGGAGGACAGGGTCAGGGCGCTGCTCAAGCGCCTGAGCGATGCGGGCGAGGTCTATTCCCCGCAGCCAGGGTACTACAAGCTCGCCAGCGAGGAGCGTGTCGGATGATCTCCGTCAAGGTCTACAAGCGCGGGGCCGAGACGCTCCTGGCCGCCTGCGACACGGACCTGCTGGGCCAGACCTTCAGGTCGGAAGGGCTCAGGCTCGACGTGACGTCGTCGTTCTACAGCGGCGAGGAGTGCGACGAGGATGTCTTTGTCAACAGGCTCCAGATCGCGACGACCGCCAACCTGGTCGGGAGGCGCACGGTCGAGATGGCCGTCAAGCACGGATTCGTGGACGCGGCATGCGTCATGACCATAGGTGGCGTGCCCCATGCCCAGATGACGAGGATGATGTGATTGTTCTGCGTGGAGTGTGGCCGCGAGGAGCCGGAGCTCATCGGATCGCTGTGCCGTGAGTGTTACTCGAAGAAGCACATAGTCTTGTCGCTGCCGGACCACGTCGATGTCCTCATGTGCGCTCACTGCTCTTCCATGCTGAACGGGGGCAAGTGGGAGGACGTCGGCTCGCTCAAGGACGCTGCCCAGATAGCCCTGGGGAACGCGCTGGTGCTTCCCGATGAGGTCACGCTGTCCGAGATGCGCGTCGGCCTGTCGGAGAAGGACGAGAGGAACATGGACGCCAAGGTGCTCGTCATACTCTCGTCCCACGGGATGCAGTTCGAGCGCGAGATCAGCACCATCGTGCGGCTCAAGCGCGGGTCGTGCACCGAGTGCTCGAAGCAGCACGGGAACTACTACGAGGCGATAATCCAGCTCAGGGGCGACGAGAAGGCGCCACCCGAGCGCGCCCAGATGAGCGCCGAGCGGCTCATCAGGGACAGGGTCGCCTCCATGAGGCGCTCCAGCAGGCGCGTGTTCATAAGCAAGGTCACCAAGGTCAAGGGCGGCCTGGACTTCTATTTCAGCACGGGCGCGTCCGCACGGTCGGTCGCGCGCGAGCTCCATGAGACGATGTGTACCGAGTACAAGGAGTCATCCAGCCTCTGGGGCCAGCGGGCGGGCGAGGAGATATACAGGATGACGTTCCTGATACGCCTCCCTGGCTACGGCCGGGGAGATGTCGTGACATACGACTCGAAGGACTACTACATACGGAGCATGTCCCACGGCACGATACACGCGTTCGACCTGGTCACGGGCGAGCCGAGGCCGATCCGGGTCAAGGAGCCGGACGAGTGCGTCCTCGCAAGGGAAGGGTCGGAGATCCCAAGGGTGATTGTGCTCTACGAGACCGACCGCGAGGTCCAGGTCCTGGACCCGGACACCATGATGCCGCTCGACCTCCGGAAGCCCGCGGGGTTCCGACGAGACGGGGAGCAGGTGAGGCTCGCGAAGACGAAGCTCGGAGCCTATGTGCTCAGCGACAGCTGGTAATCGTCTGATCGGTGTCCGGTCCCAGCAAAAGGCATTAATCCTGTCTTCCCCTTCGGTGTTCCCGAGGTTTGTAAGCATGGTCACCGAAGCCGACATCCAGAACGCGGTTGTCGAGCTGCTGAGGAGGACCGTCGTCAAGCTCCCGGCGGATGTGGAGCAGGCCATCAGGAAGGCCTACGCCGCCGAGACGGACGAGGTCCCCAGGATGCAGCTTAAGGCCATCGTCGACAACATAGAGCTCGCCGGGAAGATGAACACGCCCATGTGCCAGGACACAGGTGTCACGATCTTCTACGTCACGCTGCCCAGGGACTGCAGGGTGGATGTGGGGAAGGGCATAGTCGAAGGGGTCAGGAGGGCGACCAAGGAGGTCCCGCTCAGGCCCAACGCCGTGCATCCGATCACAAGGAAGAACCCCGGTGACAACGTGGGCGAGAAGATGCCCTACATCAACTGGAAGGTCGGGGACCAGGACTACATCGAGATCACGGTCATGACCAAGGGTGCAGGCTCCGAGAACATGAGCGCCCTCGCGATGCTCACGCCGGCCGCTGGCCTCAAGGGGATCAAGGAGTTCGCGCTCAACACGGTCCTCAAGGCAGGCAGCAACCCCTGCCCGCCGACCATCATCGGCATGGGCATCGGTGGCTCCGCCGACATCGCGATGAAGCTGGCCAAGGAGGCCCTGCTCAGGCCCATAGATCGGAGGCACAAGGACCCCGAGATAGCCAAGCTGGAGACGGAGCTGCTCGAGTCGATGAACATGCTGGGCATAGGCCCGATGGGCCTGGGGGGCAAGACGACGATGCTCGGGCTGAACATCGAGTACGCCTACTGCCACACCGCGAGCCTTCCAGTCGCCATAAACGTCCAGTGCTGGGCCGGGAGGCGCGGCACGGTCAGGATACACAAGGGCGGGGAGCTGGCCTTCCCGACCAATGAGGGGTGACCAAGATGCCGAAGACATTGAAGACCCCGCTCTCGGAGAGCGACGTGCGCGCGCTGAAGGCAGGCGAGACGGTCTACCTGGACGGTGTGATATTCACCGGGAGGGACGAGGTGCACATCCATGCCCTCGAGTACCTCGAGAAGGGCAAGCCGGTCCCGGTCGACTTCAAGGGTGCGGCCCTGTTCCACTGCGGGCCCATCATGAGGAAGACAGGGGATAGGTGGGAGGCGGTCGCGGCCGGCCCCACGACCTCGTCCAGGATGAACTCGCTCGAGCCGCAGTTCATCGAGAAGTTCAGGCCCGGCGCAATCATAGGCAAGGGCGGCATGTCCCAGCCGACGGTCGATGCGATGAAGAAGCACGGGTGCGTCTACCTCGCGATCACCGGGGGCGCGGCCGTGCTGGCCGCCAAGGGCATCAAGAGCGTCTCGGGCGTCGAGTGGTTCGAGCTCGGCATGCCGGAGGCGATCTGGATACTCAACGCGGAGAACTTCGGGCCCCTGACCGTCGCGATAGACGCCCACGGGAACAGCCTCTATGCGGACGTCAACGTGCGGGTCAAGGAGAACGAGCAGAAGGTCCGCGAGAAGCTCGGCCTCAAGTGAGGCAGAAACCCAACGGGGGCTCAGCCGCCCCGTCTCTCTTCTTTCCCATCCTCGGGCGGAGGCTTCCCCGTCCTGCCCTCTCCCGGGGGCCCCTCGCCCTCGGACGGCTCCTCCTGGTCGTACACCGCCGGGGCCTTGTCCGGCGCCTCGAGGGTCCTTATCCTCAGGATGACCGCCAGGGCGAGTATCACGATCGTCAGGAACAGCGCCAGGATCATCATCGAGTGCGCGAGGTCGAATCCGAATATGAACCCCCCGAACCCCTCCTTGGTCGGTTCCATGGATATCTGGGTGAGGTTGGTCTGTTCGTCGCCTGAGACTGCGATGGATCCGAGTTCGATCGGCCTGTAGCCGTCCAGCGAGAACCTGACAGTGTAGTTGCCAGAGGCGACCCCTGTGAACTCGAACACTCCGTTCGGGTCGGTCTTGGTCTCCCTCTGGTTCGACTGCTCGTCGATGATCATCACCGACACGCCCAGGAGCGGCTCGAGCGTGTCCTTCTCGACCACCGTGCCGCGCATCCCGCCGGGCATGCCGACGAGCGTGATGTCCTGTCTGACCTCCGAGCCCCTGGGTATGATGACCCCTGCGACCGTGACCGAGTAGTACCCTAACAGGGTCACGTACAGGGAGTAGGTCCCAGCGGGGATGTTCTTTATCTCATACTCCCCCTCGGCCGTCGTGTTCGCGGACAGGTTCGTGCCGACGACTTCGATGTGCACGCCCCACTTAAGGGCCGTGCCAGCCCTCACGGTCCCGTACAGCCGCGTCGACTTCTCCACGAGCTCGAAATCCACGTTCTCCGTGACGGTGCCTGCGGTGACGACGATGCCGCTCACGGTCGTCGAGTTGAAGCCCGCGAGCGACGCGGTCAGGTCGTAAGTGCCCGCAGGCAGGCTCGGCACGGTGTACGACCCGTCCAGGTCGCTCGTCACCGTGACGGTGACCGTGCCGACCTTGACGGACACGTTCGCGTCGCCAAGCTCCTCCCCAGTCTGCGCGTGCACATAGCCTGTGATCTCGCCCGTCTTCGAGACGAGCACGAAGAACAGCGCCGTGACCCCGCCCGTCTCCAGGGCGACGTCCGCGGTCTGGTTAACATAGCCCACTGCGGTGGCGGTGGCAGAGTGAGTCCCTCCTGGGACGCCGTACAGGTTGTAGACGCCGTCCGAGTCCGTAGTGTTGGAGTACCCGAGGGCGGAGATCGATACGATGGCACCGTGGACAGGTCCGTTCATGTCCGAGACCTGGCCGTATATCACCCCTCCGCTGATCGCGAGCACCGAATCAGTGATGTTGTCTGGCGTGACCTCGACCTGCGCGACCGGTGACGGGTCGTAGTTGGTCTTCTCGGCCCATATCGTGTAATCCGTCCCGTTCGTGTCGGCGAGGAGGCCGGAGATGACGGCGACGCCCACGCTGTTCGTCACCCAGCTGCTCGCATTCCCGACCATCTTCAAAAGGGCGCCCTCGATCGTCCGTCCGACATCGTCGGTGACGGTGACGCTTATCGTGCCAGTGTAACCGCTCGCCAAGGTGCTCGCACCGGTCTGCCCTGCGGGCAGGGAATGCATGAGCTGAACCGCGACGGAACCTGCTAGAACGAGGAGCGCGAGCGCGACCGCAGCTCCCACAACGCGTGCCCGGGCGAGCTTTGCCATCCTACCCCGTGGAGTTCTCAATCGCCTAGTCCCGATAAATACATTTGCCGGTGTCCCGACGGCGTGCTTTCTCGGACCCTGCTGGCAATGTATTAATATGCACAGCTGATAACGAAGCCGGATTCACGGTCATGCCACATGATCACAAAGGCAACGGATAGCCTGGGAACGGAGGGGGTGCTCTCCCTGATGCACCCTGTCGTCTCCGAATGGTTCAGAGGCAAGTTCGGGAAGGTCACGGAAGCGCAATCGCTCGCGGTGCCCCTCATCCACGGCAGAAGGAGCGTCCTGGTCTCGTCCCCGACGGGTTCAGGGAAGACCCTGACCGCGTTCCTGTCGATCATCAACGAGCTGGCGCTCAAGTCGCAGAGGGGCGAGCTCGAGGACAGGATATATGCGGTCTATGTATCGCCCCTGAAGGCGCTAGCCAACGACATCAACGAGAACCTCCTGAAGCCGCTCGGGGAGATATCAGCCATGTTCGAGGCCGAAGGCCTCGCGGCACCGGGGATCAAGGTCGCCGTCAGGACCGGTGACACCCTCCCCAGCGAGAGGCAGAGGCAGGCGAAGTCGCCCCCTCACATATTCATCACCACCCCGGAGTCGCTGTCCCTCATCCTGTCCACGCCCGTCTTCAGCAGGAGGTTCGACCATGTGGACTATGTCATCGTCGACGAGGTGCACGAGATATGCGACTCGAAGCGTGGCGCCGCCCTGTCGGTCGCCCTGGAACGTCTCCAGAGCCTCTCGCCCGACGAGTTCGTGAGGATCGGCCTCTCCGCGACGGTCGCCCCGATCGAGCAGGTGGCGGAGTACCTGGCGGGCCTCAGGGACGGCCACCCGAGGGACATGAGCATAGTGGAGGTCTACGCACAGCGCGACCTCGACCTCAGGGTCATCTGCCCGACGAAGGACATGACCGCCCTGTCGTTCGAGGTCGTGAACTCGAAGATGTACGACATGCTCAAGGAGATGGTCGAGGCTCACAGGACCACGCTCGTGTTCACGAACACCAGGAGCGGCACCGAGAGCGTGGTCTACAAGCTCAAGGAGCGGGGCCTGGAAGGTGTCGGCGCCCACCACGGCAGCCTCAGCAGGGAGACGAGGCTCGAGGTCGAGGACGCCCTCAGGGGCGGCGGTCTGCGCGCGGTCGTATCGTCCACGTCCCTCGAGCTGGGGATAGACATCGGATCGATCGACCTCGTGGTCCAGATCGGGTCCCCCAAGTCCGTGGCGAAGGGTCTTCAGCGCGTGGGCAGGGCGGGCCATCAGTACGGTGGCACCTCGAAGGGTCGCATCATCGTGTTCGAGAACGACGACCTGGTCGAGTGCGCGGTCCTGTGCAGGGCCGCCCACAGGAAGATGATCGACCGGGTGACGATCCCGGTGAACCCGCTGGACGTGCTCGCCCAGTCCATCGTGGGCCTGTCGATCGAGCGCCCCTGGACCGTCGAAGAGGCCTTCGGGCTGTTCAGGCAGTCCTACAGCTTCAAGGACCTCGGCATGGGCCAGATGGAGAGCGTCCTCAGATACCTGGGCGGGAAGGACGAGTTCGAGGGGATCTACTCGAAGATATGGTACGACGAGCCGAAGAGGGCGTTCGGGATGAAGCACGGCTCGAGGATGATATTCTACCTCAACCAGGGCACGATCCCGGAGGAGGCCGACTACACGGTCTACTCCGAGCGCGGCTCCCAGATCGGTTCGCTGTCCGAGAAGTTCGTGGAGCGCCTCTCCCAGGGGGACATCTTCGTCCTCGGGGGGCGGAGCTACGAGTTCGTGAAGACCAAGGGCACGAAAGCCTTCGTGAAGGGCGCGAGCGGGAGGAAGCCGACCGTGCCGTCGTGGACCGGCGAGATGCTCCCGAGGAGCTTCGACCTGTCGTTGAACATAGGCCGTTTCAGAGGGGAGATGGACGACCGCATCGGCAGCATGCCGGACGATGCCGTCCGGGCGTGGCTCATGGACGAGTTCGACGTCGACGAGGGCTCGGCTAACACGATAGTGAACTACTTCCGGGAGCAGAAGATGCTCGCGAAGATACCCACCGATGACAGGCTCGTGGTCGAGGGGTACATCGACGCGTCCGGCAACAGGAGCGCCATCTTCCACTTCCCGTTCGGCCGGAGGGTGAACGACGCACTCAGCAGGGTCTACGCCCACGCCCTCTCCAGCCGGATCAAGTGCAACGTGACGGTGTCGGTCACCGACGACTGCTTCATGCTGACTGCTCCGAGGGTGTTCGACCTGGAGGGTATCGAAGCGTCCGTCAGGTCCGATGACGTCGAGGGCCTGCTGCGCGCCTCCGTCAGGGACTCGGAGCTGTTCACCCAGAGGTTCAGGCACGTGGCGACGAGGAGCTTCATGGTCCTCAAGAACTACAAGGGGAAGGAATTCTCCGTCGCGAGGCAGCAGCTGAGGTCCCAACGGCTCCTGGACGCGCTCCACGAGCTCGACGACTTCCCGGTCATGACCGAGACCTACGCCGAGATACTGACCGAGGTCATGGACGTGGAGCACGCCCGCGAGGTCCTGCGCAGCATCGAGATGAAGGAGCGCGCGGTCGAGTACCTGCCGTTCTCGGGAGTGCCCTCTCCCTTCGCGCACAACGTCATACTTGTGGGCGTGTCGGACATCGTCCTCATGGAGGACAGGAGCATGCTCCTCCGGGAGCTCCACAGGAAGGTCCTCGCGAAGGTCCTGGGGGAGGATGCCATCGCGGGATACAAGTTCGAGTTCGAAGTCGTGGCCGAGCACTATCGGCGGAAGTTCCCGAGGGTGTCGTCGAAGCGCGACATACTGACGGCCCTGTCCGTGACCGGTCCGATGAACCTGTTCAGGGAGAAGGGCGAGAACATCTTCGCGCACGCGGACGCGCCCTTCGACAGGGTGCGCGCGTGGGCATCGGAGCTGCTCAGGGAGGGGCGCGTCCGGTCGGTCTGGATCGGCGAGGATGTCTACGTCACTGCAGATGACTGGCCCACCTATTCACGCCTCCACAGGCGGGTCGTACCCGAGGGCGTCTTGGAGGCCGAGGTGCTCTCGCACCTCCGTGGGACGCCCGCAGACATCGCCGGGCTCGCCGATGCGCTTGGTGTGCTCCGGGTGGGGATCCGCGAGGCGGTCAGGAGGCTGGAGTCGGCGAACGCCGTGTACAGGTCGGACATCCGCGGTGAAGCGTTCCGGTACTCCGTGGCCCCTGCGGCCGACCTGCCGCTGCGCAGGTGCACCGATGAAGTCGTCACCAAGCACCTCGCGTTCCATGCGCCGATGACCGTCGAGGACCTGGCATACGAGGTCGGGATCCCTGAGCAGGACGTCCTGGCGTCGCTCCAGGACCTCCTCTCGTCCGAGATCGCGGTCTCCGGCCGCTTCGTCGTGGGGGAGCAGCAGCAGTACATGCTCGCTAAGGATTACCTGAGGCTCCAGGAGCGCGATGTCCCCGTGTTCGACAGGGACACCGTCAGGCTCTACTCGGAGGCCAAGAGTTTCTCGCAGCTCTCGTCGGTCAAGGAGTTCTTCGAGAAGTTCGGCGAGGACGGCATGGCCTACGATGTCTTCCAGAGGGTCAGGCGCTTCGACACGGCCGAGTTCGGGGACATGCGCACGCGCGGTGAACTGGTCTTGGGGCGGTTCGTCCGGGGCAGGCTGCGGTACGTGCTCGCCGAGGACGCACCCCACTACCTCGGGGTCTATCGGAGGGAGAGGCTCAACAGGTTCGAGTCCGAGATACTCAGGACCGTCCGGCGCCTCGGTTCCGGGACCTACCAGGAGATCGCGGTCGCCACCAGGTTCCCGCCGGACGTCATGCGCGAGCACTTCGACTCCCTCGACAGGAAAGCGTATCTCGTCCGGTTCTACGACGAGGCCGAGAGCTGGAGCTCGCGCAACGTGTATGCGGAGTGCGCCGTCGAGCCAGAGGCCGAGGACCCGTACACGCGCGTGCTCATGCGTTACCTGTGCGGGCATGGGCCTGTGACGACCCTCCAGACAGCCGCTTATCTGGACATGGATCCTGAGGACGCCCGCAGGCTGCTTGCCCGGTCGGGCGCGGGGAGGATATCGGTCGGGCTCGAACGGACAGAGATGTTCCTGCTGCCGGAGGAGCTACCGCTCCTCGAATCGTTCTCCCCGCGGCCGTACCCGGGGCTCAGGATACTCTCCCTCTACGACCCGTTCCTGAGCGACAAGTGGCCCGAGATCGCCGCCCGCTACGGTGAAGGGTGGTTCTTCCCGGTGGTCCACGAGGGGCGGATCGCAGGCATGGTCGAGAAATGGCTCATGGCAGGGGCCGTCGAGATCCGGTCGATCGAGCTGGACGATCATGGTCTGCTCGGGCGGCTCATCAACTGTATCGACTCGATGATGCCGTTCTACAACTCCCAAGGGGTCGAGGTGGTCCGGGTGCGCAGCGTCTTCGGAACCGACGCCGCCGGACTGCACGATGATGTGACCCGGGAGTTCCTCGACCGCGGGTACACCCTGGCGAACGGGATGCTCGTGAAGGGCCGGCTCGTGACCCAGTGCTTCGACAGGGAGGAGATCCTGGAGACCGTGCTGGGGCTCCAGAACCTCAGGCCATCGGACAGGCTCGAGGATGTCCCGTCCGCGCTCGCGCGCTATGGCGGTTTCAGGACCGATGCCGAGGTGATCATGCGGGTCAGACACTTCGAGTCGCTGCACCGGCTCCACAAACGGGGCGAGGTCGTCCGCGGCCACCTGGTGCCGGACAGGGTGGGCTACTGCGCACCCGAGGACGCGGGCCTGTACAGGGCCGCGCGGCAGGTGCCGCTGACGCCGGAGGAGGACACCGTCCTCAAGGTGGTCAGGGACCAGCAGCCGGTCAAGAGGGACAGGCTGCTCGACCTGTCCCCGCATGGCACCCAGGACACGCTCGACGCGATGAAGTCGCTCTACTCCTCCTCGCGCATCTACCTCGACGCATCTTTGTCGTATGTCCTCGTGAAGAGGCACAGGTCGTCCCGGAAGACCGCATGGCCGAAGGTCATCCAGAGGATGTTCGACATCTATGGTATCATGACGGCGGAATCGCTCGCCGTCATGCTCGGCCACGAGATACCCATGCGCGAGCTGAGGAAGGTCCTGAGGTCGCTCGAGGACGACGGGCACCTCGTGAAGGGCTATCTGCTGCGCGGGTCAGGGTCGCTCCACTGGGCGACCAGGGCGGCGCTCGGGATGCTGGGCCAGGCCCGCTTCACGCACGACTTCGTCCTCGCCCCGGAGGACGGGCTTACGCTCTACCTGCGCGCAGGCTACAGGGAGCTCCTGCCCGAGACCGGCAGGTACGCGGTCTTCTCGGGACCGGTGCCGATCGGTTCCTTCTCCGGGCGCGTGAGGGAAGGTCGGCTCGAGGTCGC
Source organism: uncultured Thermoplasmata archaeon (assembly GCA_964568665.1). Lineage (GTDB taxonomy): Archaea > Thermoplasmatota > Thermoplasmata > UBA10834 > UBA10834 > CAWBDD01. The sequence continues at coordinate 16,462 of CAZMPY010000015.1, read as the reverse complement.
GGACATCACAGGCCCGGACGGATGTCACGATGTCATCTCCGAGTATGCGAGGAGGGTCGGCCTCGCGCTCGCAGAGCCAGGCGTGGGTCGCATATCCGACCTCGAGGTCATGGAGTTCTACAGGAAGAGCCACCCAGGCGGGTCATGAGGCCCGGGCCCGCCGACCGATAAGGCTAATGTATCGCGGCAACCTATGAGGTGCCGTGGTCGACCTCACGGTCCTCGCGCAGGAACCATACCCCGCCGCCGCTCTGATCGTCGGAGGGCTCCTGTCGGTGTTCATAGCGGTCTACGGGCGGCGGGACGATTCGTACCTCGACGAGGTGGGCACGTTCTTCGCGTTCATCCTCGGAGGCGTCATGCTGGTCATGGCCTACTTCGTGGGCACCGAGGAGGCCGCGGGATGGTTCACCCTCGTCGTGATGGTCGTCCTCGCGCTCGGGCTCTTCCTCAAGCCGCTGAAGGAGATCCCATGGTCCGCACTGCTCGGCGCCATCGCCGGAGGCGCCGCGGCACTCGCCGCGTCGTTCATCCTCCCGGCAGAGGTGTTCGGCGTCCAGGAATGGATCGTCCTCGTCGTCATATTCGTGATTGTCGGCGGGATCGTCCACGTGTTGTTCCACTTCATCGAGGACCTCTTCACGCTGGCTACGCTTGTCGTGAGCTGGAAACCCACGATGATAATCGTCGGCCTGGTGGCCATCGTCGAGGGTGCGCTGATCCTGATGGACAGTTCCCTGGCATCACTTTTCTGACAGGGCACATGCCCCGTTCGATGCCAGCACCCGCTCGTTGTAGTACAGGTATTCTTGGGCGTAGCCGGCGTACGCACCGAACCTCTCCGACGCGAACCTCCTGAGCCTCGCATGGGACCCCTTCTGGCGGTACAGCCTCTCCAGCGCCCTCTCCATCCAGACATCGATCGGGAACGCCTCCAGCCGCCCGAATCCGAAGAGCGACGCACAGTCTGCGACCTTGTCCCCGATACCTGGAAGCTCCATCAGCCCTGCCCTCAGCTCCTCGAACCCCATCCCTTTCATGCGCCCGAGGTCGTCCTCTCCGAGCGCGGCGCAGACCCCGTGGATGTAGTCCGCCCTGTAGCCGAGCCCCAGCCGTCTGAGGTCGCCGGGGCTGGCCCTCCGCAGCCGGCCGACCGTGGGGAACGCGTGGGTTCCAGGCGCGATCCTTTTCCCATAGGCAGCCGCCAGCGACTCGATCATCTTTGAGATGCGGGGTATGTTCGCGTATGTCGCAAGGACGAAGCTGACCGTGCACTCCCACTCGTCGAGTTTCACTATCCGGAGACCCCTGAGCCCGTCCATGCCCCTCCTGAGGACGGGGTCGCTGGACAGCCTTCGCTGGATCCTGCCGATGTCGTCCCCCGCACGCAGGTGCTCCGCCAGAAGGTCCCTGGCGCCCGCACCCCCTGGAATCGCCTCGGCATGCAGCTCGGACCCGCAGCGGCGCACGGTCATGAGCTGGTCCGAGAGCACGCCAGTCCATGAACCGTCTGGCAGCCTCCGCCATCTGAAAGTCTGTCCGCAGCCGAGGGTCTGGTCCAGGTCGAGCGGGTCGATCTCCAGGGTGAATCTCATGGGTCGGCACATCCGGCGCGGTCAGCGCTTGTATCCTATCTTCCTGAGAAAGGCCTTCCTGTCCTCGGCATCCTTCGTGGTCTCGACGCCCTTGGGCCGCTCGCCGTCGATGACTCCGACGATACCCCTGCCCCTTTCGTTCTCGGCCACCACCACATCGACCGGATTGGCCGTCGCGCAGAATATGCCGCAGACCTCGTGCAGGTGCTTTATGGCGTTGAGGACGTTGATCGGATAGGCGTCCTCGATGAGGACGATGAAGGTATGTCCCGCGCCGATGTTCGAGGCGTTCCTCACAGCCAGCTCCTTGAGCCGCTCGTCGTTCCCGTCGGACCTGATCAGGCACGGGCCCGAGGCCTCGCAGAACGCCAGGCCGAACTTCGCCTGCGGGACGGACCCGACGACCGCCTCGTACAGGTCCTCCGTGGTCTTGATGAAATGGCTCTGACCTATGATCACGTTGGCGCTCTCAGGGAACTCCACCCTGATGTTCTTCAGGTTCAATCCTAACCCCCGCGAACGCAACAACCACCTATGGGAAGAATGTTTCTGGGCCCGGACCGCCTGCGCCTGCCATGAGGCCAGGCTTGGGTCGTTATCAGCCTGGGAATCAAAATGGTTAACTATTTATCCAGGCATACCGTAAAGTGACGCAGCGTATTCCAGGAGGCATTGTCACTTGCCAGTTTCTAGCGGAGATAAGCTGTGCCCCATATGTGATTCTCCGCTTCAGCCCGGTTCGAAGAAGTGCGGGTTCTGCGGGACCGATCTGTCAATATTCGACATAGACGTCGAGGAGCCGAAGAAGGCGGCGGCCCCCGTTCCGCAGGAGCAGTCAGCGCGCACCAGGCTCGAGTCCAGGGTCGACGAGGTCCTTTCGAGACCGCCTGCGCGCGAGTCTCCGTCCCCGAGGTCCCTGGACAGGATACCCTCGTTCACCCCGCCTGCGAAGTCCCGGGAGCCTCTCAAGCCCGCTGTGATTCCAGAGGCGAGGCCAGAGCCGTCACCGGCACCGGCCCCTGCGAAGGAGGTCGAGGTAACGCCACCTGTCAGCCCCGTCGGGCGGGCATCGTCGGACGAGACCTTCGAGTGCCCGGAGTGCGGCGCCAGAGTGGGCGTTTCAGCGAGCTCCTGTCCCAAGTGCGGCGTGATATTCGCAGAGGAAGGCGGAGACCTCTTCCAGTGCCCAGCATGCAACGTGCTCGTGAACGTCGATGCCAAGACCTGCCCCGGCTGCGGGGCGATGTTCGTCGAGTCCGAGGAGGCGGCCGAAGCGACACCGGTCGAGCCGACCCAGCCCGCGGTCGCAGTCCCTGCGCCGGCCCAGATGCCGGGGCCAGCGCCAGCCATCAAGGACATCGAACCCCCGCTTTCGGAGGTCGAGGAGAAGCCCGCTGCCAAGCCGGCCAGGAAGGACGAGCGCGAGGCCGACCAGGAGCCGGCGAAGGGCATGAAGGAGCGGTTCGGCGGACTGTTCAAACGGAAGAAGAGAGAGGAGCCGGAGGCCAGGGGCCCCTCGAAGCCGGAGAAGGTCGAGGAGGGTCCCGAGGAGACGGTAGAGATCGCCGGGATAGCCGCGTCCCCGTCCACTTTGCCGACGCACACCCGCGTCCCGGCCCACAAGCCGGCCGTCCATGAGGCCGGGCCGGTCAGACCGGCCCCCGTCAAGGAGCCCGCGTCGGTGATCACGCCTACGGCCGCAGCGTCTCAGGCCGCCCCGGTCCAGACCGACACCAGGGACAAGGGCAAGGAACTCGCCCGCATGGTCGCCGAGATCAAGCCACTCCTCGCGCTCGCGATGGAGAAGGAGGTCGACATCGGCGAGAGCAAGCAGCTCATCGACGAGGCCGCGGTCGCTGGCCGCGAGAGGCAGCTGGAGAGCGCGCTCGAGCTCGTCAAGCGGTCCAAGTCAATGCTCATGGATAAGGTGGACGTGCACCTGACGGTCCAGCTGGGCCAGCTCAGGGACGAGCTCGCGGTCGCGCGCGAGCTCGGCGGTGACGTCTCCCGCCCAGAGACCTATCTCGGGGAGATCGAGAAGGCCAAGGCGTCGGGCGACGTCGAGGCCGCCTATGTCTATGCCGACAAGGTCCAGAAGGAGCTCCTCCCGATCACAGGACGGTACAACGAGTCCAAGAAGAAGCTGACGTCCCTCAAGGCGCTCATAGCGGACTGCGAGGTCTTCATCGTGGACACGAAGGAGCCGCGCGGCCTGCTCGTCGAGGCGAACAACGCCTTCGAGGCGAGGGACTTCAACAGCGCCGAGATCATTGTCAAGCGGGCCGAGGAGAAGCTGTACAAGGCCATCCCGACGAGGATGAACGACGAGATGAGGAAGGCGAAGGACCAGCTCGTCGAGGCGAAGGTCAAGAACGTGAACATCACGCCTATGATCACGGTGCTCAAGTCGGCCACGAACCTCATGAAGGCCGGGGACTATCGGCAGGCCATGAGGGAGATGCGCGAGTTCAGAGAGATGATGCGGAAGGTGCTCTGACCGCACCGTCAGGTGAGGTCCAGTACCTCCATCTCACGCTCGAGGATGGATATCTCCTGCGGCTTCATCGTCTCGGGGCTCAGCGACACCGCGAACACGCACTTCGATTCCGACACATCGTCCATGACCGTCCTGAGGAATCTCAGGACCGCCTCGAAGCTCGTGCTGCTGACGAGGTATTGGATGCCGTCGAGGACGATGACGCTGGGGTCGCCCTCGGCCATGAACTCCTGGATCGTATGGATGATCATCTCGAGGGACGGCGGTATCGTCTTCTCCTGAGAGCTCTCCTTGTCCGTGAGCCAGAGTATCTCGGGCGCGACCTGGAACTCGTCCCTTATCCGCTTCGGGTTCATGCGCGTGATCACGAGGCCCCTGAACTTCTCCCCCATCTTCCTCTGGAGCAGCACATTGCTGTAGGTCGGCTTCTCCTCCTCGATCAGGTAGCAGTGCCCGGTCTGCACCTTGACCTCCTTCATGATCTCCTTCCTCGTCTCCTGGATGGGTGCCATTGGCTTGAGTATCTCCGATACCAGGTTGAGGTCGACGTCCAGCTTCATAATCGATGAGAACGCGGAGATCTTGTTGAGTGTGCTCTCCAGCTCCCGGACGTTCTGCGTGACCCTCTCCGCGATGTATGTGAGCAGCTCGTCGCCTATCCGCAACTTCTTCTCGGCGGCCTTCGCCTTCAGTATCTTGACCCTCGTCTCCAGGTCAGGTGGCTGTATGTCCACCGTGAGACCCTTCTGTATCCGGGAGCTCAGCCTGTCGCTGAAACCCGGGATCTGGGCGGGCAGCCGGTCGCTCGCCAGGGCCACCTGCTTGCCCGCGTCGATCAGGTGGTCCACGACCAGGACCATCTCGTTCTGGGCCGACTCGCTCGCCGCGAGGAACTGCATGTCGTCCAGGAGCAGGATCTCCGTCTTCTTCAGGTCCTCCCTGATCCTCCTGGCGATGTCGCCGCCCTTGGCCTGTTCGAATGCGTCGACGAGCCGGTCCGACGGGACGTAGAGCAGCTTCGCCTTCGGGTTCTTCGCCCGGATATGGTTCGCGATGGATGCCAGGAGATGGGTCTTGCCCAGCCCCGAGCCTCCGAAGATCAGCAGCGGGTTGTACGACTCGCCGGGGCTCTCGGCGGCCGCGAGCGCCGCTGCGACCGGGAACTTGGACGACGAGCCGACGACGAAGCTCTGGAAAGACATCTCCGGGGGGACGGGTTTCGTGTAAGTCGCTGCTGGCGTCTCCTCGGCCGAGCATTTCATGCAGTGGCCCTTGTCGTCGAGCGGTCCGCCGCACCTCGGGCACGCGTTCGCCACCTGTGCCGTTCCCTCGGGCGCGGTCTGGTACTTCAGGATCAGGTCGTAGACGTCCGCGGTCCGCTCCTCGCGCTTCTTGCGTTCCATCTCCTGCTTGATGGATTCCTCATCCGCCTTCCTCTTCTGGACCTTCCTGCGGATCTTCTCCTGGAGGAACTCGATGTCTGATTCGACCTCTGCGATCCTGGTGCGGTCGTCCAGCTTCGTCCTGATCTCGACGATCTCCTGCTCGAGCCCCATTATGGGGAAGTTGTTGAGGATCACCTCGAACTGCCTGAGCTTCTGAGCGTCCTGCTCGAAGCCAGTCAGCTCCTTGCTGAGTGCCGCCGGGCCCTTCTTCTGCGCATCGAGCAGACTGTCGATCTTGAACCCCTTCCTGCGCCATTGCTCGAGCCGTTCGATGTTCGGGTCCGCATGCGGCTCCTCCGCGGGCTGCTCCTCGGCCTCTGGCGGCGGAGGCGGTTCGGGCATCGCCGCGACCGGCTGGGTCTTCGTGACTGGCGCCGCGGCAGGCGTCCTGGCCATCGCTATCCACGAGTCGGGGAACCTGCGCTCGAACTCCTCACTCGGGACGCGGCTGTGCAGCTCGATGCCGGACCCTTTGTCCTGGGAGTCCTCGAGGATGAACCTCAGGGACTTCTCGCCGGTGTAGATCCTCCTCAGCTCCCTCGGTTTCGACTTCTCGAACTCGTATATCGCCATCACGGGGGAGCCCTGCTCGACCACAATGTACCCGATCGAGCTCATGATGTCCTTCTCCAGGGTCACTTTGACATATCCTGTGAACCCGTACTGCTTGAGGTCAGCGAGGATCGCCTTGAGCGAGTCTGGCCCGCCCTTGGCGGTTCTGACGACGATCCCCTCTGGTATGCGAAGGTCGGTGACCATGGCTGAAGTCCCGTTTGTGAAAGGGTCACAAGGTAAAAAAGGCTATTGCGAGCATCCGTGTGCTGGAACGTGCCCGCGCCCCGAGAGCTTCCAGTCAAAAACCTTAACTAGGGAAACAATCTTCACAACAACCCGCACGCCACTGTAGCTCAGCGGTTGCGTCCTCAAGGACGCCGCTAAAGAGCGGCGGTTTCGTAAACCGCAGGCCGGGGGTTCAATACCCTCCAGTGGCTCCATCTTCTTTCCATTGCCTTTCCGACCGTCATCCGGCACTCTAATATCCTTTCACGTCATCGGTGGCCCGATGGTTGCGGGGCAGGTCACGCAAGTCCGCCCGGCCGTGTGTCCGAGCTGCGGGCTCCGGGCTTCTGGGTACATGCAGCCAGGGCCCGATGGGACCGCCACGATCCGGTGCCCGCGCTGCGGCGCGGTCATCACCCAACAACTCCAGCCACCTCAGATCCAGCCGCAGGCGCGTCAGAGCCATTATCCAGGGCTCTATGACCAGCCGAGGACGCCTCCCAAGCTGGACCTCGCGAACCTCCTCCGGCTCGCCTATGCACCCAAGCGGTCGCTCACAAGGCTCTACCTCTCGACTGGCATGAAGCAGTCGCTGATGCTGGTCATCGTCTTCTCCGGCCTCTCGGCGATGGTCAGCGTCGCTGCGACATACTATCTGGGCGACATCTTCGGATACGCATCATTACGGGGTGCGGTTGACATGCTGGAGCAGATGTGCGTCTCGTGGATCATCTCGATCTTGTCCTTCCTCGTGTTCGCGGTCGTGGCCGCGCTCATCGCGCGGGATGTGTTCGGCGGGCGGGGGGACAGGACGGCCACGGTCACGCTCATGGGGTACTGCTACCCGTGGTTCTCCCTCTTCTCCATCATGGTCCTCGTGGTCTTCTCGGCCGGGATCGACGGCCTCGTCCCAGGCGGGACCGATTCATGGACGAACTCGGATGTCGCCACAGTGCTGGCCATCGGGGCGTTGACATTCGTCGCCGTCATACTGGGCCTGTTCTGGCTGCTCGCGATGGCGAGCAGGGCGGTCAGCGTGTCCTCGGACATACGGCTGGCGGGGGGCGCGTTGACTGTGATACTGGCAGCCATGACGACTGGAGTGATGACCCTCGTCGCATCAGCGGCCCTGGAGCTGCCGATCGGCATCGGCCTCTGACCGGTCCGTCACTCGAGGAGCCTGTCCACCATCTTCATGGCGCAAAGGTCGCCGCACATGGAGCAGACCTCTGGGCTGTGCGGCCTCCGCTTCTTCCTGTACTCCTTGGCGCGGTCGGGGTCCATCGAGAGCTCGAACATGCGCTCCCAATCGAAGGCCTTCCTCGCCTTCGAGATCTCCAGGTCCCAATCCCCCCCGCGTCCCCTTGCCAGATCCGCCGCGTGTGCGGCGATCCTGCTCGCGATGACGCCTTCGCGCACATCGTCCACCGTGGGCAACGATAGATGCTCCGACGGCGTCACGTAGCACAGGAAGTCCGCGCCGTGATAGGCGGCCAGCGCCCCGCCGATCGCGCCGGCGATGTGATCGTACCCGGCGGCCACGTCGCATACGAGGGGCCCGAGGACATAGAACGGGGCGCCCTTGCAGAATGTCTTCTCGAGCCTGACGTTCGCCTCGATCTGGTTCAGCGGGACGTGCCCTGGTCCCTCCACCATCGCCTGCACGCCCGCATCCCGCGCCCTCTCGACGAGCTTGCCCAGGACCATCAGCTCGTGCACCTGGGGCACATCGGTGGCATCCGCCGTGCAGCCGGGCCTCAGCCCGTCACCGAGGCTGAGCGTGAACTCGTGCTCCTTGGCGAGCTCGAGCAGGTAGTCGTACTCCTCGAAGAGGGGGTTCTCCTTCCCGTTGTGATGCATCCAGGCCACGAGTATGGCCCCTCCCCTGGACACGACCCCGGTGACGCGCTTGTGTCTCATGAGAGACTCGGCCGTCTGGAGATTGACGCCGCAGTGGACGGTCATGAAGTCGACGCCGTCCCTCGCCTGTGATTCTATGACCCTGAACAGGTCGTCCCCTGTCATCCCGAGGACCCCGCCCCGCCCGGAGGACCGGCACGCGACCTCGTATATCGGCACGGTCCCGACGGGCAGCGTGCACTCCCTGAGGATTCGTCTCCTGATGCTCTGGATGTCCCCTCCAGTGCTCAGGTCCATGAGCGCATCGGCCCCGAACTTCGTGGCCACGCGGACCTTCTCGATCTCCTCATCGACGTCCACATGGTCCATGGAAGTGCCGATGTTCGCGTTGACCTTCACCCTGAGCCCCTCGCCGATCCCGCACGGGACGAGGTTCTTGTGCCTCGGGTTCGAAGGGATGACGGCCCTGCCTGACCCGACGAGCCTCGCGAGTTGCGCTGGCTCGACGCCTTCGGCTTTCGAAGTCCCCTTCATTTCCTGTGGAGAAACGCCTCTGCGTCCTTTCTTCATCCGAATACTCGGTTGATGAATACCTACGCGGTATAAAGCCTTTGATTCGGAACAGTCATGGGTGTCCGCTCACACGGTCTGGCTTCGATGCATGTGCACGCCCAGTCCGGCGGCCCTCCGTCGATCGACCGCTGGTCCCGTTCCGCGGCGGACCGCCGCATCGGGCCCGGTCGTCATCGGTCGAATTTTCCAGTGGAAAACGCAGGTGGAAATCGATACGGTCCTCCACCGGAAGCGAAGGGGGGTTTTGGAGCGTAGCCAGGAGGTATTCTCAAAGCATTTATATATCGGGGTCCCATTGAAGATTCAAACGGCCGAATAAAACGCCGAAAAAACGGATGGGATGCGGCAAGAAAACAGTGACGGATGAGCCCGTCCCATAGGGTTGAATTTCCATGGAAGATAGCACTTATGATGCGGAGAGAATCCAGGTCCTCGAGGGCTTGGAAGCAGTCCGGAAGCGGCCGAGCATGTACATCGGCAGCACGGATTTCCACGGCCTCCACCACCTCGTCTATGAGGTCGTCGACAACAGCATCGACGAGGCCATGGCCGGCTTCTGCACAACGATCACGGTCTCACTGAATGACGACGGCAGCGCCACGATTTCGGACGACGGCCGCGGCATCCCTGTTGGCATGCACAAGAAGTACAAGCAGGACGCGCTCGAACTCGTCCTCACGAAGCTGCACTCCGGGGGCAAGTTCGACAGGAAGACATACAAGGTGTCCGGCGGCCTCCACGGGGTGGGCCTGAGCGTCGTGAACGCGCTCTCCGAATGGCTCGAGGCGCGCGTCAGCAGGGGAGGCAAGGTCAACTTCCAGAGGTACGAGCGCGGCGTGCCCGTGTCGCCAATCGCGGTCGTCGGTGACGCGCAGGTCACCGGGACGGTCATCAACTTCAAGCCGGACGCGCAGATCTTCGAGGACACCGCGTTCAACTACGAGACACTGTCTGGCCGGATGAGGGAGCTAGCCTTCCTCAACAAGGGCCTGAGGGTCGTCATATCGGAGACGAAGACGAACCAGCGGGACGCCTACAAGTTCGACGGCGGGATCGTCGAATACGTCCAATACATCAACAGGAACAAGACCTGCCTCCACGAGAAGCCGATATACATCTTTGCGGAGAAGGCCGGCACGTCCGTCGAGCTCGGCATGCAGTACACTGACAGCTACACCGAGAACATCCACGCGTTCGCGAACAACATCAACACGATCGAGGGCGGCACCCATCTCATAGGCTTCAGGGCGGCACTGACCAGGACCATCAACGACTACGCAAAGAAATACAACTTCCTGAAGGCGAACGGCGAGGCCCTCAGCGGGGAGGATGTCCGAGAGGGGCTGACCGCGGTCGTAAGCGTCAAGATCCCCGAGCCGCAGTTCGAAGGCCAGACCAAGACCAAGCTTGGGAACAGCGAGGTCAGGGGCCTCGTCGAATCGCTCGTCAGCGAGAAGCTGTTCGAGTTCCTCGAGGAGAACCCGAAGGTCGCCCAGGCGAGCATAAGCAAGGCGATCCTGGCGTCGCAGGCACGTGAGGCTGCGCGGAAGGCCAGGGAGCTCACGAGGCGCAAGGGCCTGCTGGACGTCGGCAACCTCCCAGGCAAGCTCGCAGACTGCTCGGAGAAGGACCCGTCCAAGTGCGAGGTCTTCCTGGTCGAGGGCGATTCGGCAGGCGGAAGCGCGAAGCAGGCCAGGGACAGGACCTTCCAGGCGATACTGCCGCTGAGGGGCAAGATATTGAATGTCGAGAAGGCGAGGCTCGACAAGATGCTGAAGAACGCCGAGATACGCACCATCATAACGGCGCTCGGCACGGGCATCGATTCCGAGTTCGACATCACGAAGGCCAGGTACCACCGGGTCTGCATCATGACCGATGCCGATGTCGACGGTGCGCACATACGGACGCTGCTGCTGACGTTCTTCTACAGGCACATGGAGCAGATGATCCGGCACGGCTACATCTACATCGCGCAGCCGCCGCTCTACCGTGTCAAGAAGGGGAGGACCGAGCGCTACGTGTTCTCCGACAAGGAGCTCTCCGACCTGGTCCGAGACCTCGGCGAGGGCGTGGAGATACAGCGCTACAAGGGCCTTGGCGAGATGAACGCCGATCAGCTCAGGGATACCACCATGAGCGTGCAGACGCGCATCATGAAGCGCGTGATGATCGAGGACGCGGTCGAGGCCAACAACCTGTTCGACATACTCATGGGGGACGCTGTCGAGCCGCGGAAGAAGTTCATACTGGACCACGCCAAGGAAGTGGAGTTCCTGGATGTGTAGGTGAGGACCATGGCCGACAAACCCGAGGATTCACAGTCACAGCAGATCGCGGCGAGGCTCGTCTTGAGGCCGATTGAGACCGAGATGAAGAAGTCGTACATCGACTACGCGATGAGCGTCATCGTCGGGCGGGCGCTACCCGACGTGAGCGACGGCCTGAAGCCGGTGCACCGCAGGATCCTGTTCGCGATGAACGAGATGGGCCTGGCGCACAACAAGGCCCATAAGAAGTCGGCGAGGGTGGTCGGCGAGGTGCTGGGCAAGTACCATCCGCACGGCGACACCGCCATCTACGACACGCTCGTGCGCATGGCCCAGGACTTCTCGATGCGCCATCCGCTGGTCGATGGCCAGGGCAACTTCGGCAGCGTCGACGGCGACCGCCCGGCTGCCATGAGGTACACCGAGTGCAGGCTCGCGTCCATAGCCACCGAGATGCTCGCGGACGTCGACGAGGACACGGTCGACTTCGCGGACAACTTCGACGGCACGATGAGGGAGCCGCTCGTGCTCCCGGCGAGGCTGCCGAACCTCCTGGTCAACGGGTCGCAGGGCATCGCGGTCGGCATGGCGACCAACGTGCCCCCGCACAACCTGACAGAGGTCGTGGACGCCATATCCCTCATGATAGACCGGCAGATCGAGGGGAACGACGTCGAGCTCAGGGACCTCATGGAGGTCATCAAGGGCCCCGACTTCCCGACCGGCGGCATCATCTACGGCGCGCAGGGCATCGTCGAGGCGTACGCCTCGGGCAAGGGCCGCATCCGCGTGCGCGCGCGCCACATCGTCGAGCACGACGAGGACACTGGCAGGGCCCAGGTCATCATCAGCGAGATCCCCTACATGGTCAACAAGAGCAGACTGATGGAGGAGATCGCCGAGCTCGTGAAGACCAAGCAGATCGAGGGCATCTCCGACCTCAGGGACGAGTCCGACAAGGGCGGCCTGAGGGTCGTCATCGAGCTGAAGAAGGACGCCATCGAGGATGTGGTCCTGAACCAGCTCTTCGCGCACTCCCAGCTCCAGACCACGTTCGGCATCATCAACCTCGCCCTGGTCAACAACCAGCCGCGGGTGCTGTCGCTCAAGGAGATGCTCGAGTACCACATCGAGCACAGGTTCGATGTAGTCAAGAGGCGCACCGAGTTCAGGCTCCGCGAGGCGGAGAAGCGCGCGCACATCCTCATCGGCCTCATGATCGCCCTGGACCACCTGGATGATGTCATCAGGATAATCCGCAAGGCCAAGACCAGGGACGAGGCGAGGGGCGGCCTGATGACCAAGTACCTCCTGTCGGAGGAGCAGACCAAGGCCATCCTGGAGATGCAGCTCCAGAGGCTCACGGGGATGGAGATGCAGGCCGTCAGGGACGAGCATCTGGTCATCCAGAAGTTGATAGAGGAGCTCAAATCGATCCTGAAGGACGAGAAGAAGATCCTGGGGATCATCAAGTCCGAGGCGGTCGCGCTCGGCGCGAAGTACGGGAACGCCAGGCGGACCACGATCGAGGCGCAGGGCACGGACATGGACATCGAGGACCTCATCCCGATGGAGGATGTGGTCGTCATGATCAGCAACACCGGCTACATCAAGCGCCTGCCCGTGGACACCTACACCTCGCAGAAGCGCGGCGGGATGGGCCTGATGGGCATGGAGACGAAGGAGGAGGACTATGTCGTCGACCTGTTCGTCACCTGCTCCCATGACTACATCATGTTCTTCACGAACAAGGGCCGGGTCTACTGGCTGAAGGCCTACAGGATACCGGTCGGCGGGCGGCACGCGAAGGGCAAGCCCATCGTGAACCTGCTCGAGCACCTCGAGGACGGCGAGCACGTCATGAGCACGATACCTGTGAAGCTCTTCGACGAGGAGCGGAACCTGGTGTTCGCCACCCGGAAGGGCGTGATCAAGAAGACCAGGCTCATCGCCTACTCCCATGTGCGGCAGATGGGCATCATAGCCATCACGCTCGATGACGGCGACGAGGTCGTGGAGACGGCGCTGACGGACGGTTCGAAGGAGATCCTGCTGGCCACGAAGAAGGGCCTGGCGGCCAGGTTCGCCGAGACGGATGTCCGGCCGACCGGGCGCGCGACGTACGGTGTGCGCGGCATCAGGCTCCAGAAGGGCGACGAGGTCGTCAGCATGGCCGTCGTCGCGCCGACCGACCATCTGCTGTCCGTGACCGTCCGCGGCTTCGGCAAGCGCTCGCTCGTCGAGGACTACAGGAAGATACGCCGGGGCGGCAAAGGGGTCATCACGATCAAGACCGGCGACAGGAACGGCGATGTCGTCATCGTGCGCGAGGTCAGCGACGACGACGAGCTCATAGTAACGAGCGTGCGCGGGATGGTCATCAGGATGCCCGTGCAAGGGATCAGCCTCCAGGGCCGGGCCACGATGGGCGTCAGGCTCATGCGGCTCAAGGAGAGTGACCGGGTCACCGCGGTCGCCAGGCTGATAGGCCTGAGCGAGGAGGAGCGCGTGCTCGAGGCCGGGAGGACGCTCACGACCTGCCCGCCGGAGAACGGCGGACCGGCCGATGGCGACGAGGACGGCGCGGAGGATGCCAAGGACGACGAGGGCCCGTCCGAGGACGGGACCGGCCAGGACGACGAGTGAGGGCACTGGCGCCCTCCCACCTGGCATTCCGAATCACTCCTGATAACGTCCCGCAAAGCTTTATCTATCGAGAATCGATTGAAATGCGCTGAAGCCGCTCCCCCCTAGGAGGCATCGCATTTGTTCAAGGACTCGATACCAGGCCTGGACAAGGTCTTCAAGAACGACATAGAGCGTCCGAAGGTCATACTCGTCACCGGCCCCCCTGGCTCGATGAAGACGAGCTTCTGCTACTCGCTGATGTCCCACTACCTCAAGGACAAGAACGAGTTCGGGCTCTACGCGACGCTCGAGGAGACCGTCGACAGCCACCTGCGGAACATGGATGTCATGGGAGTGAAGCTCTCCGCGAAGATGCAGGTCTCGGACATGACCGACCTGCGCGAGATCGACCAGATCGACGAGATCATAGGCGAGGAGGCCCAGACGGACTACGTGCTGTTCATCGAGAAGATGATCCAGAGGTTCAGGCGCACGCACGGCGACAAGTTCTCCATATTCGTCCTCGACTCCCTTGGCGCGCTCTACTCGCTCATGGAGAATCAGAAGGACATGCGCAAGAAGATGTTCTACTTCTTCAAGATGCTCAGGGACAACAACCTGACCTGCTTCATCATCATGGAGCGGTCGCTGAGCGGCGAGTCGCAGCTCCTGGGCAACGAGGGGTTCCTCGCGGACGGGATAATCATGCTCGGACTCGACAGGCAGCGGGGCAAGTTAGTCAGGTTCCTGCAGGTCGAGAAGATGCGCGCGTCGGAGCACAGCATGGAGCGCCACGCCATCGAGGTCGGGAAGAGTGGCATGCAGGTGCTGGGCCCGCTGCTCAGCAGCTGACGGACGCGCCACACAAACACCTTTAGTACGGACCAAGCCATTACGAACGCGGGGCCGGCAGGCATCGCGCGTCGGAGCCAGCAGGGTTGAGCAAATGTCTGATGATGTGTCGATTTCACAGGTGATCGAGGACGCGGTCAAGCGCATCAAGATGCAGGAGGCCGAGGCCCGGAAGAAGGACCAGGACCTCCAGGTCCTGCGCGAGGAGCTAAGGACGCAGAAGTCGGACCTGGACGCCCTCGAGCAGAGGCTGAGGGAGAAGGAGGACGCCGTCAGACAGAAGGAGTCCACCCTCGAAAGGACCGCCGAGGAGGTCAAGCAGCGCGAGGCCCAGGCACAGCGGCGGTCGGCGGAACTGGACGCCAGGGAGGGCGCGGTCTCCGGCATCGAGCAGGCGGCAAAGGCGGCCGCTGGCAACGCCGAGGCCAGGGAGAAGGAGGCCGCCGACAGGATCGAGGAGGTCGCGCGCCAGCTCGCGGAGCACGCGGACAGGCGCAGCGCCCTCATCGCGCGCGAGGAGCAGATGAAGTCCTCAGAGGAGGAGCTGCAGAAGCTGATCGGGCAGGTGACTTCCCGCCGGGAGGCCCTCATCGCCAGGGAGAAGGCCCTGGCGGAGGAGGAGGCCGTCCTGAGGACGGACCGGGAGAAGGTCGCCGAGGATGCGCGCAGGCTGCTGCAGAGGCAGCAGGAGGTTGCCGCGGCCATGGCGGCGGCCGCCGCGAAGCCGAAGCCTGAGCCCGCGGAGGAGTCCCTCGCGCAGATCATGACCGAGGACGAGATGCCCTGCCCCAACTGCAAGACGATCATCAGCAAGGACGCCCTCATGTGCTACGCCTGCGGTCAGAAGCTCAGGGAGGCGGATGCCGCGGAGGCCCCTGCCGAGGAGGAGCCGGCAGAGGAGGACGAGATACAGTGCCCGAGCTGCAAGACGATGGTCAGTAGGGACGCGGTCATGTGCTACGCTTGCGGCGTGAACCTCAAGGACGCCCTAGCGGCCGCGGAGGCGTGGGGCGCGCGGGATGACCCCTCGGCCCCGAAGAAGCCGCAGATTTTCGTGAAGAAAATCGTGAAGAAGAAACAGGCCTAGCCAGACCTCCTCCGGAATCCCTTCTCCGGGATGAAAACCCCGTAAATACCTTTTTATATGGCCCAACCACTACTTCTTCCCGCAATACCCAGCATCTGGGTGGGTGAACTTATGGATGGTAGAGTTGGCTCTCTTAAGGCCAAGAGATCTCTGAGTGCATTTGTCGTCGTGTCCGTCGTGATGTCTGCGTTCGCGGGATTCATGTTCATGAGCGATTCCGAGCCCGGGGTCGCTCAGGCGATCGGCGACCTGATCGTGACGGGTGACACCTACGGTACGTACAT
This sequence comes from uncultured Thermoplasmata archaeon, assembly GCA_964568665.1. Lineage (GTDB taxonomy): Archaea > Thermoplasmatota > Thermoplasmata > UBA10834 > UBA10834 > CAWBDD01. The sequence goes on along the minus strand of CAZMPY010000015.1, from coordinate 591 downwards.
CATAGAAGGCATCGAACAGCCGGTCGACGGGAACGTCGAGGTAAGCGACGGCGGTGTGCTGATCATAAGGGACGGGACGCTCAGCGTCATCAGCAACATCGGCCTGATCCACGGCGTCGATGTCGGCGCCGGCGGGACGATCATGCTCGACCACGGCACCCTGACCACCTACCTCAACCAGATCGACCCGTGGCCGTTCATGGACGTCGTCGTGCACGACGGCGGCAGGATCGTCATGGACAACGTCTCGTACCTCAGCTTCCCAGGGAGCCTGGTCCTGAGCAACGGGGCCGAGCTCGAGATGCACGAGAGCACCGTCGGCGCGATACCCGGCGACCTGGTCTCGTTGTATGTCCTGGGCGCGTCCGGCGCGGTCGCCTACGACGCCGCGGACGACGGCCCTGTGATGACCGTCACGGACTCGACGATCTCGATGTACGACTCCTCCATATCCGCCCTGCCCGAGTACGCCACGCTTGCCATGCCCGCGAGCAACCTCACCCTCACTGGATCATCCACCCTCCTCGCGGTCAACAGCTACATCGGCGTCGACTTCGGACCGGCCCTGACTGCGGCCCAGTGGTATACGCA